>JAKPQA010000058.1 GCA_029547025.1 Armatimonadota bacterium
GGGGTGAAGTCGAAAGGCGGGTCGCCTGGCTGCCACTTCGATGTGGTCTCCCAGAACCGGTTGTAGTTCTCCCACCCGAAGTGCATCCAGTACACCAGCTCCGACGCGGGGTTCAGCTCGCGCATGACGCCGATCTGGCCAGCCATCAGGTCCACGAACTCCTCGTTCGTCGACCCGATGTAGCCACCGGGATCGCTGTCGATGATGACCACGCCATCGGCGTGGCGGATGGGCGCGAACTGCTTCCGGCGGCCGGCGAGGAAGGTCTCGACCGCCGCGGGATCCGCCGGGTTGATGCGCCATTCGCACTCGAAGTACGGCCGGCCCTCGAAGCCGTAGGCGTTCGACCGCGCGTTCCCGATCGTGTTGGGGCACGAGACGATCGTGACCCGCATGCCCATCTCGCCTTGGGCCATGCGGATGACCCGTCCAAGCTTCTCGAGGAATGCCACATCGCTGGCGGTGGGCTCCGGCGGCATGCTGTCGAGCATGGGCCAGATCTGCACGAAGTCGTACCCGATCGAGCGCAAGCCCGTGAGGTAGCTGCGCCAGTCTTCTTCGCTCCATGTGCGCGCCGCATAGGGGTGGCTATAGCCCCAGTGCATGTGGATGTACATCCCGAGCATGGGCGGTCTCCTTCTACCCGGCACACCGCATGAGCCGAGAGAGCAACAGTTACGCCATCGGGTGTCCGGGGACCTTGCGGGCGGGCAGCCCATCCCGTGGGCGGTACTACGTCCGCTCCCGCCTGTGGCGGTGGCGCGCTCAGCCCCCGCAGGTGCCCCCCCACCCCCACGGGAACCCCCACACTGAGGTGACCACCATGCCCAGCGCACTCGTGGCCGTGTGCATCGCGCTCGCCCTCGCCCCCCTCGCTGCCACCGCGGCTTCCACCTACTACGTCTCTCCCGGCGGCAACGATGCCTGGTCTGGCACGCTGCCCGCGCCGAATGGGGCCAGGACCGATGGCCCGTTCGCCACACCCGCGGGTGCCCGGGACGCCGTCCGTGCCGCCCGGGCCGCGGGCCGAGCGGCTGGGGATGCGGTGGTCTTCATCCGGGCGGGCCAGTACTGCCTCGAAGAGACGCTGGCGCTCGCCGCGGAAGACAGCGGCCTCACCTTCGCCGCCTACCGCGACGAGAAGCCACAGATCATTGGCGGGCGGCTCATCTCCGGCCTGAAGCCCGGCGCGGATGGCGTCTGGTCCGTCGAACTGCCTGATGTCAAAGCCGGCCGGTGGAGTTTTCGGTCGCTGTTCGTCGACGGCAAGCGCATGACCCGCGCCCGGCACCCGAACTTCGACCCGAGCGATCCCTACCGCAAGGGCTTCGCCTACGCCGCGAAGGATCCCAGCGGCTTCGGCGTCGCAGTGGGCTGTATCCACAACGTGGGCGACTGGATGGACTACACAATCAACGTACCGGCGGCCGGCGAGTACACCTTCTGGGTCTACTACGGCGCGCTCAACGAGCCCTTCGGCAATGCGACGATGGACGGCCGCACCGCCATCAGGATCGACGGCGGCGAGCCGGTTCTGCTCAACGACCTGCCCGACACTGGCGGTTGGGCGGCCTCCCGCTGGGGCCGGTGCGCCACGCTCACTCTCACGGCCGGAGAACACACGCTCCGCTGGGAGAACCTCAAGGGCGGCGGTCTCGATCTCGAGGCCTATGCGCTGTGCGACGATCCGGCCTGGGTGCCCGCGGGCACCAACCTGCCGCCAGCCGCCGCCGGGAAGCATGTGCTGACCATCCAGGCCGAGAACTTCACGGCCTACCACGGCCCGCAACTGCAGGTCGCCGGGTCGGGGGCCACGGCCAAGGACCGGTTCTTCTTTGCCCCCGGCGACATCAGACCCGAGTGGGCACAGGCCCCCGAGGCCGAGGTGCACATCTTCCAGACCGGCAACTGCCGGGCGTTCAAGGAGATCTGCTGGATCGACCGGATCGATGCCGATGCCCGTTGCATCTACCTGAAGGGGCCCGAGTGCACCTCGGACCTGTATCAGGGTGACCGCTACTTTGTCGAGAACGTGCGCGATGCGCTCGACGCGCCCGGCGAGTGGTACCTCGACCGCGAGGCCGGCGTGCTCTACCTCCAGCCGCCAGCCGGGTTCACGCGGGAGTCGGAGGTCATGGCTCCCACGATCGGCCGCATCGTCGAGGCCGAGGGCGTCACGGGCATCTCGTTCGAGGGGCTCACCTTCCGCGGGGGCGACTGGGACTTCGGCGACGGCTGTGAGGCCTACGGCATGGGCACCAATGGCATCATCTACCTGAAGGACTCCACGCGGTGCGGGGTCACCGGCTGCACCTTCGCCAACATCGGCAAGGATGCCGTCTGTGTCGAGGGCGGACACGGGCACGAGGTCGTGAGGAACGACGTCAGCGACAGCGCCGAGGGCGGCATCAACATCAACGGTGCCAGCGATGTCACCGTGTCCCGCAACCACATCCACCACTGCGGGCAGGTCTACAAGCACAACAGCGGCGTCACGCTGCAGAACGGCGCCAGCGCCTGCCGCGTGCGCGCCAACGTCATCCACGATATGACCCGCTACGGCATCACCATGAAGATGGCCGGGCATGACAACCTCATCGAGCACAACCGCGTGCTCAACACCAGCCTCGAGACCTACGACACCGGGGCCATCGAGGTGACGCAACAGGACAAGGAAGACCGCAGCGGCACGCGGATCATCGGCAACATCGTGGGTGACACCATCGGCTACTCCAGCACCGAAGGGACGCCTTGTTTCCTCTCGTGGAGCATCTACCTCGACAGTTTCGCCGGCGGCTACACGGTGGAGAGGAATGTGTGCTTCCGCGCCCAGTATGGCGGGATCATGTTCCAGGGCGGGAAGGACAACCACGTCACCAACAACATCTTCGTCGGCGGACAGGTCGCCAATGGGCACATCTCCAACTTCGCCGGCAACCAGACGGGCTGCACACTCGAGCGGAACCTCTTCTGCCTTAGCAACCCCCAGGCCCAGCTCTTCGCCGCGGGGCACCTCACGCCCGAGGTGATCCGCATGGGCTCGAACCTCTATTGGTGTCCCGAGGGTGGCGAGGGCTGGCAGGCGACGCTGAAGGCATGGCAGGAGAGTGGGCTCGACCAGGGCTCGGTCATCGCCGACCCGCTGTTCGTCGACGCGGACGCCGACGACTATCGGCTGAAGCCTGACTCGCCGGCTCTCATGCTCGGGTTCAAGCCCATCGACCTCTCGCGGGTGCCGTCGTGCGATTGCCACATCGAGAAGCTGGGCCCTGTGTCCTTCGGCAACGCGCCCTGGCCGGCGAAGTGAGGCGACGGTCCGTAGACAGACGGCACCGTCTCGGGCTCGAGCTGGCCGCGTCTGGCGCTCGGGCGGCAGCCGGATGGGAGCTGCGAGGGGCTGGCCCCTCGCGCGGGGTGCCCGGCAGAGCCCCGCGATCTCCCCGATGGGCCCTTACCGCAGGAAGTAGCCTCGCGAAGTCGGGTTCGCGTCGGTCGTCACGTCCACGCCCAGCTTGCGGAGGCCGGTCTCGTCGCCCGCCCCGGGCTCATGGGTGAGGTGCATCTGAGCGCCTCGGAGCTGCGGGAGCATCTCCACGCCGGCCTTCGCGGCAGGGTTGCTGGCCGCACTGATGCCAAGCGCGATCAGCACCTCCTGCACATTGAGGCTGGGCGAGTTTGAACCCAGATAGCCTGCCTTCAGCGCCGTGACACTCTCGATGATGCTGGCAGGCAGCAGGTGGATGTACCGGGGCAGGCCCGCGAGAACCTTGATGCCGCTAATGAGTGCCGCCGAGGCGGAGTGGAAGAGAGGGGAATTGGTGCCCGTGACGATCGCGCCGCCCGGCAACTCGAGCGCGGCCCCGCAGAAGAAGCCATCGTTGCCCGTCTGGTTCTTCTCGGCCTCGGCGGCCGCCGCGCGGGCCGGCTCGACCACCGGTCGGTCTGTTGCCGACACGCCCAGGCGGACCATCAGCTTCTGGACACGACGGACCGTGTCCGCCGAGCACAGCCCGCGCTGGCGCTCCCAGTTGTGCCGGAAGTACCGGCGGATCACCTCCTGGACCGAGGCTGCCGATACGGCCGCGTCATCCACGATGCCCGACCCCGCGCGGTTCACACCCATGTCCGTCGGCGACCGGTAGGTTGTGGCGGTTGTCTTGCCGCCCGAAATGCGGTCAATGATGGCTTTGAGGATGGGGAAGTTCTCGATGTCCCGGTTGTAGTTGACCGCCTTGACGCCGTACGCCTCCAGGTGAACGGATCGATCATGACGATGTCGGCCAGATCAGCGGTCGCGGCCTCGTAGGCCAGGTTCACCGGATGCTCGACCGGCAGGCTCCAGATGGGGAAAGTCTCGAACTTCGCATACCCCGACGCGGTGCCGCGCTGGTGATCATGGTAGAGCTGCGAAAGGCAGGTCGACATCTTCCCGCTGCCAGGACCAGTGCCCGTCACAACGACGATGGGCTTCTCAGTCTGCACGTACGCATTACGGCCATACCCGTTGTCAGACACGATCAGGTCCACGTCGTTGGGGTAGTCGGGGATGGCGGTGTGGGTGTAGGCCCGGATCCCTTTGGCCTCGAGCTGCCCCATCAGCCGACGGGACGTCGGTCCCTCGCGGTACTGGGTGAGCACCACGGCCGAGACGGTGATGCCCCAGTCGCGTAGATCGTCCATCGCCTTCAGCGTTGCCAGGTCATAGGTGATGCCGAAGTCGCCGCGGATCCGCCCTCGCTCCAGGTCCTCCGAGCACACACACAGCACCACCTCGATCTGGTCCCTCAGCCCTTCGAGCAAGCGCATCTTCACGTTAGGGTCGTATCCGGGCAGCACGCGTGCGGCGTGGAAGTCGAACGTCAGCTTTCCCCCGAACTCCAGGTACAGCTTGCCCGCCGACTGCCCCACCCGTTCGAGGATCGCCGCCGTCTGCTCCCTCAGATAGGTCTCGTTATCGAAGCCTCTGCTCTTCACGCTCGCCCTCCACCTGTGCCGTTCGGCGTACATTGGCGAAACGAAGGACTTTCCCTGCCCACTTCCGGAACCTGCCGGATGGGCGCCGGCAATGGCGGCTGACTCGCCCCCACGACAGTCTTGGCTCCAAGCGCCGCGTGACGCCGCGTCGGGTGCGCCCGCGACCTCCTGCAGTCACGAGCCGAGCGAGGGGGCCGGACCAGACAGGTGTTGCCCGCCTGCTGGCGAACACCGTGACCTGGCGGCATCCCCAACTGTGCCACGCGAGAGGCAGCCCGACCATGCCGAGCGTTACCCCTGCGCCGCACCGCTTTGTCGTCACCGTGGATGACCCCGGGGGGCTCATCCAGGACCTGTCCCTGTTCGAGCGCACCCGCCGGTTCCTCGATGCCGAGGGCGTACCGGCCAGCTTCATGGTCGTGCCGCGCGGCGACGGCGGCTGGCAGCTCGATCGCCAGCCGGAGTGGCTCGAGGCGCTCCACTCCGCCGAGCGCGACGGGCACGACTGCCAGCTCCATGGACTCGATCACGCGAACTGCGAGTTCGGCCCCATCCCCGACCTGATCCGCACCCTGGACGGTACCGACGCCGAGGCCGGCTTCCGCTCGGACTCGGAGCAGTTCGGCCACATGTGGCGGCCCGAGGCCTACTACGAGAAGCTCCAGACCGCCATGGCCATCTTCGAACGCGCCTTCGAGCGCCGGCCGTTGGTCTTTCGCACCGGCGCCTTGTCGCAGACGCCCGAGCTCTACGATGTGATGGCCGACGCCGGTATGCGCTACGCGTCGAACCTCATCACCGACCCGCGGGGCTGGGCCTACATCGTCGAGCGCTACGATGACCCGGGCGACTGGGATCCCGCGGTACCGCCCGGGCCCCACCGGCTCACCGATCAGATCATCAACCTACCGATCATCAGCGAGTACGCTTGGTATCTGACCGAGGCCAAGATCCCCCGGCACCTGGCGCTGGCCATCGATGACCTGGAGCGCGTCTTCGCCGCAGGCGGTGTGTTTGTGCTCGTGTGTCACGTGCAGTGCGTCGGGGCGGAGGATGGGTTGTCGCGGAAACTGCTGCACCAGCTCCTGCAGGTCGCGCGCCAGGATTTCGGTGTCGAGTTCGGAACCCTGGCGGCATTGGTGCAGGGCATCGAGCGGGGCGACGTGTCGTTGTTCACTCCCTGACCACATGGACCCACGCAAGGAGGCACCCCCATGGGTGTGGACCGATTCGATGGTAAGGAACTGGAGTATCTCGGACGGATCCTCAGTTCGGGTTCGCTGGCCGGGCGTGGCGACGGCTTCGTGGGCGAGCTGGAGAGGGCATTCGCCGAGGCCTATGGCGTCCAGCACGCCATTGCCGCCAACGCGGCGATGTCCCTGCTGATCTCGTCGACCTTCGCCGCCGGAGCCGGGGCCGGCGACGAGGTGCTGTGCGACCCCATCGTCCAGTTCCACGCCATCGGTGCCCTCTGGCAGAACGCCATCCCGACCTGGGCCGACGTCTGTGCCGATACGTGGCTCATGGACCCCGAGTCCGCCCGGGCCAACATCACCCCCCAGACCAAGGCGATCTTCGTCACCAACCTCTGGGGACAGCCGGCAGAGCTGGATGCCCTGAAGAGGGTAGCCGATGAGCGCAAGGTGGTGCTCATCGAGGACTGCGCCCACGCCATGTTTCTCCCCTACAAGGGCCGGTATGCGGGAACCTGGGGTCATGTGGGCATCTTCAGTTTCTGCCAGGGCAAGCACATGACCACCGGCGATGGCGGCATGGCGATCACGGACGATGACGAACTGGCGGCCCGCATTCGCAGCGTCACCTGCTTCGGTGAGTCGCCGCCGCACCTGGCCACCGTGTTCCGCATGACCGAGATGCAGGCCGCCATCGGCCTGGCGCAGCTGGAGCGCGTGAAAGGCTACATCGAGGAGTACCAGCGGGCCTATGCCCAGCTCTCGGCGGCACTCGAGGGCTGTGCCTGGCTCCAGCCGCGCGCCATCCGCGAGGGGTGTGGGAACTCACCGTACATCTTCTCATTCCTCTATCGCGGCGATGAGCACGGCATCGACCTGGATGCCTTCAAGCAAGCGCTGTTCGCCACCGGGGACTACTGGAACGTGGGCTTCACCCAGGTGCCTGCCTACAAGTACAAGCTCTTCACCCATCCGCTCGCCTACCAGGACAAGGGCTGCCCGCGGCACCAGTGCCCCTACTACGAGGGGAGCTATGAGTACCGCGACGGCCTCTGCCCCACGGCCGAGGCGGTTCTGCCGCGCCTGGTCAACACCAACTGCATGGTCTCCGAGGAGACCGCCAAGCGAGTCGCCGAAGGGCTTCGCCGGGCCATCGAGACGACGGAGAAGGGATAGCAGGGGCCATGGCCGATCTCACGCGCCTCAACCAGGCTACCTCGGACCTCATCATGGACATCGTCGGCGACCTGGGAACGTGTACGGCGGAGCAGGTTCAGGCGGAGCTGTTGCGGCGGGATGGCACGGCGGCGGAGCGCGACGAACTCGTCCGCTACATGGAGTTCCTGCGGTCCGGCTTCCCGCGCAAACTCGCCCACGCGGGCCCGGGGCGCTGGGTGCTGGTCGTGCTCGCGTAGGCCCCAGCCCTTCGCTGGTCGCCTCACTCCCATTGCCAGTTGCCCCACAGCAGCGCCTCGCCGGGGCCCAGGCGCACGCGGAACCGGAGTGATCCATCCGCCGTGGTGTGCGGCCCGGGGCCGGGGCGCGACTGCTCGGCACCGGCTGCCATGACGCGACTCAAGCCGCCGCGAACGTTGTCCGCCGCAGCCTGACGCACCGCCCGACGGGACACCTCGACGGTCACGGCCTGTTGCTCGTCGCTGGGGTTGTGGACCGCCAAGAGCAGCCGTCCGGCTCGCCCCCAGGCTGCGGCCGTGACCGGGCCCGATGCCGGGAAGACCTCCACGTCGTGGCTCCCCACCAGCGGCGCGAGGGCCATGGCCTCGGCCGAGAACGCGTTCATGGCCCCCCACTCCTGGCGCAAGCCCGCCCCGAGGCACGCGCCCAGGCTCAGTACGTGGAGGTACTCCTGAGCCAGCTCAGCCCGCGCCGGGAAGAAGGACCAGCTCATGCCCTTCCCCTCCCCGCGGACGGTGAACTCGATGGCGTCGCCGTCGCGTCGGACGCCGTACTCCTCCGGGGCGTTCTGCACCCATCCCGGCCGCGGGTCAAAGGCTGCCGCGTCGGCCGCCGTGATCTCCGATGGGAAGCGTCCCCGTTCAGGGGGCAGTGCTGGCCCGTCGGCTGTGGCGCTGAAGCGGATGGTGTCCACCCAGAGCCGGGCCTCCTCGGCGGCCGAGTCCATCCCGAAGGCCATTCCCCTGACCTCCTCGATGCTCGGCAAGCCGCGCAGGTCGAAGGTGGCCACGTGCCACTCACCATCGGCTTGGAGGTTGCTGCAGGCGATGGCCGGCCCTTCTCTGCCCACGACCTCCTGCGAGGGATAGACCACGTACCGGTCGCTCTTCGTGTTGACGCCGATCGCGCGATAGCGCATCTGCACGTACCGTGCGTCGCGGGTGGGGAGGCCTCTGAGGCGGGTCGCATACTGCTCCGGGTACTCGTAGCTGATGACGGTCGTGCCGAGGGCCTTGGCGGCCTCGTAGTCGAGATCGGTCTTGCCCGAGGCAAAGCCGCCCTCGATCAGGATGCCGTCCGCGAACAGCTGCGAGGGTGTGCCGAAGGCCTCGTTCGAGATGGCGCGCATCTCGGGATGCTCGGCGTGGAGCCACTCCCACAGGTCGGCCTGGGCGCGGAGCATGCCGTCACCGTTGGGCGTCCGCGGGTTGGCGGCCGAATAGCCCCAAGTGTTGCCCGCCCCCCAGCCCATGTCCCAGGCGATGCCGGCGGGCCGGTACGCCTCCAGGCACGCCTTCACTCGACCCTCGTACCACGCGAGGTAATCGGGGTTGCCGAAGTCGGCGCAGGACTGCTGCAGAACGGAGAAGCCGATCTCCTTGGCAATGGGCTCCGGGACCGGCCAGTCGCCCCACGCTTGGCGGTTCCCGTTCTCATCGCGACCCAGCCATTCGCGAAGCGGCGGCCGGTCGTCGTACACGCCCTGCTCGGTCAGGAACTGCCGGCAGTAGAGGTATGGGGCGATGCCATTCCGCCGCTCCCAGTCGATCTCATCGCGTATCTGGGCCGCCGAGAGCCGGGCCCAGTACTCGGTGTACCACTCGCCCTCGGTCGGATAGGTCTCATCCCAGGGCCCCCAGCCCTGGAACCAGAGCCCGCCGACGCGGCGTTGGCGGAATACGTCCACCAGGCGATCGGGTGGGACGCCCGGATCTGAGATGCGACCCAGCCCGCTTCCCAGATTGCCCACCGGGAACGGCCGGGCCCGCCTGCGACCGTCCCAGGGGAACAGGTTGCGCACCAGCGGATCGGAGCTCTCGGCCGACTGCAGATACCAGCGGAGCACATCGCGGTACCGGCAGGCGGGCTTGTCGAACCGCTTCAGCACAATGTCGAAGGTGAGTGACTGCCCGGGTGAGAGCCGCTTGGGCCGCAAGGTGAAGCAGGGGCTGCTCCGCTCAATCGCGTTCGGGGTGATGACAGCGAACCGCCCCACGTCGGGGGATCCCCAGAGCACGAAGGCGTCGTCGTTCTCCAGCACACCGAACGGGTAGAAGGCCGTCCAGGGCGCGTCCGCCGGGGTGGTGGCGTCATGGGCGCTGGCGGCGAAGCGCAGGGCCGCGGGCGCGTCCGGGGCGAATTGGAGGTAGGGCAGGCGCGGGATGAACTGCCGCCGCCACGCTGAGACATCGAACCGGCAGGCGAGGACCACCTCGGTCGGCGCGCGCACGGCGCGCGTTGCCGTGAGTGTCACCTGCAGCCAAAGGGCATTCCGCCAGCTCTCGGCCCGGAGCGCCGCCTCGAACAGCCCGTCGCCCGCCCCCTGCGACACCAGCTCCGCGCCCGAAGCGTTCCAGCGCCCGCTGTCGCCCGCCCATGCTGTGGCCCCCACGGGCCGCCACACTGCCGAGACCGAACCCGGGCTGCCGGCGATGCGCGCCACCGCGACGCGCGGCGATGGGTCTTTCTCTTGAACCAACCAGTCCACCAGGCCCTGCTCTGCCGCGACCGGCCCCACCAGCCCCAGCAGCGGCCCGGTAAGGGCGAAGAGTGCACGGGCGAGTCGCGGAGCCATACAGCTACCTCCGGGCGGGGCAGTACACGCCCGGCAGTGTTCCGCCGCGTTGGAGACGGAGCCTGCAGGGGCAGTGGAGTCATCGGGCGGCGGTGTTGCTCACGACTACCATTTGGCAATGCTGTGTAACTGCGAAAACGATTTGACACTATTATAGACTATTTGGGCGTGGATGTCAAGACCCGATGTTCGTGCCTCCTGGCCTCGACAGCAGCAGCCCACGCAATGCCTACAGAGCTGGCAGGGCGGCATGACGGCCCCATCGCCCTCGTCGAGCGGCTGATCGGCATCTCCAAGCGGACGGGCATCCCGCACGACGCGGACTTCAGCGGGAAGCCGTCGGGCAGCTACCTACCCGGCATGCTCGACTCCCTCCGCATCCAGGAGGCGAGTGGGAGGTAAGCCCAGCCCCAGCAGCCGCGCCACCTTGCGGTGCGGTGCCGGGAGTGCGACGGCCTCTAGCTCAGATGCTTTGACCCACCGCCACTCGCCCTGCGGCAGAGCCACGCCCTGCGCCGCCCGGCACTCGTGGGCCTTCAGATCGATGCGCCGCTGCATGACCGTGTGGCGCACCTGCACCACTCGCCCGGTGGGGGCAGCCAGGTCGGCGGGCAGGCCCACGGCGTCGAGCTCGTGCCCCTCGGCGTGGGGGAACACCCACAGGCCGGACCAGGCGCCCGGGCCCGACTGGCGCCGGATGAGCACCCGCGAGTCGCGGCGCACCACGGCGGCCACGGCGGTGACTGCGCGGGCGGCGGGTCGCGGCCGCGGGCGCGGGATCGCCTCCTGCAGTCCGCGCTCGGCGGCCCCACAGAGCTCGCGCACGGCGCATCGGCCGCACTGGGGCGCTCGGGGCGTGCAGACCAGCGCGCCCAGCTCCATCAACGCCTGGTTGTGGTCGCCCGGCCGATCGGCCGGCACAGCAGCTTCGGCCAGGGCATGGATCCGCGCCTTGGCTCGGCCGCTGCCGATGTGGCCCCGCACCAGGAACACGCGTGCCAGCGCGCGCTCCGCGTTCCCGTCGACGGCCGGCAGGCGCTGGCCAAAGGCGATGCTCAGGACGGCACCGGCCATGTAGCGTCCGACACCCGGGAGGGCCAGGGCGTCCGCCCAGTCCCTGGGGAACACGCCGCCATGATTTGCGACCACCACGCGCGCGGCCGCCTGCAGGTTGCGGGCCCGGCCGTAGTAACCCAGGCCGGCCCACATGGCGAGCACGTCGTCCGTCGCGGACTCTGCCAACGCGCGAACCGTCGGGAATGCCTCAAGGAACCGCGCATAGTAGGGCAGCACGGTAACGACCTGGGTCTGCTGCAGCATGACCTCGGAGACCCACACGCGGTAGGGGTCCTTGGTCTGGCGCCAGGGCAGATCGCGCCCCTCGCGGTCGTAGAAGCCAAGCAGCCTCGTCGAGAGCTCGGCGGCACGGCGCCGGGCATCGGTGGTCAGGCGAGGCTTCGGGGAACGAGGTGGCATCCGTTGCCATCGTAACCCGCTTGAGGCGAGCGCACCAGAGGCGGCAGGACGGTCGTTTGGTTCCGCGAACAGTCCCGAGACGTTCTGGATGTCCACACGAGAGGTGACGGCCCGTCATGACAGCAGTTGATCGCCAGGTTCTCCGCGACCTGGCCCACCGAGTCGCCGAAATGGCCGCGACCCCCGAGCATCAGGGCCGGCCTGAGTTGTGGTACGCGCAGAACCGCCTCAAGCCCATCCGGCCGCTGGTGTTCTGTTCGCCTGAGGGCTCGTGGCCCGAGCTGATCCCAGACTCGGACATGCGGTGCGAGGATGCCGATGCACGGGGCATCGAGTGGGGGCTCCGCATGCGGCTCTACGCCGCCGAGCACTTCCATGATGACCAGGTGTGCGACAACCACTTTCGCGTGGGCCCGGCGGTCAGCTCGACGGGGTGGGGAGTCGGACCGGAGTACGTCCATCCCGAAGCCGCACGGGGTGCCTACGTCTGGGATCCTCCGATCAAGCAGCGAGAGGACATCGACCGCATCCAGACGCCCAAGAGCACCCATGACTCCGAGGCCACGGCCCGGGCTCTCGCTTTCCACCAGGACCTGTTTGGCGACATCCTCGAGGTCTATGTTCACGGTACCTTCTGGTGGGGCCTGGGGCTCATCGACGAATGGACCTTCCTGCGGGGCATCCAGCAGACGTATCTCGACATGACGGACGACCCCGAGCTGGTCCATGCCGGGATGCGCCGCCTGATGGAGGGTCGCCTTGCCTGGCTCCGGGAGCTGGAGACGCTCGGTGTGCTGTCGCTCAACAACGGCAACAGCTATGTGGGCTCGGGAGGCTTCGGTTTCAGCGATCAGCTGCCTGCGGACGACTTCTCGGGTTCGGTGCGCCTCAAGGACCTATGGGGCTTCTGTGAGGCGCAGACCATGTCGGAGGTCTCGCCGGCGATGCACGAGGAGTTCGTGCTCGAGTACCAACTTCCCATTCTCGAGCTCTTCGGGCTCAACTGCTATGGCTGCTGCGAGCCGTTGCATCGGAAGCTGGACCTGCTCCTGCGACGCGTGCCCCGGCTGCGGCGCGTGTCGATCAGCCCCTGGGCGGACAAGCGGGTGAGCGCCGAAGCTCTGGAGGACCGGGTGATCTTTTCGTGGAAGCCCAATCCAGCGGCACTGGCGGCGGTCGAGTTCGACCCCGAGTGGGTTCGGCGAGACATCCGAGAAACCGTCGAGATCTGCCGGGCGAACGGGTGCGTGCTCGAGATCATCATCAAGGACACTCACACGTGCAATCACCAGCCCAAGCGTTTCGATGACTGGACCCGCATCGCCATGGAAGAGGCGGTCCGTGGGGCGGAGTAGGGGACAACCGGATGAAGATCGTTATGACCGGCAGCCGGCGAGCCTGGATCGAGGACGCTCCCGACCCGACGCCGGAGGGCGAGTGGGTTGTGGTGAGGGCGACCGCCGTTCCCATCTGCGGCAGCGACATGCACGGGTACTATGCCGAGGGCGCGCACACGGGAGGCCATGAGGCTGTCGGTGAAGTCGTGGCCGTCGACTCGGCCCACCGCCTCCGCGTGGGCGACCGCGTCCTCGTCCATCCCGCCAGCGGGTGCGGCCAATGCTGGCTCTGCCGGCGAGGCGACTACATCCACTGTCGCGCCATGCCTGCGGGGAGTGGCCCTCACTTCGCGCAGTACATCCGCAAGCAGGAGTGGCTGTGCCCCAGGCTGCCCGACGATGTGGAGGACGACCTGGCATCGCTGATGGGCTGCGGACTCTCTCCGGCCTATCAGGCTCTCACGCGCTTGGGCGTGAACGCGTTCAGCACGGTGCTCATCACAGGCCTGGGGCCCGTGGGGCTCGGGGCCGTGGCTCTGGCGAGCTTTCTCGGCGCCCGTGTGTGGGCGGTCGACACCGTCGCGTGGCGGCGCCAGCGCGCCGAGCGCCTGGGCGCGGAGGCGGCTCTCGACCCCAACCAGACCGATGTGCTCGGTTTCGTCCGCGACCACACCTGCGGCGAGGGAGTACCCGCCGCCATCGATGCCTCCGGCCACCCCGAAGCCGAGCGGCTGTGCATCGACGCGCTGCGGGCCTTGGGTAAGGTGGCGTTCATCGGCGAGAACCAGGGCGATATCGCGTACAGTCCCAGCCGGGACGGCATTCGCCGCGGCATCGAGATCATCGCCGCGTGGCACCAGAACCTGAATGCGTTCGCCGACCTGATCACGTTCCTGAGGCGGTTCCCACAGGCGTCGGACCTAATCAGTCACACATTTGGACTCGCTGACGTCGATGAGGCATTCCGCGTCTTCGCGTCCCGGGAGGCAGCGAAAGTGGTACTGCACCCGTGGGCGTGACGAGGAGCGCGGCGCGAGGATGGTGGGCCTGGATGTGGAATGCCTGTAATGGCTGCGTGAAGCATGCACGGGGCGAGGAGGTGAGCCAATGCTGCCGCCAGTGGGTCTATCGCCCCAGCTTGTCCGCGAGAGCTATGTCAGGGCCGAGGCGCTCCGCAGGACCGGCGCGACTGGCTACCGCCCTCTCGATCGCGAGGCCAACCGGAGCCCCACTGCAGAACATGCCGAGAGCGGATCCAGACTGCGCTCTTCGTCGAGCTCGTCACGATCGTCGCGCGACAGAGCCGGCGAGCGGGTAGTCACCGAGACTCGGGTGGAAGTGATCGAAGCCGTGCCCA
>JAKPQA010000063.1 GCA_029547025.1 Armatimonadota bacterium
AGGGTGAAACCACGGTTCTTCCTCAAGGCAGACACCTCCGAGCGTTTCATCTCGACCCAGGGCCGAGGTGGGTTCGCGTGATCGCCGGGGCTCTATCGCCCCCTCCACCCCTGTTGTGCCATGGCCCTCGGGGTACCTGAGGCATGATGCACGGAATCCTTGCTTCCTGGGGTGATCGGGCCCCGCGATGGCGGGCGTACCCGGTGCCATGGGGGCGCTGTCATTGCCCTTGGGCATCAGCCCGCTGGGGATGGAGCGCGACGCCGGATCACTCCGCCGCCCTGGGGTGGGTGATGCGATCGATTCGGAAGGTGCGGCGCTCGTACTGATGTAGGTGGCACCTCGCCACCATGTAGGCGTTCTCGTCTCTCCGGGAGTAGAACTCCACGGTGGCGCTGCGCGTGGTGGTGGGGCCAGCCTCGGGCGAGTATTCGAAACGCACGTCGGAGCCGGGTGGCGCGATCTTCATCAGGCGCGCAATCGCTTTGCATTGGCGCAGGCCGCTGAAGCTCAACGGCTGCCATGGCTGGAACCGGCTCGACATGTCGGCCAGCTTCGCCGCCGCGCCCGCTCGTGTGGCGCCCAGCATCTTCCAGAGCACGCGCCCCGTCGCCTCGGCGTCGCCCTTGGCGCGGTGGCGCGCGCTGACGCGGATCCCAAGGCGCTCGCACACGGCGCCGAGCTCCCGGCTGGGCAACTCCGGCCTGAGGTCTCGGGCCAGCTCACATGTGTCGATGATGGGGACCCGGGCCTGGAGGCCATGTGCCAGGAGCTCGCGCGAGAGGAAGCCCAGATCGAAGCGCGCATGGTGCAGCGCCACGGGTCCCTGGCCGACGAAGGCCAGGAGCCCACGCACCGCCTCTCCCACGGGGGGCGCGTCTACCAGGTCGTCGTCGTCGATGCCGTGCACATTCCGAGCATCGGGTGTCACGGGAATGCGCGCATGGACGAGGGTGCAGAAGGAGTCGGTGGGCTCTCCATTCTCAAACCGGAGGGCGGCCAGCTCGACAATGTCGTCGCGCCAGGCAGGAGACCCGTGGTCTCGATGTCGGCCGCATAGTAGACGATCTTGCCCGCCATTCGTCAGAGGCTCCCGAGGTGTCTGGCTTTGACACCCATGGCGCGGAGCTCGCGGGCCAGGGCGCCTTCACCCGCGAAGGTCCACACGAGGGAGGGGTTCACGCGGCGGACGAACTCGTGGAGGTCCTCGCGCGACGCATGGTCGCTCCACGGGATCGCCGCATCGAAGTGGTGTGCCTCGTCATCGGCAGCCCATCCCGACACCAGAGCCATGGAAGGGTTGTCGACATGGTGGTCCAGATCGGGATTGTAGTCGAGGAATCCGCAGGTAACCAGTATGCAGTCGACCTCGTCGCATCGGACGCCGCCGCCGCGGTCGGAGAGTCTGACCTTGGCGTAGCCTGTAAGGGGCACCCCGAGCTCGCGGTAGGCCTCGGTGCAGCGGAAGAGCTTGGGCTGGAGGCCTACTCGGAGCCCGGCGGCCGATAGGGCCGCGACCATGTCCTGGGCTTTGCCGCAGTTGCTGGTGGTCACGAGCACGGGCGTCTGACCCCGGTCCTGGGCGTCGCGGCAGAACTCGAGCACTCGGCGGGCCCCGTCGGAGGCCGGCGCGAAGGAGGCATGGAGGGCGCCGAATGTGTCCTCGATGATCAAGTGGTCGGCCTCGACAGTCTCGGCCGGCGGACAGGTAACGGAGCCGGACAGGCGGACGTCACCGGCGAACAGCAGGCGGCCCCGATGGCTCTCGACCAGGAGCATGGCGCCGCCGAGGATGTGACCACTCGGGAGGGCTGTCAGGCGAACGCCGCCACACTGGATCGTATGGTGCAGCGGCAGGGCCTCGATGGGAGGCACCGGAGCGCCATAGGGCATGAGGGCCGCGATGAGTCTCCCGGTCTCTGGGGTGCACAACACCAGGGCATGGGATCCGCCGTCCGGGCTCAGGCCGAGGTGGTCGGTGTGGGCGTGGCTCACGAAGGCCCGGGGGCGTGGCCGCGAGGCATCCAGCCACAGGTCGGCTCCGGGCAGATAGAGTGACTCGTCGACGAACTGGCAGAGATCCGCACAACGCCGAGCCATAGCAGGCGATCACTTCCCGTGCTCGGCGCATTCGCCGGCCGGGCAGTGCGGGCCTGCGTCGGGCGGCAGCTCCGGTCACTCGCCCTCGGACGGTCCCGCCGTCACCTCGACGGCGCAGAGCGTGGTGCCGCCGACTGTCGTGCCATCGCCCGGCCAATAGGTCTCCTTCACGTGCCGGACGCGCACAAGGACCGGGCAAGCCTCGCGCGCGATGCGCACTTCGATGTAGGAGTCATCGGAGCGGTCGCCGTCGTCGCTGTCGTAGGGCGCCTCCAGGCCCTCGCAGATCGGCGCGAACTCGTCGCTCTCCTCCGGGCGGAAGTCGATCTCGACGCCCCTGACGAAAACGTGTGCGATCCGGTGGGCGTCGACCTCGGTCTTGCCGGACTTGTACTCGACGCAGTCGCTGAAGGTGAGAACCACGGGCTTGTCGCCCGCCCTGCGCCGCCGCTACTCCCCGGCCCAACTGGCCCTCCTCCAGCTGGTGTATTACCTTCAGCCGATCCCGCTCCCGCGTGCTCATCTGCAGCTCCATGTCCTGTCATCGCCCCACAGGACATTCCTACTTTGCACACCCCGGACAGCACTACGTTGCGCCGACACGACAAGAAAAACATTGACGGGCTGGTACGCTCGTGTTATAAGTGCTTTCCTGAGGGTAAAGCACATGCGTAGCTCGTGGCCCTCAGAAAATCTACGTGTAGGAAGTGCAATTAGTGCAGGGAACAGTCAAGTGGTTCAGCAACGACAAGGGTTATGGCTTCATAACCCCGCAGGACGGCAGCGAGGACGTGTTCGTCCACTTCTCGGCCATCCAGGGCTCCGGCTTCCGGTCTCTGGACGAGGGTGAAGAGGTTGAGTTCGACGTTGAGCAGGGCGCGAAGGGCCCGCAAGCGGCGAACGTGAAGCGCCAGGGCCGTTCGGCCTCCTTCTAACCAGCGCCCGATTACATATCGCGCACAACAGGCAGACATGCTGAGACAGCTCCGGACATCCGCCCGGAGCTGTTCTCCGTACGGGCTTTATGGCCTAGTCTGGCACGAACTGCCGCAGGAAGTCCGCGCTTTGCCTGAGGGAGGCCTTCCGCGTCTCGAGGGAGCCCTCATAGGCCCGGTCCTCGACCTCGATGCAGACGGGTCCGTCGTAGCCGGTGTCGGTCAGTGCGGAGAAGAAGGCTCCCCAGTCCACATCGCCGAGGCCGGGTAGCTTCGGTGTGTGGAACTGCAGGGGGAAAGCCAGGATACCGACGTCGGCGAGCTTGTGGCGGTCGATGCGCGCATCTTTGGCGTGCGTGTGGAAGATGCGCGAGCCGAATTCGCGAATTGCCGACGGTATGTCGAGCCCTTGCCAGACCAGGTGAGACGGGTCGAAGTTGAGTCCGAAGCTTGGGCTCGGGATGTCCTCGAACATTCGGCGCCACACTGCGGGGCTGTGGGCCAGGTTCTTGCCGCCCGGCCACTCGTCGCGCGAGAACAGCATGGGGCAGTTCTCGATGGCCACCCGGACACCGCGTTCCTCGGCGAACGCGATCAGTGGGCGCCAGGTATCGAGGAACCTCGGCCAGTTCTCGTCGACCGACTTGGTCCAGTCGCGCCCGACGAAGGTGTTGACCAGGCCGACGCCCAGTCGGGCGGATGCCTCGATCACCTTTTGGATGTGCGCCACCGCCGCCTCGGCCTCGGCGGGATCGGGCGAAAGAGCGTTCGGGTAGTAGCCGAGGCCGCTGATGCGGACGCCGGCTGAGGCCGCCTCGTCACGGATGCGCTTCGCGGCCTCGTCGTCGACTGTCTCTACCTCGATGTGTGTGACTCCCGCATATCGCCGCTCCGCGGCCCCCTTGGGCCAGCACATGAGCTCGACGCACGTGAAGTTGCCCTCGCGCGCGAAGGCCAGGACTTCGTTCCGATCGAGATCTGGCAGTATGGCACTCGCGAATCCCAGTTGCATGTGGGGCCTCCCTAGAACTCGTTCCGCACGGCGGCAGGCCGGCCGCCGGCGCGGCTGGACTCGACAATGGCCAAGCATGTGGCGACGGTGCGCGCACCCTCGCGGGCGTCCATCTCGTTGGCGGCACCGGTGGTGACCAGGTGCACGAAGTGGTCGACTTCGGCGGCCACGGGCTTGGCTTGACTCCCCACCGGGATCCTGACCCCTACCGACTGCGGGTCGCCAAGGGCGGGTAGTCCGATTCTCTTGGTGTCCTGAGTGTGTAGGGTGATGTGTGTTGACGTGTTGTCACAGATGATGGTCCCTTTGGTTCCGTAGAAGCATGAGCGCATGGTGTAGTCGCGTTTGCACCCGATGGACACCATCGCCCTGCCGATGATGTCGTTCCCGAAACGCAGTATGGCGACGGTGCAGTCGTCCACCGGCCAGTCGGTGAGCACCTTGTGGTTCGCGAAGGCGCAGACTTCGTGCGCGTTGCCGGCCATCCAGCGCAACAAGTCGACGGCGTGGCAGCCGCCGCCGATGACGGGGTGGCGCTTGGGATCCTTGCGCCAACCGCCCGTTCCACCCACGTGCGTGTAGTCGTGGGCGTACTCGGACTCGACGAGGAACAGGTCGCCAATGGTTCCCTGCTCGATGAGCCGTTTGGCCGCGACGAAGCCGGGAGCGAACCGGCATACTTGTCCGATCATGAAGACTCCGGGCGCTCGGTCGGCGGCCCGTACGATGGCCTCGCAGTCAGCGTAGTCGAGGGCCAGGGGTTTCTCGCAG
The DNA here is from genome assembly GCA_029547025.1 of Armatimonadota bacterium. GTDB lineage: Bacteria > Armatimonadota > Zipacnadia > UBA1398 > JAKPQA01 > JAKPQA01. The sequence continues at coordinate 4,819 of JAKPQA010000063.1, forward strand.
AACACGTGCTTGCCGGCTTCGAGCGCGGCCACCGAGTGCTCACGGTGCCGCGGGTCGGGCGACGCGACGCAGATGATGCTGATGTCGTCCCGGGCCATCAGGTCACGATAGTCCACGGTCGCCACGTCAGGATGGACCTGCTCGGCCACGTCCCGCAGGCGTGCCTCGTCGGTGTCGCAGATGCCCACCACGCGGGTGAGCGGGTTGTCGCGGAAAGCCTGGAGCTGCGACCGCCCCATGCCCAGGCCGATGATTCCCACGCCAGCTGAATCCATCGAGGACTCCTCCTGCCCCGCGCCCGGAGAGGCATCGGGCGCGGTGTCTGGGCCAGTTCGGTGGCTTGGCCCGGCGGTCCTGCGGAATCGGCGCCTCTCGAGGGCGAACGGCGGCCCATCGCGCATTGACAGCGCGGAGGTGTGGCTCTAAGGTGCCCTCCGAGGTGCCGCGGGACCCCGTGTTCCTGCGCGGCGGCGGTCCCCGACCGACACACCCGCACCGGCCCACTGGGTTGGGGCGGAGCTGAGGTGGAGCATGGAGACCAGGCTGAGCAGACGAGGTTTCCTGAGGCGGGCTGCGACGGCCTCGGCGGGCATGGCGATCCCTTGGATCGTCTCCGGCCGGGCTCTCGGGGCCGACGGCAAGGTGCCAGCCAGCGAGAGGGTCACGCTGGGTTTCATTGGGACCGGCGGGATGAACAACGCCCATCTGGGCGGTATCCTCGGCAACCCGCGTTGCACGGTTCTTGCCGTCTGCGACGTGGATCAGGGCCGCCGCCTGGCGGCCCAGCAGCGCGTCGGAGGCCAGTGCGCCGCCTACAATGATTACCGGGAGCTGCTGGACCGCCAGGACATCGACGCTGTCTTCGTCGCCACACCGGATCACTGGCACACGTTGATCTCGATCGACGCCTGCAAGGCGGGCAAGGACATCTACTGCGAGAAACCATTGACCCTCACGATCGGCGAGGGCAAGGCGCTGGTTGATGCCGTCCGGCGCTATGGGCGTGTGCTCCAGACCGGGAGTCAGCAGCGGTCCAGTTGGGAGTTCCGCCAGGCGTGCGAGCTCGTTCGCAATGGCCGGATCGGCCGCGTTCACACGGTGTGGACGAACATCGGTAGCGCTCCCGGTGGGGAGTGGGCACCTGACGAGCCGGTACCCGCGGGTCTGGACTGGGACATGTGGCTCGGGCCGGCGCCCTGGGTGCCCTTCAACCCGCTTCGCCACCCCTACAGCTTCCGCTGGTTCTTCGATTACTCGGGCGGGAAGATGACCGACTGGGGCGCCCACCACAACGACATCGCCCAGTGGGGCCTCGGTATGGACGGCTCCGGACCCGAGTGGATCGAGGCCACCGGCACCTTCCCCACTGAGGGCCTCTACGATGTGGCCACGGATTTCGAGATCCACTATACATACTCGACCGGCCAGATCGTGAAGTGCGTCAGCAGCCCGCCGCCCGAGATCCGCTTCGGCGTCACCTTCGAGGGCACGGACGGCCGGGTCTGGGTCACTCGGGGCGACATCGAGACCGAGCCCCGCGAGCTTCGGGATGAGGTGTTTGGCCCTG
>JAKPQA010000077.1 GCA_029547025.1 Armatimonadota bacterium
ACGAAGAGCGCCAATGTCGACTTCCTGCGAGACATCGACCATCGGGGACGCACAATCATCGTGTGGAGCCTGACACCCGAGACCCAGAGCACGCGCATGGAGGCCCTGTCGGCGACGACGGAGGAGCGAATCGAGGCGGCCCGCAAATGCCAGTCGTGGGGCTATCCCATCCGGTTCAAGTACAAGCCCATCGTGCCGGTGAACGGGTGGCGCGATGAGATCGCGGCGATGACGCGGGCGGTGTTCGAGCGGACCAGGCCCGATGTGATCTCGCTGTTCACTCTGGCATGGATGAGCTACGAGGAGCTGGTCCGGCTGGCGGACCTATCACTCCTCGACCCGCGGTTCGTTGCGGGCGCGGCCGAGGCCGCCGAGTCGATGGGCACCAGCAAGGTGCGGCCATTCCCACACGACCTGCGTCGCGAGGTGTATGAGTTCTGCCTGCGGGAGATCCGCAAGTACGATGCCGAGGTTCCCGTCTCGTTGTCGACGGAGACGTTGGACATGTGGAAGGACATGTCGCCCTTGCTTGGCCTCACACCCGGTACCTACCCTTGCGGGTGTGGTCCGACGTCGACCCCGGGGCTCTCGAGACTCCCGTGCAGCCCGTGGTCGGTGGCCGATCCGGTGCCGGTGAGCGTGGAGGGGCGTTAGGTAGCGCGAACGCCCACGTCGGACGACCGCGAGGCGCTGCCCGCGCCTCGCCAGGGGACTGGTCCCCTGGAGCTGACTCCGCTGCCGCGTGGGTGCGCTCGATGCGGCCAGGCACGGGCCGCGATGGCCACATGGGGCACGCGGGAACCCAGGCGTCGAGTAGGGGCCGTGGGCTCGGGCGGCAGTGGGCAGGCAGCACGTTCGCAGGGGGAATCGACCATGCTTGTGACCATCACCGCGGCGCTCGCGCTTGCTGCCGCTCTTCCCTCGTTTCCGCCCGCCAACCCGAAGGCCGTCCGTGAGGTCGAGGCCGGCTCGCGGACCGTCGCGAACGCGGCCTGGTGGGGGTTCGACCCGGTGAACTCCACCGCGGCGCTGCAGGGAGCCATCAACTCGGGCGCGACCAAGGTGATCGTGCCCAACGTCGGGGCAGAGTGGATCGTCGACCCTCTCTTCCTCGTGAGCGATCAGGAGATCGTCTTCGAGCGTGGCGTGGTCATCGCCGCACGCCAGGGAGGTTTCCCCGGGCTGGGAGACTCGCTGCTGACGGCCGACAAGCAGCGGAACCTCACCATCCGCGGCTACGGCGCGACGCTGAGGATGCAGAAGCCCGAGTACACCCAGGGCGAGTGGCGCATGTGCATCAACCTCGGTAGCTGCACCAACGTCCGCATCTACGGGCTGACGCTGAGGGACAGCGGCGGCGACGGGATCTATCTGGGCAACACGGACTCGAACCAACCCTACTGCCGCGAGATCGAGGTTCGGGACTGCGTGCTGGACAACCACCGGCGGCAGGGCATGAGCGTCATATCGGCGCAGGACCTGATGGTTGAGAACTGCGTCTTCCGCAACACCGATGGAACGGCACCGCAGGCTGGCGTCGACCTGGAGCCCAATCTGCCGGCTGAGCGGCTAGTGAATTGTGTCTTTCGCAACTGCGTGATGGAGGACAACACGGGCCCCGGGATACTGGTCTACCTGTTCAACCTCACGAGTGAATCCAAGCCCGTGTCCGTCCGCTTCGAGGACTGCGCCATCACCAGCCGGCAGGGATCCGGCATTCAGCTCGCGGGAACGCGTCCCGGCAGCCAGCGCGGCCAGGTCGTCTTTGAGGACTGCGCGGTTGAGGGCTGCCAGGACATAGGGCTGGCGCTGTCGTCGTGGGCGGGCTACGGCGTGGCCGCGCGGTTCCGCGACTGCGTGTGGCGTGACGTAGCACTCGACGGCTCCGACCTTCCCTTGCTCCTCCTGGACTGGGACCGTGAGGTCGAGCGCGTGGTGGGTGGCGCAGAGTTCAGCCGCTGTGTCGTGGAAGACAGCCTCGACCGGCCGGCGTTGGGCGTCCACGCGAACGTGGCACCGCGCACCGTGGGTGACCTCCACGGTGACCTGACGATACGAAACCCCCACGGTGGGCGCATCGATCTTGGCCTGGCGACCCGGGATGTGACGCTGCGGTTGCGCCGCGAGACGCCGAGGTCGCGGTAGGGCGGCGGCACGGGGCGGGACTGGGGCACGGCGCCACTTCCACGCGAACGGGCCCTGCATGGCAGTGCGCGGCGCGCGGGAGCCGATGACAGTCGCGGGCGGTGCACACTGAGGCTCTGCGGCCAGGCTCGCAGGGGGCCACACACTCTACGACACTGGCCCGACTTCAATTGGTGATATGATATGTATTTGATCTTCCGGGCCAGGCCGGGTGCTTATGGTGATATTTTATTTATCTTTTTAGCCTGGGTGTTCATAAGTTTCGCCAGACGGGGGGAGTGGCCGTTCCTTGACGGCGGCTCGCCGGCGTTGCCGCCGGGCGCGCTCAGGGCGACGCAGTCCCTCACCCGCCGCGCGGACGGCCGTTGCCGTTGACGTTGCACCCGCAGGCTTGCAGGCTTGAGCCGCCTTGACAGTGGTCGAGGCCAAGGGTACAGTGGTGTGTCTCATCGCTCGGCAGCGTGCCGCCGAAGGCTGCCTCGCCTCAGGCCCCACTGGCCAACCGCGCCCGCGAGTCATCCGGTGCGTGTGTTTTCATGTGTGGCGAGTCGGCTGCCGGGTTTTTCCGTCGCTGGTGAAGTGTCTGCCGTGATGGATGGGGGAGGAAAGCTGGCGTGATCTGCCCGAAGAACAAGACATCGAAGGCCCGGACGCGGTCGCGGAAGGCCAACTGGCGCCTGGTGGCGCCCAATCTCTCGAGCTGTCCGAGCTGCCGAGCCCTCAAGGCTCCGCACATGGCATGCGCGAAGTGCGGTTACTACAACGGCCGGGCTATCATCGAGATCAAGGACGATACGAAGAAGAAGCGTCGCCGTTAGCCCCGGTTGGGGCCTCGCCCGCCACGCCGCGTGTGCGGGCCAACAGGCAGGGGCTCTATGCGCATAGCTGTAGACGCAATGGGCGGTGATCGGGCGCCGGAGGAAGCGGTCAAGGGGGCAGTCAACGCCGCGACTCGCCTCGGCGTTGAGGTAAGCCTCGTCGGTGATCGCTCGGCGTTGGAGAGTTGTGTGGCCGGTTGCGGCTCGTACGACTCGAAGCTGATATCGATTGTCGATGCGAGCCAGGTCGTCGGGATGGACGAGCCCGGTGCCACCGCGGTCCGGCGCAAACGGGACGCATCGATCTGTGTGGCGACGCGACTCGTGAAGGATGGCCATGCCGACGCGGTGGTCTCGGCGGGTAACACGGGGGCCACGCTGTCGGCTGCCATGCTTTACCTCCGCTGCATTCCGGGTGTTGAACGCCCAGGCATCGCCTCGGTCTTTCCCACGGTGGATGGACGGGTTTTGTGTCTCGACCTGGGCGCCAATGTGGACTGCCGGCCCCGCCAGCTGGTGGATTTCGCGGTAATGGGGCAGGTGTACTCGCATCGCGTGCTGGGAGTCGAGCGGCCACGCGTCGGACTGCTGAACATCGGCGAGGAGGAGTGTAAGGGCAACGAGGTCACGAAGGAGGCCTATGCCCTGCTCCAGCACGATCCCCGTTTCGAGTTCTCGGGCAACTGCGAGGGCGATGAGCTGTTCTCGGGCAAGTTCGATGTGGTAGTCTGCGACGGATTTGTGGGCAATGTGGTACTCAAGACGACTGAGGGAGCCGCCAGTCTCTTGTTCGAGTCGGTGCGGCGTGAGGTGCTGTCATCGGCCCTTTCCCGCCTCGCGGGGCTCCTTGTGCGCCCACTGATGCGACGCGTCGTCAAGCGGCTGGCCTATGAGGAGTACGGCGGGGCGTTGCTGCTCGGCGTGAACGGTGTGTGCGTGATCGGCCATGGAAGATCGAGCGCAAAGGCGTTCGAGAGCGCCCTGTCATTCGCCGCGAGTGCGGTGAGCCAGGACATCCGAGGGCACATCGAACGCTCTCTGGCCGCGGGCGGAACCGCATGGTCCGGCGCGGCCTCACGGGACGGATCTGATGGACGCAGCTCAGCGACTGCAGACACCCGGCCGGAGGGCCGCGATTCGCGGCGTCGGCCACTACATTCCACAGAAGGTGCTGACTAACGCCGATCTCGAACGGATGGTCGACACCTCCGACGAGTGGATCACGGAACGCACCGGAATCAGGGAACGCCGAATCGCGGCGGATCACGAGACGGCGTCGACGATGGGCACCGAGGCGGCCCGGCAGGCCCTGGATGCTGCCGGAGTGTCGCCCGACCGACTCGACCTCATCATTACGGCCACCGTCACCGGCGATATGTCCTTCCCCTCGACTGCGTGCCTCATGCAGGCGGCGCTGGGTGCGGGCAACGCCGGCGCGTTCGACATCGGGGCCGGATGCACCGGGTTCGTGTATGGGCTGTCGGTGGCCTCCCAGTTCATCGAGACCGGGACGTACGACCATGTCCTGGTCGTGGGTACCGAGAAGCTCAGTGTCATCACGAACTGGGCCGATCGAACGACATGCGTCCTCTTTGGCGACGGCGCGGGCGCTGCGTTGCTGGGACCCTGTGACCCTGACCGAGGGATCCTCGGCTTCGAACTGGGCGCCGAGGGCACGGGGGGCGATCTGTTGTGCGTGCCCGGAGGCGGCTCGCTGAGGCCCCTGACGCATGAAGGGCTGGATGCAGGGGAGCAGTATCTGCGGATGAACGGCCGCGAGGTGTTCAAGTTCGCGGCGCGCGCCCTGTCCGATTCGCCCGCTCGGGTCATGGCCCGGCTGGGCATCTCGCCGAGCGAAGTGGCCATGCTGATTCCCCACCAAGCCAACAGCCGGATCACCGAGGCGGCCATCAAGCGCCTGAACGTGCCCTCGGAGCGCGTGTATTCGAACGTGGACCGCTTCGGCAACACCTCGGCTGCGTCCATCCCGATCGCGTTGTCTGAAGCGGTCGGGCGTGGGCTCATCAAAGATGGGGACATCGTGATCCTCACCGGCTTCGGCGCGGGCCTCACCTATGGCACGTGTGCCATGAAGTGGGTCGGGTGAGCCGCAGTTGGCTGGGCTAGCTTTCCTGTTCCCGGGTCAGGGCGCTCAGCACGTCGGGATGGGTCAGGCTCTCGTGGAGGCCCATCCGGCGGCGGCTCGGGTGTTCGCGGCTGCCGATGACATTCTGGGCTTCCCCCTGTCACGGCTCTGTGCATCGGGCCCCATCGAGGAGCTGACGCAGACCGAGAACGCTCAGGCGGCCATTTTCGTCGCGTCCGTGGCGGCTCTCGCCCCACTGGCCGAGGCCGGTATCGAGGCGCGGGTGGCTCTCGGTCACAGTCTGGGCGAGTACACAGCGGTCCACTACGCCGGCTGCCTGAGTTTCGAGGAGACACTGCTGCTCGTGCGCCGCCGTGGCCAGTACATGGCGGAGTGCGGTCGGGCCGCCGGGGGCACCATGGCCGCCGTGCTCGGGCTGGACGATGACCGCGTGGTGGAGCTCGTCGCCCAGTGCTCCATGGGGCGTGTGCTGTGTGCCGCCAACTTCAACACTCCCGGGCAGGTCGTGGTTTCCGGTGAGGTGGGCGCCGTCGAGGACCTGTGCCGGGCCGCACCGGAGGCGGGGGCCTCACGGGTGGTTCCCCTGGCGGTAAGCGGAGCCTTCCACACACCACTGATGGCGGCTGCGGCAGATCGTCTGGCCACTGATCTGGACGCGGCGCCGATCCGTGATGCCCGCATCCCCGTTGTGGTGAATGCGTCTGCTGAGCCCCTGACGAAGGCGAGTGACATTCGTGCCGCCCTCAGACGGCAGGTAACCGCGTCGGTCCTGTGGCGCCGCTCGCTCGAGCTGCTGCCATCGCTGGGGATCACGGCGGCGGTCGAGGTGGGGGCGAAGAACATACTCGCGGGCATGGTGAAGCGCACCGTGAGGGACATTCCTTGCCTGTCGGTGTACGACCCCGAATCAGCGGCGAAGGCGATCGCCACTCTCCGGTGATAGCGGCCGTTTCATCGATCGGACATGAGGTGAGGTCGTGTCGCAGCAGGGTACGCGGAAAGCGGCGGTAATGGGTACGGGCGCCATGGCGGCGGCCGTCGTTCGCGCGTTGCAGGAGCACGGCCATGAAGTGGCCGTGTTCGGTGCGCCCGTCGAAGACGCCGCCGAACTGGCGGCGGCCACGGGCGCTCGAGCCATTCCGGTTCCAGCGGATTCCGCAGGCAGTGCGGCATCGGCCCTCGAGACGACATTCGAGCTGCTCGGGGGCCTGGATGTGCTGGTGGCTATCCCCGGCCCCGGGCCCGCCGGGAGCGTTACGGGCACGGCGCCGGAAGCCTGGGAGGCGCAGATCGCGGAACAGGTTTCCCGCGTGCACGGCGTCCTCAAAGCAGCCGCGCGGCCGATGATGAAGCAACGGCACGGACGCGTGGTCGTCGTCAGTTCCGATGCCGGACTGATGGGCTGCCCGGGCATGGTCGCTCATTCGGCCGCGTCGGGGGCCCTCGTTGGAGTCATCAAGACCATGGCGCGCGAACTGGCTGGCCGCAACGTCCTGGCGAATATGGTGGCGGTGGGGCTTGTGGAGGACGAGTCGTGGGACGCGATGCCTGAGTCGGTGCGCGAAGCCCATGTCAAGGGGATCCCGCTGGGGCGCCCGGCACGCCCCGAAGAGGTGGCGGCAGCGGTGGTGTTCCTGGTCTCGGAGGCGGCCTCATACGTCACCGGTCAGGTCCTCTGTGTTGACGGAGGGTGGGTGATGCGGTAGCCATGCGACTTGACGGCAGAAGAGCGCTGGTGACGGGTGCGAACGGTGATGTGGGTGGGGCGATCGCCCTGAGGCTTGGGCAAGAGGGTGCTCATGTTGCCGCCCATGATCTGAACACCGAGTTGGCAGGCCAAGCGGTCGAGAAGCTGGCGGCCCAGGGCGTCCACGCGGTGGCCGTGTGCGGCAACCTGAGCAATCCCGAGGAGGCGCGGCGAGTCGTGGCTGAGGCCGCCGCCGCGCTGGGCGGGCTCGACATCCTCGTCAACAGCGCGGGCATCAAGAAGGACGCGCTGATGGTCCGAATGTCCGACGAGGACTTCGCCGCCGTCCTCTCGGTCAACCTCAGCGCGGCATTCTACTGCACCCAGGCCGCGGCGCCGCTCCTCAGGCGCTCCCCGGCCGGCCGTGTGGTGAACATCTCGTCCATCGCCGGGCTGATCGGTAACGTGGGGCAGTCGAACTACGCGGCGTCGAAGTCGGGACTGGATGCATTGACCAAAGCGGCGGCTCGAGAACTGGCCGCGGATGGCGTGCTGGTCAACTCGGTCGCGCCAGGGTTGCTCGAGTCCAAGATGGCGGCCAGCCTGCCCGAGTCCGCCCTGAGAGATCTGGTGGGCCAGGCGGTCCTGGGCCGCCCGGCAGAGGTGGCGGCGGCCGTGGCGTTCCTGGCCTCAGACGACGCGAGCTATGTCACCGGCCAGGTGTTGGCCGTTGACGGCGGCATGGTGATGGCATAGAATGCGGCGCGAGGCGCCCGCGCGGTCCGGCGGCCTCCCAGAGTCAACCGCACATGTCATCCTCCCGCAACCTCGATAACTCACCGTCGTCGACTGAGCTTGGGGTGTGGTGTGGCTCCGGTGCACCGAAGGTAACAGCGGGCCCCCTGTCAGGGCGGGCCAGTCTAGCTTGGGAGGTACGCCAGATGGCTGTCTTCGATAAGGTGAAGGATGTCGTCGTCGAGGAACTGAGCGTTGCCGAGGATGAGGTCACCCCGGAGGCGAGCTTCGTGGAGGACTTGGGAGCCGACTCCCTGGACGTCGTCGAGCTGGTCATGCGGCTCGAGGAGGAGTTCGAGATCGAGATCCCCGACGAGGATGCCGAGAAGATCGCCACGGTGGCCGATGCGGTGAAGTACATCGAGGAGAAGACGCGCAGCAAGGGCTAGTCGCGCTGTTGGCGGCCTTAGTTGGTGTCAATGGGGATCTCCACTGGCCTGCAGAGTGCGTGTCACTCACGCCTCGCGGGCCAGAGTGGTGTTCGGGGACCAAGGGCGAATACTTCCCCGTGAGCCGGATAGGGAGACCTTCAGGGAATGCACAGAGTGGTCATTACGGGCATGGGTTGTGTGACGCCGATCGGCATCGGCGTGGCCGAGACGTGGGAGTCCCTCCTCGCCGGGCGCAGCGGGATTGACCATATCTCGAGTTTCGATGCTTCCAAGTACTCGGTCCGGATTGCCGGAGAGGTCAAGAACTTCGATCCTACGGCATTTCTGGACCGGAAGGCCGCGCGGCGGCTCGATCGATTCGTCCAGCTGGCCCATGCTGCCGCCGCGGAGGCGATCGAGGCGTCGCGCCTGCCCATCAATGACGCGACACGGGCCCGCATCGGCGTGATCATCGGCTCAGGTATCGGCGGCATGAACACCCTGGAGCGCGAGCATGCTGCGCTGCTGGAGCGCGGCCCGGATCGCGTGAGCCCGTTCTTCATCCCCATGATGATCAGCAACATGGCGGCGGGCCATCTGTCAATGCACTTTGGGGTGGAGGGGCCTGGGGCGACTGTCGTGTCGGCGTGCGCCTCGGCCTCGCACGCGATCGGCGTGGCTTTCGATCTGGTCCGCGCGGGCCAGGCCGACGCCATTATCACCGGGGGGACCGAGGCGACGGTGACCCCTCTGGCGCTGGCGGGCTTCTCGAACATGAAGGCCCTTTCGACCTGCAATGACACGCCCCAAGAGGCGTGCAAGCCACTGGACGCGCGCCGGGACGGGTTTGTGATGGCCGAGGGCGCGGGCATCCTGGTGGTCGAGAGCCTCGAGCACGCCGAGAAGCGCGGAGCGACCATCGAGGCGGAGCTGTGCGGTGTGGGCATGAGCTCCGACGCCTACCATATCACTGCCCCCTGCCCCGACGGGGCGGGGGGTCGGCGTGCCATGGAAGCCTGCTTGCGGGTGGCCGGCGCGGACCCCGAGGAGATCGACTACATCAACTGCCATGCTCCGGGCACGCCCGCCGGAGACGAATCTGAGGCCATCGCGATCCGCGCGCTGTTCGGCGAGAACGCTCGGGTGGCCATCGGGTCCACCAAGTCGATGCACGGTCACCTGCTGGGAGCGGCCGGAGCCGTGGAGCTCATCGCCACGATCCGGTCGGTACAGGCCGGCGTGATCCTGCCGACGCGGAACCTGCGGGAACCCGATCCCGCATGTGAGGGACTTGACTGCGTGATGGATACGGTGCGCTCGGCCCCGATCCGCGCGGCCCTCTCGAACTCCTTTGGGTTCGGTGGCCAGAACGCGTGTGCGATGGTTCGTCGGGTCTAGCTCGGCGGTTGGAGCACCCCGCCGGTCTGTTGGGAGCGGGTGAATGGATCCGTTCGAGCGTGGGGAGTTGGAGGTCCGTCTCGGATACCGCTTCACGCAGCCGTGGCTCCTGGACACCGCGGTGCGCCATTCGTCCTACGTGCAGGACGGACACGACAGCCCCGGCGAGTCCAACGAACGGCTGGAGTTCTTGGGCGACTCGGTACTTGGGCTGGTGGTGGCCGAGTGGCTGTACCGGGGACGTGCGACGGCGCACGAGGGCAGCCTGTCGCAGCTCCGTTCCCGGTATGTGAACGAGGTGGCCCTGTCCACCGCCTCTCGGGAGCTCGGGCTGGGTGAGTTCTTGCAGCTGGCCCGGGGCGAGGAAGCGTCTGGAGGCCGGTCTCGGCCGTCGAACCTGGCCGATCTGTTTGAGGCGGTTGTGGGTGCTATCTACCTTGACGGCGGGTACGGGCCAGCTCGCTCATTCGTTGAGTCACACCTCATCGGTTGCGCCCAGGTTCAGCGTGCCGAAGGTGAGGTCGACCCCAAGTCCGCACTCCAGGAACAGGTCCAGGCAACCTCGACCGCAGTGCCTGAGTACGAAGTGGTCGACCAGACCGGTCCCTCGCACCGGCCCACGTTCACGGTGTCGGTCCGCGTGGGCGGAGAGATCATGGGGACTGGCAGTGGCCGCAGCAAGAAGGAGGCCGAGCGCGAGGCGGCTCGTATGGCGATTCGTGTGCTCCGCGATCACTCCGGCTGCGGGCATCAGGAGGCTTGATCGTGTTCGCGAGGGGCTCCGTCAGGATATGGGCGCCTGCGGTGCTGGCGTGGGCTGTGCTGATGTGCTCCGCTCAAGCGGAGGAGACATCGGCCGGTGTCCGTCCCCTCGCTCTCCCCAGGCCCGTGTTCTTGGCCCACGGCGTTCCCTCGCTCGTGGATCTCGCGCGCTATCAGGACTACGGCTTCAACGCCGTCTACGTTGTGCTCTCGCCGCCTCTGGAGGGAGACGCTCGCACTCGCCTCCTGGATATGCTCAAGGCTTGCGAGGAGCTGGCGCTGCCTGTGATCGTGGAGCTGGGAGCGGCCCCGCACGGCACAATGTCGTTGGTCTCGCCCTATGACCCCGAGTATGTGGTGCGGGCCGATGAGTGGATTGGGGGCATGGTCCGCGACCTGCGGCGTCACGCGGTGATCTGCGCGTGGGCAGTGGCCTCGGGCGCGAGCCGTGTGTACACGCCGGATGACGTGGACTTCCGTGAGTACCTTACCCAGCGCTATGAGACCCTGACCGCACTTCGGCAGGCGTGGGGCGCGACGTTGCCCACCTGGGACTCCGTGTCGCTCGCGCGTGCCACGCCACTGGGCGCGTCTCCGATGCTGAGTGTGTCGCGATCGGCGCTGGACGCCGCCGAGTACCGCATGTCCGCCCAGCGCGCCCTGCTGGCCCAGTGGCTCCAGACCATCAGGCAGTCGGATCCATCCCGCCCTGTCTGGGTGGGCTCCGAGGCCAGTCCCGCGGCTCTGGCCTGTGTTCCCGAGGGTTTCGCCGGCGTGTTTGTGGCGCCACCCGTCGGCACGGAAGGCGCCGACTGGCGCGACTTCCTGCCTGCTGTGGCGCTGGGGCGACGCGGGGGGCGGCTCGATGCCATCATCGAGGTACCCGCGCGACGGGCCGTGATCGAGAGTTACCGCGCTTTGGTGCTGCAGGCATTGGCACAGGGCGCGGCCGGCGTGGCCCTCGACTCGTGGCGTTGGGCGAGAACGAACGCCGCCATCCGCGACGGGCTGCGGGATGCCCGGGAGGTGTGTGCCGAGCAGGACATGGGCCGCTTCGAGCCGCGGCCCTCGGTGGCCGTCTACCACCTGCCGTACGCCGACGGGACGGTCACCCCGGAAGGCGATGGCTTGTTTGGCTACCTGGCCGGATTCTCACCGGGCGAGCCGTCTCTGCTGGCCTCCACCTACGCCATGGGCCACCGCTATGGGCTGGTGGACTACATCGGCCCCGAATCCGTGCTCGCTGGCCGGCTTCGGCAGTACGGTGTGGTCCTCGCCCCTCACTGCGTTGACCTGCCACCACAGATCATCCGCGCATTCATGGACTTCGTCAACGCGGGCGGGATCCTGGTTCTCGACATCGGCGCGGGCGTGGCTCAGACGAACAACTTCCTCCTGTTCCCCCCCGGCCTCGAGATGCTGACCGGCGTGACACGTCTGGGACGCGTGTTCATGGCCCCGATGAATGTCACGGTGAAGGATGTGCCCCCGCCGTTCCGCTCTTTGCCCCCCAACGCCGTGTCGATGGGCGTCGGGGGAGGAGCCGCGTTCACCGGGGGGATTGGGGACGCCATTCTGAGCCTGGGTGCGCGCGTGGTCGCTGAGTCCCATGGTCGTCGCGCCGAGTTGGGTCACCTGTACCGCGGGGGAATCCTGGCGAACTCCTTCGGCGCGGGGTACTGCGTGTTCTGCACCGGGAGGCTCTTCGCATCCTGGTCGCCCGATGACCCCCTCTACCAGGCGGTGTTTGCCGACCTCTTCGCTCACGGTGCCCGGATCGAGAACGTCACGGCCGAAGGCCTGTTCGACCGAGCGCTGACGGTCTCGGGTGGCGCCAATGGCTTCATCGTTCATAATCTCTCCGACAGGCCGCTTAAGGCTCGGCTGAGGCTCTCGGCTGCGGAGGGCATGTTGACACGCTCGGTCTGGATGCACTATCCGTCTGCTTCGGCGGGACGTGCGGCGGTGGACGCCGTCGCCGATCTGGCGGCAGGCCAGTGTCTCTACGCGGCTGCGGTGCCCGTGACTATCGAGGGCACGTCCTGGTGGGCGTGCGTGGAGCGCTATGGTCCGGATGAGGTCCGCCTGCAGCTCGTGAACGGGCAGGCCCCCGATCCGCTGGCGGACCACCATCTGGCGGCAGGGCCCGACGCACAGCCCCCTGCAGGCGACCTGGAGATCCGTGTCGCGAGTGGGCTCTATGCCGTCGAGCCATCGTCCAGGCATTTCGTTACGGTCCGGTCCGCTTCCGGGGGGGGCATGGCGGAAGCCGCCCGGCTGGTTACGGCGGACGACAAAGGAGTCATCCACCTTTCTGTGGGCTCCGGCGGAGGGACCGTGATCCTGCGGTCCGAAAGCACAGGGGTACCGGGTTCTGACGGTGGATGAGCGCCTCGGCTGCCCGAGCGGCGGCGGGTGCCCAGTGAGCCCGTACCGAGTCATCGTGTGGCAGCGACTCTGTCTGTGGCTCGGGTGATCGGGGAGGAGCTCGGTCGCGGGAGTCTTTGCATGAATGACATCGCCTGGCGTATGGCGGTCATCGACCCCGATACTGAAGGCCGCTCCTTCGCCCAACGCGCGTTTGAGGATCGAGGCTGGGTTGTCCAGTCATTTGACGGAGGGGCCGAGGCCGTCGCCGCGTGCCGGCAGAAGCCTTTCGACGTAGTCCTGCTGGATCTGGGGATCACGGACGTCGACGGCCTGGATGTGCTGCGCGATCTACGAGAGGCATGTGTGGACACTGAGGTGATCGTGGTCACGAGCCACGTGTCGCTTGACTCGGCGATCCGCGCCCTCGAGCTCGACGCATACGCCTACATCGCCAAACCCGTCGAGATCAGCGACCTGGTCCGGTCAGTCGAGAACGCCCAGGACAAGATCGCCCTACAGCGCCTGAACTCGGAGCTGATTGAGCACCTGTGCCGCAACCAGGCGGAACTCGAGCGCGCCATCGAGGAGGCGACTCGGGAACTGGCGCGTGCCAACGCCCGCCTCCAGGAGATGGCCGTTCGCGACGGCTTGACTAACCTCTATAACCGGCGCTACTTCGACGAGCGGCTCGGCGATGAGGTCTCGCGCTCGAAGCGGTACGGTTCTCGGCTGACACTGGTGCTCCTCGACATTGATCACTTCAAGGCACACAACGATGCCTACGGGCACCTTCGCGGCGACGATGCTCTGATCACGCTCGCCCAGGTTCTTCAGGACAACGTGCGCCGCAACGACGTGGTGGCGCGGTTTGGTGGCGAGGAGTTCGCTATCCTTCTCATTGAGGCGACCGAGGACCATGTCGCCACGGTCTGTGAGCGCATTCGGTCCGCCGTCGAATCGACGGCTTTCATGGGCCACACGCCATCGCACTCGGTCAGCCTGACGGTGAGTCTGGGTTACGCGTCGTGCCCCACGGATACGAGCGACATGGCCGGGCTGATCGAGTCGGCGGACGAAGCGCTCTATGCCGCCAAGGCGAGTGGACGCAACTGCATTCGGTCGTACGCCGGCGGACGCCTGATCGATCCGCTGGTTGGCACCGACGCGGCCGGCTGATCTGCCTCGGCGCCTGACGGCGGATTGGGCGGCCTGCCCGTACCGCATACGGACCATCCGGTCCCAGTCGGCCGGCGCGTCGCTCTCACTGCCCGGTTCCCCTGAAGCCAAGCGGACGGCCCGTGCGAACCTTCAGGCATTGGCGTTGCCTGGCATTCTGAATATCATCAGAGTATCTGATTCGATTGGAGGGACAGGGAGGCTTGCGTAAGCTGTCTTGCGTCAAATACCTGCATGCCTTGGCCGACGACACGCGGATCCGCATCACGCGTGTGCTGCTCGACGGGCCACGTTGTGTGACGGACATCGCCGCCTCTCTCTCCTCCGACGTCGGCCACGTGTCGTACCACCTCGGCATCCTCCGGAGCGCTGGGATCGTTGAGGAGGACCGTCAGGGCCAGTTTGTTTACTATTCTCTTGCAGGGCAGGTCCGTGGTGCCGTCTCTGAGGACCTGCGGTCACTGGAGCTCGGGTGTGTGACGCTCCGGCTCGGCGAGGGCTCGCCCGGTTCGCGAAAGGACTGCCACAGTGAGTGAGATCGTCTACCTCGATCATGCGGCGACCACGCCGGTAGATCCTGCGGTGCGCGACGCCATGCTGCCCTACCTGGGGGAGCTGTTCGCCAACCCGTCCAGCATTCACGCGGCCGGGCGGACGGTCCGGCAAGCCGTGAGCCGCGCGAGGTCACACGTGGCCGAGCTGATCGCGGCGCCGCCGGAGTCCGTGGTGTTCACGGGTGGCGGGACGGAGTCCGACGTCACGGCGCTGCTCGGCGCCGCATTCGCTCGAGAGCGGGTCGGAGAGAGAGGGCACATCGTGACCTCCGCGTTCGAGCACCCAGCGGTCCTCGAGTGCTGCCGTTTCCTGGAGACCCGGGGCTTCCGAGTGACGTACGTGCGGCCGGAGGCAAACGTTGTGTTGTCGGCCGATGCCGTGGCGGAAGCGATGCAACCCGACACGTTCTTGGTGTCCATTATGATGGTGAATAATGAAACAGGTACACTTCAGCCCATACGATCCATTGCCGCCGCGGCGCATGAGCGGGGTGCGCTCATGCATACCGATGCAGTGCAGGCACTGGGCAAGACCGAAGTCGATGTGGAGGACCTGGGGGTCGATCTGCTCTCCGGCTCGGCGCACAAGCTCTATGGGCCCAAGGGAGTTGGTGTCCTGTACGTGAGGCCGGGTGTCGACCTGGTGCCCATCGCTCCAGGTGGCGGTCAGGAGCGCAAGCGGCGGGGCGGGACGGAGAATGTCCCGGGCATCATCGGGTTTGGCGAAGCCGCTCGTCTCGCCCGGGTCCACTTTCACGAACGTCAAGCCCACGCCCAGCGCCTCCGGCAGGAGCTGATGCGCCTCTGCACCGAGGTGAGGTCGGTGCGGCTCAACGGCGATGCCGAGCAGGCGGTGCCACACATCGCCAACTTCTGCCTGGTGTATGTCGATGCTTTGCTGCTGGTGAGCAACCTGAGCCGGCGTGGTATCTTCATTTCGGTGGGCTCGGCATGTGCCTCGGGGAAGTTGGAGCCGTCGTACGTCCTCAAGTCGGCCGGCATGAGCGACTTTGCCTCATTCACGTCCGCCCGTTTCTCGACGGGCAAGGATAACACCGTGGAACAGGTGAGCCGTGTGGTGGACGAGGTGGGCGAGTTGGCGGAGTTCCTTCGACAGATCCGCACCCCTGCGGAGATTGGCCAGTGCGACGAGAACTGCCCGTGCCTCTGGGAGGAGGGGGTCGCATGAGAGCCCTAGTGTTCTCCGACGGCGGCCCCGAGAGCCAGGCACAGATCGACATCCTTCACAAGGTCGCAACGCGCTTCCCGGACCTCGATGTGGTCGTTGCGCCCTTTGACTCCGATGACGCAATTGATGCGGGCATCCTCGTGGCCCCGGGGTTGGTGATCGACGGCGTGACCCTCTCCATCGGTAGGGCGCTCAGCGCGGGGCGCATCCGGCGTTTCATTGAGCAGCACAAGCCGGAGGACGACGCCTGACCGCGCACGGAGCACTGTGTGCTGCGCCCGCGGCTTGTCCAGGTCTGGGGGCCAAACTACGCCGCGGATCGCCCGACCGTGGTCTCGCACCAGCCCATGCGTGTGAGGAGCGTCTGCTCGAACAGCCGGACGACTCGGCCGCTCCGGCCTACCGCTCGCCTGGAGCCGGCGGACCAGTCATTGTGATGCGCTTGGTCGGGGTGTACAGGACGCGCCGTGATAGCTCGATGCGTTCGACTGGATCCCCATTATGATACGTTGTCAGGTACTCTACATCTGCCTGCCCGGGTTTGCCCTCCTGGATGACCTTGGTCTGGCCCGGAGACAGCTCGGCTGAGGGGCGCTTCTCCTCTTCGAACGGGATCGGCTCGGTTCTCCTCTCGCGGACCTTGTACTCCACGGTCACATAGCTGCGTGCCCTACGGATGAGCACGTGGTCGCCGAGCTTGAGGTGTTCGAGGTCCAGCTTCGGGTTGAGCTCCTGAAGTCGGGCGCGCGAGATCGAGTACTTGGCGAGGTAGCGTTCGAGAGTGTCGTCGGGCCCCACCCAGTCCTCGACGGCCTTCTGTGCCACGTCGAGCAGGCGCTTTTCGGCCTCCTCGCGGCTTGTCATGATCGACTTGGGAGCCCGCGTCTCCTCCTGGTATGTGATCTTCTCGAGGATCCTGGGCTGCTCGACCACGTTCTCCGGGGCAATGTCCTCGATGGCCCGCTTCTTGAGTCCTTCCATGACCGCATCGACCTCAGCGGGGCTGCGTACCGCGAGGAGTGGCCTGCCGTTGACGTACACGACGGCAGCTTTGGTGACGACCTCGATCTGTCCACTTTCGATGGCTTGGCCGAGAGTCTTGACCGCCTCGTCGACCGTGAGGAGACGCTCCCGGCCCAGGCGGGCCATGTGTAGCGAGGGCTTGGGCCGGAACTGCACCGAGTCGGGGGGGAGGCTGCCACCATAGGACTGGCGGAGGCGAGTCAGCACTCTTTCGGCTGAGTCCTCGCCATCGACCGCGATGCGGATCTGGGCGTCATCCTCGCCCACCTCGAT
Source organism: Armatimonadota bacterium (assembly GCA_029547025.1). Lineage (GTDB taxonomy): Bacteria > Armatimonadota > Zipacnadia > UBA1398 > JAKPQA01 > JAKPQA01. Next base: position 16,669 of record JAKPQA010000077.1, read on the forward strand.
GAAACACGCCCGTCCACCGGCGCTCTTGAGAGCCGCGACCCAGTAGACCAGCACGATGATCAGAGGAATGCCGATGGCGCGCTCAATGATCAGTTGGCGCCGGAACCGTCGCGCCGGCCGATCCACCGCAGCCGACGTGGCGGAGGTGGGTCTGAGGTCGTAGCCATCCTGGTCCATGGAACACCACGCGCGGGCCTTGGTGCCGCCCGCGCGCCCTCTACGCGAAGTTGGTCCCCCTGCCGGGGGACTGGCTCGCCCGGCCTAGGCCTCAGACTTCTTCAGAGCATTGATCGCCGCCTGCAGCTGAGGATCGTTCTCGTCTGGCAGACGTTCCAGTACCCGCTTCTCGTCATCCTCCGGCGTGATCTTCACCTCGATATCCGGTGCAAGGCCGCCGCGCTTGCTGTCCTCCACGTCCGGCGCGGCGCCGGGCGTGAGTCGCTTCATCACCGTTGGCAGCTCGCGGTTGATGAACCGCTTCTTGGGTGTGAGCCACTTCGCCGTCGTGAGCTTGAGCTTCACTGACGGATCGTGGAGTGGAATCACGGTCTGGACGAGACCCTTGCCGAAGGTCCGGGTCCCCACCAGCTTCGCCACGCCGCAGTCCTGCAGGGCACCCGCCACGATCTCTGCCGCACTGGCCGTCCGGCCGTTAACGAGTACCACCATAGGCCCGGGCTCGCCCCGGTAGACCCTCGGATTCGCCGGCATGGCCTTCTGTGCACCATTCCGCTCTTCGACCCACACGATGGGCTGGTCTTTGATGAAGACGCTGCTGATATCGACGCAGAAGTCGAGGACGCCGCCCTTGTTGTCGCGCAGGTCGATGATCAGGCCTTTGCGTCCCTGCTTGTCGATATCATCCAGCGCCTCGAGGGTCTTGCTCACCGTGAGGTCATTGAACTCGTCGATGGCGAGGAGCCAGATGCCGTCGGCGACCTCGCGGTAATCGACAACGGGCAGTTCGATGCGCTGGCGTGTGATGGTGAAGTCTAGAAGGTCATCCGAACCCTTGCGGTAGACCGTGATCTTGACGGTCGTGCCCCGTTCCCCACGGATCCTGACGGCGACCTCATCGACCGACCGATCAATGACGGACACATCGTCCACGAACACGATCTGATCCTCGGGAAGTAGGCCAGCTTTGGCCGCCGGACTGCCCTTGAGAGGCTTGTGGATGACGACCCGGCGTTGACCCGAGCTGTCATCGACCTGGTTGATGAGCTCGGCCCCGATCCCTTCCATCACACCCTCCGTGTCGGCCGAGAACTCCTGCGCGACTTGGGGCACCATGAAGTCCGAGTAGGGATCGCCCAGGGCGCGGGTGAGTCCCTGGGCGGCGCCGTAGGCGAGGGCCTTTTCGTCTTCGTCGGTAACCGGCTTGTAGTAGTCATGCCGGACGTGGTTCAGGACTTCCCAGAACAGCCCGAGGGGCTCAAGTCCCGAACCATCGCTCTGTCCCAGCAGATCGCCGCCTGCCCTGCTCTCTCCGGCCTGGGCCAATGCCGCGTACTGGCCCGAGGTGCTGCCGCCTGGTCCCCAGTATCGCTGGAAAGCCCATCCGGCGGCAAAGGACCAGAACACCATGGTTACCACCAGGAGTGTCCGGCCCAGCTGACTCGATCGCCTCATTGCAAAACCACGCCCCCGCCACGGGTACACTCCGAGCGTTGACGCTTGGGCTCACGCCGCGGAGTTCCGGTCTGCTATATCCCTGCGGCACGCTGGGTGCCGCAGGTCGCTCTGGTTACATCATGGGGTTGGTGGGCCGCCCGTTGATACGCACCTCGAAGTGGAGATGTGGCCCCGTGCTGCGGCCCGTGCTTCCCACTTCGCCTAGCTTCTGCCCGGCGGTAACGGTCTGTCCCACTCTCACGCTAATAGACGATAGATGGGCGTACAGGGTTGCCCGGCCGTTGCCGTGGTTCACCACCACCATATTACCGTACCCGCCGTTGTACCCGTAGGCAGCCTTGCAGACGACACCGCTGCCCGCCGCGGCCACGTCCGTGCCGGTCGGAGCGCTGATATCGACACCGGTGTGGTTGGCCAGTCGGCGAGATATCGGGTGAATGCGCATGCCATAGCCCGAGGTAATCCTGCCCGACACGGGCGCGCGCCACGAGCCCGTCCATGCCTGACTCGGCTGCAGGTTGCCTCGCTGCGCGGCGAGGGCCCTCAGTTCCTGTTCGATCTGGGCAGACGCCGCCGCCAGCTCTGCGAGTTCCTGGTCGATCTCGGCAACAATCTGCTTCTGTTCCTCGAGCAGCGCCCGCTGGTGCTCGGCCTCGGCGGCTCGTTTCCGCTTGGCCTCGGCCAGAGCCGCCTCGGCCTTCCGGAGCCGCGACTCTTCGACGACCAGCCTCTGCTCCTCGAGTTCTGCCGCCTGTTTCCGCGCGGTCATGTGGCGGATCAGTTCGAGGTCACCCTCAACGATGCGCTCACATAGGTAGGCGCGAGTCGTCATGTCGGTGAGGTCCTGGGCACCGAGGACCACCTCGGTATAGGATCCGCTGCCGGCCTTGAACATGGCGACGAGCCGGCTCTCGAGCAGGCTCTGCGCCTCGGCCAGCTCGGCCATGGCTCGGTCCCGGGCTTCCGCGGCTTGTTGGATCCCCTCCTGGGCCTTGCGCTTTTCGGCCACCGCGCGCTTGTAGCTGCGATCGGCCGCGGCGAGTCGCTCCTCGGATGCACGGAGCTCTTGCCGGCACCGCTCGGCTTCGGAGGCGGCGTCCGCACGCTGGGCGCGAACGGCGCGCATCTGCGAGAAGATGCTGTCGCGCCGAGCACGGAGACCGGATGCGCCGGCCGCGTAGACGACCGGCACCATGGCAACGGCCGCCAGCGTCAGCGCCATCTGCCTCACCAGTCTGCTTCGCTTCGCGTTGCCCATCGCACCCTCTCCAGAGATGCGGGACGACTACCCGTACGATCACAGATCGCCATCTTCGGATGTGTTCGTGGCGTTGCGGCGTCACTCCTGCCCCGCCGGCGGTAGCCGGCCGGCCTAGGCGTGGAGGTACCGTGTTACCGATAACCAGCTCCCCACGGCACCAAATGCGGCGCCGGCTACCATTAGGACACCCCAGCACAAAGCCAAGTCGCTAACCGTGCCCACACTGAGTAGGCCCTCCAGGAATGGAAGCAGCGACTGGTCTGAGGTGACCCACAGGCGCAGGTTCACGTAGCTGGCGATGAGGATCGCCCCACCCACCGCCGCTCCCGCCACACCGTGGAACATTCCCTCGAGCGTGAAAGGGGCGCGGATGAAACTCTGGGTCGCCCCAACGAGCTGCATAATGTCGATCTCACGCCGACGCGCGTAGATCGTCAGACGAATGGTGTTCGATATGGTCAGCAGCGCGGCGGCGCCGAGAAGGAAGACCAGGGCGGCACCGACGGCTATGCCCAGCCGCTTGAGAGCCATGAGGTTTTCAAGGACTTTCTGTCCCGCCTTCACCTCGTCGACCCTCTGGGAGTCACTCGCCGCCGTGACCACCATGGCGTACTCCTGGGGCCGCACGAGCTCGATCTCAATCGAGGCCGGCAGAGGGTTCCGCTTCCGCAGTCCCTCGTCGGGCTGGATACCGAGGCTCTGGCAGACGCGGCTCAGTGACTCCTCGGGCGTCACGATCTTGTAGGACCGGATGACCCCGGGCAGGCGTTCGGTCAGAGACTGAGCCGTGGCTTCCGCTTCCTCGACAGGCACACCGCGGCGCATGAACACCAAGACGCGGGTCTCGGAGGCGACACGTTGGTGCATGCGGGCCAGATTCCACCAACCCACCATGAATGCGCCGAGAACGAAGAGGCAGGCTGCGGAGTTCGTAACCGCCGAGATGCTCATCAGACCGTTGCGGCGGATGTTCGTCATCGCCTCGACGAAGTGGAACTCGATGGACCGCAGGCTCATGCGTCGTACGCCCCGCGTTCGCGATCGTCCTTGATCGACCCCTGGTCTAGAGTGACGACCCGGCGGCTCATGCGATCGACGACGTCGCGGTCGTGTGTGGCCACGACCACCGTCGTACCCTTGACGTTGATCTTGGCCAGCAGCTGCATGATGGTCCACGAGGTCTCAGGGTCGAGGTTCCCTGTTGGCTCGTCCGCGAGCAGAATCGGTGGGTTGTTCACGAGTGCCCGCGCGATGGAGACGCGCTGCTGCTCGCCACCCGACAGCTCATCGGGGTAGGCGTCGGCTTTGTGGGAGAGCCCGACCAAGTCGAGGGCGCGAGGGACCCTCCGGTGCTTCTCCCGCTTGGGGCATCCGATCACATCGAGCGCGAAGCCCACATTCTCTGACACCGTACGCTGGGGCAGGAGCCGGAAATCCTGGAAAATGACCCCCACGCTGCGGCGCAACGCGGGCACTTGCTTGCGGCTGAGGCGCGATACGTCACGGCCCGCCACGAGCACTTGCCCGCGCGAGGGCCGTTCCTCTCGGTAGACGAGTTTCAGGAGTGATGACTTTCCCATCCCCGACGGTCCGACCAGGAACACGAACTCGCCCTTCTCGATGGCAAGGTCGATGTTGCGTAGCGCAACCGTGCCATTTGGGTAGGCCAGGGAGACGTCGACAAATCTGATCATGGAGAGGGCTCTGTGCGCCTATCAGTGGCTGCGCCTAGCCAGTGTCTGCGGGCGGCCAGCTAGGAAACCCCAGTCTGCCTCGCGGAGTTCAGCCACAGGTGGTGCCGGCTCGATGGAGCCGGGACATGCCAGCAGGCATTATAGCGGACGGAGACGCATTGGCCAAGCCGCGCTTCAGTTAGGGTATACTCTCGACCATTTGTACCAGGGCCCGGCGAGGCACGTCGCCCACGGCCACGATCTCGATATCGTCTCGGCGCTCGCGAACGGCGGTGCGTCCGCTCAGTGCGATGGCATCCCAAGCCCGATCGTGCCGGCCCGCGCCTCCTCCGCCTCCTCGATGCATCCATCGGCCGCCTCCGCGCCCGTAACCAGGCCCGCGCGGGATGCGCTCGAACACGGATAGAGCCCGCAGTCCGTCATGGTAGCGCAGCTCGACCAGAGCCCGGCCGCCGCGGCGTATCTGGTACGTGCCGACGGGCCGGTAGCCTTTGGGCACGCGGAGCGGCTCTCGGACCCCGACGCCCCCCAGATCGGCGAGCGCATTGGGTGCCAAGGGGCGCGCCACCTGGCCCACCGGCGACCTCCGACGCCAGCCCGGTGGAATGCCTGGCGCGATGCCCGGCGCATCGTTGTCGGGGTCGAGGCGCGTGAACAGCGTCCGGGTTGCCACGCGTCCGTCGGTGCCAAGAGTCTCCTGCCCGAGCAGCGCGCCGGTGACGGGCTCCACCCAGAGCCGAGCGGCGACATCGCCGTAGTGCCGGGACCGGAGGCGAATGCCCTGTGTGGCGTGGTCAGCCAGAACGCGCCACCCGATGAACTCGGCGCGATAGTTGGCCGCCAGACGCTCGATGTTGACACGGGCAGGTGACTCGCCGCGAAGCAGGGCCACGCGTCCTCGCGGGTCGAGCTCCCAGAGCCGGACGCCATCGTCGAGCGAGGTGCGACCGCCCGGGTCGTCCAGCCATCTCAGTTGCGTGACAGAGCCGCGCTCGGTCACCCGGGCCCTCCGCTCCGTCCAGGTGCCGGAAGCCCGGGTGCCCACCACCGCCTCGCCACTCAGCGAAGGCCGCGACGGCCCCAGGGCGTGCCGGACGCGCTCCATGGCCCGGAGGCTGCCAGCTGATCGCCCCACGGCCACCAGCGCCAGGCCCAGGCCGGCTAGGCCCACGGCCAAGAGGGCGATGGGAAGCCGGCCCTTCACTCGAGCCCCTCCTCCGCAGCCGATTCGGGCAGGACCGAGAGCGCGGCGGCCGCCGCGTACCGGCCCACCGGACCGCCTGACAGCGAGGCCTGGGCTGACCACCGGGAGAGTAGGTCCGCATCTTCATCCGCCTCAGCGACCACGACTGCCGGCAGCTCGGGCGCCCGAGGGATGTCGCCGCCCCGCAGGCCCCCCCAGGCCAGCACAGCACAGGCGCAGGCCACGCCGGCCCAAGCCCAGCCAGGGCTGAGCCCGAGGTAGCCGCTGATGCGCTGGCCGAGCGTGCGCTTCCGAGGGCGGAGAGCGGCCGCGATGGAGGGCCACAGGTCACGTGCGGGGCCCGTGGGAGGGATCTCGTCGAGCCAGGACCCCAGAAGGCACAGCTGCCCGAAGGCCATGCGACAGGACTCGCACCTGGCCAGATGCTCGCGGACTGGTCCCTGTCGCGGCTCGGGGAGAGCGCCCACTGCCAGATCAGCCAGCAGGGGCTGGATGTCGTCACAGTTCATGCCGCGTCGCCTCCCAGCCAGTAGATGCGGCGCCGAAGTGTCTCCCGGGCGCGCGCGAGGCGTGAGAGCACGGTGCCCGCAGGCACACCGATGATCTGGGCCACGTCTTCGACTGGCGTGCCGCCGAGATGGTGCAGAACCACGACTTCCCGCTGGTGATCTGGGAGTGCGGCCACGGCCCGGCGAACCGCCAGGGCCCTCTCGCGCTCAAGCAACGCGGCATCGGGCCGCCCATCGGGTCGCGGGTCCTCGGTATCCCATTGGGGCCCGTCGCCGAGTCCAGAGGGTTCCTCGCGCGCGGTAAGGCGCCCCGCGTCCACCGCCAGATTCCGGACGATTCGGTGAATCCACACGATGAATGCCCCCGAGCTCCTCAGCCTGGGTAGGGACTCCCAGGCCTTCACGAAGGCGGCCTGGGTGATGTCCTCGGCCGTGGCCGCATCGCCGACCAGACTGGCCGCGTAATGGTAGAGTCGCGCACTCAGTTCGCGGTAGATGAGTTCGTAGGCGCGGCGATCGCCCTGGCGGGCCGCGTCGACGAGTGAGTTCCACCGCGCAGCGTCATACATCCAACGGCCTCACTACACCCCAAGAGAAGACGGTGAGGGTGGCGCTCCATTCCACCGTTTCACGGTGTGGATCGCGCTAGGCGGTACCCGATGCTGGCACCACGCCGAGAAGCTGCTGTGGGGCCATGAATAGCACCTCCTGCGCGATGGTCAGAGCGTCATCGAACGTGTACTGCCCCTGCGCGACCTGTTTGGCCAGGACGGCGGCCAGTTGCCGCCGGACGATGCTCGCTTTGGCATAGGCCCATTCGACGCAATACGCATCCGAGAAGAACCCCACCTGGCGATTGAGGGGCAACATGTCGAGCCGTTCCTCGATGACCTGGCGAATGACCGAGGGGAAGAAGTTGTGCCACCAGTAACCCGCCACGGAGAGGTTGGGCAGCTCGCGGCAGAGCGTGCAGAGGGACTGGTTCGCGTGCCGGCTGGCGAGGAAGCACTGAAAGTGCAGTCCCGGGTGCCGGCTGACCATCTCGGCCAGCTGGCGGATGGCTCGCTGGCTGAGTCGGCTGCCGGTCTCGAAGGGCAGGGGCTCGGCGCCGAAGCTGAACTGGACCACGATCCGGTTGCCGTAGTGCCGCTCGAGGGCTCGGAGGAACCCCTCGTTGACGAACGACGCGTAGACATTCCTCTCCTCCGGCCCGGCCATGCCTCGGCGTGCCAGGGCCCGGGCCATCTGCTCTTCCGTGACCGGCTCAAGGTCAAGGTCCGTGGAGATGTGCGTGGCGACGGAGAGGATTGAGTCCGCCGGCAGCGCCGACACGTAGTGCTCGACGGCGGCGAGGACATCCTCCACCGAGTGGATGGTCCGGTCCGTGGGAGGACGCCTCCCGGCGCCGATCGGCGTGGGCGGCTCGGGTTGCCGGCCCCAGCAGCGCTCGAGCTCGTAGAGCGCCGTGTCGTACTCGCCCCACTGCGTTCGAGTGAAGAAGCCCCACTCGAGGGAGTACTGAAGCAAAGCGTCGTCCTGACCAGTCCCCCGGCGGACATACTCGGTGACGAACCGCTGGATCCCGGCCCGCTGCATTACCTGCCGGCCCCAGGCGGGGTCTCCACTGCGCTCTCGGATGGTGGAATCCAAAAGGGGCCAGTTGGCCTCGGTGAGTGGGATCTGCCAGTCGAACAGGTCGGAGAGGATCATGCGGACGCCCCACGAGGTGCTGGTGTTGCGCACCCGGGGGAGGAAGGGCAGCGCCTCGACGATCCGCTGGTGGGCCTCTTCGCGCGAGGGCGACCCGGGGAACTCAGTCAGTCGGCGCCCGGACGGGCAGCCGGCGGCGTAGAGGTCGCTCACGGCCATGTGATAGAGCAGGATGTCGTGGAGCCCTCTGGCACACATCTGGCCACCAACGAGGTGCGTGTGTGCATCGATCAGAGGGATCCCAAGGAGCCCCTCGTACAGACTCTGCTCCAACGTGTCGAGTCCCATGCAGCGACGCCTCCGAGACTGGGCCCTGGGGTGAGCTGGGTGCCCTGGAGCCCAGCCGCGCCTCTCGCTCATGTGCCCGCCACCGTGTCCGGCCACCCCGGCATCGGGCAACGGCCTCGGTGCCCATGGCTGGCTTTTCACCCAGTGCCGGCGTCTCGTTCTCCGGTGGGTCCGCGTTGCCCTCGGTTGCCGGCCTGTTGGGCCGGGGCTCGTCGACCGCCACAGGGGGGCAGGATGGCACTGGCGGTAACATCGGGCCCTTGGCCGGGCGGCTGGGTCTCGCGAAGGTCGCGCGGAACGCCCGCCTGGTCTTGTGGAGGGGCCGCACAGGGGTGCGCCCCGAGGGCGCGGGGCCCCTGACCGGCCCGAGGTCGAGGCGTGCGGATCGGGCGCGTTGGGGGCCCACCACGCTGGGAGACGCGTGGTTCCCCCCATGGCGCCCCTCCGCAAGACGGTCAACGGTTGGCGTGTCGTGGAGGGGCCGCACAGGGGTGCGCCCCGAGGGCGCGGGGCCCCTGACCGGCTCAGTCGGCCGGACGACGACAGAGCATCCCGGGATGCGGCTTCCTGCCGCATCCCGGCCTCCAGATCGGGCGCGTTGGGGGCCCACCACGCTGAAGCCCGCGTGGTTCCCCCATGGCGCCCCTCCGCAAGACGGTCAGCGGTTGGTGTGTCGTGGAGGGGCCGCACAGGGGTGCGCCCCGAGGGCGCGGGGCCCCTGACCGGCCCGAGGTTAAGGCGTGCGGATCGGGCGCGTTGGGGGCCCACCACGCTGAAGCCCGCGTGGTTCCCCCCATGGCGCCCCTCCGCAACCAGGCTGATGGGCCACGGGAGCCCTAAGTCACCGCCAATGGGGGAAGATGGGTGCCGAGCACGCCCCATGACGGGTAGGCGCGGCGGGTAACATTGGACGGGCCGGAAACGTGAGGCCCGCGCGGTCTCGCAGGAGTAATGGCGGCCGCCACGAAGTCTTGCCTGGGCCGGCTCTGCCGGCCGAACGCCTGGGGGCACGGAGGTATCGGACGATGGGGGAGCCGATCCGCATCGGGGTCGTTGGCGTGGGCATGATCGGCAAGGGGCACATCCACACCTATGCCGGCATCGAAGGTGCCCAAGTGGTGGCCGTGGCCGACATCAACGAGAAGGAGGCCAAGCGGGTGGCTGCCGACAATGGCATCCCGCTGGCGGTCAAGGACTACCACAGGCTTCTGGACATGGCGGAGATCGACGCCATTGACGTCTGCCTGCACAACAATCTGCATGCCCCGGTGACCATTGCCGCACTGCAGGCCGGGAAGCATGTGTACTGCGAGAAGCCCATGGCGGGATCGTACTACGACGCCAAGGCCATGCTCGACACGGCCCGCAGGAGCGGCAAGCATCTCCACATCCAGTTGGGTACGCTGTACTCGCGCGAGCACAAGACGGCCAAGCACATCATCGACGGCGGCCACTTGGGCAAGCTCTACTATGCCCGGTCGTACGGTTTCCGGCGACGCGGGCGCGTCTATGTGGACGGCTACGGCACGCCGCCGTTTGTCCAGAAGCGGCTGGCGGCGGGTGGCGCCATGTATGACATGGGGGTCTACCATCTGGCCGAGGTGTTGCACCTGTTAGGTAACCCGGCGGTGGAGACGGTCAGTGGGGCGACACACCAGGAGATCCCCATGTACGAGGACCGGGCCAAAGCGTCCGGCTACAACGTTGAGGAGCTGGGCTTGGGTTTCGCTCGCCTAGCCGGCGGCATCACGCTAGCTATCGAGGAGAGCTGGGCCATCCACTACGACGGATCCGAGTCGAGCAAGATCTGCGGTTCGCTGGGCGGCCTCAAGCTGTCGCCACTGACCTTCTACTCACGCGTGGGTGATGCCGAGTTCTCGGCCGTTGTGGATCTAGACGGTCCGGACTACCGCTGGCACCAGTGCCGAGAGGACTACAGCGCCTATGACGGGTCGCAGCAGCACTGGATTGCGGCCCTGACTGGCCGCGTGCCTCTCCTGCCGACAGCCGAGATCGCGCTGAATGTGATGCTCATCAGCGAGGGCATCTACATGTCGAGCAAGCTCAAGCGTGACGTGACTGCGAAGGAGATCATGCAGAAGTCGAAATCGTCGGCCCTCAAGGTGTAAGGGGCGAGGCGAGAGACGCAGCGGCAGGGAGCCCAGCGGATCCCCATGTCAGGCGGCGCTGCCAGACGAGTGCGACCCGTAGGTCGCCGCCAACGGGAGCGCCGGTGTGCTCCCGAGCGTCCTCAGTCGGGCGCGTGCCCAGTGTGGACGGTCAGCCGGTCCAGGTCTCGCACCGTGGCGTAGGGGATGTAGCCTCGTGCCCGAGCTTTGGAGTAGAAGTCGTCGATCAGCGTCGGCTCGGTGACGTAGTCGGTGACGAGCACGAGCTTCCCCGCCGCGCGGAACACGTCCAGGTTTGCCAATGCCTCGTTGATCGCGACGGCGGGCTGCGGGCTGTTGTCGAGGTACCACAGATCCTCGCGCCCGATACCGGTGACGGCAGCCACGTAGTCGGCGTGGGAGGCAAGGCTGTCGCCGTTCTGTGGGAACACGCCAAACGCGGCTCTGCCCAGCGTGACGCGGGCATAGTGGGCGATGGCCTTCACGAAGGCCACCATCTCGGCCTCGGCCGTGTTGCGGCCCGCGCCGCTGTCTCCGCCCGGACCCCAGTACTCGTAGGCATCGATGATGTCCAGGTAGACGCCGTCGAAGCCGGCGGCAACGATCTTGTCGAGGTAGCTCTGGGCCGACCCGAAGATGATGCCCTGCCAGTCGGGATCCCAGTAGCGCACCTTGTAGTTGCCGGGCCAGTCAGGGTTCGCCGGGCCAAGCCAGCCGGGCGCCATGGCATCGGGCTCGCCGTCGGCGTTGGCGTCCCAGGCCGGCTGCCAGTACCAGCGATAGTCCTCGGCCTCGCCGATGCTCATGTAGGCGAGCACGAGTTTGGTCCCGCCCGGACTCGATTTCAGCGCCGTGACCTGCTCGTTCGTGAGCCGCTCATTCTCACTGCCATCCAGCGAGTAGTCGGTGATGATCAGGTCGAAGGCCGAGGCACCGAGTTCGCTCAGGTTCGCCCGGGTGAGCTGATACGCAAAGTCGTCGACTGAGGAGAAGGTCAGCGGGTTACCGCCGCCATTGTTGTTGCTGTTGGCACCCGTGTCGCCGCATCCACCCGCTGCCGCGACCAGCAAGGCCACCAGGGCTCGCCAGAACGCTCTCGCGTCGCGCATCGCCTGTTGCCTCCCCTACGATCGCAGCGCGCTCTCGAGATCCAGGAGTTCGCGCACCAGGTGGGTGTGGATGTC
>JAKPQA010000086.1 GCA_029547025.1 Armatimonadota bacterium
GGCTCCTGCCCCGCGCCGTCGTCCTGGCGGGCGAGGACGCCCGCCGGCACGGAACCCTGAGAGTTCCCGCATCTCTCGTGCCCGCGGGGCTCCTGCCCCGCGCCGTCGTCCTGGCGGGCGAGGACGCCCGCCGGTACGGAACCCTGAGAGTTCCCGCATCTCTCGTGCCCGCGGGGCTCCTGCCCCGCGCCGTTATCCTGGCGGGCGAGGACGCCCGCCGGCACGGGGTGAGTGGTGGTTGGCGATGCCGCGCCCGCCACATACTCCGCGTGCACGGCCTCCATCTCGGCCTGACGGTGCGCGATGTCCCGCGGCGTGCCAGGCACAGGCCGACAGGTGACGGTGAGGAACCGCGGGCTGCCGGGGCCGTAGAGCTCGACGGGTCCGTTCCGCCGGCGGCCGTCGGGCAGCCGATCGCCCTCGAAGAGGATGTGGACGCCCTTGCCCGACGGGCTGACCTCGGTATACGAGGATAGACGTTGGATGATGTCTTGGGCCTGCGGCGTCAGGGCCCCGGTGTCGGGATCGCGCACGGCGTCGAGGTCGATGCCGAACAGGCCGTGGCCGAGCATGATGCCCAGACCGGCGAACTCGCCGGACATGAGGGCGAAGAGGGCGTCATCGAAGGAGCACCAGGTGGCGGGATCGTTGGAGCGCGCCGGTTCGCCGGAGGGCTGGAAGGGCACCTTGGTGGGCCGTCCACCGCGCATGACGCGTCGCCAGAGGCACCACTGGTGGCGCTGGGCGAGGGAGGCGGGTATGGCGGCGAAGTCGGTGAAGAGGGGGTCGTCCATGGCGGGATCGCTCGCTTTCGGGGAGGCGTTCCGGCGCGCTATGACCCTATTATACATGATTTCAGACGTTTTGTCAAGCATGTGATGCGATCTTTTGTGTGCTTGCGATGAGGCGATCCGGTAGTTGCCCCGACCGTCGGTGTACAATCGGCCCCATGATGCCGAGGCTCCGACAGGCCATGGGCAGGCTCGTGCTGGGCATCGCCAGCACGCTGGTCTGCCTGCTGGTGGCCGAGCTGGCGACCCGGTGGCTCCTGCCGGTTCCCCTACACACCACCGACACGTTCCTGCACCTGGGTGACGCCCGCCTCCGGCGGGATGAGTCGGCGCCCGTGTGGTTGCGGGCGGGCGTTCGCACGCGGCACCAGGAGGAGGACTTCTCGGTCACCGTCGCGGTGAACTCCAAGGGTTTGCGCGATCGCGAGATGGCCTACGCGAAGCCCCCGGGGGTGCGTCGGCTGCTCTCGGTGGGCGACTCCTTCGCGTTCGGCTACGGCGTCGAGCTCGATGAGGCGTTCTGCAAGGTGGCGGCGGCCGAGCTGGGCCCGCCGTGGGAGGCCATCAATGCCGGCGTGCCCTCGTGGGGCACCGGTGACGAGCTGGACTTTCTGCTGACCGAGGGCTTCCGCTACGAACCCGACGTGGTGGTGCTCACCTGCTTCTTCGAGAACGACCTGCGGGACAACTGGAACCGGCAGCGCTACACGGTGGGGGCCGATGGCCGCGCCCGGCGGGTGCGGCCCCTCGAGCAGGACTTGCGCGAGCGCACGAGCTTCGACGGCGTGTCGGTTCGGAACCCGTTGCTGAAGACCATCTGCGAGCGCGGCGCGCCCGCCGACGCGACGGAGCCGGCGGCTCCCGCCCCCCCTCGCGTGAGCTGGTGGATCGCCCACTCGAACCTGGCGCGCATGGTGCGTCGGGCGATCTCACGCACCGAGTACCGCACGCGCGAGCAGGCCATGCAGGAGGCGGCCCATCGCGACGAGGCCGAGCGCCGGGCCCTCGGTGCGGCCTTGCTGACCGAGATCGCGCGGCAGTGCCGCGCGCACGACACGCCGCTCGTGATCCTGCTGATGCCATCGAAGAAGGAGCTGGCGTGGAACGACGGCCCGGGCTTCCGGGCGGCCTATGACGACGTGGTTGCCGGGGCCGAGCAGTGGGGAGCCACGATCGTCGATCTCGCCCCGCCGCTTCGCGAACTCGGAATCCAGACGGCCTATTTCGGGAACGATCCCCACATCAACGCGGCGGGCCATCGGGCCGTGGGACACGTGCTGGCCCGGGCCGTGCGCTCGGCGTGGCGGGGGCGCGGTGGGCCGGCCCACCCGGGCGCGTCGGGGGTCCCGCCGCAACCTGGCCCATGGTTCACTGGAGTCCTAGGTCGCCGCCGGTGACCTCCGGGGGATCATCGCCGAGAACACCAGCAGCATCACGGCCACGACGCCGGCGCCGGCGAACACGTACTCGTAGCCATACTTGTGCCACGCCCAGCCGCCCAGGGTGGGAATGGTGGCCGCGATGAGGTGGTTGATGGTGACCCCCATCGAGAGGGTCGCCGTCAGATCATCCTTGCTGCGGGCGATCTTCGCCAGGTACGTCTCCCGCGCCATGCCCGTGGCGAAGAAGAGCTGGTCGAGCATGAAGCAGCCCATGACCAGGTACGTGGCGGCCGCTCGGCTGAGGCCCAGGTGCTCGGCGCCGCCGTAGATGAAGCACACGAGCATCATCACGAAGGAGTCGATGATGAGCACGGTCCGCTCGCCCAGGCGATCGACCATGCGGCCGAGCAGCGGGTTGAACCAGATGCCGATGGCTGAGGCCACGATCCAGATCTGGGCGAAGGCGGTGGGTGTCTGGAAGAACACCGTGACGAGCACCCAGCGTCCGAAGGTGATGAAGACCTGCTTGCGCGCCCCGAATAGCACGTTGAGCACGTAGTAGAGCCAGTACTTGCGCCGGAGGACGAAGGGGGTGCGGCTGGTCTGCTGGCCCACGTTCCGCATGCGAAGGTAGAGGATCCCGGCGCCGATACACGCCAGCGCAGCCAGCATGAAGGTGGCGTTGAACTGCCACTTCGCCAGCTCGGCGACCCGAGCCTCGCCTCCCGCGCTCGCACGGCCCATGCGGAAGAATGCCCACACGATGGCCGCGCCGATGATGGATCCGATGGTGCTCACGGCACCGACCTGGCCCAGCCGCCGGCCTCGTTTGGTCTCCCCGCCGAAGCTCATGGTCAGCGAGTTGCCGATGGGCATCAGAAGGTGACTCCCCGCGCCCCACAACAGCGTGAAGGCCAGCATCAGCCCCCAGTGATCGCCCCGGACGGCGAAGCCGATCAAGCCCACGGCGGTGATGAAGGCGGCCAGAGCTGCCACGCGGGTCTCGGCCAGGAATGCCAGCGCGCCCATCAGGAACACGTTCATGAGGCCGGGGAACTCGCGGATGAGCTCGAGCCGGCCCCGGGCGTCGGGCGAGATGCGGAACTCGGCGTACAGATAGTTGTTGTAGGTGTTCTCGAAGATGCCGCCACAGACGGCCATGAGCGCCGCCGCGAGCAGGTACTGCGGCAGTGCGGGATGAATGTCTCGCAATCGATGGTACAGACGCAGCATGGGCTTGGGTCCGGATCGTGTAGTCTGCGGCTCGGGCCGTGGAGGCCGGTCATCCCGGCAGGTCAGGGGAGTGTAGCACAATGGAGAACGTGAGTCATGGCGGGGCGGCTTGGGGAGGGCGGAGAGGGGCCGCGTGGATGGTCGGCATCGCGCTGGCTCTCGCCGTCGCCGGGGCGGGCCGGGGCCGGGCCGCCGAGCCCTGCGCCATCGCGCCCCAGCATCTGGCGTGCGAGCATCTGAACAACCCCCTCGGGATCGATGCCGCACGGCCGCGCCTCTCGTGGACGCTTCGGGCGCGCGCGACGGAGCGCCGCGGGCTCACGCAGCAGGCCTATCAGATCCGCGTGGCCTCGAGCCCGGACCGGCTTCGGCGCGGCGCCGCCGACCTGTGGGATACGGGCCGCGTGGCCTCCAGCGAGTGTGTCGATGTCGTCTACGCCGGCCGGCCATTGTCCTCGCACCAGCCGTGCTTCTGGCAGGTGCGCGTGTGGGACCCGGCAGGACGGCCATCGGCCTGGAGTCCCCCCGCGTGGTGGACCATGGGCCTCCTGCGGCCCGAGGACTGGACGGCTCGGTGGATCGGCCACACGCAGCCGGCCGAGCAGCGGCCGGGCGGTGGCGGCCCGGGTGGCGGGATCACCTTCGACGGCGCCCAGTGGATCTGGAACTCCTCCGGCGATGCCCGACGCGAGGTTCCGCCGGGCACGCTCTGCTTCCGCCGGATCCTGGACCTCCCCGAGGGCGAGATCGCCCGGGCCCGGATGGCCATCACCGTCGATGACCGCTTCGTGCTCGACGTCAACGGTGCCGAGGTGCTGCGGACCGAAGGCTCCGAGCCGTGGCGTCAGCCGCGCCAGGTCGACCTGGCCCCCTACCTGCGGAGCGGGCGGAACGTCATCGCCATTCGCGGGACCAACGATGCCCTCTCACCGGCCGGGGCGATGGCGGCGCTGAGCGTCTCCGTCGGGGGGCGCGAGATCCGCCTCGTCACCGACGGCCAGTGGCGCTGCGGGCCCGAGTCGCCCGGTTGGGAGAGCCTGGAGTTCGACGACAGCGCTTGGGCCCAACCGGTGGAGATGGGAGCCATGGGCGTGGCGCCCTGGGGCGCGCTCTCGCTGGGCGGCCTCACCGGCTGGGGCCAGGAGCAGTCGAGCCCGCTCTTCCGCAAGACGGTGGAGATCGGCGGCCCGCTTCGCCGCGCCACGGCCACCATCTGCGGCCTCGGGTACTACGAGCTGCGGATCAACGGCGAGAAGATCGGCGACCATGTGCTCGACCCGGTCTTCACGCGCTACGACAAGCGGGCGCTCTACGTGACCTACGACGTGACCCGCAACCTGCATCGCGGCCGGAACGCCCTGGGCGTCATGCTCGGCAACGGGTTCTACAACCAGCACGCGCGCGATGCGTGGGACTTCGACCGGGCCCCCTGGCGGGCGCAACCGGCCTTGCGGATGCAGCTCCGCCTCGAGTTCGCCGACGGCCGCGTGCGCACCATCGGCACCGATGAGACCTGGCGGGCCCACACCGGACCGGTGGTGCTCGATGGCGTCCGCAATGGCGAGTTCTACGATGCCCGCCGCGAGTGGCCCGGATGGGACCGCGCCGACTTCGACGATCGCCAGTGGCCGGCGGCGGAGGTCGTGGACGGGCCCAAGGGCGTCCTGAGGGCGCAGATGATGCCGCCGGTTCGCGTGATGGAGACCCTCGCGCCCATCCGCGTGACGGAGCCCCAGCCCGGCGTGTTCGTGTTCGACCTGGGCCAGACCATCGCCGGCTGGGCACAGATCCGCGTCACGGGGCCCGAAGGGACGGCCATCGTCCTTGGCTATGGTGAGCAACTGGCGGCCGACGGCACCCTCGATCGGGGTGCCATCGCCACACTGGTCTATCAGGGTCCGTTCCAGACCGACAGCTACACGCTGGCCGGCCGCGGGGTGGAGACGTGGGAGCCCCGCTTCACCTACCACGGCTTTCGCTATGTGGAGGTCACGGGCTGGCCGGGCCGGCCGGATCTCGACAGCCTCCGCGGGCGCGTGGTGCACACCGGCTTCTCGCGAGCGGGGAGCTTCGAGTGCTCGAACGCGCTGCTGAACACCATCCAGCGCCTGACGCTGTGGGCCTATCGCGGGAACTTCGTCGGCATCCCCACCGACTGCCCGCACCGGGAGAAGAACGGCTGGACGGGCGACGCCCAGCTCGCGTGCGAGCTCGGGTTGCTCAACTTCGACAACGCCCCGGCCTACGAGAAGTGGATGGGCGACTTCCGCGACGAACAGCCGGCCAGTGGCGAGTTCCCCGGCATCGTCCCCACCTCGGGCTGGGGCTACGGCGTGGGCCCGGCATGGGATAGCGCCCACGTGCTGATCCCCTGGTACCTCTACGTCTACCAGGGCGACCGGCGCGTGCTCGAGGACAACTATGCGAGCATGAAGCGCTACGTCGACTTCCTGGGCACGCGCGCCAGGGACCACATGGTCGACTACGGTCTGGCGGACTGGTGCCCGGCGAGGACGGAGACGCCGGCCTCGGTGACCTCGACGGCCTACTACTACGTCGACGCCCTGACACTGTCGCGCGTGGCTGAGCTGCTGGGCCAGCCCGATGACGCCCAGCGCTACGCGGAGCTGGCCGCCCGCATCTTCGACGCCTTCAATGCGGCCCACAACCGCGGGAACGGCCTCTACGCCAACGGGAGCCAGACGGCGCTGGCGTGCGCGCTCTACCAGGGCCTGGTGCCCGCGGACCAGCGCGAGTGGGTGGCGCAGCGCCTGGTCGAGGCGGTGGAGGCCACCGATGGGCACCTCGACTGCGGCATCCTGGGCGCCAAGTACCTGTTCCGCGCCCTCACCGACGCCGGCCGGGCGGATGTGGCCTACCGCGTTGCCACACAGACGACGCCGCCGTCATACGGCGACTGGGTTCGCCGCGGCGCGACGACGCTGTGGGAAGACTGGGGCGGCAACGCCTCGCGCGACCACATCATGTTCGGCGACATCAGCGCATGGTTCTATAGCGCGCTGGCGGGCATCAACCCGGATCCGCGGCGCCCGGGCTTCCGGCACACGATCATCCGTCCCCACCCCGTGGGCGATCTCACCTGGGTGCGGGCCGAGCACCAGAGCCCCTACGGCCCGGTGGGCAGTGCGTGGGAGCTCGCTGCCGGCGGACTGACCCTGAGGGTGACGGTCCCGCCGAACGCGACGGCCACAGTCTACGTGCCGGCCGCCCGGCCCAACGCGGTCACCGAGAGCGGCCGCCCGGCGGCGCAGAGCCCGGGTGTGGCGTACCTCGGCCCGCGCGACGGCTGCGCCGTGTTCGCGGTGGGCTCGGGGGAGTACGAGTTCACGGCCAGCGATTCGTAGGCGGGGGCCGCGCGCCCGCGGCCGCCGGGTCGACGGCCGACGTCGGCCTAGGTCTCGCTCTCGGGCTTCTCGGCCACCTTCTTCAGTCCGGCATTGACCTTGGCGACGAGCTGCTCGACCTTCCACTTGCCGACTTCGGGCGACTTGGTGAAGAGCACCTCGTACTCGCCGTTGGCCTTGGCTTTGGGGGGCTTCACGCCCTTCACCCGCATGAGATAGGACGCGCAGCCGATCTTCATCTCCTTGGCGAGCTTCGACCCCATGGGCTCGATGGTCACCCGCAGGAGCTTCGGGGAGTCCTTCTGGAGCTTCTTGAGCGCATCCGCCACCGGCAGTTGGCACGGTGAGTTGGGGGCGAAGACGAGCACATGGACCGGAGCATCCTTGGGGCCGGTGTCACCATAGGGGACGTCGGCGGCGAGGGCCGCCACACACCCGAGAGCGAGGACGGCCAGAGCGCAGAGCGAGCGCCGTACGGACACGGAGGACCTCCTAACATACACAACGGCGGGGCACCGCGGACCTAGGCGATCTCGGCGAAGCGTTCCAGCGGCACGGCTCCGCTCACCGGGAGGCCCGCGAAGTGGTCGCGCAGTGCCCGGAGTGTACTGGACCCGATCTCGAAGTACCCATAGTACCCCGCACCGGCGATGTGCGGTAGTACGTAGACGTTCGGGAGCGACCGCAGTTCGGAATCGGCGGCTGGCGGCTCGGGCTCGGTCACATCCAGGGCCGCGTAGATGCGGCCGGTCCGGCACTCCTCGATGAGGGCAGCCTCGTCAATAACCGACCCCCGGGACGTGTTGATCAGCACCGCGCCGTCACGCAGCAGGGACAGCTGCCGGCG
This sequence comes from Armatimonadota bacterium, assembly GCA_029547025.1. GTDB lineage: Bacteria > Armatimonadota > Zipacnadia > UBA1398 > JAKPQA01 > JAKPQA01. Next base: position 7,619 of record JAKPQA010000086.1, read on the forward strand.
GCCGATGAGTCCGTCCGTCTCGGCCAGTTTGGGGGTGTGGACGGTGACCAGATCGGACCGCTCGAACAGGGCATCGAGCTCGACACGCTCGGCGCCCAGGGCCGCGATGGCCTCCGGGTCCGCATAGGGGTCATAGACGAGCACCCGGGTATCGAACACCCGGAGCATGCGGCAGACCAGGCGGCCGATGGTGCTGGCCGAGACGACCCCCACCGTGGCGCCGCTGAGGTACTGGCCGTTGCCCGGGATCTCGGGGGTCCGCCAGCCGCCCCCGCGCACGTGCTGGATGTGCTCGACCCAACGCCGGCTCGCCATGATCAGGAGTCCGATGGTCGCTTCGGCGACATTCAGGGCGATGGCCCGGTTGGCGCTGAACACCACGATACCCCGGGGGCGCACGTAGCGCTCGATGAGATCGGGTGTGAGAATGGCACGGACGCTCCCGGCCGAGTGGGCGATGAGGCGCAGCCGGGGGGCCGCATCGAACACCGGGGCCGTGAGGGCACAGGTGCCCCAACCGGTGACCAGGGCGTCGGCATCGCCGATGCCCTGAACGACGTCGTCCACCGTCATCGGCCGGCCGAGGGTGTTCTCGCGGAGGTCGAACTCGCGCCCGAGGGCCGCATAGACCTCGGGCCGGAACACGTTGCGGGTGTGCTCGGGCGTGGGCGTGTAGAGCACGACGGGCATGGGGATCGCCTCGCTACCTCGGGGATTGCGGTCCGGGGAGGTCGATGTGCAACTGGACGGACGCGCCGTCGCGCAGCGCCTGGAACCACGCGGGCTTCGCCTGCTCACGTTTCTCGGCGCGGATCTCGCTGATCAGGAGGTCACGGCACTCGGCCAGCGTCGGATCCTGTTCCTCGACCACTTGCTCGACGCGCAGCACATGCCAGCCATCGGGCAGTTGGACCGGGTGACAGACGCCGCGAACGCTCTGGTCGGTCTGGCGGAACACGGCCTGGGTGAGCCGATCGGCCTCCGACAGGTCGCCCCGGGGGGCCTCCATGATCTGCGTGAGCTGCGGGTCGACGAGCGGGTCGCGTTTGAGGTCATCGTACGCGCGCAGGGCCGCCTCTTCGCTGTCACAGGTGATGTGGGTGACGATGCGGCGCTCGGGGCGCCGGAGCGCGGCCCGCCGCTTCTCGTAGCGCTCGCTGAGCTCGGCGTCGGTGACCTGGATGGTCTGGTCGATCAGCGCGTTGACGAGCAGGTCGATGCGGATCTGGCGGAGTGCCACGGCCAGGGTCAGCCCGCGGGCGGCCAGGAAGGCCTCGCGCTGCTCGGCCGGAACCCGCTCCATGGACTGCCGGAAGGCCGTCTCGACCGAGCCCTGGGGGAGGTCGATCCCCTGGGCCTGGGCTTTCTGCTCGACCAGGACGGCGATGATCCGCTCCTCGAGCACCGGGCCGGCGAAGCGCTCCGCCAGGCGGGCGAGCAGGTCGTTGGGAGACAGGACGACGCCGCCGACGCGCACCCCCTCATCGGCATCGGCCGCGGCCGACGGCGCCTGGCCCCAGGCGCCGCTGACCACCGCGGCAAGACACGCCATGCAGATCCATCGCATGGTCCGGCGCTCCCCTCAGACTACCGCTGCTGGGGCAGTATCAGCGGTTTGATCATGCCACTCGGTTTGCTGGCGACCACGGCCGCTTGTTCCGCCAGGGCCTCGAGCGTGTACTCGTGTGTCACCAGCGGCTCGGTGATCACGCGGCCCGAGCTCAGCAGATCCAGGGTGGCGGGGTAGTCCCGGCAGTAGATCACCGTGCCGAGGAAGTCCAGCTCGCGGATGGTCACGTCCGTGAGCCGGATGCTGTCCGTCTCGTCCGCGGTGAAGCCCACGGCGACGATGGTGCCCCCCTTGCGAGCGAGGTGGACCGTCTGTCTCAGGGTGGCGGAGACGCCCGCGGCCTCCATGACGATATCGGCACCGGTCCCGCCGGTGAGATCCCGCACCGCATCCTCGACGGACTCCCGGGCCGCATTCACCACAAAGTCGGCGCCCGTGGCACGAGCGACCTCGAGCTTGGGTGGATCCACGTCGGAGATCAGGACGCGGGCCCCGGCCGCCCGGGCGACCTGCATGCACAGATTGCCGATCGGCCCGGCACCGAGGACCACCACGAGGTCGCCCACCGTGGCCCGCGAGCGCTTCACCGCATGGACCGCCACCGCCACGGGTTCGGCGAAGGCCGCGACGCGGAAGCTCATGGCGTCCGGGATCGGGAAGCAGAACACCGACTGGGCTCGTGTGAACTCGCAGAAGCTGCCCTCATAGTGATGGCCGTTGAGCTTGAGGTGGTCGCAGAGCTGGTAGTGGCCCTCGATGCAGCCCCGGCAGTGTCCACAGACGGTGAGCGGCTCCACGGCGACCCGGGTGCCCACGGGCGGGCCCGATGCGGCGGAGCCCAGGGCCACCACGGTTCCCGCGTACTCGTGCCCCAGGATGATGGGGTAGTCTTGGATGTCCGGATGCCGTCCGTGGAACCCGCGAATGTCGGATCCGCACACACCGGAGGCTTCGACGCGAACGATGACCTCATCGGGGGCCGGCTCGGGAACCGGGACGTGCTGGAGCTCCATCCGCCCGGGCTCAAGGCAGACGACAGCGCGCATCGACGACACGGCTCTCACCTCGTGCACGAGTGTAACACACGGGGCCGATGACGGATGGCGGAGGTCGGACGCGTACGGTGGGGCACCCGCCGGCCAGGGCCTTCAGCCGGTTTCACTTCACCACAGGCAGGATCACCCGCGACGGGTGCTGGCGGTCCAGGTAGATGGTGTTCTGGGCCACCTGGCCCGGCTCGCCGGGCGCCAGAGGACCGCCCGTGTTGGGGTTGACCTCGAACCGTGGCGAGTTGCTGCTCGAGATGTCCAGCCGGATCCGATGTCCGCGGTTGATGATGATGCTGGTGGACCAGAGGTCGATCTGGAGCGGGTAGACCCGGCCCGGCTCCATGGGTTCGGGCTCCAGGCCCCCGTTGCGCCATCGCCCGCGGACGGCGCCGTCGAGGAGAAGCATCGAGCGGCCGTCGGGATAGACATCACATAGCTTGGCGGTGAAGTCGGTATCCGGCGCCGAGGTGGCCGCGAAGAGCTCGGCCCGCACGCGCCCGGTGATCTCGATGGGCTCCTCGAGTGGCTCCGAGCTGAAGACCAGCACATCGGGGCGCGACTCGACCGGGCGCTGGTCGTAAGGCCCGGCGGGTATGGTCAGGTTGTTGCCTCCCACGGTGGGGACCGGGTTGCCGGGGTCATAGGCATAGGTCAGCGGCTGAGCCTCCGTTGGTTCGGCAACGGAGAGCAGCCCCTGGTCGTGGAGGTAATAGCTCGTCGGCGCTGACGGAACGGGCCATGCGTCGGCGGTGCGCCACTCGTTGCCCGGGGCGTCCGGGTCATCGACATCGCCCATCACATAGTAGGTAACGGCGGGGGCGTCGGCGACGCCGTCGTCCTCCCCCTTCAGCCAGGCGTTGAACCATCGGACCAGGTCCGTGTGGGGCGGCAGCTGCTTCGAGTGGGCCGGGAACTCGAGTTCGCCAATGCGCGTCGAGGCGCCGACGCCGTGAGTCCACGGTCCCATGACCAGCTTCTGGCGGCCGCGCGCGCCCTCGCCCCCCAGGGTCTGGTAGCCCACGAACCCGTCGATGGTGCCCTGGGAGAAGATGTCGTACCAGCCCCCGATATGACAGGCCGGCACGTTGACCTTGGCGTACTCGTCTGGCCCCAGGCAGAAGGCTCGCCACCAGTCGTCGAAAGCCGGGTGGCCGGTCATGGCCTCGAGCACGGCCGCCGGGAAGTGATTCTGTTGGAGCCAGTCGCACACCACCGACTGGCGGAACACGCCCCCCGCATAAGCCGCGTGGTGGTAGACGCTGGGCGTGCCGACCGTGATGTGCTGGGCGGCGAGCCCCGGCGGTTGCGTCGGCGCGGTGCAGTACTGGGTGATGCTCAACGCCGATCCGCCCCAGGTGCCGATCTTGCCGTTGCACCAGGGCTGGCGCGAGGTCCATTCGATGCAGTCGTAGCCGTCCTGGTGCTCGCCCCACCCGTCGTCGTAGAACACCAGGCACTCGCCGCCCGAGTCGAAGCGGCCGCGGAAGTCCTGGACGACCACGGCAAAGCCCGCCCCGGCGCCGAGGGCACCGGGGATACCCTTCCGCCCGTAGGGTGTCCGGATGACGATCGTGGGCCACGGGCCCTCACCGGCCGGCAGGTAGACGTCGGTCGCGAGGAGGGTGCCGTCACGCATGGGCACACGGACCGTGGCCTGGCCGCCCGGGCGCGGAGTGCCCTCCTGCCCATCAGCGGCCTGGTAGAAGGCGAGGAGGCCGAATCCAGCCGAGACTGCGGTGACCGCCGCCACGAGGCTCAGGTGCCGTCGCATGATTGCCCCCCCTGGGCGCCATTGGAGGTAACTGAGGGCTCCCGTGGCCCATCAGCCTGGTTGCGGAGGGGCGCCATGGGGGGAACCACGCGTCTCCCAGCGTGGTGGGCCCCCAACGCGCCCGACCCGCACGCCTCAACCTCGGGCCGGTCAGGGGCCCCGCGCCCTCTGGGCGCACCCCTGTGCGGCCCCTCCACGACACGCCAACCGTTGCCCGTCTTGCGGAGGGGCGCCATGGGGGGAACCACGCGTCTCCCAGCGTGGTGGGCCCCCAACG
>JAKPQA010000089.1 GCA_029547025.1 Armatimonadota bacterium
CAGCCACTGGACCTTCCTGAACGTCGAGCCCGTGACGGAGACCGCATCCTCCGGGAGCGGCGCAGTGGGGATCACGGTGGCCGCGATCGCAGCCGCCGCGGCCGCTATCGCCGGCCTGGTCGTGTGGCGCGTCCGGGTCCGCCGCCGGGCGGAGGAGCACGCCTGAGGCTCGAGACCCGATACGTGGCCTGACTCGCGGGCGCCTCCCGGGCTGAGTTGCAGCCGGTCCGGGAGACGCCCGCCGCGCCCAGTCGTCCTCGCTGAAGCCTTTGAGCCAGTCGTCGAGGACGAGAATGACGGTGGGCACTCGCGTCGCCGCTGAGCAGGATCGGCTCCAACCGGGCGGGCAGCCTGGCAGGAGAGCGTCCTGGCCATGCTGACGAGCGGGTCATACCACCGCTCGGAGCTTGACCCTTGCGAGAGGCTGTGCCAGCATTCAGGTGACGTGTCGCGCTTGTGCGCGTGACACGATGGGGCAGCGCTCCCAAGTCGACTGCTGCTCTCCTGGAGGGAAATCCACGGCCGTTGGTGAGAGGACGACACAGCAGTGACGCGATTTGTCCGTCCGGACAGACAACAACACCCCAACGATCATCGTCAGGACGCCATGCCTCCCGCCGACACGACTGTGGGTGAGGCACGCCGCCAGAGGAGTTGCGCGGCCTGAGCCCGGCAGGACGTCAGAACCCGAACGAGATGCCGCTCGTCGGACCGTCGCCGCCGACGGCGCGGAGCGCGTGAGAGAGGAGGTGGGACCGCAGCAGACAGCACGTCTCGACGGATCATGCAAAGGCGAGGTATCGGCGCGGAAACCACATGGGTGACCGGACGAGATCGGTCCCCGCTTGCGCCGAGGAGGGAGATCATATGAGGGAGCCACAGAGTCCGAGAGGGCGAGGTGTGGCAACAAGGCTCATCCTGGGTCCGATGCTGCTGCTCATACTGCTGCTGGCAGCCGCACCGGCGCTGGCGGCAAGCCCGGAGATCGAGTTCGTCGACGGCGCGCCGATGCCGCCGAACGTGCGCCCGGCGATCATCTGCAGCGGCTCGGACTATGAGATGGGCTACCAGTACTTCAACCAGCTCATCACCATCCACGGCTGGGAGTGGTGGCTGGGCGAGTACGTGGACAAGTCGTTCAACGAGAACCAGACCAAGGCGCTCAAGGCGAACCAGTGGCTGCTGATGCAGAACGTCCCCTGGGCGATCGAGTTCCTGAAGGGTTGTGCCGCGGGGGCGACCGACGCCGGGGCTGAGATGACCTATGCGGAGGTCCTCGCCTACTTCGCCGGCACGCGCGCGTACGGCTCTGAGCCGGAGGGCAGCCAGGATGTGGATCTGCCGCCC
>JAKPQA010000094.1 GCA_029547025.1 Armatimonadota bacterium
TTCAACATCATGTCCGTGGCCGACGTGATCCAGGGGGCCACCGAGGCCAGCAAGACCATGACTGCCCTGTTCAGCTCCGTGGCCGCCGTGTCTCTGATCGTGGGCGGTATTGGCATCATGAACATCATGCTGGTCTCGGTCACCGAGCGGACCCGCGAGATCGGCCTCCGCAAAGCCGTGGGGGCCACTCCCGGCAACATCCAGACGCAGTTTCTGATTGAGGCCGTCACGTTGAGCCTCGTGGGCGGGGTTCTCGGAATCGCGGCAGGTCTTGTCGGCTCGTTCGTCGTGAAGCACATCGGACTCAATGCGAAGGTGTCCATCACGTGGATCGTCATCGCGTTCTCTTTCGCCGCGGCGGTGGGTGTCGTGTTCGGACTCCTGCCCGCCAGGAAAGCGGCGGGCCTAGACCCAGTGGAGGCCCTGAGGTATGAGTGAGTCGAGAACCCACCCGAGTACACCGAGGTGCCTGCTCGGCCTCGCGTGCCTGTGGCTCTGCCAGGCAGTAGCCTGGTCCCAGCCGGGCCGTGCCGAGGGTGCCACTGCTGCCGAGGCGTCGGCCCCGAAGCCCTGGACGCTGGAGCGATGCATCGCCGTGGCCTTTCGGAACAGCCCGACGGCATGGATCTCCGCCGAAGGCATCGCCAGCGCCGAAGCCGCGCTTCGGCAGGCGCGTAGCGGCTACTATCCCACCGCCGAGCTGTCGGCCTCGGCTACGGTGGGTAGCTCCTCGACATCGGGCACCGGAGTGACGTCCTCGGGGAACTCGGCCGACGCCGACATCGCCGTCGACTGGACGCTCTTCCAGACTGGCCGTAGCGATCTGGTTGGCGAGAGTCGTTCGGAGCTCACCGTGGCGCGTCTTGCCCACGCCATCACCCTCCGGGATCTGGCGCGTGATGTCGCCGTTGACTACTACGCCGTTCTGGCGTCTCGCGAGCTTGTGCGAGTGGCCGAGGATGGCCTGGAAGCGGCCCGCGAGCACCTCCGCGATGTGGAGGCGCGTATCCGCCACGGCACGGCCGCTGAAGTAGACCGGTTCTCAGCCGACGCGGATGTGGCCCAGGCCGAGGTTGACCTGATCGATGCCCGGACGGGTGTCCGACTGGCGGTCGCTCGGCTGCGGAACCGGATCGGCCTCGATCACACGGCCGCCTTCGACGTCGGTCCCGCGGATTCCGAGCCGGAGACGCCCGCCCCCTCGCTCGAGGAGGCCATCGCCGAGGCGCTGCAGCGCCGGCCCGAGATCGCCGAGAGCGAGGCCGCCCGGCGTGCCCGCGAGTACGCCGCTGAACGGGCCGAAAAGGCCCGGAAACCCTCGCTGACCGTGGGCACCTCCTTGGGCTACGGTCTGAGTACCGGCACCAGCAAGGGGGCGTCGTGGCGTCTGTCGGGGGGCTTCTCGTGGCCGCTGTTCTCACGCTCGCTGGAGGCCTCCGAGGACAGCGCGAGGTCCGCCCTGCGGCGTGCCCAGGCCAGCCAGCGTTCGCAAGCGCTGGGCGTGGGCCTCGAGGTCGAGGAGGCACTCATTGAGGTCGAGCGCACCGCTCAGCAGATCCAAGCCGGCGAGAAGGCCGCCGCCGCGGCCGAGGCCCGGCTCCGAGCGGCGAGAGGACGCTATGCCAACGAGGTGGGCATCCTGCTGGATCTCACTGACGCCCGGGCCGACCTGACCGCCGCGCAGGCGAGCCTGGTCAGTGTCCGGTTCGACCACCAGGTCGCGCTGGTCTCGCTCCGCCATGCCATGGGCAACCTGCCCATTCCCTCGCCCGCAGAGACGGCCGACGGGGGCGACCGCCGTGATTGAGGCCCGCGGACTGACCAAGCACTACCGGATGGGCGACATCACGGTTGAGGCACTCAACGACGTGGACCTCAAGGTCGAAGCGGGCGAGTTCGTAGCCATCATGGGGCCATCTGGGTCCGGCAAGTCGACCTTCATGCACCTGATCGGATGTCTCGATCGCCCCACGCGGGGAAGCTGCCGCATCGCTGGGATCGAGGTCTCCTCGCTGGATAGTGATGACCTCGCCCACGTGCGCAACGAGAAGATCGGCTTCGTCTTCCAGAGCTACAATCTGCTCGCCACGGCCACCGCCATCCGGAACGTGGAGCTGCCCCTGCTCTACGCGCGCCGCCGGCTGCCCAAGGAGGAACGGCAGGCCCGTGCGCGCGCCGCGCTGGAGGCGGTGGGGCTGGGTGATCGGATGACCCACAGGCCCCGGGAGCTCTCGGGCGGCCAACAGCAGCGCGTGGCCATTGCTCGTGCGCTCATCTGTCAGCCGGACATCATCATGGGTGACGAGCCGACCGGAAATCTCTCCAGCGCACAAGGCGACGAGATCATGGCCATCCTGCAGGGCCTGAACCGGAAGGGCACCACTGTGGTCATCGTCACCCACGAGCTGGACATCGCCCAGCACGCCCAACGCATCGTCCACTTCCACGACGGCCGCGTCAACAGCGACGAGGTGGTGGCCGAGCCGCGCATCGCCCGCGCCCGAGCCCATGCGAGCCCATGACGGCCACCCATCACAGTCGGCTAGGCCCGAAAGCCCGGCTCATTGGGCCGGACCAGCCGCTCGATGGTGTCGAACAGCGCGTCGGCCGTGACGGGTTTGGGCACGTGCTCATCCATTCCCGCCGCGAGGAACCGCTCGCGATCGGCGCCGAGCGCGTGAGCCGTGAGCGCGATCACGGGCACCCGCTGGCCGATGCCGCTGGCTTGCTCGGCCTCTCGGATCACCGCGGTGGCCTCCAGGCCATCCATCTCTGGCATCTGGACATCCATCAGGACCAAGTCGAAGCGTCCGGGCGCATATGCCCCGATGGCTTCGCGTCCGTCGCTCGCTACGGTAACGACGTGCCCGGCCTTCTCGAGGAGCCGGGTGATCAGTCTCTGGTTCACAGGGTGATCCTCGGCCACCAGGACCCGGAGTTGGCGGCGTGCTTGACGCACCGTGTGTCGGGTGACCGGGTCGCGCCCGGTCGCCTCATCCCCGCGGCGAGCCAGCACCATGCGCAACGCTTCCAGCAGCTCCGACTGCCGGACGGGCTTCGTCAGATAGCCCGCCACCCCCAGATCCCGGCAGCGGGCGGCGTCGCCCCGTTGGCCGGACGAGGTCAGCATCAGGATCGGCGTGACCGCGAGGCGAGGATTCGAGAGGATCCTCTCGGCCACCGTGAACCCGTCCATGTCCGGCATGGCGCGGTCGAGCAAGATCACCGCGTAGGGTCCGGCCCCCTCGTCTGGACCCTCCAAGCGCGCCAGGGCGGACGGTCCGTCAGGCTCATCATCCACCGCCAGGCCCCATGCAGTGAGACACTCGCGCAGCATGGCCCGGTTTGTCTCATTGTCGTCGACGACCAGCACGCGCAGCCCGGCAAGCGGACCGTCCTCCCTCGCGGCGGGACCGGCCTGCCTGAGCTCGAATGGGGCCACGAAGTGGAAGACGCTGCCCCGGCCCTCCTCGCTCTCGGCCCAGATCCTCCCGCCCATGAGCTCCGCGATGCGACGGCAGATTGCCAGTCCAAGCCCTGTGCCGCCGAACCGGCGTGTGGTAGAGCTATCGGCCTGCGTGAACGCTTCGAAGATCGACTCGAGCTTGGACCGCGCGATCCCGATGCCCGTGTCGGCCACCGAGAAGTGCAACGTCACGCGATCCTCCCCCTCGGACTCGACGGCTACGCGGAAGGCCACCTCGCCCGTGGCCGTGAACTTGATGGCGTTGCCGATGAGGTTCACGATGACCTGCCGCAAGCGCCCCGGATCTCCCAGCAGCATCTCGGGCACGTCGTGTTCGATCCGGCACACCAGCTCGAGCCCCTTCTCGTGGGCCTTCAGCGCCAGGCTCTTGACCGCGTCCTCCACGGCCGTCCGCAAACCGAAGGGCGTGGCCTCGATGGACAGATGCCCGGCTTCCATCTTCGAGAAGTCGAGCACATCGTTGATGATGTTCAGAAGTGCCTCGCCCGATGACCGGATCGTCGATGCGTACTCCCGCTGCTCGGCGTTCATGTCCGTGTCGAGCAGGAGTTCCGTCATGCCGATGACGGCGTTCATCGGCGTGCGGATCTCGTGCGACATGTTGGCCAGGAACTCGCTCTTGGCGGCATTGGCCGCCTCGGCGGCCGCGGCCATCTTCCGGGCCGATTGCTCCGCCGCCCACCGGTCGCGGCTGAGCACGGCCAGAGCGACCTGGTCGGCCAACTGGCAGGCCAGCGCCTCCTCGTCTCGCTCCCAGTGGCGTTGCCGCCCGACCTGAGAGAAGCATAGGGCCCCCAGGTAACGGCCCGAGGCGCGCACGGTGGCGATCAGCATCGACCGGATGTCCTGCGGCTCCAGGAAGCGGCCCACGAAGCCGGCGGTGCGCGGGTCGGACATGGCGTCATCCGCCGCGACGTATGGGAGCTCCTCGAGCGCCGCAAAGACCGAGCCGAACTCGGCCCGCTGCATGGGCGCAGCCACCGAGTGCTCTCCCGGGCGCCGGTCGAACAGGTCCACGCACGAGAGCGACTCACCGTCCTCGCTAATCCGCCACAGGCTGACTCGCTCGACATCGAGAACACCCGCGGCAGCCTCGGTGATCCGCGTGCCCAGAGCCGCCAGGTTGCCGTCGGTCATGGCCTGCGACGCCGCAACCTCGCCGATGACCTCGAGTGCCGCTTGGCTCCTCGCCAGAGCCCTGCGCGCGTCGTCCTCAGCCTTGCGCAGCGCCTCCGTCGCGGCGCGCTGTTCCTCGAGCGCCGTCTCCAGCCGCTGTTGCTGGTCGAAGAACGCATCGATCATCCTCGCGATCTCGCCGAACTCGGTGCGGTGGCCGACGAGGGGCACGATCGGGTCGCGACGGCCGGTCGCCAGAGCGGCCGACAACCGGCGCAGAGGCGTCGCGACCCACACCACCAGAACCCAGGAGAGCACCACAAGGAGGGACACCGCGAGTCCACCAGCGAGCATTGCCGTCGTTCGCGATGCATCAAGGAAGGGCGTCACCGTGGGCGACGGGAGCCGCATCTCGAGCGTGGCCGCCGTCGAGCCATCGATGGCAGGCAGCGCCGTGTATGTCACCACCGTGGCCGGGTCCGGCGGACCTCCTGGCGGCGAACCGACCCGCGGCAACAGCCGTCCCTCACCACCCACAAGCACGCCGAGTGCCCGCACCCGCGGCGCGTCCCATACCCGGGCGCAGAGCAGGTAGCCCCTCGGAGGCGTCTTTCGCTCCGGATCGGCTGTGGGATGGATGGAGGCACCCCGCAGCTCCAGCAGACCCTGGGGCGACTCCACATATGCGTGGAGCAGCCGCTGTGCCGAGAACGCAGCCTCGAGTTCGGACGTGCCCAGCGGCAGTGCCGCGGGTACGGCCTTGCCCTCATGTGCCGAGTGGTACACCAGAGACATGTCGGGGCGACATACCCAGACACCATCGACATCGAAGGTGTCCATGCTGGCGACCAGGTTCTCTTCGGCCCAGACAGGGTCCAGCGTCGACACGAACTTGACCATGTCGTCCCAGTAGGTGTAGTCGCTGGCGTAGATCGAGAGGCCGCTGCCGGCCGCATCGAGGACCCGGCCCACCATCTGCTGCATCTCGGTGGTACGGGCACTCATCAAGAGTGCCATGGTGGAACGCCCGCGGACCTGGGCTAACACCAGGCCGACGGCGAAGACCGCGACGAGCAACAGCGTGATCAGCCAGAGCCTGGTGTGGATGCGCGTCAGCGTTCCATCCCCCCTCTCTCCAGAGACACCTGACGAGGGCCGCATGTGGGCGTTGGTGTTCTCACGGGCTGTCTCCCGCGCTCGCGCTTCCCGAGGGCCGGGTCAGCCGCTCAACGGTGCCGAGCAACGTGTCGGCCGTGACCGGCTTCGCCACATGGTCGTCCATCCCGGCGGCAATGAACCGCGTCCGGTCCGTCGCCAAGGCGTGGGCGGTCAGGGCGATAATGGGAACATGCGCCGCATTCGGGTGTTGGTGCTCCTTTAGCCGGATCGCCATGGTGGCCTGGACTCCGTCCATCCGCGGCATCTGGACGTCCATTAGGATCACGTCGAAGCGCCCAGGCTCGAACACATCGAGGGCCTCCTGGCCATCCGCCACGACTGTCACGACGTGGCCGGCCCGCTCCAGCAGTCGGGTAGCCAGCTTCTGGTTGACCGGGTGGTCCTCGGCCAGGAGCACTCGCAGCTGCCTCCGGGCCTGCCGAACGGTGTGCCGCGTGATGGGCTCGGTCGCCGCCTCGAGGCATGTGCCTCTCGCCAGGGCCATCCGCAGCGCCTGCCGCAGCTCCGACTGGCGAACCGGCTTCATCAGGTACCCGGCCACACCCATCTCGCGGCACCGGGCGACGTCGCCGCGGCGTCCGGCCGATGTCAGCATCATGACTGGGACATGGGAAAGCAGCGGATGCGCCGCGATGCGGCGCGCGACCTCGAAGCCATCGGCGCCCGGCATCGCGCGGTCCATGAGCACGGCCTGGCACCCCCTCCCCGACGCCACCTCCCCTTCGAGGAACGCCACAGCCTCGTCGCCCGTGGACAGCTCAAGTACCTCGACTCCCCAGGCCGTCAGGCACTCACGCAGCATGGCGCGATTCGTGGCGCTGTCGTCCACCACCAGCACCCGAGCGCCCTCGAGCGATGCATCGGCCGGGGTGACTGCCGCCCGTTCCCGAACCCCGAACCGCGCCCGGAACCGGAAGACGCTGCCCTTGCCCTCCTCGCTCTCGGCCCAGATGTGCCCTCCCATGAGCTCGACGATGCGCCGGCAGATGGCCAGGCCCAACCCCGTGCCACCATACTGGCGGGTGGTCGAGCCATCGGCCTGTGTGAAGGACTCGAAGATCCTCTCGAGCTTGTCGGCAGCGATGCCGATGCCGGTGTCGGAGACCGAGAAACACAGCTCGACCTCGTCGTCGTCCTCGCTCGCGACCTCCACTCGGAACTCCACCTCGCCCTGCGGTGTGAACTTGATGGCGTTGCCGATCAGGTTCACCACGACCTGACGGAGCCTTCCGGGGTCTCCGATCAGTAGCTCCGGCACATCGTGGGCGATGCGGCACACCAGCTCGAGGCCCTTCTCGTGCGCACGTACCGCCAGGCTGCTTACGGCCGCCTCCACCGCCGACCGCAGTCCGAAGTTCGTGTGCTCGATCGAAAGCCGTCCTGCCTCGAGCTTCGAGAAGTCCAGCACATCATTGATGATGTCGAGCAGGGCTTCGCCAGACGATCGCACGGTCTCGAGGTACTCCCTCTGCTCAGCCGTCAGCTCGGCGTCGAGAACCAGTTCCGTCATGCCGATGACGGCGTTCATCGGGGTCCGGATCTCGTGGGACATGTTGGCCAGGAACTCGCTCTTGGCGGCGCTGGCGGCCTCTGCGGCCACCGCCATCTCCTGCGCCGTACGCAGCGCACTCTCCAGCCGGCGCTGTGCCTCGACCCGTTCGGTGATGTCCCGCACGATCCCAACGGCGCACCACTGGCCACCCATTCGTACGCTCGAGATCGACACTTCGACCGGTATGGTGCGACCTTCCCGCACCCTGGCCTCGAGCTGAAGAAGACGTCCCAGTGCCGGACCGGTGCCCGAGGCCTGGAACTGCCTCAGGCCGGCCCGGTACGCCTCGTGGGTTTCCGGCGGCGCCACCAGCGTGTGGAGCTCTCGCCCCAAGGCCTCGTGCTCCAGCCAGCCGAAGATCCGCTCCGCCGCCGGATTCCAGTACGTGATCCGACCCTCGTGGTCCATCATGATCACGGCGTCCTGGGCGGCGGCGGCGATAGTACGGAGCCGCTCCTCGCTCTCTCGCAGAGCGAGCTCCATCTCGCGGCGCTCGGTGATGTCCACATGCGTGCCGACGAACCGGATCGGACGTCCGTCGTCGTCGCGCGCCACCACTTCGCCTCGGCTCATGATCCACACCCAGCCGCCCCAGGCCGTGGCGAGGCGGTACTCGGTGGTGAACCCTCCCGCACCGGGGCCCAGATGGTCGCGAATCGTGGCCTGAACCGACGGAAGGTCGTCAGGGTGCATCCGGGAGTGGAAGGCGCCGAAGGGCACATCCAGTTCGCCAGGTTCGAGGCCCAGCATGGTGTACAGCCGGGCACCGACATGCATACGCCCGGTGACCAGGTCCCACTCCCAGACGCTCGCACTCGTGGCGGCCATGGCCAGCTCGTGGCGCTCCTCGGTCGCGCGGAGCGCCTCCGACACCGCTCGCTGCTGTTCGAGCGCCTCGATCAGCTCGTGCCGCTGGCGGAAGAACGCGTCGATCAGGTCCGCGACCTTGCCGAACTCGTGTCCTTGCCCCATCAGCGGCGCGATGGGGTCGCGCTGGGCCGTCTCCAGGGCCCGCGAGACCCGTCGCAGAGGGTTGGCCATCCACGCGATCAGTATGTACGTGACGGCTCCGAGCAGTCCCAGAGCTAACCCACTGCCCAGGAGTATGCTGGCCCGCGCGCCGTCCCGCAGTAGGCGCGTCGCCGGTGAGGGCACCCGGGCTTCGAGCACGGCCACAGGTCGTCCCTTGTGGTCATGGAGACGGCACAGGGCCATGATGGAGGTAAGCGTGGGGGGCCCAGGCGCTGTCCGGCCGGGGCTCAGGCTCTCCATGGGGGGAGGCGGAGGCGAGCCCGCCTTGTCGGGAGGCGGGGGCGCCTCATCCACCGCGAGTTCGCGCACGGACTCCGCCAGACTGGTGCGTCCCTTCGGTCCCGGGCCGAGCTGTGAAGGTCCTGCCCCCGCCGGCTCGTCCAAGGGAGCCGGCGGCGTCCCCCGCGGCGGACGAGCCCGCAAGAGGTACACCTCGCCGCCCAGGACATCGGCTACGCTCTGGAGCACGTCGTCCGACAGGATTCGGCCGGCCAGGAGCCATCCCACGGGGGTCTGCTCATCCCTGTCGCCGCCAGCGGCTGATGGCTGGATGGCGCCATACCAGAGCTCGAGCACCGTTGACTCGAGCGCCATGTAGAAGTGGCCTGCCTGAGCGCCTTCACACAGCTCACGGAGCGCGTCCCGCCCGAACGGCGGATCTCCCGGCACCGCGGAACTCGGACCCACGCACACCGCGATCGGCACACACGACGCATCGTACACCCACACGCCGTCCACGCCATACAGGCTCAGCGAAGGCCGGAGCAGCTCGGCCACCCGCTGAGCCGACCTGCTGCGAACGAGCGAAGCAACCTCAACCGACCGGCATCGGTCGGCGGTGAACGTCGCGGGAGGGCTACCCGATAGCTCCACGACGCGTCCCAGGGTCTGGTCCATCTCGCGCTCCCGGACCCTGGACATCAGGGCCATCGTACTCGCAATACGTGCCTGCACGATGACCAGCGCGGCGATGAAGAACAGCATCAGAAGCGCGGCTGCGAGCCAGAGCCTGGTGTGAATCCGCATCAGTCGGTCGGCTCCCCCCTCGCGAACATGCGCCGCCACCGCTGCCCCGTGTTCAGGAGCGGGGCGACAGTAACAGTGTGCCGTATGGGCATTGTGGTCGGCTACCGCATGGCGCGCCGAGCGGGTGCCGCGAATGCCCCCGAACCATGTTTGCTCAACTCCTTGCCCATCCTTGGCCACGCGTTGCCGGCGCGGATACCTCCCCCCTGCGAGTCACTGAGCCGCGCGCGGCGGGCGCTCGCACGACTGCTGAGAGGAATCAACGGAGAGGAGAGGTGGGGGGCATGGCGAAGAGGAATGTGAGCAGCTAGGGATAACAGAAGCTTCGTGCTGTGGTTATGCCACCTGTCTTGGCCCGCAGTTCAGCTAAGCGTGAAAGGAGGAATAGTGATAGTGAAGTACCTTTCTGTGCTAGTGGTGGTCTGCTTCATCGGGTCCATCCTCCTCGTGGGATGCAAGACCCGCACCGACTCGCCCGAGCAACCGGACATCACCGACGGGAACTTCCCCAAAGCGGAGATGACCAAGGATCCTTCCCGGATGCAGAAGGGCATGGGCAAAGGACCCGGCGCGCCTGCGACGCGCTAGGATCCTGCTCTCTCTGAACCATGTGGAACGCCATGCGGCGGCGTGCTGAGGAGTGTGAAGGAGGGCTTTTCGTGAAACGACGTGCGGGGTTCACCCTGATTGAACTGCTCGTGGTCATTGCCATCATCGCCATCCTGGCGGCGATCCTGTTTCCCGTGTTCGCCAAGGCCAGAGAGAAAGCCCGGCAGGCGTCGTGCACCAGCCAGCTCAAGGAATTGGGTCTGGCCGTGTTGATGTACGCCGGGGACTACGACGACCGACTGGTCGACCACTGCGGCCAGACTACGGCCAACTGCTGGGCCGTCTCTCTCTTCCCCTATGTGAAGAACGCCGAAGTATGGCGCTGCCCGAGCTACGGCGGCACGGACACGTTCGGTATCTGGCGCGACTACGCCAACGGGCCGAGCCATGACTTCAGTCCGCGGCTCCCCCGAAGCTACGCCTGGAACCTCATGATCGACAACCGACTCATGGCCGAGATCGACAAGCCGGCCGTGGTGCCCTGTGTGGCCGACGGCGATGGCACCGGCTGGATGGCCCCGATGCACAGCTGCATCGGGTTCACCGACTTCGGTGCCAGCGCCAGCTGCGCTACGAAGTACGCCCGCATGAGCCCGCGGCATAACGAAGGCGCCGTGCTCGCGATGCTTGATGGACACGCCAAGTGGTTCAAGGGCTCGCAGATCATCAGCGACTTCGCGGCCGGCAACCTGCTGCCCCAGTAAGCCCACCTGACGCCATCCCGAACGCACCGGAGGCCGTGGCCTGGTCAAGCCACGGCCTCCGGTCACTGTGGAGCCAACACCCGGCGCCACCGCCCGACGGCTGCGCTTGCCTCCACAACCAACGCGCACCGCCCCAGCCAACCTCGACAGCTCTCGCCACCGATCCCTGCCTCTCCTCCGCACCCCAGCACCCGACGCAGACCCCCCCAATCGGATACCCAACCTGACACCCATGCTGCCTGCATGATCCCGACTAGGAGGCCACCCATGGACGAGTATCGGCTCCGAGTGTGGAGATACGATGGAGACGCCGTGGAGTTTCGCTGCGGAATCGGCCCAGCCGCGGTGGCCGCGCACCACAAGCGGCGGGGCATGCACCCATCCGCCGCGCCGCCTCGAAGATAGCAGCGCACCGCATGCCGGGACGACACACGGTGCGCTGAGGGGCTCGAGCCGACTCGGTTCGCCTACTGGCCGGCCGCCTTCTGCGCCCGCTCCATGCACGAGCGCACCCGGCGCTCCATGCCCGGGTTGTTCATCGCCTTGAGCACGCGCTCCATGGCCGCGGCGACCTCGGCCGGATGCGTCTGCTCCAGCAGTTCGCCGATGCACACCGCGGCGAAGCTCACCTTGTTCGTCAGTGGGGCGTTGTCCAGGTGCGACATGGCCATGTTCAGCGCATCCAGCGACGCCACAGTAGCCAGGCCACTGAGGAGCGCATCAATATCCTCGGTGGTCCGGCACAGCGCCGACGCCTCATTGCACATGGCCATCTTCTGCTCGGGCGACAGGTCGGGCGATCCGATCAGCCGCATGTAGCCCCGAAGCGCCGCCGTCCGTTCGGTGTCCGGTCCGCCCCGGGCCAACTCCAGCAGGTCCGGCGCCGCCGCCGGCGTGGCCCAGTCACACAGAACCCGGAACGCTGCCGCCCGCACCTCGGCCTGTCCGTCCCTCAGAGCGGCTCTCACCGCGCCCAGTGCCTCGTCTGTTGGGGCGGCGCCGGTGAGGCGGATCAACGCGCACCTGGGTGCGACCTCGGCTCTCGCCATGGCCGCCGTCAGAGCACTCGCGCAGACACGCTTGTCCGCCACGCGGCTGAAGGCGCTCGCCACGGCGCTCTCCGCTTGCCCCAGCTCGTCCGTGCTGGTGCGCGACAACAGCACATCGACCAGCGCGGCCAGACCATCTGGGCCGGTCGTCTGCCCCAGAGCGGCGATGGCGGCACTACGGATACTCCCGTCCGCGTCGTCCATCGCCTTGAGCAGCGCCGGGTTGGCCTCGACAAGCCGCCGCTGCCCGGCGGCTTCGATGGCGATTCGTCGGACCCGCGCGTCGCCGGCCGATAGCGCTTCGAGCACGGCCGTGTCCACATCATCGCCCGGAAGCGTTGCCAGGGCGATCTGGGCGGCTTCCGCTTCGCTAGCGTTCTCCGATGACGCCGCGGCCAGCAGCACAGGCACCGCGGAGCCATTGCCCAACTGGGCCAACGCCTTGAGCGCGGCCACGCGCACCGTTCCATCCGTGCTGTCGACCGCAGCCAGTACGACGGGAAGAGCCCCGGCATCTCCTCGGTCACCCAACGCGGCCAGCAGAGGGGCCTGGCGCTCCACAGGAAGGCGGCCCAGTCTCTCGGAGACGGCACGGGTGATCGCCGCGCCCGGGGCCTCCCGAGTCAGGAGCAGCGCCATCTGGAACAACTCGGGCTCCGGGCTGTCGAGCTGCCGAGCCAGCACGAGGGCCCCGGCCTCGCCGCGCAGGAGCACGGCTGCCCGCGTGGCGGCGGCCACCAGGTACGCGGGCACCCGGGAACGCCGGACCGTGTCGGCGAGAGCGAGTGCATCCTTCGTGGCGCCCCGGTCCGTCAGTGCTCGAATGCCCTCAATGCACCCCTCGGCCACGGCCGCCCGGCGCGAGCGCGGCGCTATGGCCAGGGCGGATTCGAGGACCCGCCGGCTATCGCCACCGCCGATGCGGCCGATGGCCCTCGCCGCCGTGGCGGCGACTTCGTCGTCTGGGCTGGCGATGAACGGCGCCAGCGCCTTCACGGCCGAGCTCTCACCCCGCCGGCCGATGGTGCTGATCACACCGATCAGCTTCGTTCCCGTCAGCTTCGGCAGGGCCGCACACAGAGCTTCTCCCGCCGCGGCGTCGGGGATGTTCAGCAGTGCGTGTCGCGCCATTCCCGTGAGCTGATCATCGGCAAGCAACGCGGCCAGCGCGGGCACGGCCCTCGCCGTGCCGATCACAGCCAGGCGGCGGCATGCCTTGTCCTTCTCGAACGGCTCCGCACCGGACGTAAGGGTGCCAACCAGTGCCTCCTCCTCGGCCGTCACGTTCTGCGCCGGTTGGGCGTAGGATGCGAAGGTGCCTGCCAGCAGCGCCACAAGCGCAGCCAGCACACCGAATCGATTGTCGCGGTTCTTCATGTCCTCTTCTCCCTCAAACAGCACCTAGAGCACCCAGGGGGCGCGGTTGGCGCGGAAGCGCATCCGGTTCGCCTCGTCGTCGCCGATGAACTCCTCGCGATCCGGGTCCCACCTCAGATCGCGCTTCAGGGCCATGCAGATCGCTCCGACGTGACAGATGTTGTGAGCCTTCCGGGCCACGTCGGCGTTGGCGATCGGCTGGCGGCGCGACTTGACGCAGTCGAGGAAGTCACGCACGTGATCCAGCGAGCGGCGCGTCTTGGCGACGTAATCCCGAAGGATGCGGTCGCGTTCGCCCAGCAGCGACGCCGGCGTCGCCGTCGGATCGTGGCCGTCGGAGCACTCCGTGACACCGTCTTCGCCCGTGAAGCGAACACCGCAGGTTCCCGGGAAGCCCGATGCGGTCATGACCAGCTCCACCCCGTTGGCATACCGCGCCGTCAGGCCCTCGCTGGTGTCGTTATTCGGGTAGACGAACTCGACGGGCCCCGTGTGCGCCGTGTCATTGGCGAACTGGCACAGGTCGAAGGTGTGGGCACCCCACTCATGCAGGCCGCCGGCCCACAGGTCCGCGTGCGCGTGGCGGCTGTCGACGTAACCCCGGTTGTAGGGGTGCCAGGGCACCGGGCCCAGGTACAGGTCGTAGTCCACCTCGTCCTTCGGCGGCTCGGGCTGGGCGGGCAGCCATACGTGCGGTGCGAAGCCGTGCACGATATGGGCGGTGAGCGTCTTGAGCTTGCCGAGGTACCCCAGGCGGGCCAGCTGGACGATGAACACAAAGTTCGGCTCGCTGCGTCGTTGCGTGCCGGCCTGGAAGATCCGGCCGAACTCCCGCGCGGTCTCGGCCAGGGCTTGGCTCTCGCCCACGTTCATGGCGCAAGGCTTCTCACTGAAAACGTCCTTGCCCGCCCGCATCGCCATGATCGACGCCATCGCATGCCAGCGGTCGCTCGTGGCGATGAGCACGGCATCGATGTCATCCCGCGCGAGCATCTCGCGCGGGTCAATATAGGTGGCGCAGTCCGTGTTGCCATAGGCCTGGTCTACCAGGGCTTTGGCCGCCTCCCGGCGGTCGCGTCGCGCATCACACATCGCAACGAACCGCACATCCGGGTTACGCATGAACCACTGTAGGTCGTACGTGCCTCGGCCGCCGATGCCGATGGCCCCCATGGTGATCCGCTCGCTGGGCGCAACACTGCCATCCGCCCCTCGAGCCCCCGATGGTACGACATAGGGTATGGCCGCCAGTGCCGCCGATCTGGCCAGGAATGTGCGGCGGGTCATGCTGCGAGGTCGACTCACGGCCTCTGCCTCCTCCGTGACAAACGGGGCCCGATTGGGGAATATGTGCGGAAGCCGGGCCTGGACACTCCTTCGCCGGCCGGTCGCCGCGGCCCTTGCCTCCCGTGTGGGCGTAGCCAGTGGCCCCGCGCCGGCACCCACGCTCCGATAGCATACATTTCCCACGCGTGGCCCGTCCCGCCGAGTGCATCCGGGAATCCCCTGCCCTGCTCGCCTCCCACAACGACACCAGTTCCCTGAGTGCCTCGGGAGTGCTACCCTGACGGCATGGACACCGGAGCCCGCACCCCTGCGACCTGCCCCGAGTGTGGCTACCTCGTGGAGCCGCAGGACCGGCACTGCGCCTACTGCGGGCGGCCGGTGCCTGCCTGCGTCGAGGCCGATGCCACGCTCCCCGCCCCCACCCCACCACCCCTTCCCGCGCCGGCCCCGGGCGCGGAACCCCGCCCGGCGGGCCAGTCCCGCGGCCACGGCAGGAGCGTGACGGCCGGTGCCGCTGCGGTCGCGGCACTCAAGGGGGGCAAGGTCCTGGTCGGGGCGTCGAAGTCCGGAGCTCTGCTCAAGATCGTGCCCGTGCTGCTCAAGACGGGCGGCTCCATGGCGCTGTCGCTCGGGTTCTATGCACCGATGTTCGGTCTCTGGTTCGCCGTCGGGCTCCTAGGGCTTCTCCTGGTTCACGAGCTGGGCCACGCCCTGGTGCTGCGCGCCCTGGGGGTCCCGTTCAGCGCCCCGCTGTTCATCCCATTCATGGGCGCCGTCATCGGGATGAAGGAGCTGCCTCGAGACGCGACCAAGGAGGCCGCCACCGCCTTCGGTGGCCCGGTCCTGGGCACCATCGGCGCTGCCGTGTGCCTGGTCATCTACCAGGTCACCGGGCACGACCTCATGCTGGGCCTCGCCACGTGGGGCTTCTTCCTGAACCTGTTCAACCTGATCCCGTTCACGCCCATGGACGGCGGCCGCATTATCGGCGCGGTCTCGCCCAAGATCTGGCTGGTCGTGCTGCCGGCCCTCCTCGTCCTCGCCCTGCTCCGTGGCTCGCCCCTGCTCGTACTCGTCGCGTTCATGGGGATCCCGCGAGCCATCGCCGGCTGGCGGACCCCGCCGGAGCTGCAGGACTACTTCCGCGTGCCGCCGCGCGTGCGGATCCTGTGCCTCATCGGGTACGTGGCGCTGGCGCTGGCGTTGGCGGCGCTGTTCTTCCACTGTGTGGCCCTCGCCTACGCCGAGGTCCATCCGCACGTCGGGGGCTGGGAAGCCTAGGAGCCCCACAGCCGGACCAACGCCCGCCTCAGCCGGACCGCAACAGGCGGGGGCGGCGCCGCTTGCCGAAGCTGCGTGACGACCGCGGCCAGACGCGCCGATAGGCGTCTGAGCTCCTGGCCATCAGGTGGGATCGGGCCGTACAGGTGAGCCGTAAGGGCCTCGAAGAGGCCGTGGGCCTCCCGGGCTACATTGTCGGAGATACCGGCCAGGGGGGCCCGGACCAGCTCCCAGTACTCACCCGATGCCGTCGACGAGTGCCGCGGGACCCCCACGGCAGAGCCCACTGCGGAGCACAGGCAGTCGTAGAGCGCGGCAGCCGCTCCACGCGGATCGCCGGACCCGCGCCTCCGCCGACGGCCAAGGAGCCGCCTCGCGGACCGAGACGAGTACAGCAGCACCCACAGAGAGGGCAGCACGAACAGCAGCGTGACCAGCCGGAGTCGTGCCCAGTTCGCGAGACCCCGGACCAGACGGCGCGTACTCTCCGCCACCTGCGCCAGCCGGTTCGCTCCCGCCGCCCGGTCGGCCACCGGGTCGAACGTGACCCAGCCGACTCCGTCAAAGTTGACCTCAACCCATGCATGGGCATGATCCGACCGGATCGCATACGTGCCCGAGTCGCCCCTCCGCTCGCCCGAGTTGTAGCCGCCGGCCAGCCGGGCGGGAATCCCCACACTCCGGCACATCAGGGCCAGCGCCGACGCGAACTCCGCGCACGTGCCCTCCCTGCGCTCGAACAGGAACTGCTCCACTGCATCCTTGCTCCCGTCATAGCGCGGCGCAGCCAGGTTGTAGACGCATGTGGCCTCAATGTGCCGTTGGAGGGCCGCCACCCGGTCGTACAGCGTCGTGGCGCCTCGAATGAGCTCCTGGGCCAGCTCGCGAATGCGGGCCGAGTCGGGGGCGGTCACATACGCCTGGCTCGTGACCCGCCCCGGCCGCTCGACGCGGCGCAGCAAGGCGGGGTCCGTCGTGTTCACACGGGAGACCCCCGTGATGCGCGATCCCGGTGGGATGGCCTGAGGCGAGTAGGCGCACCCGTTCTCGCTAATGCGAATCTCGGCCACATCCGATGACACCCGCTCGGGCACGGCGGGAACGGGGATGTAGCCCGACATCGCCGACTCCGGCACGATGGTGTACGAAACCTCCTCCTCGCCATCCTCGAAGCGCGACTCACCACGCGCCGCGTGCGCGGTCGCCCCGGGCTCAGGCATCGGCCCCTCAAACGACGGGTCCTCCTGCCAGCCGTTTCCCGTGTAGTTCGCGTAGACCCGGCTTCGCCACAATAACGGACGATCGCACTCGACCGTCATCACGGGAGTGCGCTCGTTGCGAATCGGGCCCACGCCCAGGGCGAGCTGCGGCCGATGGCCCGCATACGAGAACAGCTCCGGCGCGTTCTCCACCGTCTTGGACAACTGGTGGATCGGCCATGCGAAGGGCGACCGCAACCCAAAGGTGAGCACCGTGCCCACGGCATAGCCACTCAGCGCCAGCACGACGAACACCGCCGCGGCCGCATAGGACTGATCGCCCACGACACGTCGTAACCCGCCCGCGGCCGTCAGGGCGCTCAGCCGGCCGCGCCGGAGAAGGTTGTCATACCCCAGGAAGAACAGGCTGCAGTAGACGAACGCCAGGAAGCAGGCCATGGCCTCCACGTTCACGTTCAGCTCGCCCACCAGGCCCAGCGCGCTCAGCCCAAACACGAACATGAACAGAACCACAGGACGGTACGCGGAGGCGAAGCTCAGCGCCAGCAGGCCCGTCAGTACCCGGACACACAGGACCAGATCGGCGTCAACAACGACATCGGCCGAGAACAGCACCGAGTGAATGGCCGGAGTCTGCATGGCAACCAGAACCACGCCGACCGGCACGGCCGACGCCAGAGCCCGACTGCCATCCGCGATGGGCGCCCGCACCAGCACGTAACCCCAGACGACTCCGGCAGTCACCAGCGCCAACACCAGGGGCGCGAACCCCGGGCTGGCAGCCGTCGACGCCACGCCCAGTGCCACACACCACATGGCGGCCAACGCACTCGCGTACCAGGGCAGCAGGAATGTGCGCGATGCCCGCCATGCGTCGGCCTGGACGGCGAGCTGGTCGGCCGCTCGAGCTGAGCTAGCCATTCAGGAGCGCCTCCAGCTGCGGCCCCAGCGGCGCGCCGCAGTCGACGGTCACGATGCGAGCCGCGCTCCGATTCAGCGCCTCCAGGAGCCCGAGCCCCTCGGGCTCGACCGAACCCCCGCGCTCCGACCGAGTGGCTCTCCGCCTCAGCCGCTCCCACAGCGGCGGCGGCTTCCCCACGCCATCAGCGCCGTCCGCGGCCGGAACCAGGAGCACCACGGTCGCCTCCAGGCCCGCCGCCAGCAGGCAGAGCGCC
The DNA here is from genome assembly GCA_029547025.1 of Armatimonadota bacterium. GTDB lineage: Bacteria > Armatimonadota > Zipacnadia > UBA1398 > JAKPQA01 > JAKPQA01. The sequence continues at coordinate 18,095 of JAKPQA010000094.1, forward strand.
GCTCGAGCCGCCGCAGGCCCGCAGTCCGAGGTGAACACGAACACCGAGGCCCCGCGGTCGACTCGGCGCGCCACCTGGGCACACACCTGATCGATGGGCGACTCGCCCCGGCCCTCGAGCCGGGCCAGGGCCTCGAACACCCGATGGGCGCTCATCGAGCCGGCGGGGATGGATACCCCATGGTTCATCGAGTCCACGGCCACCAGTTCGAAGGGTGAGTGCCAGCCGCACGCCAGCGCCGCCAGTGATGCCGCCGCCCGAGCCGCGCAGTCCAGCGTGCTGGAGCCCCGGGGGCCGATGTTGGTCCCCGCACCACAGTCCACAATGGCCACCATGCCCCTGGATGGCAGATCCTCGAACTCGATCACCGACAGGTTCCCCGTGCGCGCCGTTGTCGGCCAGTGGATCCGTCTGGGCTCATCGCCAGACCGGTACTCGCGGATCCCGTGGAAATCCACACTCTCCCCGGCCCGCGTGCGGCTCGGGGCCCCAACATCCCCCAGCGGGTTCCGCCCCACCGACGCCCAACGGCCCAGGCTGTAGACGGCCGGGTACACCACCAACTCAAGCCCGAAGCCCGTGAGGACCCGCGAGAACTCGAACACGCCCAGCAGGTCGGTGGTCTCCAGTTCCGCCTCGTCAACCCGATAGACGCCCCGGGCCAGCGTGTGGAAGGTAACCTCGATCTCGCGCGTCTCGGCGCCCAGCAGCGTTCCCAGTTCGCCATCCTCGGCCTCCGCCATCAGGCCCTCAGGTAGCCGGAAGCCAAAACTACAGAAGCACCGAGGCAACCGGCCCCGATTGGTGAGACCGACGCCGATGTGCGCCACCTGGTACTCGTGGAGCGTTCCGCGAGGGGCGCAAGTCACTCGAGCTTCCACGCTATCGAGTGACCGCAGACTCAGCAGACACGTCATCGGCAAGAGCAAACCGATGACACCCGCCGTGACGAAGATCTGCTGCGAGTGGTAGACCGTCCCCACGACGAAGAGCATGAGACTTGCCGCTCCCGCAGCCCACATCACCAGGCCACCATGGGGCGTGACGCGCTTCAGACCCCCGCGCCGCCCGCCCAGCCCTCCGCCGGCACCGAGAAACGGAACCCGCCGCACCCACGCGGCACCCTCCAGTTCGGCGCCGACCGGCGCCCGCGCGTCCACCGGATCCACCGACTCTCTCGCCGTGTCGGCCAACTCGTTCGCCTCAGCTCGCCGCCGCGAGAGGCACGGGAACCTGCTCCAGTGCCTCGATCACCACGTGCTCCGGAGTGACGCCCTGCACCGCCAGCTGAGGGTCCACCGAGATCCGGTGACACAGCACCATGGGGGCGATACGCTTGACGTCATCGGGCGTCACGAACGACCGGCCATCCAGCAGGGCCAGCGCCCTCGACGCCTTGAACAGACCCAGTGAGCCGCGCGGGGACGCCCCCAGCAGCGACCGGGGGTTCTTCCGTGTCGCCTCGACCAACGACACCATGTAGTCCTTGACCGACGGCTCCACATGCACCTCCTGGGCCACCGCGCGGATCATCTGAATGTCCTCCACCGTCGCCACCGCGTTCACGTGGGCGATCGGATGCCCCCGGGTCTGACGCGACAGCACCTCGATCTCGTCATCGTGGCTGGGATACCCCATGCCAATCCGCAGCAGGAAACGGTCCATCTGTGTCTCGGGGAGCGGGAACGTGCCCCGGAACTCGATAGGGTTCGCCGTGGCCATCACAAAGAACGGCGATGGCAGATCGTAGGTCACACCATCGACCGTGACCTGCGACTCCTCCATTCCCTCCAGGAGACTCGCCTGCGACTTGGGCGTCGCCCGGTTGATCTCGTCGGCCAACACGATGTTCGCGAAGATCGGCCCGGGCCGGAACACGAACTCGTGGGTGCTCTGGTTGTAGAGGTTGCTGCCCGTGATGTCCGATGGAAGCAGGTCTGGGGCGAACTGAATGCGGCGGAAGGTCCCGCCAATCGCGCGGGACATCGCCCGTGCCAGCATGGTCTTGCCGACCCCGGGGATGTCCTCCAGCAGCACGTGCCCGCCGGCGATGAGCCCCACGAGAACCTGCCGGACGGCATGGGGTTTGCCGACGATTACCGTCTCCACCTCGTGGAGAATCCGCTCCGCTTTGGCACTCGCACTGCGTATCTGGCCCTCGTCCAAGACCATCCCCCTCAGCGGCGGCGCCGGAAGCCATGGACCGCGACGGTCCCGTTCCGGAGCCGCACGGTGATCGCGCCGTCCGTGTCCGTCATCCACACGTCCACACCCGAGGCGAGCAGATCCTCGATGACGTCCCGCCATTGCTTGGCCGTGCTCGTGCCCGCCCGGGATACCACCGCCACGCGCGGACCCACGGACTCCAGCAGTTCCGTCGGGTTCGCCCAGGTCTGGCCCTGGGCCGGTACCTTCAGGACGTCCGCACGGGGCGGTGGGCTGCCCCTGAGTACTCGGATGCCGGCCGACGTCACCGAGTTGAGGATCTCCGCCGATGCCCGCCCGTGCATCACCCGCACCCCGACCATTGTAGACGTCCGGTCCACCCTCCAGGTGCGAAGCCGAATCTCAGCCCCGCCACCCAAGTGGATGACCTGCCCATCAGCCAGAACTCCGATCGGTGTCCGTGTGGCACGGCAGAGCAGTGCGACGATGCGGCCATGGGGTGTGGCCCGCAGGTCAGCGGGGGCAAGAACCAGGCCGACCGGCATCTCGCGCAGCACGCTGGGGATTCCGCCCACATCCCGGGCCCGTGAACCCGTGAGGATCACCGCATCCAGCCGCTTGATGCCGCTCTCCATGAAGTGGGACAGCAGCGCTCGCGACCGGGACCCGCCCTGGTCAGCGCCGCCGCCGTCAATCAGAACCGCTCGCCGGCCGGCCACCCGAACGACGAGTGCATCGGCATCGCCCACCGCCAGAGCGCAGATCTCGGCGCCCCGGGGCCAGGACTGCCAGAGCCCGACCGCGCACGCGGCGCACGCGACCAGCAGCAGTGCCAGTACATACGGCCCCAGATTGGTCTCGGGCGCCTCGATGTCATCGGACGCCTCGGCCGGACGGAATGGCATAGTGAGCATATCCTAGAATATGCGGTGGATTGCCGCAATGACGGCAAGAAACATCTGTTTGCATGCAAGCTTCCGTTTGGTATGATGAAAGTGCGACAACGACCCAGCCAGACCCGGCCCGGCATCCCTGAACCCACCACGGGACGTCCCGCCTGGGAGGAGGCATGTGCTGTGGGATCATTGACCCGCCGCCAGGAAAGCGTGCTCCAGGCCATCCGAGACCACATCCGGCAAGAGGGCTACCCCCCGACCGTGCGTGAGATCGGTGAGCGCCTCGGCCTCAGCTCCAGCTGTACCGTCCAGAAGCATCTCGAGGCCCTCATCCGCAAGGGTATCATCCGCCGTGACGGCAGCAAGTCACGGACCATCGAGATCGTCGGCGAGCCCGCCCCCCCGCCCCCGATGTCACCCGACGTGGTCTTCGTGCCCCTGGTCGGCCGTGTGGCGGCGGGCCAGCCCATGACGGCCGTCGAGTACATCGAAGGCTACCTGCCCATCCCTCAGGCGCTGGTGCGGGGCGATGACGTCTTCATGCTCCGGGTCCACGGCGACAGTATGATCAACGCTGGAATCTACGATGGCGACCTCGTAGTGGTCCGCAGGCAGAACACGGCCGACAATGGCGACATGGTGGTGGCCATGACCGCCGACGGCGATGCCACCGTCAAGTACTTCCACCGTGAGAACGGCCACTTCCGCCTCCAACCGGCCAACGACGCCATGGAGCCCCTCATCGTCCCGGACGTTGAGATACTCGGCAAGGCCATTCTCGCCATCCGTCGGCTGTAGCGGCCGTCGACCCGAACGCGTCCCACGAACCCGGATCCCAAGGGGCCTACTTTATGACCCAGTCCGAGTCTCTCCGCGCCGAAGTGGCCAAGTGCAACCGGTGCGGCTACTGCCAGGAGACGTGCCCCGTGTTCGCCGTCACGGGTGTCGAGTCATCGGTTGCTCGGGGGCGCATCGCCCTGGTGCGCCGTATCCTCGAGGGCCGGGCAGAGCTCTCGGAGGAGATGGACCACCCTCTGTTCGAGTGCCTTCTGTGTCGCGGCTGCGTGTCGGTCTGCGCGGCCGGCGCAGAGACCGACCGCATCATCGTCGAGTCTCGGGCCGCTTGGCGCCGGCAACACGGCAGCTCGGCCGCCTGGACGGCGGCGCGCGAGACCCTCCTGGATCGCGGCGCACTGATCCGAGCCGCTCGTGTCGCCTTCAGCGCATCGAGGCTCGGCCTGCCGCGGCTGGCCCGTGCCACCGGTCTCTTGCGCCTGTTCCCACCCGGCCTTCAGGCGGCGGCCGAGCTCGTGCCCCAGCCGCCCGCGCGCTTTCTCACCGACCTCTGGCAGGAGCTCGACCTGGTACCGGCGCACGCATCGCGACGCGTCGGCTACTTCGTCTCCTGCGGAATGAACCTGGTCCAGCCCCGGGCCGCCACCGACAGCGTCCGCTCCCTGGCGGCTCTGGGATGCGCGGTCGAGCCCCTCGACAACTGCTGCTGTGGCCTGCCCGCCTATGTCAGCGGCGAGACCGGCACTGCGCGGCTCGCCGCCGAGCGTAACCTCCTCGCCATCGAGGAACGGCCCGGCCTCGATGCCGTGGTGACCGACTGCGCGAGCTGCAGCTCGCACCTCAGGCGCATGCCCGAGCTCGTCTCGCCCGATCTGCGTGAGCGGGCCGAGCGAGTGGCCGCCCGCGTCCTGGACTACACCCAGATCGTGGGCCAAGCCAGTTGGCCGACGGCACTCCGCCCCGTGGCCCGGCGGGTAACTTTCCACGACCCCTGCCATCTGGCCCGGCACCAGGACCTGGCGCAGTGGCCCCGGACCATCCTGCGCGTGATCCCGGGCCTCGACTATGTCGAACTGCCCGAGGCCGACTGGTGCTGCGGCGGCGCTGGGACATACAGCGCCGCCCACGCCGAAGTGGCCGGAAGCATCCTGGCTCGCAAGTGGGGCCATGTGCAGTCCACCGATGCGGACACCGTGGTCACCGCATGCCCGTCCTGTATGATCCAGCTCGAGTACGGCGCTCGGCGGGCCGGGTCCCGAATCCGGGTCAGGCACATCTCCTCGGTCGTCGCCGAAGCCCTCGGGTGCTGACGGCTTCCGGTGCATCTTGACATCCAGACTGTGCGCGCATACCCTTGCGCCGCTGGGGTGATATCCCCCGGGAGGCTATGCGATGCGCCGAGCCCCGCGAGGGCTGCCCGGGCTGTGCGCGCTGGCTTCGGCTCTGGTCTGCGCCTCATGCTGGCTGCAGGCGGCGGAGGGCCCTGGTGGGTTCGCCGCCGTCACCGTCCGCGCCGACGGGCGGCATCTCCGCACATCCGTGCCGGCCGATGCCACTATCGGCGACGCCCTCCGCGCCATCAATGTCGCCGTGGGGCCATGCGACCGCGTCAAGCCTCGAGTCGGCACCCGCGTTCACGATGGCCTCTGCATCGCTGTGTTCCGGGTCCGCGTGCAGGACTCGGTCGAACAGGTCACCGTGCCCTATGTCGTCGAGATTCGTGAAGACCGGAGCCTGCCGAGCGGCCGGGTCCGCCTCGAAGACGGCAGTTGGTGCGACGGCCTGGTCCGCCGTACGACCCGAACCTACTTCCTCGATGACGGCACCACCGAGCGGTTCATTGTGTCCGAGGAAGCCCTCCGGCCCATGAAGCCGAAGGTGATCGTTGTCGGCTGCAAGGGCGGGTCACCGTCACGGGCCAGCGCCCTGCCGGGACGCGAGATCGAGTTCGAGGTCACCGCCTATGCGCCCAATGCACCCGACGGTAGCTCCACCGGCCGCACGTCCCTCGGGCTGCCGGCGGGCCGCGGCGTCGTGGCGGTCGACCCGAGTGTGGTCCCCTACGGCACCCGTATGTGGATCGAGGGCTACGGCTGGGCGGTGGCCGGTGATACCGGTGGCGCCATCAAGGGCCGGAAGATCGACCTGTGTTTCGACGACTACGGCTATGCGGCCCGGTTCGGCACGAGAACCGTGACCGTGCGCTTCTTCGAGTAGCCGGGTGCCCACGTGACGCGCCCCCCCGAGCCTCGTCATGATGCCATCCAGCTCCGCACCGCCGCCCCTGCGCCGCCCAAGAGGTCGCTCTCCCAGAACTTCCTCGTCGACCGCAACACGGCCACGGCCATCGTGACCGCCGCGGCGATCCAGCCGAGCGAGTCCGTTCTCGAGATCGGTCCCGGCCGCGGGGCCCTGACCTTCGGGCTGGCGGAAGCCGCCGCGCGACTGGTGGCCGTCGAGCGCGACGACGCCCTCGCCCCATGGCTGGCCGAGCAGCTTGCCTCCCATGGCGACCGCGTTCGCATCATCCACGCCGATGTGCTCGAAGCCGACCTGGCAGCTCTTCTCGCGCCTCCGGGGCCTTGGGTGGTGGTCGGGAACCTTCCATATGCCATCACCACGCCCATTCTGCTGAAGCTGCTCCAGCATGCACGGCGCTTCGATCGGGCCATCGTCATGGTCCAGCGCGAGGTCGCCCAACGCTGGTGTGCGGGGCCCGGCTCCCGAACCTACGGCGCCATCACCGTGTGGTGCCAGTACCATTGCTCATGCCGCGTGCTCCGAAAGGTGCGCCCCTCCTGCTTCCGGCCGTCGCCTTCGGTCGAGTCCGCGCTCGTCGAGCTTCGGCCGCACTCCGACGCCCTTCCCCGCGCCCGGGACGAAACGCTGCTGCAGCAGGTGACCCGGGCCGCCTTCGGCCAGCGGCGCAAGCGGGCCGTCACATCCCTGGCCGCTTGCCGGGTTCTTCCTCTGGCCCGGGAGGAATGGGAGGCCCTCTTCCGCGAATGCGGCATTGACGAGAGGTCCAGAGCCGAGGACATTTCGGTGTCACAGTACGTTGCGCTGAGCGACGCGGCGGGCCGAGCACGGGGGGCGAGTGGGCCATGAGGGACTCGGTTCGGCTGCGATCCCCCGCCAAGGTCAACCTCTACCTCGACGTCCACTCAGGAAGGCGTGACGACGGATACCACAGCCTGTGTACCCTGGTCCAGGCCGTTGGGCTGTTCGACCAGGTGGAGATCCGCCGCCGGCCCCACGGCATCCGTGTGCGGACGGACGCGCCCGATGTCCCCGCCGATGGCACGAACCTCGCCGCCCGCGCCGCGGCCGCGTTCCTGGCGGCCTGTGACGTGGATGAGGGGGTCGACATCTGCTTGCTGAAGGCGATCCCCGCGCGGGCCGGGTTGGGTGGCGGGAGCTCGAACGCCGCCGCCACACTGGTGGGCTGCCGCGAGCTATTCGGCCTCGACGTGACCGACGCAGAGTTGTGCCGCCTCGCGGCCGGCCTGGGAGCCGACGTGCCGTTCTTCGTCCGCGGGGGCACACAGGTGGGCCACAGCCGCGGCGAGATACTCGAGGCCGTCGAGCCGCCGCTGGTGGGTTGGGTCGTCATCGCCAAGGGCTCCGAGGGTGCATCGACACCGGACGTCTATGCCGAGTTCGACCGGGCTCCCGAGCGCGCACCGATGACCATCGATGTGGCGCTGGAACGGATCCGGCAGCGACAGTGGAGTGCCCTGTGGAACGGGTTGCAGGGCGCGGCCCTGCGCGTGGCGCCGGCCATCCGGGAGACGCGGGCCCGGCTGGCTGAGGTCTCCCTCGGGCCCGTCGTCGTGGCCGGATCCGGCTCCAGCGTGTTCGCGGTCTTCTCGGACGCCGCCTCGGCTCAGGCGGCGTGCGCTCGCGTGGCTCCGGCAGTGGCGTTTTCCCGCGCGTGCCCGATGATTCCCCGGGGGGTGGAAGTCGTTGGCTAGCCCACGAGTGGGCGCGGTGTTGCTCGCCGGGGGTCGTGCATCGGCCGGCCTGGCGGCGGCCGGAGGCTCTGAGAACAAGGCACTGGCCGACATCCATGGTTGGCCCATGGTCCGCTACGTGTGGGAGGCTCTGGCCCGAGCCGAGACCGTGGCCCACCGGGTGCTGGTCTCCGATGAGCGGGTCCGACAGGCCTTGGGCGTCCGCGAGGGCGAGTGGTGCCCCTGCAGCGGTGGTCCAGTCGACAATATCGTGTCCGGTGCCGAGGCCCTGCCCGACACGGTCACCCACGTGCTCATCGTCAGCTGCGATACCCCTCTGGTCCGTCCTGCCGACCTCGACGGGTTCGTCGGGGCTTCTCTTGACCTCGGTGTGTCGCTCTGCTATTCTGTCCTGGATCAGCGTACCTGTACCGGCGCCTTCGCGGGTGTCCGGAAGACATGGGTGCGCGTCCGGGAAGGCACCCTGGCCGGCGGCAACCTCGCGTTGGTGAGCCGGCCTTTTCTGGTCGACCATCAGGACCGCGTCCGTCAGGCATTTGAGCTGCGCAAGAGCCCGTTCGCCCTCGCGATGCGCCTCGGGATTACCTTCGTGCTCAGCGTGGTCCTCGGGCGGTTCCTCCCGATCCGTGTGGGGATCGCGGTGGTGGAACAGCGGGCTCAACGCCTCTTGGGGTGTGATGTCAAAGCTCTGGTACTGCCGTCACCGGAGCCGGGCATCGATGTGGATAAGCCGGAGGATCTCGAGTTCGTCCGAGGCCTTCTGGAGCCGCGCCCACCGGGCGCCACTGGGGCGTAGCCAAGCGGCAAGGCACCAGATTTTGGATCTGGCAATCGGAGGTTCGAATCCTCCCGCCCCAGCCCGATCACTGTGGTAGTATGGCAGCCCGGTTCCGGGTGCAGGCAGAGCACGGGCCATGGGGGTGCGTCTGCCGCCGGCGAGGGCGCCGTCGAGAAATGGAGAGAGAGCACATCATGGATCCCGTTGCGCTGGTTGCGACTCCGCGTTCAGAGCAGGGCAAGGGGCCGTGCCGGCGCCTTCGACAGCAGGGCCTGGTCCCCGCCATTCTCTATGGCCTCGGCCAAGAGCCCGTGCCCCTCGCGGTCGATGAGAAGGTCTTCGGCGACATCGTCCGAAAGCGTGGCACCAACCTCTTCATCAACCTCGAAGTCGGTGCCATTGTCCAGCCCGTCATGGTCCAAAGCGTCCATCGGCACCCGGTGACCTTGCGGCCATACAGCATCGACTTCCTTCGCATCGATATCACCAAGCCCGTGCACACCAAGTGCGAGATCCATCTGGTGGGCACTCCAAAGGCCATGGGTGTGCGTGACTCCATCCGCCAGCTCATGCCGACGATCGAGATGGACGTGCTTCCCACCGAGGCCACGGATCGCATCGAGCTCGACATCACCAACTTGACCGTGGGTGATCCCATCACCGTGGCCTCGCTGCCCCTCCCGCCGAGCGCGAAGCCGCGCGCCGACCTGAGCGCCCCCGTGGTGGTGCTCCACGGTGCCATGGCCGAGGCCCCCGCGGTGCCTGTGGCGGAGGGGGCCGCGGTCGCTTCCGAGTCGCAGTCGTGATGATGGGCCATGCCCGACGACGGCCAGCCCATCATCCGCAACCGGCGCGCGCGCTACGACTACTTCGTCGATGACACCATTGAGGCGGGCATTGCTCTCGAAGGGACTGAGGTCAAGTCCCTCCGCCTGGGCAATGCCACTCTCGGTGACGGGTACGCGCGCATCGAGAATGGCGAAGCGTGGCTGTACGAGGTGAGTATCTCCCCGTATAAATGGGGCCACCAGAGCAATGTCCCTCCGCGCCGGCGGCGCCGGCTACTCCTCAAGAAAGCAGAGATCCGCCGCCTCCTGCGTGCCACGCTGGAGAAAGGCGCCACCCTCATCCCGCTGTCCATCTACTTCCACCGCGGCCACGCCAAGGTCGAGCTGGGTGTCTGCCGCGGCAAGCGGCAGTACGACAAGAAGCACGCCATCGCCGAACGCGATGCCCAGCGCGAACTGGCCCGGGCCACCTCCGAGCGGCACAAGCGAGACGACTAGGGCGGGGGCATCCCCCGCCGCTCGCCGCCCCCCGTTCCTGTGGCCCCGCCGTTCCCGAGCCGCGGTGTCGTCCGCCCCGACCGCAACGGCGTCGCTCGAGCGGCACCCCCGTGGGAGCCGCGAGGGCTGGCTCCTGTCGCGGGATTGGGGGCAGAGCCCCATAGGCGCTCACACAGGGCCCTTGGCCCGGCGACTGGGCCTCGCGAAGGTCGCGCGCAACGCCCGCCTGGTCTCTCGGAGGGGCCGCACAGGGGTGCGCCCAGAGGGCGCGGGGCCCCTGACTGGCCCAGTCGGCCGGACGACGACAGAACGGCCCGGGATGCGGCTTCCTGCCGCATCCCGGCCTCCAGATCGGGCGCGTTGGGGCCCACCACGCTGGGAGACGCGTGGTCCCCCCCATGGCGCCCCTCCGCAACCAGGCGGATGGGCCACGGGAGCCCTCAGTTACCGCCAATGTCCCCATGTGGCCCCTCCCCCAGGCCCGGACGTGCCGTCTCGGTACTCCTGCGGGGTCACCTCGGACCTCACTGAGCGCCGATGGGGCAGAGCCCCCCAGGTCGCCGCTCGGTCCGAGCCCGGCGGCTGTGTCACTCGGCCGGCGGCGCTGCCTCGAGCCATTGACCCGTGTTGGCGCCAAACACGGCGTCGCCCGCATCCGTGGCCCGGACCGTCACGGTGCGCAGCAAGATGCCCAGTGTGCGAGGATCGGTGGACCCGGGTATGACCTCTTGCGGGCACCATCCCTGGCAGCGCAGCTCCAGACGTACTTGGCCGTCCGGCATGGGCGGCAGTTCGGCCACCAGGCGGTTCCCCGCCACGAGCGCGGCGAGCAGTCTACCTTCGAGATACAGGCCAGAGTCCGCGGCCACCGCGTGGATGGGGATCTCACCCTCGAGCGTGACGGTGCAGGCCTTGCCGGTCGGCACTGGCAGAATCAGGTGGCTGCTCGGAGTGCTCCAGCGGAAAGGGGCCTCGAGCCGTTCACGGCCGCCAAAGCCCGAGATGTAGCGCCCATCACCGTTGGCCCCGATTTCGACGCGGTAGTGCCCTCTCGCCTCATCGGTCCAGACGATGGGGTCGGCCTGGTTGAGGCCCATGACGGTCCGGTCCCCGGCCTGGTTCTCGACTCGGAAGCCCCCTGGGGCCTGGTTGGCGGTGAGGATCGCGGACTCCACCGCCGGACCTACCCGGACGTCCAGGTTGTCCTGGTGGAACGAACAGCCCTGCACGAGAGCTCTGCCTGCGTCGATCTGCAACGCGGGGGAGCCCACGTTCCGGTTGTCCCAATGAACGAAATGGCATGCGCTGGCCGTGAACTGGCCGTTGGCGCTCCGCATCCACACGCAGCGGTCGATGGGTCCCCAGAAGGAGCAGTTGCTGAGGCTGACCACGCCCTCGACCTCGGGGCCAACCTCCACGCACACGGCTTGTTGTGAGCCCCAGCGGCCCACGAACTCGCCGTTGGTGATCAGCAGGCCGGGCGGTTGGGCCTGTTCGACGAGCACGGCCCGCTCGCACGAGTCGGCGCCCAGGCCCAGGAAGTTGCCATTGGCGCTGCCGTGTTCGGAGGCCGAGAACCGGTAGCCCACGCCGTACCCGAAGCAGAACGTATTACTCACGTACTCCCAGTCGGTGCGCGCAAACTCGTAGGCCACGCCCTGGGTGTTGACCCACTTGCTGTAGGCGTTGTCGGGGTCGTACGCGGTCCCGAAGGGCCACAGGTGGACGTTCTCGACGTGGCCGATGTCGTAGCACTCGTCGACGAAGATGCCCCGGAAGCTCGGGTAGCCCGTAATGTTCCGCACCAGGTGGCGATGGGCTCTCACCAGGCGAATCCCCTCATAGGGATTGAGCAACATGCAGTCCTGGATGCTCACATTGAGGGTGTCCTCGGACGCCACGCAGGGCGGGTAGGCGATGGGCGGCACGTCGTTCTGACTCCACTCGGGGTAGACGATGACCACGCCGGCCACCCCGGCGTTGTCCCCCGCGAGCCGGATGAACGCCGGGCCCTCGGGGGCTCCCCGGCCGGCGTATGCGCACAGGACCGACCCTGTGGCGGCCGCCACCGAGTTCATCGACGGCGCCCAGCGGAACAGGCCCTGCAGCGTCACGTTCGCCGGCACCGTGAGGGTCCCGTCCAGGCGGAAGCGGCCCGCCGGCACCTCGACCACGCCGCCTCCCGCCTGGCCGGCTCCATCGAGCAGGGCCTGGAAGATGGCCGTGCAGTCCGTGGCGCCGTCGCCGACAGCGCCGGCGGCGACGACGTCCCAACGCCCGGTCGGGCTCTCCTGACCGAGCACTGCCGTGGGGACCAGTGTCCCGGCGGTCAGCGCGAGTGACAGGGTGAGTCTCATCATTCGCCCCCCTCGGGTCGGTGCCTCAGGGCCGAACTGATATGCTCATATGCTCATATGGCCAGTTGCCTTCGTGCAGCGGCACCATAACATTACCATCCGGATGGTCGCGCGACCACGGTGACCGACCACGCGGGGCGGCGGCCCTGCGGCCCCGCCCTTTGACAGCCGCCGACCGCGGGGGTTTACTGTCCCGGTGTTCGTCACCGGAGAGGATGGACCGCGGATGAGATCCTTGCCCATCGTGCTCGTCACCTTGGCCCTGTTGGCCGCCCTGGGCTGCAGGAAGCCGCCGGCCGAGCCTGACACGACGCCCCCGCCGCCTTCGGGCGCCATCGCGACACCCCCGGAAGCACCGGCACCGCCCCCCGAGGCTCCCGGCACCACCGAGCCGAGCGGCCAGGCGGATACCAAGGCTCAGGCGCCAGCCGAGGGCGAGTCATCGGCCATCGGCAAGCGAGTCACGACCGCGTCGGGGCTGCAGTATGAGGACATCAAGGTGGGCACGGGCAAGTCACCCAAGATGGGTGACTCGGTGACCGTCGACTACCGCGGCACACTCAAGGACACCGGCAAGGAGTTCGACTCTTCGTACGAGCGGGGCCAACCGGCCACCTTCACGCTCGGCCAGGTCATCGAGGGCTGGAATGAAGGTCTCCAGACCATGAAGGAGGGCGGGAAGCGTAAACTGATCATCCCCGCGAAGCTGGGCTACGGCGAGCGTGGGGCCCCTCCCGACATTCCGCCGAATGCCGACCTCGTGTTTGAGGTTGAACTGCTTGAGGTCACCCCGCGGTAGGACGGGAAGCTCCCGCGAACGGAGGATGTCCCATGCGCGCGCATGCTGTCGTGGGTATCGCGGTTGTCGCGGTCGCGTCGGGTGCCGCCTTTGGCGCTCCCTCGGTGATCGTGGAGGGCACGGAGGCGCCCACCGCCCTCTGGGCCAGCAATGACACACCCGGCGCCATGCCGGACTGCCGAGTCGAGTGGACGCTGATCTACGCTGATGGCAGCCACTACACCGAGGCGGCCATTGTCGACCTCCCGGCGGAAGGGTCGGTCCAGGTTTCGGACTGTCGCGAGTGGTGGGACGAGCGGCGCAGCGCCTCGCTCACCGTGGTCACGGAGCTGTTCGATGCCGGGGGAGCCCGGCTGTCCGGATCGGCCTATGGCCCATTCCGATCGGTCCCACGACGGGGGCTTCCCGTCGATGGCTGGACGGCCAAATCGTCGCGGGGCGCTGGTGAGGACCTGGCTTTCGACGGCAACCCGCAGACGCGCTGGGACACGGGCGCCAAGCAGAGGTCGGGCGACTGGTACCTGCTCGACCTGGGCAGGACTCAGCAGGTGTCGGGCGTCATTCTGGACGCGCGTGGGTCGGCCGAGGACTATCCCGGCGGCTTGAGGGTCGAAGGCTCGACCGATGGCAAGACGTGGCAGTCGCTGGCTGAGATCGCCGATGTGCCCGCCATCAACCGGGGCGGGCTCGTCCGGGTCGAGTTCGACCCGACTCCGATCCGCGCGGTTCAGCTCACGCTCACGGCGCCCCATGGGGATAGCTGGTTCTGGTCGATCCACGAGCTCTCGGTGCTCTCCCCGGATGCCCCTGAGGCGTCGGCGCCCGCTGGGGCCGCCGAGGAGCCGGTCGTGGCGAAGGCGGCGCCCGCCGTGGCGCCGGAGAAGTCCGTGCTCTACTTCTCGTGCACCCGGGGCTTCCGTCACTCCGCCGCGCCGTACATGAAACCCATCCTCACGCGCTTGGGCGAGGAGAACGGCTTCTCGGTCCTGTGCTCCGAGGATCCCCGGATGATCTCAAAGGAGCGGCTGGCAGGGCTCGACTGCGTCATCTTTGGCAACACCACCGGGTCATTTCTCGATGACTCGCAGAAGGTCGCGCTGCTCGACTTCGTCTCGGCCGGTGGCGCCTTCGTCGGCATCCATGCGGCCACCGACACGCACTACGACTGGCCCTCGTACCGGGACCTGGTGGGTGGTTGGTTCGACGGACACCCGTGGAACGAGGACGTGAAGCTCCTCGTGGAGGTGCCGGACCACCCCGCCTGCGAGCCCGTTCCGCAAGGCTGGGTCGTGGCCGACGAGATCTACCAGCAGCGCGACTGGTCTCGAGACGACGTGTGCGTGCTGATGAGTCTGGACCCCTCAGGCACCGACATGACGAAGCCGGGGATCCACCGCAAGGACGGCGATTTCGGCATCGCCTGGTGCAAGCGCTACGGCAAGGGGCGCAGCTTCTACACGGCTCTCGGCCACCGCGAGGAGGTCTGCGACAGTCCCGTCTACCAGGCACACCTGCTCGGGGGCATGCGCTGGGCCATGGGCCAGGCCGAAGGCACCTCGACTCCGCACCCACGGCCGGAGTAGGGCTGGCCATGGCGGCGCCACCGGAGCCGGGGGGAGGCCAGGGCGTGCGCCCTGGATTGGAACGCCGGGGCGGTTGGGATCCAGGCGTGTCCACGCCGGGATCGCATGGTGGACGGGTGTGAGATCGAGGACGCCAGACGTCTCCGGCTCGCTTCTTGCTTTGTCTCCTCCTGGCCGCATATCGGCCGAACGCGATCGGGCGAGATCACTGCCCCCGGCGCGCTGCTCACAGGAGCCGTCGCTCCTTCGGGCGAACACCGGCCGCGTTCAGCGCACCCAGACATGGGAGGTTCGAGTCCAGTGGAGCCAGTCGCCGTCGGCATCGTGGGTTGTGGAGTCATCGGGAGCGTCCACGTCGATGTGGCATCGAAGCTCGACACGGTGAAGGTGGTGGCGGTCGCGGACCTGCGGCAGGATCGCGCCCGCTCGGCGGCCGACCAGTATGGCATCGGCACCGTGCACCCCGATGGCGACAGCCTGATCGACGACCCGCAGGTCGAAGCGGTCATTCTGGCCCTCCCCGCCAACCAGCGCACTTACATGGGTCTGCGCGCTTTCGCCCGAGGCAAGCACGTGCTGACCGAGAAGCCGGTGGCCATGAACGCCGACGAGGTGCGCCGGCTCATCGCGGCCAAGGGGAACCTGGTTGGCGCGTGCTGCTCGAGCCGCTATGCCTTCTCCGAGGCGACGCGGGTGGCGAAGGAATTCGTCGCGTCGGGTGCCCTCGGTCAGCTCCGGCTCATCCGCTGCCGCTCGGTGAACTGCCCGGGGAAGCGCGTCGAGGGCGAGCGCCCCTATTGGCGCGTCAGCCAGTCATCCAACGCGGGTGGCATCCTCGTCAACTGGGGGTCGTACGACCTCGACTACCTCATGAACCTGACCGGCTGGTCGCTCCGGCCGGTGGCCGCCCTGGGCGCTCTCTGGCCCGCCGGACCAAGGTACCAGTGGTTCGTGGCGCCCGGATCCGATGCCGAGACGCATGTGACGGCCCTGGTCACGTTCGAGCAGGGTGTCGCTCTGGCTTACGAGCGCGGAGATGCCGTCGCGGGGAGCCATGACGAGACGTGGGAGATCGTCGGTGACTGCGGCACTGTCCACCTGAAGATGACCAGCGGCTCGGGGAAACGGCTCACCTGGGATCAGGCCGATACCGAGCAGGGGCTGACCTCCCACGTGCTGTGGGAGGGTGACGACGACGGATCGACGGTTCACTCGGGGCCAGTGGACGACTTCGCCAAGGCCATCCGCCAGGGCCGGCCGCCGCAGACGGGCCTCGAGCAAGCCCTGCTCGTCCAGCGCATCTGCGACGCCATCTACCGCTCGGCGAGCACGGGCACGGCGGCGCCCGTGGTGTAGGGGCCGCGTAGGGCGACCGTTCCGGTCGCCGAGCGCGCTCGCGGGCCGAGCGTCTCGGTCGGCTCGTGATCGGTGTCGGGCGGGACGCCCGACCTACGCGTCCGCCGGCCCATAGGGATTGACACGCTTGCGCCGTTCCACGCCCAGCGCCGCCCCCCGCCGCGCCAGTAGTGCGAGTCCCAGGGCAACAGCCAGCATCGGCAGGTACAGCCCGGCCTGTTGCCATACCGAGCCCGATGGTGCGTGCGCCACCTGGTCGAGCGCACCCCGGACGGCTGACACGTACCACCAGTGGCACAGGTGCAGAGTTATGAGGCAGGACAGGGCACGTCCGGTCCCCCCTTGGCCCCTGGGGTGCGTGCTCGCGCCCCAGAGGGCGGAGTACCCCGCCAGGGCCACCGTGCAGGCCGCCCAGGCGTAGCCCAGGACGAACACGAGCGGCCCCGCGGCCGATCCCGTCAGGACGGCACAGGTCAGCGCGATGGGCATGCTCGCGAGCAGCCCGATCCCGGCTGGTAGAGCGGCGGCAGCGAGCTTCCCCTCGGCAATCGCTCGGCTGCTGAGCGGCGTGAGCATGACCGCGCCCAGCGCCCTGCTTTGGTCGTCGGAGGTCCATGACTCGTTGGCGGCGCGGGCCACCGCATAGCTGCACGCCAGCCCTGACACCAGTGGCACCAGCGCTGCCACCGCTTGCATGGCCTTCTGAATGCCAGCGAGCGTCCGATCGCAGACGGGGACCGGCAGTGCCGACACATCGGGCCGCAGGCCGAGCGCGAATGCCACGGCGGCCAAGCCCCCGGCGAAGCCGACCAGGCCCATGGCTCCGGCCGACCCCGTTCGCGAACTCCGGCGCAGCTCGAGGGTCATCACGGGGTTCTGCCCGCGTCTGTCGAGCCACTCGACCAGCCCACCGGACCTGGTTGCCCGGGCGGGCCTCGGCGGAGCCAGCATTCCCGCGGCGCGTCTCCCCCTGCTGCCCAGCCCCACCGCACTCACGACCGCCAGCAGGGCCAGGGCCGCACCGGCCTGGGCCATGCTTGCCGTCAGAGCGGTCGAGACGCCCGCGCTGGTGCCCGGCGCCAGCAGGACCAGCGGGACGGCGGGGCTGAGCCAGGTCGCCGGGCTCGCCAGGCCCCGGTGCGGGTCCGTCGTGAGCGCGGCCGCCACCGCGGCCAGCGCTGCGACGAGGCATGCGCCCCCCCATGCCTGGCGTCGTGTGCGGAACGCCAGCCGCAGGACCAGACCCACGGCATAGCACCACAACAGACCGCAGCCACACACCACGGTCACGTTCGTCATCCACTCGAGGTCGCCCGGCCTCCATGGTCCACCACCGAGGGCCGCCGCGAGTGCCGTCAGCACCGGGACCGCCACCGCAGACGACAGTGCATGCGCCGCTCCCCGGCCGACCCGTGCGCCCGCAGAGCCGGTCGCCCGATTCCACAGTCCGAAGGCTGTCAGAGGGGAGCTGAGCGTGCCCCCCTTCTCGAGGAGCTCGAGCCCGCACACGAGCAGCACCAGACCCGCCACCGACAGTGCCACCACCTGCAGGGCAGAGGCGCTGGGACACCCGAGGCCGGCTCCCAGCACGCCCGATGCGATCAGAGACGGCCACGACCAGCCCAGGATCAGGACCAGGGCATACACACCCAGGCAGTACCGGAGCTTCGCCACGGCCTGCAGGTAACGCCGATCCCATCCGCCCAACTCCGTCGCCGCTAACAGCATTGCCATGCCCCAGGGCATGGCGACGCCCACGACGACCAGTGGCAGTGGCGCGACGTGGATGCCGAACAGGGGCTCCGGGCTGATCAGCCAGCTGGTGGCCACGTTCGCGAACGTGATGGGCAGCGACAGCGCCAAGGCGGCCGCGGCTGCCCCCCCACCCCCGGCGGCGCCGACCCACGCGAGCCCCACGGCCAGCCCCACCAGGGTCAGCGCGGCCCGGACCTTCCGCGAGCCCGCCAGAGCCCCCGGGGCCAGGCGGAGGGCGGGCCGAAGACACAGGGCCCCCATCACCGCGTACAGCGCGATGATCTGGGCCAGGGAGAACCCCCCAAGGGCCCAGCTCAGCGCGTAGAAGGGCAGGCCCACGGCGCCGACGGCAGCCGACAGTGCCCAGGGGTACGTCGTCTTGTACAAGACGATCTCAGCTCGGGACAGCGGTGAGGCCAGCACCATCTCGAGGGCGCCCGCCTGACGCTCGACTGCGATCCACTCTCGCCAGCGGCCGGTCGCCGACGCGCGCCACACGAGAACGGTGTGCACCGCGGCCACCAGTGTCCCCGCCAGTCCACCCCAGCTCCCCCCCCAGTGTTCGTGGAACCCGCGAGGTCCGATGCACCGTGCGGCCACCAGAACGAGACCGAAGATCAGACCGAGCAGGAGCGTGTACGTGTAGAGCCAACGGAGAACGTCCCGCCCTCGCCAGTCGCGCCGGAGACTGCGCACCAGGAAGGGATTGTTCCACCACTGCCAGAGTGAAGAGACGGCAACAACCAGGTCGACGATCATCGAGGTGCGGTCCGAGAGGCTGTCGAGCCCATCACCTGGCCTCGTCCTCGGGGGTGCCCGCGTCTCCTCCCGCCGCCCGGAGTCGTTGGCGCTCGGCGTGAGCACTCAGCAGCCGCGCCAGGTCGCCGGCGATACGCATCTCGTTGGCGGCCCGCGTGGCCGCCAGCTCACGCCAGTCGCGGAGGGCCAGGGCTAACACGATGAAGGTCAGCCCCAGAATCGCCATCAGCAGGGACAGCTGCCCGGCCACGGTCCGGACCCAGCCCATGCTTCCGACGAACATGAGGCCCAGGATCACGCCGAGGAATCCGATGTTCACCAGGCGCAACGCCTTCTGCCGCCGGCTGAGGACGGTGCCCACGCGGCGCCACTGCGTCAGTTCCCACAGCAGGAAGAAGACCAGGCCGACACCGAAGACGGCCACCCAGAGCACTGCGGTTCCCGGCCCAGGCACGGCCGTCCACCTCCGTTCCCGGCTGCGACTTATGTCTCGATCCCGTGGATCTCCCGCACCACCGCGATCACCGAGGCGGCGGCGTGCGATGGTTCGCCCTCGAGTGTCCGTGGGCCCGCGTCGCGGCCTGCCCACACTCGAACCTGGGCGGTCAAGCACGCCTTCAGCGCCGGCGGGTCGTATCCTCCCTCGAGGCACAGCACCGGTCTGGGCGCCACCTCGCGGAGCGCGGCGGCCATGGCGGCGAAGCCTCGAGGCGTCAGCCGAGCTCCGCCCAGCGGATCCGCGGCTGCCGCGTCATATCCGGCTGACACCAGCACCAGCTCCGGCCCGAACCGGGACAGCATAGGCACCACGACCCGGGCGATCACCGCCAGGTAATCGGCATCTCCCGCCCCCCGGGGCAGCGGCACATTGATGTGGGTGCCCTCGGCCCCCGGCCCTCCCACCTCGTGCGCCGGCCCAGTCAGCGGGTAGATCCCCCACTGGTGGATCGACACGAACAGCGCGCGGGGTTCCTCCCAGAGCATGGCCTGAGTGCCGTTGCCGTGATGCACATCGAAGTCGACCACGGCCACGCGACGGACCCACCCGGCCTCGAGGGCGACCCGGGCGGCCACACCGACGTTATTGAAGATGCAGAATCCCATGCCTCGGGATGGTTCGGCGTGGTGTCCGGGCGGGCGAATGAGGCACACGGCGCCATCGGCCGCACCGGAAGCGACGCAGCGGGCCGCATCGATCGCGGCGCCGACGGCGTGGGACGCCACCTCGCAGGAGTCTGGGCAGAGGTACGTGTCCGCGTCCAGCCATCCGTGTTCGCGCGACGAGCGACGCACGAGCTCGATGTACTCGGCCGTGTGGCCGGCCCGAAGCTCTGCCTCGGTGGCCGGGCGCACCGGAAGCCGAGTCGGCTCGCCCAACGCCTCGGTCACGGCCGCGCCCAGTCCAATGAGCCGCATCGGGTTCTCCCGGTGCGGCTCGTGGCAGCGGTGCTTGAGGAATATCGGGTCATCCACGAGGGCCCACAATGCGATGCGCCCTCTGCCGGCCCTACTGGTCCATGTCTGAGGTCAGGTTCATCAGGAGCTGGAGGTTCACCGTCTCGGGGACACCACGGCCGACCGGAGCCGGGGCGCCGGGGATGGTCGGCCCGGCAGGCGTGGCGGCGTACATTCCGAAGTCCGCCGACTTGATCGTGAACTCCCCCTTGAGCGTGTCCTCCATGCGGACGATGCAGCCCTGCTTGATCGCGAAGTACGTCTTCCGCTGGCCCTCGACGAACACGCTGTCGAGCTCACGCACTTGGCCGTAGATGCGCAGGCTGAGCGGGCCGCGCTGGCTGTACGTGCTCTCGATCAGCGCGCAGTCGACGCCGTGGTCCTTGACGAAGTCCACCACCCGGTGCTCTGCCGGTACCATGACCGTGCGGCCGTCCTGGACCTCGAACTGGGCCACGAGCGGTCCGTTCCACTTGTCGCCTTCCTGGACGGGCTTCTCCGGGAGAGCGATCCACGCTGCGCCGAACTTGCACTCGGTGTTGACCACACCCGGGCCGTCTTTGAGGGCGCCGGCCGTGGTCAGATTCACCTGAGTCGTCTTCCCCACGCCCAGCAGGCGCGAGATGACCTCGGGCAGATCCACCTCGCCGGCGGTGAGCGCCCGCTCGATGACCGCCTGGCCGGCCTGCGTGTTGGTGACCGTCTCGGCGGCGGCCACCTGGAACCGCCCGGCATAGGACGAGTAGAGGTTCCACGGCACGAACTCGTAGTATCGGTTGGCGCCGAGTTCCTTGATGTCGGTCTGTCCCGTGATGGTGTACGTCGCCTTGGCGCCCTGGCGGAACTGGTAAGCCAGGGTCACCGGACCCGTCACCGTGGCCCGGTTCTCCACGCGCACCACCTGGGACGCTTTGTCCGCTACTTTGCCGTCGGCGTTCACCTCGGTGACGGTGATACGGTGTTGTCCGTCCTCGACGGTGCGGCTGTTCCACACGAAATCGAAGGGCGGTGCCTGAGAGGAGATGAACTTGTCATCGACCTTCAGAATGACGTACCCGCCCTCAGCCCCTGGCGCCGACACATTCAGCTTCACCGTGCCCGAGACCACGTTGGTCGCCCCGGCACCGGCGACGGTCAGCTCCACGGCGAACGCCGTGCCGAGCCCCAGAGCCAGTAGGCAGATCACGGCAAGCCCCACGACTGTCGGTTGAGACCTCCCGGTCATGTCCCGATCTCCTCTCCGCGCACGCACCGTAACACCGAACGGTCGCGTCCACCGGGCCGCGACCCGCATCCGCATTCCACATGGGGCGGTGGCTCTCATGACCGCCCTCGTCCTTGCCCTATTCGGACCCGCCGGCCGCTGTCTCCTTCACCGAAGGTCCCATGGCGGACAGACCACGGGCCGGCCGGGGGCTCATCCCAGCACACCGACGGCCGCGCCGCCCATGGTGCGGAGGTCGCCGGGCCCCGCTGCGGCCATCAGGCTCACTGCCAGATGCTGTACACTGTCACCTTCTTCCACAGGCTGTACAGCGTCCAGAAGCTTCCACCGGTCAGGTCGCCCAGGATCATGCCGAAAGCCAGCGGCACCAGCGACTGGACCGACCGGTGGCCGCCGTAGCGGGTTACCGCCCACTTGATGCCCGACGCGATCAGCAGCGGGCACCACAGAAACTGCATGGACCAGCTCGCCGACACGGCATACCCCACCGGATGGATGGGCCACCACGAGACCCGGGTCTTCAGCATCATGGTGGTGAACAAGAACACGGCTCCGATGATCGCCGCGAGGAGGCGTTGGATGCTGAACCCGGTTGGCGCGTTCAGCCACGAAGCGAGCTTCGACATGGGTTCGTTCCCAAAGCCCGCCGCGCCGCCGCTCATCTGGGCCGCCACGCCGTACTTGTAGTCACACTGCAGCATCGCCCAGAAGGCCACGGGCATGGCGATGACCATGGCGACCGTCAGCGCGCCCACGATGCTTGAGTTGCTCATACCGGTGCGCTGGGCGATCTTGAATGCTTCGGCCTGATGGGGCAGCACGTGAGCTCTGGAGGCTCGGTTGAACCACCAGTACATGGAGTCGATGGCCAGGGCTCTGGGCGGGAAGCGCCGCGTCCCGAGGATGTTGGGCAGCATTTGGTCCGGCCCGGCGAAGTGGAAGTCGTGGGCCGGCATGCCCATCTCGGCCCGAATCCGGCCAATGGCCATCGAGATGGCAAAGTAGGTGATGAAGAACACCACGGCCATCCACACGGGCATCCCCGCCGCCACGGAGAACCACACCACGAAGACGAAACCACCCACCACCAGCAGCGCCGCCGTGCGATAACTCATCCCCTCGGGCAGCGACCCGGTACCGGCCTCGGTTCTCGGGTGGATGATCTGCCGGCACACGTCCGCGAGGTAGTTCCGGCTCACCCAGACAAAGAACGCCGTCACCGCCAGGTACGCCCCGAACTCCTGCTCCTCGATCCACGGGAAGCCCTGGGCCACGTTCTGGCCGAAGAGGGAGCCGACCACCAGCTGCATCTTCCAGAACCAGAAGAACACCCAGCACGATGTGGCCAGCTCGGTGGGCAGCAGGAGGCCCAGCCCGATGACGAAGGGGTAGAACGACACCGGGGCATAGCCGATGGCATTCCACGGCCGGTCCAGAACCTGGCTGATGATGTTCAGCTTCGGCGCCGACCGCGGGCTGATCGGTATCATGGGCCACAGGGGCTTCAGGGTGTGGATGCCGTTGAGGATGTCGGCGCCCAGGGCCAGGCCAAAGGCGAGCCACATCATCCTGTTCTTGTAGAAGCCCTCGGGCAGGGCGCGCGACCGGTAGGCCACCATCTCCAGCGGCAGCATCACGATGGGGTACGTGAGGCGCTCCGAGTGGATCCACCGTCGCCGGAAGATGCTCGTCAGTCCCAGGCATGTCGACCACAGGGCCACGGTGAATGCGGTCCACCACAGGCCCGGGAGCAGCCACGGGCGGTAGTTCTCCGGTGCGAGGAAGTTCGATTCGCCCCAGTGCATGTTGATCAGCGACTGCCGATCGGTCATGCAGAGCCACGTCGGCATGTGGGGTTGGATCAGGTCCGCCCAACCATTCTCGGGTGATGCGTAGTAGAACACGTGGGTCATGACCGGGGTGAGGACCTGAATGGCGTCGTGGGCCGCCCCGGCGGACCCGATGCACAGCACGATGTAGATGGTCATGAGCTCGCCGGGGGTCAGGGCGAGGCGCGGAGCCCACCGGCGCAACGGCAGGTTTAGCAGCGTCAGCACCAGCAGGATGAACACGACGTTGTAGAACAGCGAGATGGTGGTGGGGTGCCCCTGGTAGCGGACCAGCTCGGACTGGACGACCCAGTAGCTGTTCAGGGGCATGAGGACGACCGCGAATAGCACTACCGCCGCGAACCGCCAGGGGCTCCGGCGGCCCGCCTCGTCCCGCGTCTCGGCGACGGGCTCGGCTCGGGCTGACTCGGCTCTAGTCTGCATGGGCTCGCTGTCGGCACACAAGAACGCAGCCCGGCGATCCGGATGCCGGGCGGGTTTGATCCTTCGTCAGCCGTCCGCGCGGGTCCTGCGGGGATGGTCGGGACGCGCCGGCGGCAGCCGGTCTCTCGCGCGACATGGGGTCTAGCCCTGCCCCGGCTTGTCCGAGGTGAGAAGCGCCTTGAGGCCGTCGACCAGATCCTGGGGCGCCTCGGCCCATTTCGAGAGGATCACCCGCGTCCCCGCGCTCCCGGGATCATCGTCCAGACTGATCTGGCAGATGGCGCCGTTGACCAGCAGAAAGCGCACTGCCTGAAGGTTCGAGGCCTGCTCGACGGTCACCCCGAGGTTGGCCTGACTGGCGCCCGACAGGTCCTTCAGCGCGGCGCCGTACTCCTTCTCATAGAAGGCCAGCACCTCGTCCTCCGGCTTCGCGCTGATGTAGGTGGCCGCCTGTAGCACCAGGGGGGCGGGCGTGCCGGACTCGCCCGTGTTGATGGTGCTGCGCACGACCTCGCCCTTCTGCCGCCGGGCCTGGGGCGGGGGCTTCAGCCCCAAGGCGTCCGCGGTAATGCCCTTCTCCTCGTCGGACACATACGGCATGGTGATGGGCTGGCCGCCCACTCGCGCCGTGACACGGCCCTGGCTCGCGTCGCCTTCCACGGCGACTTCCGGGCCGGGAGGCGCTGGCCTCACCGGCTGTGGACGCGCGCCCTGCCGGCATGCGAGGGGTCCCAGGCACAGCATTGCGCACGCGATCAGGGCATAGCAGTATCGGCACATGGCCACTCCCTGGTGAGAGGTCACAGTACGCCTCACGCCCGCCGCCGGGCGCGAGTCCATCGCGCACGGCCGGCCAATGGGCCGGGATCGGAGGCCCCCGGCCGGCGCCGTCGAGCGTATCCTACAACGTGGGCGTGTCCGGTTGCTCGGGGTTGGGTCCCGCCGGGGCGGGGCTCTCCGGGCCGCCCCCTCCATCCGCAGGCGGCTGAGGCGCACTGCCACGCACGCCGCCGGTGCCCTTGGGTGTCGGTGTGGGCGGCTCGTCGCCGCGCGGCCCGGCCTTCATCGCCATGCCGGGTCCCTTGCCCTGGGCGCTGCCTCCCGGCGCGGGCGGAGTCATGGGCGCTGAAGCACTGGCGCCAGCCGAGCCTTTGACCGTCCGCGCCAGCGTGACCTGCACCAGACCCAAGCTGGCGAACTCGGCGATGGATACCTCGTGCGTTTCCGCTGGTCCCTTGCGGATGAAGGTCACCCAACGGTCGGCCGTCCGCGCCGGAGCGGCATCGGTCTTCGTCCACCCCTTGCCGGCCAGGCCGGTGGCCGGATCCGCGGAGTCCGAGGGTGTGTACTGGGCCACGACCTGGTCGTAGGGCATCCGGGTCAGGTAGATGGCCGACTCGGCCTCGTACTCATCGGTGGCCGTCCTCTGGGCCGACCGGGCCACCGTGCCCCAGACCGCCATGCCGGCGAAGTGCTGGACCTGAGTCGCGTCGCCGCTGGGCGGCGGGAGTTCGACCCAGCGGGCATCGATGTCGTCGTCGCGCTCGTACTCGAGGTGGGTGTCGGTGGACTGGGCCGCGATCACAGAGCCGTGGGTCTCGTCGCCCTGGAATTCCATCTCACCCGCCGCGACTCGCGATCCGAACAGCAGCACGGGGCTGGGGCCCGCCGGGCCGAAGGAGTCGGGCATGCCCGGGGTGCCGCTGCCGCCCCAGAACAGCTCCTCGCGCGGCCGTGCCGGTCGTTCCGTCACTCTGGCGGCGCCCGCCTTGGCCGAGGGCGCGCTATCGCTCGCCCCGCCCTTGCTGCTGATGGTACGGGTCAGGGGGGCCGCCGGCTTGCCGCACCCGGTCCAGGCCAGGAGTGTGCCCACCAGTGTGAGAACTACCACGTGAGACCCAATGCGCTTCGCCACAGGGATCACCTCGCCACTCCCGGATTCCGGACTCGGCCCGCACCGCCCCAAGAACGGGCCGGACACGGCCACCGGTTCGACCCCGGGGCGGCGGGCGCTGGCCCTGATCCCGCGGTTCGTCGGCGACGAGTCCTGCCCTCTCGCCGGGTCGCGGTGGGGCCAGCATGAGGTGGGGTCATGAACCCAAGACAGCGGGTGCGAGCCGCCTACACCGGTGAGCCGGTGGACCGGCCGCCGGTGGCGGCTCCCTATGTGGGCCTGTACCATCAGGACCACTTCGGGGAACTCACCGGACAGCCGCAGTGGCAGGTTCACGCCTGGCTCCATTCGAGCCCGGAGGACCACGTGGCCGCGCTCAAACGCATGGTCCACCTGGCGCCCTTCGACATGCTCCAGCCCCAGCTGGCGCCGTCGCGCGAGGCGCGGGAACGCGTCGAGATCGTGCGGCGAGGCCATCAGTGCTTCCGGCACCACAAGCACGAGGACCGCTGGGAGATAATCGTCGAGTCGCCCGGCCACCCCATCGCCAGCACCGCCAACGAGGAGCAACGAGTGCTCGACACGGCGGATATCCAGCGGCTTATCACCCCCGTGCCGGCGGAGCGCCAGTTGGCGGCGGGCTCCCTGGACTACATCGATGCGGCCGTGGCTGCCCTGGGCGACGAGTTCTTCATCGTGGCGGGCGGGGTGGCCACACCCTTTTGGGACGCCACTTTCTACCTGGGTGTCTCCAACCTGCTGGCCATGGCCGCCCAGCGCCCCGGGTTCGTCGACGAGGTGTGCCGGCGAATCCTTGAGTGCAGCATCGAGAACATCCGCGCCCTCGCCGCGGCCCGCGCGGACGCCCTCTATGTGGACGCGACGCTCACCACGTCGGACATGATCTCCGTGCCCCAGTTCGAGCGGTTCGCCCTGCCCTACATCACCGAGCTGGTGGCCGAGATCCATCGGCATGACCAGCTGGCCTACGTCTACTACTTTGGGGGAGTTGCTGACCGGCTGGACCTCATCACGTCCACCGGGGCCGATGCGCTCTGGATCGAGACGAGCATGAAGGGCTATGTGAACGACATCGGCGCCATCGCCGACGCCATTGGCTGCCGCGTGTGCCTGCATGGGAACATCGACCCCTATGGTGTGCTCGAGCGCGGCAGCGATGCGCGGCTCGAGGCCGAGATCCGGCGCCAGGCGGCCGCCGGGGCCAGGGCGCGAGGCTTCGTGATGTCGACGGGCAGTCCCATCACCCCCGGCACGCCATTGGCGCGCGTGCGGCGGTTCATCGAGCTGGCTCGAGCGGCCGGAGGGAGCGGCTGAGCCCGCGGGCACCCACCGGTCAACTTGATCCCGAGCCCAGGGGCCGCCGGGTCGCATCGGGCCGGTCGAAGGGTAGAGGCCGGGGAGGATGCCGGAAGCGCGGCCCGAAGCATCACACCGGGCATTTCCCATGGGTCGCACCGGTTCGGCCATCATGCTGCCCGGTGCGCGAGTGGCCGCCAGGCATCCCCAAGGAGGTTGCGTACCCGTGGTAATGGCATCACGGACCGGAGCCGGTGCGCCGGCGCTCCTGATGATGTGCATGTCGCTGGGCGTTCCGGCCAATGCGGCCGGGCGAGGACTCACTCCCGTGCCGCTCACCGATGTCCGGCTCACCGACGGTTTCTGGGCGCCTCGCCTCGAGGTGCTCCGCGATGTGACCATCGCCCACGAGATCCGGATGTGCGAGGAGACGGGCCGGATTCACAACTTTCGCGCCGCGGCAGGGACCGAGCCCGGCGGGTTCGAGGGCATCTTCTTCAACGACTCCGATGTCTACAAGCTCATCGAGGGAGCCTCGTACCTGTATGCCATCGAGGGCGACGCGGCCCGCCGGGCCCGTATCGCCGAGCAGATCGATCCGCTGATCGACGCCATTGCGGCCGCACAGCAGCCTGACGGCTACATCTACACGTTCTACACCCTCACCGACCCGGGGCTCCGCTGGTCCGACCTCCCCTCCATGCACGAGCTGTACTGCATGGGGCATCTGCTCGAGGCCGGCGTGGCGCACTTCCAGGCCACCGGCAGCCGCAGACTTCTGGATGTGGCCATCCGCGCGGCCGACTGCATCGACTCGGTCTTCGGGCCAGGCAAGAACCCCGGCGTGTGCGGCCATGAAGAGATCGAGCTCGCCCTGGTCAAGCTGGCGGATGCCACCGGCGACGCCAAGTATCTGCGCCTCGCCGAGCACTTCATCAACGCCCGTGGCTACGCCCACACCGAGTACGACCAGAACCATATCCCTGTCCGCGACCAGCGCAGTGTCGTCGGCCACGCGGTCCGGGCCATGTACCTCTTCTGCGCCGCCGCCGATGTGGCCGCGCGGACCGGCGATGCGGGCCTGCTGGAGGCCACCCGCGCCATCTGGGACGACCTTACATTTGCCAAGATGTACATCACCGGCGGCATCGGTCCCTCGGGCAGCAACGAAGGGTTCACCACCGCCTATGACCTCCCCAACGAGACGGCTTATGCCGAGACCTGTGCGGCCATCGGCCTGGTGCTGCTCGGCCACCGCATGGCACTGGTGGACGCCGATGCCCGATATGTGGATGAGGCCGAGCGCGCCCTGATGAACGGCGCCCTGTCCGGCATCAGCCTCAGTGGCGACCGGTTCTTCTACGTGAATCCACTGGGCAGCCGCAACGGCCACCAGCGAGTGGACTGGTTCGGCTGCGCCTGCTGCCCGCCGAACATCCTGCGGGTCATCCCCCAGGTGCCCGGCATGCTCTACGCCACGGGCGAACGGGCGTTGTACGTCCAGCTCTACGCACGGAGCGAGGCCCGGGCCCGGGTGGCGGGCCAGGCCGTCGCCTTGACGCAGGAGACCGATTACCCCTGGGATGGACGCATTCGCCTCACCGTCAAGCCCGACATGCCCGCCGAGTTCGTGGTGTGCCTGCGGAAGCCCGGGTGGTGCCGGTCGTG
The DNA here is from genome assembly GCA_029547025.1 of Armatimonadota bacterium. Taxonomy (GTDB): domain Bacteria; phylum Armatimonadota; class Zipacnadia; order UBA1398; family JAKPQA01; genus JAKPQA01. The sequence goes on from JAKPQA010000094.1 coordinate 46,431, forward strand.
GACGGTCCGCGTCAACGGCGGTGAGCGTCCGGCCCGGGTCTCAGATGACGGCTACATTCATCTGCGAGAGCGCTGGTCCGGGCAGACGATCACGCTGGATCTGGACATGCCCGTCGAACGCGTCGAAGCCCACCCGATGGTCCAGGCCGATGTGGGACGCGTGGCCCTCCAACGCGGGCCCCTGGTCTATTGCCTGGAGGGGGTGGACAACGACCGGCACGTCCGAGACCTGTACCTGCCGCGCGACACCTCGCTCCGCAGTGAGTTCGATGGCCAACTCCTCGGCGGAGTCGTCAAGGTTAGGGGAACGGCGCGGCGCGCCGCCGGCGAGTGGGACCGGCGCCTCTACCGCACGGCCGAGCTCTCGGGCGACGTCCCCTTCACGGCGGTGCCCTACTATGCGTGGGCGAACCGTGATCCCGGGGAGATGGTCGTCTGGCTGCCCGAGGCCGCCGGCCTGACCGAGCCACGCCTGGCCCATTCTTTGGCCGACGATGCGGATGTCTCCGCCTCCTATGTTCACCAGAGTCTCGGGGCCGTGAACGACCGCGTGATTCCGGCCTCGTCGAGCGAGATCAGCTTCGACTGGTGGCCCCACCTCGGGACCGAGGAGTGGCTGGCCTACACCTGGGACCGGCCGGTCGAGATCGGCGGGGTCGAGGTCTACTGGTTCGATGACACCGGCACCGGTGGCTGCAAGGTGCCGGCCTCGTGGGTGGTCGAATGGCAGGACGGCGACTCCTGGCGGCCGGTCGAGGCGGCGTCCGGGTACGGTTGCCAGGTGAACACGTTCAACCGCACGACCTTTCGTCCCGTGACCACCCGGGGGCTCCGGCTGAGCGTGCGGCTCCAGGAGGGTTCCTCGGGCGGTGTCTGCGAGTGGCGCGTGCTGCCGCCGCAGTGAGGGTCCCCGCACCGGTGCCGGGCAGAGGACCCCGGCGTGTAGGTAGAAGGAGGAGCACCATGGCAGTGAAGATCGGGTTCATCGGCTCCGGAGGCATTGCCGGGCACCACATGCGGCAGCTCGACACGCAGAAGGGCGTGCGTATGGTGGCCTTCGCCGACGTCGACATGGCCCGCGCCCAGGCCTGTGCCGACCACTACAAGGGGCGCGCCTACCAGGACTACCGCGCCATGCTCGACGCCGAGGAGCTGGATGGCGTCTTCATCTGCACGCCGCCCCATGTCCACGGCGACATCGAGTTCGCGTGCATCGAGCGGAAGCTCCCCATGTTCATCGAGAAGCCCATCGCGAACAACCTGCCGACGGCCAAGAAGATCGCCAGGGCTGTGGCCGAAGCCGGAATCATCACCGCCGTCGGCTACCACTGGCGTTACATCCAGGCCAGCGTCGAGGCGCGCAAGGCTCTGAAGGGTCAGACCATCTGCATGGCCGTCGGCTCGTGGTGTGGCGGGTTTCCCGGCGTGCCCTGGTGGCGTCGCAAGGACCAGGGTGGTGGGCAGAACATCGAGCAGACGACCCACATCTTCGACTTGCTGCGCTACTTGTGCGGCGAGGTCACCCATGTCCAGGCCATCTACGCCAGACGCATCATGCACACCCGGATGAAGGGCTCGACGGTCGAGGACGTGGGCACCACGAACCTGAAACTCGCTTCGGGTGCCATCGCCAGCATCACCAACTGCTGCTGCGCCCGCAACTGGGGCATGGTGGGCCTGAAGGTCATCACGCACGATCTGGTCTGCGAGATCGACGGATCGGACGGGGCCATCATCCCGGCCGAGGGCGCCCGGCGCCAGATCCCCGCCGCCGAGGGCCAGGCGGCCCGGGTCAGCGCCGCCTTCATCAACGCCATCAAGAGGGGCAACCCGGCCCTCGTGGCCTCCGACTACGCCGATGCGCTCAAGACCCTGGCGGTCACCATCGCAGCCGCCCAGGCCGCCGAGTCGAAGGAGCTCGTCCGCGTGCCGAGGGTCTAGCGGTTCGTCCGCACGTACCGAGAGTTGCACAGCCGATCTCGTGGCCGACGCGCGACGCCTCGAGCCGCGTCTTTGTGGGCGTGGTCTGCGCGTAGTCGCCCAGCACCCCAGCCACCACCTCGTCCAGAACGCTTGCGCGCTATCCTATTATACCAGTTCTGAGCCGTTTTGTAAAGTACTTCATGCGAGCAAATGTGTGCACACGTTCATCGGGGTGGGGGCGGCGGATGCAGCTCGCTCCCGCGTCGTGACAGGCCGGAAGTGGAGGTATACACTAGATCTGGGGGGAAGAATCCCCCCGGGGGAACGAGTTTCTTTGGACGAGTGGCCACTCGGCTTGCTCCTGGTGGTTGTTGCGGGACTGCTGGGGCTGCAGGCCCTGTTCTGTGCTTCTGAGATCGCGTTCTTCGCCACTGGCCCGGTCAAAGCCCGGCGCTTCGCTCAGCGGGGCACTCGCGGCGGACGCGCGCTGGTGCGTCTGCTTGAGAACCGTTCTGCTCTGCTCACGACCATCCTCGTGGTTATCACCGGTGTGTTGAGCGTCTCCGAGGCCCTGTTGACCCACCGTCTGTTGGTGCTCATGCCGGAGTATGGCCACTGGGTTGCGTTGTTCGGCCTCACGGCGGTCGTGGTGCTGTTTGTGGAAGTTACGCCGGCCGTGATCGCCTCCAAGGATCCGGAGCGGGTTTCGCTGGCCCTGGCCCCGTTCGTGCTCGTGGTGCATCGTGTGTTGTATTGGGTGGCGGCTCCGCTGGGTCTGGTCGCCCGGTGCATCTTGTGGTGGTTTGGTGTGAGGCAGCAGCGTCCGACGGTGACCGCTGACGAGATTATCTCGATGATTGATGAGTCCGAGGTCGGCGACGCTGAGAAGCACATGCTGCGGAGCGCCATCACGTTCGCCGACCGCACGGTAAGCGAGGTCATGGTCCCTCGCGGCGAGGTGGTCTGTGTCGAGGAGAGCGACTGCGTGGCCACGGCCGCGGCGCGGATGGTGGCCGAGAAGCACTCGCGCCTGCCGGTCTACCGGGAGCATCGGGACCACGTGGTCGGCATTGTGTACTCGAAGGACCTGCTGCCGGTGCTGAAGGAGGGGCAGGCGGACCGCGCGGTGGGTGATTTCGCACGCCCGGCCTATCATGTGCCCGAGACCATGCAGGTGGCTGACCTTTTGGCCGAGTTCCAGGCCCAGCGACGGCTCATGGCCATCGCCGTCGACGAGTTCGGGGCGACCGCGGGTGTGGTGACTCTGGAGGATGTGTTGGAGGAAGTGGTCGGGGAGATCCTCGACGAGTATGACGAGGCGGAGCCCCCCGACGCGGTCGAGGAAGCCGAGGGCGTCTATCTGGTGAGCGGCCAGGCTCACATTCACGAGCTGAACCGGGACTATGGCCTGGATCTGCCCGAGGACGGTTTCGAGACGGTTGCGGGGCTGGTGAACTCGCTGTTGGGCCGGCTTCCGGAAGGGGGGGAGCGGGTCAAGCTAGGGGAAGGTCACCTCGAGATCGAGGTGCTCGAGGTGGTGGCTCGGCGCGTCGCCCGGGCTCGTCTGATCCGCCGAGTCATGGGTTCGACCGAGGGCTCGGAGGTTACCCCAACCGCCTGACGCATGGACGCCACTACTGACGAACCTAACAGTCCGTTCGCCCGTCGCCCGGCGCGGCATGGCCGCTCGGTGGCTGTGTTGCTGGGGGCTCCTCTCGCCGCCCACGCCCTGTGGGCGATGGGGGATGGCTCTGCCCCTTCGACGCGGGCTCCGTTGGATTGGTCGCACCCCGCCGTCCTGGTGGCGCTGGCCGCGGGGCTGGCGGCCCTGTGCATGATGGCCTTCTTGTCGCTTTCCGAGTTGGCTCTGGTCAGCGTCAGTCGCCCGCGCGTCCGCAAGCGGGCCGAGGAGCACGACCGCCGGGCCGAGTTGCTGATGGTGCTGTTTGCGGACGAGGATGCCAGCTATCTCTCGGGCATCATGATCGCCATCAACGTCCTGGTCATCGTGGTGGCCAACACCACGGCCCTGGTGGCGATCCGGACGGGGCATGGATCCCACGGCCCATGGATCGCGGCGGTCCAGATCCTGGTCACGCTGCTCGTGGGTGAGATCATTCCCAAGACCCTGGCGACCCATCATGCGGAACGCTACGCGCTCCTGGTGGCTCCGCCGGTTCACCGGCTCGTCCACAGTCTCGTGTTCCGCTGGGGTCTGGGCGTGGTGAATGCCGTGTCTCGCCCGGTGCGCCGCCTGTTCGGTGTGACCGAGTTGCGCGGGCGGGTGCTGGTCAGTAGCGAGGAGATTGAGGCCTTGGCCGATGTGGCCGAGGAGGAGGGCGTGTTGGAGGCCGAGGAGGCGCACATGATCGATGGCATCGTGGCCTTCCGCGACCTGACGACGCGCGAGATCATGGTGTCCCGCGTCGATGTAGTGGCGCTGCCCGCCGACTGCTCGCTTCCCGACGCCGTGGACACCATCACCCGCGAGGGCAAGTCGCGGATCCCGGTCTACGAGGGCGACCTGGACCATGTGGCCGGGGTGCTGTACGCCAACGATCTGCTGGCGGCGTACCACGAGGGACGGGCGTCGGGCACGGTGCGCGAGCTGGTGCGGCCGGCCTTCGCGGTGCCGGATACGATGCGGATCGATGCCCTCTTCCGCGAGCTCCAGCGACGACGGGTGCACATGGCGCTGGTGATCGACGAGCATGGCGGCGTGGACGGCATCGTCACCATCGAGGACGTCCTCGAGGAGATCTTCGGCGGCATCAGCGACGAGCACGACACCGAGGAGGACCCCGTGGTCTCGATGGGTCCGGGCGAGTGGCGCTTTCTCGCCAACACGTCTCGGCATGAGGTCGAAACGGTCCTCGGGATCGCCCTGCCCGACGGGGACTTCGACACCATCGCGGGTTTCATGATGACGGAGTTGCACGCGTTGCCCCACACGGGCGAGCGGGTCGACCATGAGGGCTATGCGTTTGTGGTCGGCGAGGTCGAGGGGCCTCGGGTGCGTACCGTGCTGGTTCGGCGCCTCTCGGCCGTCGAGGCCGTGCGCGATGCGCTGGATGACGCGGATCGGGCTGGGCCCGAGTGAAGCCAGGCCCCACGGGGGCCGGTTCACCGGTTTGGGCGTCTCGGGGCTCCCGTGGGCTCCGGCCCGGCGTCGCTCGGAACGCGGAGCTCGATGGACTCGTCCTCCGGCTGGCCCTCGGTGACGATATGGTACGCGCCCGGTCCTTCCCGATCCACCGTGTGCGTCTTGCGCTGCCCGCCCTCGCGCCAGACGTGCCGGATGGTCACCCGGCCGCCGGTCCGGGGCTCGTCCTCGGTGCAGTGGGCGTAGATGCGAATGTTGTTCAGGCCGGGGTCACCGGTGTAGCGCACGAAGACGGTGCGCGCGGGTTCGGCCAGCCGGATCTCGGGGTCGGCATTGGTGAACCAGTGATTGCAGTAGGTGGGGACCTGCGACCGGAACACCTCGACGAACCCCTCTGGCTCCCCGACGGCGTAGGCGATGGCGTTCCGCGTCTGCGTCGCGGCCTGCCCCTGGTGTGTAGTGAAGCTGGCGCCGGCCGTGAGCCACGCGATCCGTGTCCCCGGCGGTGCGTCGACCCGGGCGGTGATGGTGCCGCGGATGCGGGCTGTCTGCCGGGCGGGGTCGTAGTCCTCCGGTGGTTCGACGAGGTACTGGAGCAGCCCCTCAGGCCGGTGGGCGCGAGAGCGCAGCTCGACCACGCGCGTCTGCAGGCCATAGTGGTCGCCCGTGCGGTACTCCATCCGGTTCGTGCCCGGACGCAGTGAGGGCAGTGCCGCGGGGGCCACCTGCACCCAGGTCGTGATCCGCAGTGAGCGCACGACGGCTCGGCCGGGCTCTCCACTCAGCCGGATCCGCAGCAAGTAGCCGTAGGTGCCTGCCACGCTTGGGGTCACGTCGATGCGCGTGGGGCCGTCCGGGATGAGCAGGGGTTGCCACGTGAGGCCGTTGTCGAGCGAAAGCGTCAGTTCCGCGCCGCGGGCGTCGAGCTCGATCACGGAGGCCTCCCGGTCATCGGCGGTGGTGTCCATGTCGCCGACGACGGGCACGATGATGTAGGGTGAGCGCACTTCGAAGATGGCGTAGCCCTCGCCTTGGTGCGTCAGCGTGAGGCCGTCGGGCCCCGGCTCCACGCCCGCGGCGCTGTACACGCCGTCGGCGAAGTCGGTCGAGGGGCGCTTCAGGTTGGGCTCGTAGACGAACCGCCCATTGCCGTAGTTGTGGATCGAGAAGTCCCGGTGGTTCGGTTTGGGCCCAACCGGTTCGGCCCGGAGCAGCGCCCGCAGCCAGTCCTCCTGGTTATAGCGGGGATCGTGATGCCACCGGCCGCCCTGTGGCGCCCACCACCGCGTGAACGTTTCGCCCTGCCGGAGCACGTAGTCCATCGTGTGCCCGGTGGAATGAAAGTCGTGGTAGTACTCGACCGGAGTGGTTTCGTACACCTTCCGCGTCTCCTCCAGCGGGTCGTTGGGGAAGAAGAGCGGCCCGCGGCCCGTCCAGAGCGCGGGGTCGGTTCGCGCTTCGTCCATCGATGCCAGGCGGCCGTCGGGTCTCCGGAAGGCGGCGCGGACATCCAGGTCCAGGTAGTGCCAACTGCCGTCGTAGAACGTCTCGGCAGCCACGTGGCTCCAGCCGGGGAGGACCAGCGTGCGCGCCTCCCCCAACCCGGCGCCCTCGCAGATGCCCGCCATGACCGGTCCGAGGATGGCGCAGTAGGCGTAGCCGTAGACGTTGATGATCTTGATCGGGTCCCGAATGGTGCGGTACTCGCTGAGGTCGTCATCGCCCTCAATGACCTCGTTCATGTGGAACAGCCCCGTGCGCGGGTCCACCAGGTACCGGTAGATCTCCCACGCCCGCGCGTCGCCCGCCAGGTCCTTCCAGCGGGGGTACTCCGAGAACGTTCTGAGGCTGTAGGCATCGGCGTGATGCGGCGACACCACGCGGGGCGAGTACTGGGCCGCGAAGGCGCCGGCTGCGGAGAGAAGCATCACTACGACAGGTAGGAGCCACACGGTGGATCACCTCGGTGGTCGGACTGCCGCGGGATCCGGGCCGCTCAGGCCCAAGGGTTCCGCGGCATGATGGGCACGGTGGCGAACGACACCTCGTCGGGCGTTCTGCCGTCGGCCAGGCGAGTCCGGCACGGCACCCCCGGCAGCAGGTCGAACCAGTTCTCCGACACCAGCTCGCGCCCGCCATCCTCAGTGAACACCGCGTGGCAGTAGACCGGGCTCGAGACCCGCAGCCAGCCATCACCGGTGTCGTCGACGCGGATCACGGGGTCGGCCAGAGCCAGCTCGCGGTGCGGCAGCAGCGTCCAGATCGATTGGTCGAACGGCGTGCCGTCGGCGTGATGCATGACGGCCGCATAGAGCCAGTGTCGCGGGTCGTACGTTTCGGGGTCCCGTGGCGCCGACGCCGCCTCGACCATTCCGTTCGCGGGCACCTGGATGGCGTGGCTCTCGACCTGGCGCGCGGCGCCGTCGAGGCGCCACCAGCCGGTCTGGACCGTGACGGCCACGGCCGAGAGCGTGTCGTTCACCACGCGCGTGACCAGCCGGTCGCCGCGTGGGCGCACGATAACCTTCAGCGGCGCGCAGGCCCGGCGGACGGCGTAGTAGCTGGCCTTCCGGCGGAGGTAGTAGTCGAGGATCGACCAGCCGGTCTCGCCCCAGCAGTCGGAGTACGACCAGATCAGCGCGCCGGCGCAGTCGTCCCGACCGTCCTGCTTGCGGAACCGCAGGGCCTCCATGGCCCCCCCATGAGCCAGCGCCTGAAACATCTGGCCATAGCGCACGTAGTGCTCGATATCCAGCCCCTCGGGGTCGGCGTAGTGCAGCCGTATGGCCGCCGGGATGGTGTCTTTCTCGAACATGCTGGTGTGCAGGCGCCAGGCCAGGGTGCCAGGCTGCATCTCGTCTGGAGCCAGGTACTCGCGCATCGAGTCGAGGTGGGCCGGGCCAATGGCCCCGTACTCGCTGACGAAGCGTGAGCGGCACTCGTCGAACACCTCGTGCCGGATGCGGCGGTTCATGTCGGCGTTCATGAAGAACGGGTGCCACCAGTGGCAGTCGCCGGTGAGCTCGTCGTTGGGATCCTCCCCGCCCGCCGGGCTGCCCGGCCAATAGGGCCGCTTCGGGTCGAGCTGCCTGCAGATGTCGGGCAGCATCTGGTTGTAGAAGAGCTGGCCGCCGAGATCGAGCGGCTGCGTCTTGTCCGGGTTCCACCAGTCGCGGAAGCCCCAGGTGCACTCGTTGTTGCCACACCAGAGCGCGATGCTCGGGTGGTGCCTCAGCTGCGGGACGATCGCACGTGCCTCGGCCTGGATCGCGTCGCGGAACGACCGGTCGTGCTCCGGGTAGGTCGTACAGGTCAGCATGAAGTCCTGCCAGACGAGGATGCCCGTTCGGTCGCATGCATCGTAGAAGGCCGGCGCCTCGTAGATCGAGCACCCGTTGATGCGGATCATGGTCATGTTCGCGTTGCGGGCCTCGGCGACCAGGGCCTCGTACTTGGCGTCGGAGACGCGGGCGAGGATCGGGTCGTGCGGTCCGATGTTGCCTCCCCGGCAGAACACGTCTTCGCCGTTCACGCGGATGCAGAACCGGCTGCCTTCCTCCATGCGCGTGCGGTCGATCTGGATGGCCCGCAGCCCGATGTGGAAGGCGCGCTCATCGCACACGGTCCCGTCGGCATCGGTGGTGCAGGCCCTGACGCCATAGAGTGGCTGCTCGCCCATGCCGTTGGGCCACCACAGGCGCGGCTGCAGGATCTCGATCCAGTCGCGGACCGGTGCCCGCCCTGGCGGGGCATCGAGGTCGTACTCCCGCCTGGCCGGCGGCGGGCCCTCCGGAGCGGTGATCTCGACCGTCAGAACGCAGCGCCGCTCGGCCCACGGGTGGAGGTTCTCGACAACGGCCTCGAGCTCCAGCAGCACCTGCTGGCCGTGGAACACGGTATCCAGGCGGATGTCGTCCAGGACGGCGAGGCTGCGGCCCTCGAGGCGGACGCCGCGCCCGATGCCGATGTTGGGGAGCGCGTCGACCCAGTCCCAGCCGTAGGTGAACTGCGGCTTGCGCAGCCACTTCTTGCCCGGCCACATCCGGGCGCGCACTGGATCGCCGTCGATGGGCGGGTTGGGGATCGCTCCGCCGGCCGCCGTGTTCGGCTGCAGAGCCTGCCCCTGCCCCGGTAACGTTGCGTCTGCCGCCGTCTCGCTTCCTGCCGTGAGCCGAACCACCAGCTCGTTCTCGCCCGCGACCAGCAGATCCCGCACATGGAACGCGTGCGGCACGAAAGCGTTCGTCGCCTCGCCGACGAGCCGGCCGTTGACGAAGATTTGCGCGTAGAGGTCCAGGCCATCGAAGACCAACTGCTGGCGCTCGTACGAGAGGAAGCGCTCGTCGACCTCGAATGCCCTTCGGTACCACCACGACCGGGTCTCGGGCCACCGGCACTCGGGCATATGGGCGCCGATGGTGGGCTCGGGCATCTGGCCGGCGCGGATGAGATCGAGGTGGATCTCGCCCGGCACCTGGGCGGGCAGCCAACCATCGATGGCCTCGCGGACCTTCCGGAGTCCGTCGAGACCGATGCAATCGATCGAGTCCGGTCGGACGTGCCATGTGCCGTTCAGCGGGAGGGTGGTCATGGTGTCACCTGCCCTGGAGGCCCTGGGGCGCGGGGAGCGCGCCGCCGGAAGGTCTTCCCCGGGAGCGCCGGCATCCCTGCCGGGCTGACGAGGCCGGGCGTCCGCCGCCGAGGGGGCTGAGGCGTCTCGCCGATGAGCCATGGCTGGATCCCATGACCGGACCGTGGTCCGCTCGGTCAGGCCCTGCGGGGCTCCGACGCCCTCTGCGTTCGTGCCGACGGAGGTCTCTGGCGGTGCCGAACCGTAACAGGGGATGTTTCGTGCCGCTCAGACTGAGGGGGATGACCATGTTCGCACGGTCCGTTGAGATGTTGTCATCGGCGCTACTACCCACCACTGCCATGTTGCTGTGGCTGGCCCCGGGTGCTGCGGACGCCGATGACCCGGCGCTGACCTGGGTGGATGCGCAGACACTGACGGTGGAAGGCAAGGGTTGGGCCGGCACCGAGAGTCTCTACGACCGCCTGCCGGCCAAGGCCAAGGGCGTGGTGCGCGATGGAGTCTGGGAGCTGAGCCGACACAGCGCCGGCCTGTGTGTGCGGTTCCAGACCACCGCGGCCACGATCCATGTGAAGTGGGAAGTCACGGGCGAACTCGCCATGCCGCACATGCCTGCCTCGGGCGTCAGCGGGGTGGACCTTTACGCCAAGACCGACACCGGCTGGCGCTTCGTGGGCAACGGGCGCCCCAGCGGCCCGGCGAATCAGGCCAGTTTCGGCCCCGGGGCCGCTCCAGAGCTGTGCCTCTACCTCCCGCTGTACAATCACACCCAGTCCGTGCAGATCGGCGTGCCCGAGGGCGAGACCATCGCGGCCGCCCCGGTTCGCGGCAAGCCGGTGGTCTTCTACGGGACCTCGATCACCCAGGGCGGGTGTGCCTCGCGCCCGGGCATGGCCTACACCAACATCGTGGGCCGGAAGCTCAACGTGCCGATCATCAATCTGGGCTTCTCGGGGAACGGCCTGAGCGAACCGGAGATGGCCGATCTGCTCGCTGAGCTCGACGCCTCCGCGTATGTGCTCGACCCGCTGTGGAACATGTCACCGGCCATGGTGCGTGAGCGGATTGCGCCCTTCGTGCGGACGCTGAGGGCCGCCCATCCCGAGACACCGATCCTGCTGGCCGAGGACTGCACCATCTGGGGCAACGTCCCAACCGAGAAGGGGGCGCTGCTTCGCGAGATCCACGGCCAGCTCGAGCGCGACGGCGTGGCGAACCTCTTCTTCGTCTCCGCGGAGGGCATGATGGGGCCGGACGACGAGGGCACCGTGGATGGGTGCCACCCCACGGATCTCGGGTTCATGCACCAGGCCGAGGTGTTCGTGGCCGCGCTCCGGCCGGTTCTGGGTCTCTAGGGCGGGTCTCAGGCGGCCGCCCGAGCACGAAATGGCCCGGGTGCCAGGGTTAGGTCCAGGGGCGTTTGGGTATACTCTATTTGTACAACTTTGCCCTGCGAGGGGCTGGTCGGCATGAAACGCAGGCTTCTGACCTCCACCGCGCTGGTGTTCCTGCTCGCCCTCGCCGCCACGGCCCAGGGGCAGCGGGAGCAGGGATTCGAGGGCTTCGGCGACGACGTGCCGCCCGCGTCCTTTGACGGCCCAGTGATGCCGGCGGTGGGCACCACCCCCATGGCCATAGCCTCGATGCCACCCATGGTCGAGCCGCAAGGTTTTGGCTACGACTCCGGCATGCTGCCCAGCAGCTTCGGGGGCTTCGGTGGCGATCTGCCCCAGGCGGAGATGCCTCCGGGCCTGGATCCCCCCGCGGGCGTGGGCCAGGGAATGGCGGGCCTGCAGGGGATGGACCCCTCGGTGCTGATGGGCATGCTCGGCAACTTGCAGGGCCAGGCGGGCATGGGGTTCCAGCTGGACTACGCCACGCTGGCGGCCCTGCTCAACGGCATGCAGGGCCCATCGGGGGCCGGTGGCACCGCGTTGGCTGGTCAGGCCGATATCAACCAGCTCCTCCAGTTGCTGGCCAGCATGTACGGCGTGAGTGCCCCCAACGGCATCGATGCGGCAATGATCCAGCAGGGCATCGCGAACCTCCGCGAGATGCAGACCTGGGAGGGCATGGAGGGCATTGACTTCGGCCCGCTCATGCAGCTCCTCGAGGGCAACTCCGGTGCATTCGCTGGCGGCCAGTGGCCCCAGTACAGCCCCGAGCAGTGGCAGGAGCTGCTCGGCGAGTAGCCGTTCACACACGAGGGTGGGCATGCCATCCGGCCCGCGTCCCAGCACGGGAGAGCCGGGGGCATCCTCTCATCGCAAGTCCCCCGCTGGGTCGCCATGGAGTACGATAGGCCCAGCCGGGACTGTTTCGCGACCGTCGCGCCGATCCCGGGCTCCGCAGAACAGGGTGGCCCTTGGTGTTCGTCCGCCGTCTTCAGTGCACCGACTTCCGCAACTACGCCTCGCTGGACTGGGCGATCCCGGCGGGCTACGTGGTTGTCATCGGCGCCAATGGCCAGGGGAAGACCAATCTGGCCGAGATGATCCAGTTCCTTGCCACGGGCAAGTCACACCGCACGACGGTTGATCGTCGGATGATCCGCTTCGATCACGACGCCCTCCGCGTGACGGCGGACTTCCGCCGGGCGGATCTGGGCGAGTGCTCTCTGACGACCCATCTGTCGCGTGATGGGCAGAGGCGCCTCGAACTCAACGGCGTGGTCCGGCCCGCACAGTCCGACGTGCTGGGCTATCTCAACTGCGCCCTGTTCTCCGCGCTGGATGTGGATCTCATCGCCGGGGATCCGGCCCATCGCCGAAGGCACCTGAACGAAGAGCTCGCCAAGGCATACCCGCGCTACTACGATGACCTGGCCGCCTACCGCCGGGCCCTGGCCCAACGCAACCGCCTGCTGCGCGATGCACAAGGGGAGCGGTGTCTGCCACCTCATGCACTCGGGTTCACTCACCAGTTCGCTCGCGCTGGCGGCCGCGTACTCGAGCGTCGTCTGCGCTACGTCGCCGAGCTGAAGCCCATGGTCGAGGAGGTCTATGGCCGCGTGGCAGGCACGGACGGCGTCCTCACGCTCCGCTATGCCACCACGGCACCGGGGCTCGGCGAGGGCGGGGAGTCCGAGTCGACCGAGGCACTGCTCCGGGCGCTGGCTGAAGTCGAGGCCGAGGAGCTTCGCCGCGGGATGACACTCGTGGGCCCCCATCGCGACGACCTATCGTTCTCGCTCCAGGGCAAGGACCTGCGACGGTATGGCTCGCGGGGGCAACAGAAGACGGCCGCCATCGCGTTGCGCCTGGCGGAGGCCCCCCGGTCGGCGCGGACCGATGAGGCACCGGTATTGGTGCTCGATGACATCATGTCGGAACTCGATCGGAGCCGGCGGGAGCGGCTCGTGGCTGAGCTGGACCCCTTCGATCAGGTCATCATCATCGGCACGACCGAGTCGGACTTCGTGCCGGGACTGCTCGACCGGGCCAGCCGGTATATGGTCGACGCGGGCCGGTTGACGGCGGGCTA
>JAKPQA010000150.1 GCA_029547025.1 Armatimonadota bacterium
AGGGCCCCACTGCCACAGACCCGGGCGCGGAGCGCCTCGCTAAGGGGCCCTGATTCGGGCTGCCGGGCGCCGACCCCTTCGCTGGGCCGTCGGCCCTGGCTCGGCTTCGCTGGCTTGGCACCGGCCCATCAGGTCACTATACTTGCACTTCTGTTGGTGCGCGACCGCAACGGGCCTCTTGCGGCCCCGTGGGAGCCCGGCACGCCTCGCACATGTTAACCCATAGCAACGCGCCCGAGGCCGCTCCGGAGCGCCAGCGGCGCGGTTGTCCGCATTCTCTGCCACTGGGGTAGGACCGCGTATGTCCGAAGGCAAGCTGTTCTTGGGTCTCGATGTGGGCTCAGTGAGTGTGGGCCTGGCCGTACTGGACGAGAACCGTCGTGTGATCACCCACCGGTATGTGCGCCACAAGGGGCAACCCGTCGGCGCCGCCGCCGCCATGCTCCGCGAGCTCACGGAACAGGTGGGCCGCGAGCGGATCGAGTTCATCGCCGTCACTGGCACCGCCGGGCGCCTGGTCGGCGAGCCTCTGGACGCCACGGTGGTCAACGAGGTCATCGCCCAAGCCCTGGCTACCCGGCACCTCCACCCAGACGTCCGCACCGTGATCGAGATCGGTGGCGAGGACTCCAAGCTGATCTTTCTCGCGGACCCCGAGAATGGATCGGCCGGGCTGGTTGCCGATTTCGCCATGAACACCATCTGCGCGGCGGGGACGGGTTCGTTCCTCGACCAGCAGGCTACGCGGTTGGGGCTGTCGATCGAGGAGTTCGGCCAGCTCGCCCTCGAATCCGAGTCGCCCCCGCGCGTTGCGGGGCGCTGCAGTGTTTTCGCCAAGAGCGACATGATCCATTTGCAGCAGAAGGGGACTCCGACGAAGGACATCGTTGCCGGGCTCTGCTTCGCGCTGGCGCGCAACTTCAAGAGCACGGTGGGCGCGGCCCGTGTCTTCCGGAAGCCGATCGGCTTTCAGGGGGGTGTGGCGGCCAACCCGGGCATTATCCGGGCGCTGGAGTCGGTGCTCGATCTGGAACCGGGCGAACTCGTTGTCCCCGAGCTGTTTGGGGTGACCGGCGCCATCGGTGCCACACTGCAGGCCATGCAGGAGACTTCGGTACGGCCGCGGTGGGCGGGGCTCGAGGAGCTGGAAGCCCGCGCCTCGGCCGGCGAGCATGGCGACAACCGCCTCAAGCCCCTCCGCATCGAGAAGTCGCGCATCTTGCGCACGGACGAGGTCTGCCGGCCCGAGGTGAGGGCGGGCGAGAGGATCCCCGCGTACCTTGGCGTCGACATTGGCTCCATCAGCACCAATGTGGTGGTTATCGACGCCGAGGGTCGCGTTCTGAGCAAGCGCTATCTGATGACCGCGGGGCAGCCCATCGAGGCCGTGAGACAGGGGCTGCGAGAAGTGGGCGACGAGATTGGGCAGTTGGTCGAGATCAAGGGGGCCTGCACCACGGGTTCGGGGCGCTACCTGATTGCGGACCTCATTGGCGCAGACGTGGTTCGGAACGAGATCACGGCTCAGGCGCGCGGCGCGGTGGCCATCGACCCCGAGGTGGACACGATCTTCGAGATTGGCGGTCAGGACTCCAAGTACATCAGTCTCGACAACGGGGCCATTGTCGACTTCGAGATGAACAAGGTCTGTGCCGCCGGCACGGGGTCGTTTCTCGAGGAGCAGGCGGAGAAGCTGGGCATCTCGATCAAGGGCGAGTTTGGCGAGTTGGCCCTGAAGGCGCAGTCGCCCATCAATCTGGGCGAGCGGTGCACGGTGTTCATGGAGACGGAACTGGTCAAGCATCAGCAGGCCGGGGCCGACAAGGGTGACCTGGTGGCGGGGCTCAGCTACTCGATCGTCTACAACTACCTTAACCGGGTGGTTCAGGGCCGACCCGTGCGCGACCGCATCTTCTTCCAGGGCGGAACGGCGGCCAACCAGGGGGTGGTGGCCGCCTTCGAGATGGTGACCGGCAAACCCATCACGGTCCCGCCACACCATGAGGTGACGGGTGCTATCGGTTGTGCCATGATCGCGCGCGAGGAGCACCCCGACGGGCCCAGCCGCTTCAAGGGTTTTGACACCATGAGCGCGCTGTCGTACGACATCCGCTCATTCGAATGCCACGATTGCCCCAACCGGTGCGAGATCAACCGGGTGACGGTCGAGGGCGAGAAGCCGCTCTTCTACGGGAGCCGGTGCGAGAAGTTCGATGTCGACCGCAAGTCGCGCCGTGGTGACCATCTGCCGGACCTCTTCGAGGAGCGCTCGGAGCTCCTGTTGGCCAGCCACTCCTCTTCGGGTGCCGTTCGGCCCGGGGCGCCGCGGGTGGGCGTGCCACGTTCGCTGCTGTTCCACGACCTGTACCCGCTCTGGCACGCGGTACTGGCCGAGCTTGGCTGCGAGATCGTTCTCTCCGAGCCGACCAACAAGAAGATCATTCACGCCGGAGCCGAGCAGTCGGTTGCCGAGACGTGCTTCCCGGTGAAGGTCGCGCTGGGTCACGTGCTCGATTTGCTGGAGAAGGACATCGACTTCATATTCCTCCCCAGCATCGTGAACCTGCCCAAGCACGATCCGCGCGCCACGGACAGCTTCGTGTGCCCGTATGTTCAGAGCTTCTGCTACACGGTGAAGTCGGCCGCGCCCATTGAGGCTCGGGGCGTGAAGATCCTGCAGCCCGTGTGGTATCTGCAGATCGGCGAGCGCCAGGTTCTTCCCGAGATCGAGAAGATGGCTCGGGTGCTGGGAGCCCGGCCGGGCGATGCCAAGCGTGCTTTGGCAGCGGGCGAGGCGGCACTGGCGCGTTTCCAGCAGGCGTGCAAGCGCCGAGGCAAGGAGGTCCTGGACGGGATTGCCGCCGGCGAGCGCGCCATCGCCGTGGTGAGCCGTTCGTATAACGGGTGCGATCTGGGCGCGAACCTCGAGATCCCCCGCAAGCTACGGAACATGGGCATCCTGCCGATCCCCATGGATTTCCTGCCGCTCGACGAGGTGGAGCTGCCTGAGGAATGGCAGAACATGTACTGGCGGTACGGGCAGCGCATCCTGTGTGCCGCGGAGATCGTGGCCAGCGATGACCGGCTGTTCCCGCTGTACATCACCAACTTCGGGTGTGGCCCCGACAGCTTCATTCACAAGTTTTTCCGCGAGCGGCTGGGTGGCAAGCCCTGCTTGATGATTGAGGTAGACGAGCACAGCGCGGACGCCGGGATGATCACCCGTTGCGAGGCCTTCCTCGAGAGCATTCGGAACTCGGACGGGCGCGTCGGGCAGGGGAGACGGTTCATACCGGTCAACATCCGGCGTGGCGAGAAGCGGACGGTCCTTGTCCCCAACATGAGCCCGCATGCCTTCGCCCTGGCGGCAGCCATGACGGCGGCTGGCATGCCCGCCCAGGTGTTGCCGGAGCCCGACGAGGAGACTCTGTATTGGGGCCGGCAGTTTACCACGGGCAAGGAGTGTTTTCCTTGCATTGTCACAACGGGTGACATGGTGAAGTTCACCCAGCGGCCTGACTTCGACCGCGACCGCTACGCGTTCTTCATGGGCGGTTCGGGCGGCCCATGCCGCTTCGGCCAGTACAATGCCCTCCAGCGCATGGTGCTCGATCAGCTCGGGTATACCGATGTACCCATCTTCGCGCCCAACCAGGCATCGAGTTTCTACAACGACATGGGCATCGTGGGAGGCCAGTTCCTGCGGGACGCGTGGCGCGGTATCGTCGCGGCCGACGTGCTCCAGAAGGCGCTGCGCGAGACACGGCCCTATGAGGTTAATGCCGGCGAGACCGATCGGGTGCACAGTGAGTGCCTGGCGGACCTGTGCGAGACGATCGAGCAGCGGGGCGACCTGGTCGCCTCGATGCAACGCGCCCGCCAGCGGTTCGACACCATTGCCAAGCGGCGCGATGAGTCCAGGCCCGTCATCGGGCTCGTGGGCGAGTTCTACGTGCGCGAGAGCGCTTTTAGCAACCAGGACGTTGTGGCCAAGATCGAAGCACTCGGCGGTGAGGTGTGGAGCGCCCCCGTCTACGAATGGTTCCTCTACCGGAACTGGCGTCGCGGCATGCGGGCGGCTCTGGCCCGGGACCGCAAGCTCTGGCTGAAGAACAAGGCCAAGGACTACGTGCAGAAGCGGGACGAGCATGCATTGGTCGAGCCCTTCGCCGGCTACTTGCGGAATGCCCACGAGCCCCGTACCGAGGCCGTTCTCGACCTGGCCGCCCCCTACGTCCATTCGAGTTTCGAGGGCGAAGCGATCCTGACCGTCGGGAAGGCCCTCGACTTCGTGGCCAAGGGCCTGTCGGGGATCGTCTCGGCCATGCCCTTCACGTGCCTGCCGGGAACCGTGTCGCACGCCATCATGAAGCGATGCCGTGAGGAGAACGATGGTTTCCCGTTCCTGAACATGGTCTACGACGGATTCGAGCAGGCCACCAGTGCCACCCGCCTTGAGGCGTTCATGCACCAGGCGAAAGAGTACCACAGGGCCAAGATGGCGGCGGTGTAGCCGGAGCGTCAGGCCAGGCGGGGTTTGGCGAACGACCCGTCCTGATCCGGCACATGGCGACATCAGCGCGCCCCACAACACAGGAGGCTTCGCCCCATGGACTTGGTAGCCGGCGGTGTGTGTGCGGCGACAGGGTTTCTGGCCGCTGGAGCCCGGGCGGGAATCAAGGCTGAGGGGCTGGACGTGGCTCTGATCGGGTCCGAGCGGCCCTGCGCGGCTGCCGGTGTCTTCACCCGGAATGCGTTCATCAGCCCGTGCGCGCGGATATCCAGAGATCGCGTGCGCGCTGGCCTGCCGGTTCGCGGGGTTTTCGCCAACAGCGGTTGCGCCAATGCCTGTACCGGTCCGGCCGGCGAGGCCGACATCATCGCCATCATGGAGAGGACCGCCCGGGCCCTGGGTGAGCGTCTGCCCGGTGTGGATGGCACCGTTCTGGCTTGCCAGACCGGTGTCATCGGCAGACGCCTCACGCCGGACCGAGTCGAGGACGCCATCGACGCCGCGGCCTCAGGCCTCAGCCGGGCGGGGGCGGCCGACGCGGCCCGGGCCATCATGACCACCGACACGCGGCCCAAGGAGTGTGCCGTCGAGTTCACGGTGGGGGACCGCACGGTTCGAGTGGGTGGCATGGCCAAGGGTGCGGGGATGATCGCCCCCAACATGGGCACCATGCATGCCTTCATCACGACGGATATCGCCGTGGAGGCGAGGGCTCTGCAGGCCGCGCTGGCCGCCGCGGCTGATGAGACGTTTAACTGCATTACGGTCGACGGCGACACCAGCACGAGCGATGCCGTGCTGTTGCTGGCGAACGGCGCCTCGGGCGTGGCACTCGATGGGACCAGCCGCCCCGCGTTCACGGAGGCGCTGCGGGTTGTCTGCCAGGAGCTGAGTCAGGCCATCGTCCGCGATGGCGAGGGGGCGACCAAGCTCGTCGAGATCCGCATCGAGGGGGCCCGCACCAGCGAGGACGCTCGCCGCGCGGCGCGCACCATCGCCGAGTCGCTGCTCACCAAGACGGCCATGTTCGGCGGCGATCCGAACTGGGGTCGCATCCTCGCGGCTCTGGGGCGCTCGGGGGCGGAGGTCGACCCGAACCGCGTGGTGCTCGATCTCGGGGGCCTGGTGCTGTTCCGCAACGGCGCGGCCGAATCGTATGACCTGAAGTCGGCCGAGCGGGCTGTGGCGGGCCCCGAGGTCGCTGTCCACCTCGATCTGGGCCTCGGCGCGGGCAGGGCGACGATGTGGACATGCGACCTGAGCTATGACTATGTGCGCATTAATGCCGAGTATCACACCTAGCATGACGGCGGGGGGATCGGCCCCGAGGGAGGCGCGAACCATCAACACGGAGACCCACGAGGAGATCATCGCCATGGACGAACTCGCGGTTCGCGCCCGTACGCTAAGTGAGGCTCTGCCCTACATCCGGGAGTTCTCGGGCGGCACCTTCGTGGTGAAGTATGGCGGCAGCGCCATGGCCAGCGCGTCTCTCTCCCAGGCGGTCATGGCCGATGTGGTTCTGCTGCGCCTCGTGGGGGTCCGCGTGGTGCTCGTTCACGGGGGCGGGCCCCAGGTGTCGGACCTGATGCGCCGGCTCGGGAAGGAACCCACCTTCGTTCGCGGCCAGCGCGTCACCGACGCCGAGACCATGGAGATTGCGGAGATGGTCCTGGCCGGCAAGATCAACAAGGACATTGCGGCCAAGATCCAGATGGCCGGCGGCCAGGCCGTGGGGCTCAGCGGACGCGATGCCGGTCTGATCCAGGCCCGGCGCCGGGTGATGGACTCGCCGGAGGGGCCTGTCGATCTGGGCTTCGTGGGCCAGATCGAGTCCATCAACGCCGGTCTGCTGAGCTCGCTGACGGAGGATGGCTTCATCCCCGTGGTCTGCTCCATTGCCGGCGGCGCGGACGGCGAGTGCTATAACATCAACGCCGACCATGCCGCCGGCCGGATCGCGGCCGCCCTTCACGCTGAGAAGTTGCTCTCGCTCACCGATGTCCGCGGGCTTCTGCGCGATCGCAGCGACCCTGCCTCGCTCATCGCCCGGCTCACCGTATCCGAGGCCGAGGCGCTCGTGCGCGAGGGCCAGGTCGAGGGTGGGATGGTGCCGAAGCTCGAGTCTTGTGTCGACGCGGTGAAAGCCGGGACCGCCAAAGCCCATATTGTGGATGGGAGAATCGAGCACGCTCTGCTGATGGAAGTGTTTACCGATGCCGGTATCGGTACCATGGTCGTCCCCGACGGCCCGTAGCCTCCGCGCCGCCTGGATGGCAGCACCCTCACGCCGCGACCGGGCGAGGTGGCCCTGACCGCTGCCCGGCACCCGCAGGTATTCCACGCACGCCGACACGCACATGAAGGGCGACACACCATGACGATGGACTCTCTGCTCCAGCAGCTCCAGACCTATGTGATCCCCACTCCCGGCCGCGCGCCCATCGCGTTTGTGAGAGGCGAGGGCATGAAGCTGTGGGATGTGGAGGGCCGCTGCTACACCGACTTCCTGGCCGGCATTGCGGTGTGTGGCCTTGGCCACTGCCATCCCAAGGTCGTCGAGGCCATCCAGAAGCAGGCCGCGACGCTCATGCACACGTCGAACCTGTACATCATCCCGCCTCAGATGGAGCTCGCCGAGCGGCTGGCCGGCACGTGTGACCTCAAGCGATCGTTCTTCGCGAACAGCGGCGCCGAGGCCAACGAAGCGGCCATCAAGATCGCCCGCAAGTACGGCCGGACGCACGGCGGCGAGAGCAAGACCCGCATCATCGCGGCCCACAACTCCTTCCATGGCCGTACCACCGGTGCCCTGGCGGCCACGGGCCAGCCCAAATACCAGTCAGCCTTCGAGCCCCTGATCCCCGGCTTCACGTTCGTCGACTACGCCGATGCCGCCGCCGTTGCGCGCGCGATGGACGACACCGTCTGCGCCGTGCTCGTCGAGCCCATCCAGGGGGAGAGCGGCGTGCGCGTGCCGCCCGACGGCTACCTCACCGAGCTTCGCAAGCTCTGCGACCGGTACGACGCGCTGCTCATGCTGGACGAGGTTCAGACGGGCTTGGGCCGCACCGGCTACTGGTACGGGTACATGCACGATGGCGCCATCCCCGACGTGATGACCCTGGCCAAGTCGCTGGGCGGCGGGTTCCCCATCGGAGCCGCCCTGGTGAACGACCGCGCCAACGTGCTCGTGGCCGGCGACCATGCCTCGACCTTCGGCGGCAACCACCTGGCCTGCGCCGCCGCCAATGCCGCGCTGCAAGCCATCGCTGAGGAAGGCATGGTCGAGAACTCGCGTCAGGTCGGCGCGTATGCTCTCGAGCAGTTCCGTGGCCTCGCCGCGAAGCATGGACAGATCCGCGACGTCCGCGGCCGCGGTCTCATGCTTGGCATAGAGGTCTCCGACGAGTCGGCGCAGGATCTGAACAAGGGGCTGTTCGCCCGAGGCTACATCGCCAACGCGATCGGCACGGCCGTGCTGCGCATCCTCCCGCCGCTGACGGTCAACCGCGAGGATGTCGACGGCTTCGTCTCGGCGCTGGACGACTGCTTGTCGGCGCCACGGTAGCGGGGGCGGGTCGAGCCACAGGAAGGGATGGTCGCACCGTGTCCTGGACTCGACGGGGGTTCCTGGCCGCCGCAACTCTCGGCGCCGGAGCCGTCACCTCGCCCGCTGCCTCGGCAGGCGACGGTCCGGATGGCCTGGCCGCCATCGACACCATGCCCAACCTCTGCGCTCACGAGCACTGGGGCAGCCTGACATCCATCGGCCACACGGATGTGGGGTTCGTTGCCGATGCGGTCGCGGGCGCCGCGTCGGGAGAGACGGGACTCCTCGACCTACTGCTCGATCCCTACCTCGGCGGCTTCTTGGCTTGCGGGGGGTTCGACGGCAACCGGGCCGCGCGCGAGCTCGGCTGTGAGAGCCTGCCCGAGGCCATTCACCAGCGGCCCGAAGGCGTCCTCGAGGCCCTGCGACCCCACCTCGCCACGCAGCGTTCGGTCGGCACACTGATGTGCATCGCCACCGGTGTGCGGGAGCTGTACGGCTTCGACCTGGACGGACTCTCGGCGGCCAACTGGCGCGAGCTGGACGCCGCCATCCGGCGTCACTACACCGACCCGTTCGCCTGGTACCGCGAGGCCATGGGGCGCGCGCACCTCACCGGACCCATCCGCCCGGTCGAGCTCAGCTACATGCTCGAGGCGGCCGACCCGGCCCTGGCGGCCCATGAACGAGCGTTCACCCATGCGCTCCTGCGGGTCGATGGCTTCATCGAGTGGCGGCGGCGACCCAGCGATCGCGTCCGCTACTGCATCGAGCGCACCGGCATCGAGCCCCACGATGCCGCCAGCTGGCGGGCGCTGCTCGAAGCGACCTTCGCCCTCGCACAGGAGCACGGCTGCGTGGGCATCAAGCAGCTCCAGGCCTACTCGCGTGACCTGGAGTTCGCCCCGCATGCCGATGGGGACATCGACCTGGCCGATGACTCGCCGCCGGCGGTACGCGCCTTCGAGGATTTCACCGCCCACGAGTGCTGCCGGCTGGCGCACGAACTGAGCTGGCCGTTTCAGGTTCATGTCGGCACCGCCAACCTGCCCCGCTCGAGTCCCCTTCCGCTCGAGGCGCTCGCCTATCGCTACCCGGGTGTCCGTTTCGTGCTGCTCCACACGTGGCCGTATTTCGATGAGTCCGCCTACCTGGCCCACTTTCTTCCCAACGTGTATATCGACACATGTTGGCTCGCGATTCTGAGCCCGTCGTTCCTCGAGGAGGCGCTGCGGAAGTACATTGGCTTTGTGCCCTCGCACAAGCTCATGTGCTCGCAGGACGCCACCAGCATCGAGATGGCCGTTGGTTCGGCGCGCCACAACCGCACCCTGCTGCGCAAGGTGCTCGGCGAGCAGGTGCGCGACGGCCGTTTCACCAAGCATCAGGCCCTCGAAGTTGCCCGCCGCGCCCTCCACGACAACGCGCGTGGGGTCTACGGGGCGTAGCGGCGCCGCCGGCCGGGGACCATGCTCCCACACGCCATTCGGCGAAGGCCTGTGCCGCCCGGGGCAGAATGTACCTGTCAGCGCTGAGCCCAATGGGGGAGGAGACACCGTGAGCGGCCGGGTCACTCGCCGCCGGTTCGTGCGCGACGCGCTCGCCGCGGGCGCGCTGGCAGGTGCCCTCGCAAGCCGTCGGGGCTCTGCCGCCGATTCCCACGCCGGGGGGAGGCGCGTTGGCGCCATGAAGCTCGGTCTCGTGACATACCAGATGGGTGAGAAGCTGGCACTAGAGGAACTGATCACCCTGTGCGAACGCACCGGATTCGAGGGCATGGAGCTCCGCACCACGCATGCACATGGCGTCGAACCGTCGCTTGACGCCGCGCAGCGGCAGGCGGTCCGCGACCGTGTCGCTCAGTCGCCCGTGGTCATCTGCTGCCTGGGCACCACGTGCGAGTTCGACTCGCCCGATGCCGCCGTGGTCCAGCAGCACGTGCAGGAGGCTCGGCGCTTCGCCGACCTGGCTCGCGATGTCGGCGCTCAGGCTATCAAGGTCAGGCCGAACAACCTGCACGAGGATCAGGGGATCCCCGTCGAGCAGACGCTGAAGCAGATCGGAGCCGCGCTGACCGAAGTCGGTGGCTATGCCGAGGAACGGGGCATCGAGGTCTGGGTCGAGATCCACGGCCGCGGCACCGCCCATGTGCCCCACTGTCGGACGATCATGGACGCGTGCGGGCACCCGAATGTGGGGCTCACGTGGAACTGCAACGCCCAAGACATCGTGGAGGGCTCGATCCGCGAGAACTGGTTGCTGGTCCGCGACTGGATCCGCTGTCTGCACATCCATGACCTGTATGACCGGTCCTACCCATGGAAGGAGCTCTTCGCGCTGTGTCACGAGACGGGTTTCGACGGGTGGGCCAACCAGGAGATGGGTGGCAGTAGCGACGCCGAGCGCGTGCTGCACTACTACCGCGCCCTGTTCGACGCCATGGTTGAGGAGGCCCGGCGCGGCTAGCCCGCGTACGACCAGACCCTGTGCTTGGAGGCTAACAGATGAGAACCACAGCACTCGCAACCGCACTGCTCCTGGCGCTGATTGCCGGGGTGCCCGCCGCGTTCGGCCAGTGGGGCGGAAGTGCCTTGTCGCCGCCGGTGATCACAGCCCAGGAGCGAGCCACCGAGGTCGCCGCGAAGGAGGCCCGGGTCCAGGCGTTTCTGCGCGAACAGAGACTCGAGGCGGTGTTCCTGGCCCAGTACCGCAACTACTCCTGGGTCACCGGCGGGTCGGAAGACACCATCGTCATGGCCGCGGAGTCGGGCCCGGTCACTCTGGTGTTGACGCGGGACGGCTCCAAGTACGCCCTGTGCGCCAACGACGAGGAGGCCCGGAACCGGGACGAGGAACTGGCGGGCCTCGGGTACGAGATGATCTCGTGGGAGTGGTTCCACAACTTCGATGCCACTTCGCCGCAGGAGGAGTTTGCCCGGAGCAAAGGCTGGGAGCCCGCCGAGATCGGCTCGGACATGCCGGTTGCATGGGCGACCGACGTCGCCAAGCAGTTTGCGCCGCTGCGCTTTGCGCTCACCGAGCCTGAGATGAAGAAGTACCGCTGGCTCGGTCGCGAATGCACGGAGGCGTGCACCGAGACATGTCGCGAGATCCGACCGGGCATGACCGAGAAGCAGATCCAGCGCGTCATCGCCGACAAGCTCATGGCTCGTGGCATCACGCCTACCGTGCTCCTCATTGCTGTCGATGGTCGGCTGTTCCAGCACCGCCACGCCATTGCGACGGACAGGAAGCTCGAGAAGTATGCTCAGGTGAACATCTGCGCCAGGAAGTGGGGCCTCGTCATCGCCGTCACGCGCTATGTCCACTTCGGTCCCATCCCGGCGGAGCTGGGGCACCGGCTCCGGGCCTGTGCCCGGGTGACCGGCGCGTTCCTGAGCGCCCTGAAGCCCGGTGTCACGGCCGGTGAAGTCTTCCAGGCCGGTATCGAGATGTACGCGCGAACTGGGTTCCCTGACGAGTGGCGGCAACACCACCAGGGCGGCGCCACGGGCTATGCGGAGCGCGAGTGGGTCACCTTCCCCGGCGATCCGACACCCATCGTGGGCGACCAGGCATTCGCGTTTAACCCGACCATTATGGGTGCCAAGGTGGAGGACACGGTTATCCTCCACGCCGACGGGACTCTCGAGAACGTCACCCAGACGCTCGACTGGCCCAACATCCCCATCGCCCTCACCGGGCCGGCGGCTGGACAGACCTACTATGCGCCCAGCATCCTCGTCCGTCACTAGGGACGCCTGAGCATGAGACGAGACGGAGCCGGGGCGTCCGCCTTGGCTCCGTTCGCGCGAGACGGAGGAGACCATGCCTCCGGCAGCGGGCACCGCGCCGGCTCTCGAGCTGCTGATTCGCAGTGAGAGCGGCGATGGGTATACGGTGTGCCACTACGCCTCGCACGAGGGTGGCCTGCGGTACCGGCCCTGCTTGGTGCCGCCCGAGCAGTATGAGGTGAACTGCATCGCCGTGGCAGACGGCGAGCCGCCCGTATATCTTGTTCGAAGCCTGGAGACCGGCGCCATCGTCCAGCTGTCCGCGGCCGCCCACGGGGTGTTCCGCGGCATGGACGGCCGGGCGAGTCTTCTAGACCTCGTGACCACATTGTTCGTGAGTACGGGCGCGCTGAGCCCGGCCGAGGTGCGCCAGACCGTGACCGAACTCCAGCGCGCCGGTCTGCTCGTCACCCGGCCTCAGAGGCATCTGCGGGCATCGCCCTGGCGGCGCGCGGCCGCTACCCTGGGGATACCGGGCGCCAACCGGGGCATCGCGGCCCTCTACCGCTGCGCGGCACCCGTCTTGTTCTCGGCCTGGGCGCCGTGGTTCGCGTTGGTCATCGTGGCCCTGGGCGTCTTCGCCAACGCCGCTCTGCCCTGGCGGTCCACCGCGACCGCGCTCCGCACGCACTGGGAGGTCGGGGCGGCGGCCACCGCGGTCGTGCTTGGGCTCGTCCTCCCGGCGCACGAGTTGGCCCATGCCTTCGTTTGCCGGCGCTTCGGTCGTCGTGTGAAGGCGCTGGGTGTACGCTTGCTCTGGGGCGTTCTGCCCGTCCCATACGCCGACGTCACCGAAGTATGGATGGCCAGCCGCCGGGCTCGCGCGCGGGTGTATTTGGCCGGGCCGCTTTCGACCCTGGTTTTCGGCTCGGCCATGGCGCTGGCGGCCTGGCTCATTCCGCCGTCGCCCGTCCGGGCCATCGCTCACGCCAGCGCCACGGCGTCGCTGGCACTGGCGGCCGCAACGCTTTGTCCCTTCCTGGGCTACGCTTCCGACGGGTACTACGTGCTGGCCAGCCACTGGGGCTCCCCCAGCCTGCGACAGGACGCGCTGCGGCTTGTGGCGCGCGCCCTGTCTCGTCGCGTTAGGCAGAAGGGGTTCTCACCCCACGAACGAAGGCTGCTGGTGTTCGCCGCGGCTACCCTGGGCTGCCTCAGCGCCATGGTGGGATGTGCCGTGTGGGGGTGCCTGGCCCGCGTCTCAGGCCCATAGAGCAGGAGAATGCCGCATGGGATCCGAGAGTGGCCTCGGCGGGCAGATCGCGTTCCTTCGGACGGTTCCGCTCCTGCGGCACGCACGCCTGGCCGATCTCGAAGCGCTCGCCGGCTGGGCTTCGGAGCGGACCTACGGCCGGGGTCAGATCATTTTCCGCGAGGGCCAGCCGGGCCGGGAGCTCTACATCGTCCGGTCGGGAGAGGTGATCGTGAGCCAGCGCCTGCGTGGCCGGGTCGAGAACGTGATCGCCCGCTTCGGTCCCCGCGAGTTCCTGGGCGAGCTGGGCTGGATCACGGGTTCTCCCCGCACGGCGACGGCACAGGCCCACTGTGATTCCACGCTCATCCACGTGCCCGGCGAGCGGCTCTTCGAGGTGATCGAGACCGCTCCGGAGACCGCCTGCCGGCTGCTCCTCGCTTTGGCGGAGGAGTTCGCCGAGCGCATCAGTGAGACCAACCAACGCCTGCGCCAGGCCGTTCTGTGGGGGCTGGACGCGACCGGTTACCCGGACGACGCCGTGCCGCCAGGAGAGGTGACCTGAGTGGGAATCCGCCCATACCGTTCATTTGGTTGCCGCATCAGTGACGAGTTCACATACCGAGGTCTGCGCGTCTGCGTGCTCGAGAACGAGCTGCTGCGCGTGAGTGTCCTGGTTGACCAAGGGACCGACATCTTCGAGTTCCAGTACAAACCAGTGGGTATCGACCTGCTGTGGCAGTCGCCCCGCGGAGTGCAGCCCTCCGCCCCGTTCATTGCGAGTCGGGAGGCGGCTCACGGCAGCTTCTCCGACTTTTACGAGGGTGGCTGGCAGGAGTGCTTCCCCAACGGCGGCCGGAGCTGCCATTACCGCGGAGCGGACCTGGGGCTGCACGGCGAGGTTTTCGGTCTCCCGTGGGAGTGCTCGGTCATCGAGGATTCGCCGTCGCACGTTGCCGCGCGGTTCTGTGTCCGAACACCGCGCACTCCCTTTTTCCTCAGCAAGACGCTGCATCTTGAGGCGGCGAGCCCCGTTTTGCGGATTGAAGAGGAACTGGTCAACGAGTGCAATGAAGCGATGGATTGCATGTGGGGTCATCATCCTGCATTCGGCGCACCTTTCCTATCGGGCTCCTGCATTATCACGACCGGTGCGAAGACTGCGGTGCTGCACGATGCCGATGACCCCCAGAGCCGGTTTGCGGCCCCCCTCAGCGCCGCCTACCCACGCGTACCCGACCGTCGCGGTCAGCCGGTGGACATCAGCAAGGTCCCCGATCGCCATGCGACGGTGTCGGATATGTTCTACCTGACGGACCTAGCAGAGGGATGGTATGCAGTTACCAATACAGATCTGGGTCTGGGGTTCGCCATGACCT
The DNA here is from genome assembly GCA_029547025.1 of Armatimonadota bacterium. GTDB lineage: Bacteria > Armatimonadota > Zipacnadia > UBA1398 > JAKPQA01 > JAKPQA01. The sequence continues at coordinate 14,432 of JAKPQA010000150.1, forward strand.
TTGATCCCAGCGTGTTCCGCCACATCTGGTACTGGATCGCCTGCAACGCGCCGTCGGGTTCTCCGTTCTACGGCCGCGCTTACACGGTGGCTCTCGAGCCCTTCACGTCATTTCCGGCCGTCCTTGCAGACGCCATCGAAGCTGGCCGCCAGCTCACTCTGCCGCCCTATGGGGCCGTGCGGACATGGCTGGCCGCCGGAGTGTTCGAAGCCCGGGTCCCGCCGCAACATCGGACACAACTCCCATGCTAGGCAGGTGCCGTGCGGTGACAAAAGAATCCGCGGATTGGGTGCAACATGCGCTGCCCTGACGGGTCCAAGTCCATGCGGGCACCCGGGTAGGGCGGGCCACGGAACCGGTGCCGGAGACGGGCTCTGCCCCGTGAGGGCGCGTGAGCCGGTGAGGGTGCAGCAGAGACGTGGGAGGGAGGCGAGGGGCCGATGACGTGTCGTGAGGCGCGAGACCTCGTTCGGCAGCATCTGGCGGGCACGCTCGATGCCGCGTGGACGTCGCATCTCGAGCGGCACCTCGCCACCTGCGACGCCTGTGAGACCCTCCTGGATGAGCTGCTGGCGCTGCAGCCGGGGACTGCGGGCGAGGCGATTCCCGAGGGACTTCACCATGACGTGTTGGCCTTGGTGATCGACCAGCCGGCGGGCCTGGCCGACGACTGCTACCTCATGGCTCCGTTGCTGTCGGCTGCCATTGATGGCGAGCTCGACCACGCGGATGCCGCGACGCTCCAGGTGCACCTGGATGGTTGTGTGAGTTGCCGGGGTGCGTTGGAGCGCATGAGGTCCCTGAACGCCAGCATCCGCGCCCTGCCGTGGGCCGAGCCGCCTCGTGCTTTGGATCGCCGGATCCACGCCCTGATCCCGATGCCCTCTCGCTCGCTGGGCCGCCGCGTGGCGGCGTGGCTGCGTCGGCTGCCCGCGGCCGCGCGGCCCGCCCATGCGGCACTGCCGCTCGCCGCCGCGGCGGCCCTGGCTCTCATCATCGCACTCCCCCGGGTGCAGCAGCCGTCGCCGACGGCGCTGAGCCCGACGGTTGGCCCTGCGTCATTCGAGGGGAGCGCCTCGCCTGACGTGGAGATGCCGGCTGTGGTGAGCGACACCGTGTCGAGTCCGGTGGCCCCACAGCCGGCGGCGCCAGCCCGTGTGGCGGCGGTCGGCGCCCCGAGTCCGAGGCCCCGCACCGAGCGCGCTGCTCGTGTCCTTCTGGACCGGGCCCGCTCGGTGGGGTCACGCCTGGTGACTGTGGCTACGGCTACCGCCTCGGCACCGATCCAGGCTCGGGGCTCGGTCGAGACTGTCGCTGATGATGTGGTGGTACTGAAGCTCGATCGGCACGAGAAGAGCCCGGTCCTGCGTTATACTTCTTTGGCGCGGATGCCTGAGCTTTATGGGTATGAGCCGGACACGCTGCGGCCCGACATTACCGGGCTGGCAGACGGCGGCGCCCCACGGCGCGAACCGATGGAGGCTGTGGCCGAGGTGGTGGCCAACCTCGACCACTACGACAGTTTCGCGGGCGGGCCCCAACCGCTCCCCGCGATGGCCATGACGGCGGGGCTGCTCTACCAATGAGGAGCCCACTGCCCTGGAGCTGCCAACGGAATCCCGGGTGGATGGACTGGCGTCTGGGCCGGTCTCGAGGTCCCGCACTTGAACCGGAACGCCTGGCTCGCCGTTGGGATGGGTTAGATATGGTTCTACGAAGTGTGATACATCGAGCCGGGTCGCTTGTGCTGGTGGCGACGCTTCTGCTGCTGGGTGCCCAGGCGGTGGGCGCTCTGGAGTTGCGCGTCGACAGTGACCTTGTCCTCGAACGGCCCCGTACTCCTGGCCTGAACGTGGGCAGAGCTTCCACGGGCATGGCGAACATTGCCCTGACCGACGAGGCCTATCGTGTGCTGCGCAGCCCCGTTGCCTTGAGTGAGAGCGGGTGGATGAACTCGACCACACTCTCCAGCAGCTCGGGCCTGTCGGCGTTCGGCCCGTCGCTGACTCAGCGCTTCGTCGCAAGCACGCTCTCGGACTCCGCCATCACGGAAGGGCTCCCGAAGCTATCGACCTACTCGAAGACGGCTCCGGTCGAGTCGATGAGCCTGTTGGACCGCCGGACCGGCCGCGCGCCTGAGGAGCAGGTCTATGGTGCGTCGGTGACCGGCGTCACCCTGGGCAAGACCCAGGTCTCCTATGGCCTCGTGGGCCAGGCTCCCGAGGTGCTGACCGCATCGTCGCTCAGGGCTGCGGAGCGCTCGCTTGGCGGGTCCATGGGGCCATACGCTCGCTGGTTGGGCTTGAGTTTCGGCGGGGCCGAGAGCGCCGTGCGTGGCTACTTCCGCTCGGCGAACATCGACCAGGGCTGGGCGCCGTCGAGCGCCAGCGGCGATGCCGCCATCGTCAACGAGTTCCGCACACTGGGCTTCGCGGACAAGCAGGACCTCTTTGATGGCAACATTAACCGCACCACGGGCGGTCAGTTCGCCGGGACGAAGTGGCAGGACTGGATGGTCGAGGCCAATCCGGTGACCGGGCTGCTGGTGAACGTGCGGACCAAGTCGGAGGAGCTCTCGGCCACGGGAGACCTGGCGACGCTAAGCACACAGCGCGCCCAGTATGATAAGGGACTCACGCATCTGGGCTTCTCCCGGACCGAGACCCGAATCGAGCGGAAGCCGGATCCCAAGGACGCGGCCTCAACTCGGCAGTCGGACACCAGTGCGGTCACCACCGTGCTGGACGCCAGCCAGGGGATCAAGGTCAATGGGGCCCAGTCGACAATGTCATTCCAGCAGGTGCGGTCCCACACGGCCAACAACCTGACGGGTGAACTGGGGACGGAGTCGCGGGTGACCACCATCAAGGTGGACCAGGTCCAGGTGACGCCTCGGCTCAACCTGGGGTTCAGCCGCGTGACTACCGATGCCGACACATCCGACGCGCTGACCTCTTCGGTCAGCACCTATTCGCTGAACCACCTCAAGCTCAATGACCACGCCATTATCCAGGGGAGCTTGGTTCGCTCGCAGGCATCGGGCAACACCGACCCGGCGCTGGATGGCGTGACCCAGGATGTCTGGACGCTCAACACGCTTCCCGGTCAGCGCATGTGGCTGTTCTCGGACCGCGTTGGGTTCACCAACGCGCTGTGGCAGCGTGTGGTGACGGTCAACGGGAACACGACCGAGAAGACTTCGTTCGGCGTGGATACGAAGCTGCTGGGCCACACCATCGCGGGGAGCTTTGCTCAGGACCGGGTGACCGACACGGCCGGTACCGCCACGCAGAAGCGAGTCGTGTCCGCGAACACCACGGTGGCTGGGTGTACGGTAACGGGCACGGTGGTGCACGACACGATCGAGAACCCGACGGCGCCGACGGACCGCATGGAGCGCTCGGTGCAGATCAGCCGGCCCATCGGGACCCGGACGCAGGTGGGCGTGGGGCAGTCGCAGGTGATCGAGCTCGGTTCCGAGACGCTGCGGCGGACCAGCGTGAACGCGACGCACAAGCTGGGGCCGGTGACGGTTTCGGCGGCTGCGGCGGCGCTCGAGACCTACTCGGGCATCCGCAGGCCGGAGAGCTCGCTGAACCTGAGCTATCGCGAGGACCAGCCCGAAGGCGTCCGGGGCGGGGTGACCATTATCAACCGCGCGGACACGGACACCTCACACGGGCTGATGACTCGCGAGGCTCGGGCCACGGTGCCGATAGGCCCCGTGACACTCAGGGGAACGCTGCGGGAGAACCCCGAGCTGGCCTTCAACGACTCGAAGGTCGCCACGGCCGGCGAGCAGAAGACGTTTGGCTTCAACGTACCGATAGGTTCAGTGTCGCTGTCGGTGGACCGAGTCGACAACCCCACGGTCATGCAGGGCAAGGTGGAGTCCTTCGCGGGCAACACGGCAACGGACTTGGCCCTGTCCGCCAAGATCGACGACAAGGGCACCGTTGCCATCCGGAACCGGTTCATCGAGGACGGAAGCAGCGAGTCTTTGACGAACGCGCTCTCGCTGGACTTCCAGTACAAGACCGACCGGATCGGCCTGCTGTCGCTAGCCTATTACAACAACTGGGCCAACCAGGAGGGCTCGCCCATCGTGCAGGGCCAGGGCTACCGGCTGAAGTATTCCCGCATCGTGTCGACCGACACGTCGCTGGAGCTCAATCTGGCCAAGAAGTTCTCGCCCTTCCCGTCGCTCGTGGACGGGTTGCCGGATGAGGACACTCGCGTGTTCGTCGAGATGAAGCGCAGTTTCTAGCTGTCGACGGCACGCCGCGCCGCGTGGATGCCGAGGGCCGGATGGGGTATGATCCCGTCCGGCCCCGTTCATTGGGGGCCGACGACGAGGGGGCTGGGCTTTGGGCATCGTGATCGTGGGTTCGGTTGCGCTCGACACGGTGGAGACGCCAGCGGGACGGGTTGACGAAGCGGTGGGCGGTGCCGCCACCTACGCTTCGTTGGCCGCGGCGCTGCTGACCCGGCCGGTCTCGGTGGTCGGCGTTGTCGGCGGTGACTTCCCCGACGAGCACCTGTCCATGCTCCAGGCGCGCGGGGTGGACATCGGGGGCATCGAGCGCGCGGAGGGTCGGACTTTCCGCTGGGTGGGCCGCTACCACGACGACATGGTTGGCCGCGATACACTCGATACACAGCTCAACGTCTTCGCGGATTTCCGACCCCATATCCCCGAGGCGCTGCGGACGGAGAGCCATCTGTTCCTGGCCAACATCCAGCCTGGCCTTCAGTTCTCGGTGCTCGACCAGATGGACCGGCCTGAAGTGACACTGCTCGACACCATGAACTTCTGGATCACGGGCGCGCTCACCGAGCTCCGGCGGGTCATGGCGCGCGTGGATGTGCTGGTGGTCAACGATGAGGAGGCCCGGATGCTCACGGGCCACCGATCGATCCACGAGGCGGGGCGTGCGCTCCTGGACCTGGGGCCGCGGTTCGCCGTCGTGAAGAAGGGCGAGCACGGCGCGAACCTGTATGGGCCGGACGGCCTGTTCCTTTGCCCCGCGTACCCGGTGACCGATGTGGTCGATCCGACGGGAGCTGGCGATAGCTTCGCGGGGGGCCTCATCGGGAGCCTGGCCGGCGCGAGCACCCTCTCGCCCGAGAGCCTGCGCCGCGCCATGGTGGTGGGCACGGCCGTGGCTTCGTTCTGTGTCGAGGGGTTCGGCGTGCAGGGCTTGCTCAGAGCTGACCGCGCGGGACTTCAGGAACGGTATCAGCGCCTCCGCGAGCTCACCGGCATCCCGCCGCTCTAGCGTGCCACCGGGGCAGGTGGGCCCACCTGGATTCGAACCAGGGACCAACCGGTTATGAGCCGGCCGCTCTCACCGCTGAGCTATGGGCCCGCCGATCGTCATTATAACAGGCTGGCCCCTCTGGCAGACCGGACAGGGTCTCACCAGAGAGGGTCATGTCGCTCTCGAGTGCAGGCCGGATGGCACCCTTGTCTCAGTGCGGGCCCCTTTTTGCGCATTGGCGGTAACTTAGGGCTCCAGTGGCCCATCAGCCTGGTTGCGGAGGGGCGCCATGGGGGGAACCACGCGTCTCCCAGCGTGGCGGGCCCCCAACGCGCCCGATCTGGAGGCCTCAACCTCGGGCCGGTCAGGGGCCCCGCGCCCTCTGGGCGCACCCCTGTGCGGCCCCTCCGCAAGACCAGGCGGGCGTTCCGCGCGACCTTCGCGAGACCCAGCCGCCCGGCCAAGGGCCCTGTGTTACCGCCAATGGGGATCTGGGGCCCCAACTTCCGGGGGGGTGCGGAGCGCGGAGCGCCAGCTCCGCAGCGGTAGGGCACGAGCGACCACGTCCCGTGCCGGCGGGCGCTGAAGCCCGATCACTCCCCACCCAGCTCGCGCTGGGCGCGGCGGCCGATGGGGCCCTGGGGGTCCAGTGCCATGGCTTGGCGGAAGGCGGTTTGGGCCTCGGCCACACGGCCCATGCGAGCCCGGCTGAGGCCCACGCCCAGGAACGCGGCGGCGTTCGACGGCTCCAGCGCCGCCGCCCGGGCGTACTCGTCCCCCGCCTCGTCGAGATTCCCGAGGTAGTACAGCGTCGCCGCCAGGTTGATGTGGCAGGCCGGATCGTCCGGCGCCACCTCGAGTGCGGCGCGGAAGACGGACTGGGCCTCGGTCAACGGCGCGAGCCGCGACGCCGCATCGGAAGCGAGCGCCACATCGACCAGCGCATTGCCGAGGCTGAGCTGGAGATGGTAGTCGTTGGGCACGAGGCGGACGGCCTCCCGCAGCGCGGCCACGGCGCCCACGTAGTCGCCCGTGTACCGGCACACGAGAGCGAGATTGCCGTAGGCCGGACCGTTCTTCGGGTCGAGCGCCAGCACATGCCGTGTCGCACGGCCCAGGCGCTCGTAGGCCCAGCCGAAGGCCGGGTCGGCCTCGATGGCTCGGCCCAGCGTGGCGATGCACTCGGTCAGCGACTCGTGCGCCAGGTCCTGGAGCCCGGCTGCCTCTGCCCCCACCGCGCGGTCCCACAGATGGTCGGCCGCGAACAGGTGACGAACGGCCTGGGGCGACTCGGTGGCCGGCAGGGCGGTCTTGAGCGCCGGAAGCCCCACCGGCTCGAGCCCGGCCCCGACGGTCACCCGCTCCAGCACCCGCGACACCAGGTCCTCCAGATCGCGGGTCGCGCCTCGAATGCTCTGCTGCACCACGGGCGCGCCGGAGGCCACATGGAGTACCTCCACATCAACGACGGCGTCCTCGCCCAGCACGCGCAACGATCCGTAGGCGACGAACTGACAGGCCATTTCCGCGCCGGCTAGAGCGGCTTCGTTGGCGGTGTCGATCAGGCCCAACGCCTGCCGCTGCGAGCGGGTGGCGCGCTCCACGTCGTCACTGGTGGGCACCCGGGCCACCCCACCCAGCGCGCGGTTGGCCACATCGCTCAGCAGGTACCCGAGCCACTCCGAGCCCGCCTCGCTGTCCACGTCGGCCCGCAGCGGCAGCACGTAGACCGTGGGGGCCGAGTGGGCCGTGGCCGCCAGCGATGCCAGCGCGAGCCACGCCAGCCCGAGGGCGACGCACGCATGTCCCCTCCCTCGACACCTCCAGCAAGGCCCCCGCGTCACCGATGCTCACCCTCTCACGACTTCCGTCATGCCCGCTGGCGCCGAGTCAGCGTCTTCCGAGCGCGACCGGCTGGCCCCTGCGGCCGGCACCACCCGCGTCCCACTGAGCACATCGTGCAGGGCCCGCCGCTGTGGATCAAACAGCGGCCGGAGGCAGCCGAACAGCGAGAGCACGGAGAGCGGCAGGAGCGCGCCGCGCAGCAGCGCCCGCCCACGGGGTCTGGCCCCGAACTCGGCCACGACCCGCAGCCCGAACACTCGCATGCCGGGCGTGGCGCCCATGGCGAGAGGCGCGAGACCGAACACGATGCCGGCGACGACGCAAGCCAGCAGCGGGCCCGCCGCCACCGCCCAGATCGCCACGAGCGCGGCATCGACGGCAGACGCCCCGGCTCGCACGAGCAGTCGAGGGCCTCGCGGCTCGACCGGCGCTGCCCTCCGGGTTGACCGAGCATCCAGCCACACGGCCAGGCGTGCCCACGGGGCCGGCGCCACGCTTAGCAGGCCCGCGGCGCCCAACAGCCCGGCCAGCAGCGCCCACTGGGCCATGGTCAGCCCCGGGCTCCGGGCCTCATCCCGCCCGAACTCCGTGACGAACCGGCCGGCGCAGAACAGGAGCACGAACCACACGGCGAGCCATCCCGGCCGTGCCCGCTGCCGGAGGTGGGCGACCCCCAGTACCAGAGCCGTGGCGGCGAGGAGCGCCGCATCAAGGGCCTGCGTCGGAACGAGTGGCACGCCCGCCGGGGCATAGGAGCCGGGGGGGAACACCATGGCCCACGGGCTGCCCGTGGGCCTGCCGTAGCAGCATCCATGCATCAGGCATCCCAGCTTCGCCACAGTCAGGCCCAGCGCCAGGCAGACCGTGCCCATGTCCAGCGCGGACACCGGCCACCGCATGCTCGCGGCCAGCGCCACGATGAGCGCCAGGGCGATGGCCGGGCCGCCATAGAGGCCGCCTTCGATCACGCCGCCGAGCCGGAACGCCCGCAGCGACCACGGCTGGCGGTAGACCAGGTCGTAGGCGAGGGTCGCCCCCACGGTCATGGCGAGGACGTACGCGGCCGACAGGTCCATGGCGAGCGGGGCGGGCAGCCCCTGGCGCCGAGTCAGCCGAAGGGCCATGGCGGCGAAGCACAGCGCGGAGAGGGCATAGAGCACATCGTACGCGCGCACAGCGTAAGCGCTCGGCCAGAGACCGATCCACGGATGCATCGTGCGCCCGCCCCCTCCGGACCCTAGTTCGGCCCGGCCGCGCCGCCGGCCTCGAGGAGGCGGGGCAGCTCCTTCAGGCTGCGGATCTCGGCGTCCGGCTCGGGGCCCCGCTCCCGCGGGAGTCCCTCGCGGTTCAGCCACACGGCGACCCTACCGACTGCCTGGGCACCCGCGACATCGCTCTCCGGTGAGTTGCCGACCATCGCCTCCGCCCGCATGGGATCGTCGACGCCGTCGGTCCGGTGGACCAGCTCCCCTGCCGCGAGAAAGGCCGTCCAGGCGCCGGCTCCATCGACGACCCGCGTGTCGCCCAGGCCGAGGCACACGTGGGTGATCCCGGCGAGCCGCGACTCGGCCGTGGCTAGTCCCTCCATTCGAGCCCGACGCGTGGGTTCTCGACACACGAGATGGGCTCACCGCGTCCCAGATTGCCGAAGCACTTCTCATTACATTCGGTGCAGCGGACGATCTCGGCCTCCCGGCCCTGCCGCACCTTGGTGGGCCACATGGGGTCGGCGAGAAGACCTCGCCCGATGGCGACCAGGTCGCACCGGCCCTCGGCCAGCGCCGCATCGGCCCGGGCAGGGTCGTTCATGCCGTTGACGGCGATGACGGGCACGGTGGTGTGCTGGCGGGTCAGCCCCGCATAGTGAGCGTGCTCCCCGTTGGGGCCCAGGCTGGGCGAAATGTCGAGCACATCCACCCCCGCGGCGACCAGCTGGGCGGCGAAGGCGATGCTCTCGTCGATGCCATAGCCGCCCCATGCCGGCGTGTGGCGGTAGAAGACGAGGAGCTCCGGCCCCTTGGCCTCCATCACGGCCCGGACACACTCGAGCCCCATGCGCATGCGGTTCTCGAGGGAACCTCCGTACCCGTCCGTCCGCTGGTTCCACTCGGGGGCGAAGAACCGGTTGAGGAAAAACCCATGAGCGCCGTGGATCTCGACACCGTCGAAGCCGGCCTCCTCGCACACGACGGCGGCGCGCGCCAGCTGGCGCTGGAGCGCCCGAAGCTCCTCGACCGTGGCCTCGCGAGCCCCGTCGAGCGCGCTCGGACCGAGCCGGTCGGCGTCGGGCGAGACCCGGTCCTGAACGAAGAGCTGAACCACGGCGAGCGACCCCGCATCCTGGATGCACCGGGCCAGTGGCCGCATGAGGGCGGGCCCAATCTCGGCGGCGAACAGCCGAACCTGCACGGCCTCGACGATGACCGTGCCCACACCGCCCCGGGCCCGCTCGGCGTAGTAGGCGCGGGCTGGCTCGCTGGTCACGCCCATGTTGGTCACCATGGGCGGCATGACGATGCGGTTGGGTGCCGTGCGAGACCGCAGGGCGAGGGGCTCAAACAGCCGGGGATACGTGCCAGCCACCATCAGTCACCTCGCAACGCGCCGACGCGCTGGCCGAGCGAATATCGCGCCGGACAAGGAGGTACGCCGGGTTGGCCCTAAGAAGAAAGGGCTGCGCGGTGCAATGCGGGCGCATGATACCACCTGCTTTCGCGGCAGGTCGACCGAGGAGATGCGCCAAAGCCGGGTGCGGGGGCTTGTACGGCGCGCGGGCCTATGGTACAGAACGAGACCCGAGCCCCATGGGCGCGACCGTTCGGGGCCATGGGCTGCCTGCTCCTGGGCGCGGCGCTCGGTGCCGCGAAGCCAGGTTCGTGTTGCGAGCCTGTAGGATGGGTGAGCGATGGAAGCGCAGCTACCGGCGGTCAGAGCCATGTATAGTCCCGATTCGGACGACGCCCTCGTTGAGCGTGCCCTCAAGGGGGACATGTCGGCCTTCTCGCGGCTCTACGATCGCTACGAGAAGCCCCTCTTCAACTTCATCTGCCAGTACGTGGGTGACTACGAAGCGGCTCAGGATGTCTTCCAGGAGACCTTCATCCGGGCATACCGCAAGCTGCAACGCTACCAGCTCGGGACCAACTTCTCCGCCTGGCTGCACCGCATCGCCATCAACCAGAGCAAGGACGAGTTCAAACGCCGCCGCCGGCGGCCCATCAGCAGCATCACCCAGTCCGAGGGCGGCGAGGAGACGGACCTTCTGGCGACCATCTCCGACGAGTCGCTCACGCCCGAGGAGCTGCTGACGCGCAAAGAGCAGGCGGGACGCGTCCGACGCGCCCTGACGCGGTTGACCAAGGACCACATGCAGGTCATTCTCCTCTACGTCTTCCAGGGCATGGCCTACAAGGACATCGCCGAGACCCTGGGCATCCCCATCGGCACGGTGAAATCGCGGATGCACTATGCCATCAAAGAGCTGGGAAAGGTCCTCGATGGGCGGCTCTAGGATGGGCTCGCGAGTTTCTCTGCGGGCGGTCGAACCTTTGTACGCCGCGTGGCGTTCGAGCTGTGGTCCCCATGTGTACGGCTGCGAGCGCTAGTGGGTTTTGCCTAAGGAGTTGGGACTGCCGTGCGGTGTAGGCATGTGCAGGAGCGGTTGGTCGAGTCCCGTCTCAGGGGCGACGGCCATCCACCCGAGGGGCTGGCGCCTCATCTCGAGCGCTGCCAGCGCTGCGCCGAGGAGTACGAGGTCATCGCCCGGGGCGTCGCGGCCCTCGAACACCTCAAGCCCGTCGTGCCTCCGGCGGGCATGAAGGCCATCGTGTTCGACCGCATTGCCGAGGAGCGCACGCGCGACCCGTGGCATGTGCGATCGCTGGCCTTCTGCCGGCGGCCTTCGGTGCGCATCGCGACCGTGGCCTGTCTCCTCCTGGCCGCCCTCGGCGCCACCGTGGTCCTGAGTCGGGATGCCCGGGACAAGGACCGTCTGCCCGACGCGGCCTCGCTGGCGGCCCGGGCGGCGGCTTCGGCCCAGGCCATCGACGACCAGGCGCTGCTCTCTCGCCCCTATGTGGTCCAATCCGCCCGAGCCGCGCGCGATCTGCGCGAGGCCGAACTGTACCTGGATGAGGCGGCCAACGTGGGGCACGACCCGGTCCAGCTCGCCCAGATCGGCCGCCGGGTCGACGCCGCCCTGCGAGCCGGGCTGGCGGACCGGATCGCGGCGCTCGCCGCCGATGCACCGGACGACGACCAGAGAGCGCTGGTCCAGATCATCGACGACCTGAAAGCGATCGCGCGTTGTGAGTAGACACAAGCGCGTGTGAGGCCAGACTGCGGGCCGCCGGCCGGTGCCCTGGGCCGTGCGGCTCGTTCGGTCTGGCGGACGAGTGTGGGGGGGCTCGCGCCCCCCAGCCCTGGCGGCAGGTGAGGCCCGCGTGCCACGTGCGTGGACCATTTTGTTCTCGGTTGCGGCCATCGGCATCGGCGGCGCTCTTCTCTATGCCAACCGGTCCGATGCCCATGGCGAAGATCCCTGGGTCCAGGCCGAGCGGTCCTTCTCGGCAGGCGACCTTCGGGCGGCCGCGCGCCAGTACGAGGCGTTCGTCGCCCGCCATCCCGACAGCCCCTGGGCCGCACAGGCTCTCTATCAGGCTGCGTTCATCTATGCCGATGACGCCCGGCGGCGCGACGACGCCATCCGCACCTACCGGCGCATCGCCGACGAGTTCCCGCACCACCCCTTGGCCGACGAGGCCCTCCGTCACATGGGAGACCTCCTGCTCGAGGACCACCAGTACGCCGAAGCGATTCGCGCGTACCAGGATGCCGTCCATCGCAGTGCCGGCTCGGACCCCGCGGCGTCCGCCGCCGCCGAGGTCCGGATCGCCGAGGCCCTGTTTCGCTCCGGCGACGGCCCCGGGGCCCGGCTGCGCTGCCTGGCCATCCTCCGGCGCTACCCGCGCTGCGGTCACCAGCGGGCCGAAGCCCTGAACCTGCTCGCCCTCACCGCGCTCCAGCTCGAAGACAGCCCGCGCACGGCCCTCCAGCGCTACGAGCAGCTTCTGCGCGAGTACCCCGACTCGCGCTATGCGCCGCAAGCCCGACGCCAGGTCACCGCCCTCCGGCAGGAGCTGGGCTTGCCCGCGGTCACGGCAGACCGGACCGAGGCCACACGGGGCCGCTCCCTGCGGGTGGAGCTGCCGACCCGCTCGCCTTCGGGCGAGGCGTTCAAGGACACCGGGATGCTCGAATGCCTGCGCGTGCTCCTCGCGGCGAGCGGTGTGCACGTCTCGCTCACGAAACTGTCCGGCTGGTCGGGCCGTGCTTTCGCGTTCTACTACGCGGCCACGGATCGCCGCCGCGGCGCCGGTCTCATGCCACCGGGGGAGCCCGAGGGCCTGGCGCGAAGCCTGGGTTTCCGCCACTGTGCCCTCACCATCGAGCGCAGCCCCGAGCGTGCGTGGGACCGCGTGGTCCGAAGCCTGTCCGACGGCCAGGCAGTACTCACGCGTGCGGGCGTCGTCTCACCTGCCGACTGGGTGCTCATCACGGGCTACGACGCGGCCACGGACCGCGTGGGCTTCCACACCACATCGGGGGCCCGGCGGACGGTGCCGCTCGACCAACTGCTCGGGGCCCTCTGGGCCCCCGAGGGCGGGCCCGGGATGGGCGCCCGGTCCGATGACGGCTCGCGCGAGATCCCGCTCTTCGTCCTGGGCCGCCGGCCGGCGTCGTCCCAGCCCGCGCCCTCGCTGGCTCCCGCGATCCGCCAGGCCATCGCGCTGGGCCGAGCCCACGACGACTGGGGCCTCCGCGGGGGTCTCTCGGCGTGGACCGAGCTCGCCCACGACATGGCCCGGGTCGGTGGCTCGGGCTGCACCGATGCCGAGGCCGCGGAACTGGGTGCCTGGTGCGAGTCCGATCTGCCCCGGCTGACGGCCTCGCGGCGCGAGGCGGCCGACTTCCTGCGAACGTGGGCCGCATCGGCAACACCGGTCGCTCGGAAGCACCTGGAGTCGGCGGCCCGCCACTACGACGGCGTGGCGCGCCACCTGGCGGGACTCGAGGCGGCATTCCGCGCGGCCCTCGAGCATCGCCCGAGCGCCAGCCAACTCGCGCGCCCCGAGGTGGTGGTGACGCGCGCCGCGGCCGAGGAGCGCGCGGCCCTGCGCGAGCTCGAAGCCGTCGTCGAGGCGCCATAGGCAACATGCCGCCCGGGGAGGGCCGACCGCGTGCAGCCTGCCATCGAGCTCACCGGCGTCCGGAAGACCTACCGCGTGCGCGGAGCGGCGCCCGTCCCGGCCATCGACGGCGTCACCCTGGCCGTTCAGCCCGGAGAGGTGTTCGGGTTCCTGGGCCGCAACGGAGCCGGCAAGACCACTACCGTCAAGGTGCTCCTGGGCATGGTCCCCCAGTACGAAGGCTCGGCCCGCCTGTTCGGCATCGATGCCCGCCGGCCGGCGGCCCGCTTTCGCACCGGCTATCTCGCCGAGACCCCCGAGTTCGCCCCCCACGCCACCGTTCGCGAGATACTGAGCCTCCACGCCCGCCTGGCCGGCATGAAGCGGGGGGCGGGCGAAGACCGGGCCGAGGAGCTCATCGACCTGGTGGACCTCCGCGGGGCCGTGGGCCGACGCGTCGGGGGGTTCTCGAAGGGGATGATCCAGCGCCTGGGCGTGGCCGTGGCCCTCATCGGCGAGCCGAGGCTCGTGTTCCTCGACGAGCCCACGGCCAACCTCGACCCCGTGGGTCGGCGCATGGTGCGGGACGTGCTCGTGGGGCTCCGCAACCAGGGCATCACCGTCTTCCTGAGCTCCCACATGCTCTCCGAGGTCGAGATGACCTGCACGCGCGTCGCCATCATGGATGCCGGCCGGATCGTGCGCGCCGGCACCGTCGACGAGCTGACGCGAACCGTCCACTACGTCCACATCGGTGTGACGACCGTCAGCGATGGCCTTCTGGCGGACCTCCGATCCGCGCTCGCCAACGTGCGCGAGATGCAGGGGTACATCGTGGGGGAGATCCGCTCCGAGTCCGACCTGGACCCGATCCCTGGCATCGTCGAGCGCCACGGGGCGCGTCTCCGGTACCTGGCCATGGCTCACGAGACGCTCGAGGACGCCTTCCTCCGTACCGTGGGTGTGAAGGGGGCCTCGGGATGAGCGTCGTTATCGCCCTGGCCGGGGATACCTTGCGGAGCTGCGGCCGGGCCTGGATCCTCGTCGGCCTGGTGACCGTCCTCGCCCTGGCGGCGGCCACGACGGTGGCGGTCATCGCTCATGTCCCCGCGGAGTACATGAAGGCCGCGGCGGGTCTGGTGGAGCAGGGCGCCGTCCCGTCGCTCCCCGGCGACACGGCGAGCGATGAGCGGCAGACCAAGGCGGCGGTCATCCAGGATCTGACCGCGTCCGAGTACGAGCTGGTGATGAAGGACACGGCCCGTGCGGCCGGACTCCGGCACGTGGTGGGCATGGGCGGGGCGCTCCTGGCGGCCCTCATCGGGGTTCTGGTGAACGAGACGCGCTCGGGGCGGATTGGGCCCATCGTCGCCCGTGCCATCCCGCGCCGCACCGTGGTCCTGGGCCAGATGGTGGGTGGGGCCTGCGCGCTGACCATGGCGACCGCACTCCTTGCGGTGGCGCTGATGCTGGCCGATGCCGCGGTGGTGGGGCGGGCCGAGCCACGCGTGCTGCCCGCTGCGGGCCTGATCCTGCCCAACCTGATGGTGTGCCTCACGCTCGTCTACGCGCTCGCCACCGTGATGCACCCCGTGGGCGCCGCGGGTGTGGGGCTGCTGGTCTGTGCCGCCGTGGGGCAGATCGGCGCCATCTACCGGTCCCTTACGGCTGCCGAGGTTCACGGCCTGGTGGTCGACGCCACCCGGCTCGCCTATCGGCTCCTGCCGCACCTGGGCGACCTCAAGACCGCGGCCGAGGACTACCTGATCGAAGCCCGGGTCCACATCCCCATCGGGCCGGCCATCGGCACGGACGCCATCTACACCCTCCTTCTCACACTGGCAGCCTGCTGGTTATTCTCAAGGCGGCAGGTGTAGCTGAGCGTGCCGGCCGAACGCAGCCCGGGTTCCGCCCCCACCCGCTCCGCCGGCCCGAACAGCGCGACGGCACCGCCAGGGGAGTCTTGAATGAAAGAAAGCCATGCCGATCGTTTCGCTCGCCACGCGGCCCCGGGGCGGCGCTTGCGCGGGCTCCAACTCACCGACCTGGTCGATGTACAGACCCTCCAGGAGGCCCAGGAGCGATTCGCCGAGCTGGGCCGTGTGGGGATCGTCATCCGGGGCCCCGACGGCCAGATGATCACACAGCCAAGTTGCCTCAACGAGTTCTGCTCGGCCCTCCTGTGCCACCCGGAGCTCTCACGCCAGTGCCAGGCTTCCCACAACGAGGTGCCGGCCGAGCCGGGGCATGAGCATGGTGTCCAGGCCTATGCGTGCCATGCGGGCCTGCGGCAGTTCGCCGCCCCCATCGTGGTCCGGGGGCGCACCTACGGCACCATCATCGTCGGGCCGGTGGCCGACCAGGAAATGGACCCCGCCACCCTTCACCGTCTGGCGGGCCAACTCGGCCTCCCGGTCGACGAGGTCCGGCGTCAGGCAGCCACCGTGCGACGGTGGTCCGATCAGGAGGCCGGCATCCTGGTTCGCGGCCTCGAGATGACTGCCCGCAACATCACCGAGCTGTGCCTGGCGGGCTACGATCTGCGATGCACCGTGGAGGAACTCCGGCTCGTCCAGGAAGTCGGACACGAACTGGTGGCCGATCGCAGCCTCGAAGACACCATGAGCCTCATCGCCCGCCGAATCACCGGCATCTTCGGCGCCAAGGCGTGTCTCATCCGCCTCTTCGAGACCGATCGGGGAACCACCAAGGTGCTGGCCTCGCACGGCCTGAGCCAGGAGTACCTCCAGAAGGGCCCGGTGGGCGTGGCCACCGAGCTCGAGCGCGTGGCCATCGAGGGCGCCGTATCGGTGATCGAGGACATCGAGAAGGACGAGCGCTTCGTCTACCGGGATGCGGCCCGCGAGGAAGGGCTTCGCTCCGCCATCTACGCGGGCCTCATCTGCCGCGGCAAGGCCCTGGGCGGGCTCCGGCTCTACTTCGGCGAGCCCCGCGAGACGGACGAGAGCGAGCTGCGCCTCGTGCGGGCCCTGGCCGACCAGGCGGCTCTCGCCATCGAGAACGCCCGCCTCATCGACAGCCTCCGCCGCGCGAACCAGCGCCTACGTGAAGCCTACGAGCTCATGCACGGAGCCCAGGACAAACTACGCCAGACCGAGCGCCTGGCGGCCCTGGGAGAGATGGCCAGCGGCATCGCCCATGAGGTCAAGAACCCCCAGGCTGCCGTCTATGGCCTGGCGCGCCTGCTCCGCGATCAGCACGACCAGATGTCGCCCGAGCAGGTGCGCGAGTTCCTGAACACCATCATGCGCGAAGCCAAGCGGACCACCGGCATCGTGGACATGGTTCGCCAGTTCAGCCGGGAGCGTCAGGCCGGCATGACGGTGGTCCCGGTCACCGAGGTACTAGACGACGTCATCGCGCTCCAGCGCTTCGACGAGGCCGTCCGGCGCACGCAGATCGAGACCGAGTACGCGTGCCACCCGGAGGTCGACGGCAATGCCGACCGGCTACGGCAGGTGTTCCTTAACCTCATCCGCAACGCCGGCCAGGCGCTCCAGGGCCGGCCCGACGGCCGAATCATCGTCCGGGTGCGGCAGGAGGACCAGCAGGTCATCATCGAGGTGGCCGACAACGGCCCGGGTGTCCCGGCCGAGATCCAGGAGCGGATCTGGGAGCCCTTCTACACCACCCGGGGCGCCGAGGGCACCGGCCTTGGGCTCGACATCTGCCGCCAGATCGTCGCCCAGCACCGGGGCACCATCGGACTCGAGTCGGAGCCCGGCCGCGGCGCCACCTTCACGGTGCGACTGCCCGCCTCGGGCTCGCGGCCGCCCGAGGAAACCGAGGACGCCAACAGCGACGGCGAGAACGACGCGTAGCCACGCGGCCGGAGGAGCCATGCACGCAGTCCGCCCAGTGGTCTTTCACACGCTCGACGAGGCACGTCAGGCCATGGCCCATCTCGGCGCCGACGGCCGCCGGATCGAACTGATGGCCGCCAAGTCCGTTCACCGCTGCCTCTACATCCCCGACCTCCCCGTCCGCGCCGCGGTCATCCTCAAGCAGGAGATGCTGGCCAAGGGCGGCGAGGCCGTGCTCCCCTGGGAAGCCCTGTGCCTCCGGGGCGAGAGGACGGCCGTCCTTCTCTGTGGCACGCTCCGCCAGTACGCCAACGTCTGCCTGACACTGCGCGACCAGCCCTTCGGCTTGCCCGAGCTGGCGGTCCGGATCGAGGCGTGCCTGCACCGGGGCGCCGGTGATGGGGCCCCACGGGCACTGCGGATCGGCAACGCCGCATGGCCCCTCGGTCGGCGCACCTATGTCATGGGCATCGTCAACATGACCCCGGACTCCTTCTCGGGCGACGGCCTCGCGCCGGACGAACCGGCCGTCGCTCGCGCTGTGGCCCGGGCCCAGCAGATGTGCGCCGACGGCGCGGACATCATTGACGTGGGCGGCGAATCGACCCGCCCCGGCGCCGAGCCTGTCGATGCCGACGAGCAGACACGGCGCGTGGTCCCCCTGATCCGCGAACTGGCCGCTCTCGGCATTCCGGTGTCGGTCGACACCCGCAGCGCCCGGGTGGCCGAGGCCGCCATCGCCGTGGGTGCGGTTCTGGTCAACGACGTCACCGCGCTCACCGGCGACCCCGACATGCGTCGCGTCTGCGGCCAGGCCGGTGTCGCGGTCTGCCTCATGCACATGCGGGGCGACCCGGTGAGCATGCAGGCGAATCCCACCTACGAAACGGACGTGGTGCTCGAGGTGGCCCAGTTCCTCGAGCGCCAGGTCGAGGTGGCGTGCGCCGCGGGGGTGGATCCCGGCGCGATTCTCGTCGACCCGGGCATCGGGTTCGGCAAGACGGTCGACCACAACCTCGAGCTACTGCAGCGTCTCGACGAACTCCGGACCCTCACCGCCCAGCCGGTGCTCGTGGGGACTTCGCGCAAGTCGGTCATCGGCCAGGTCCTCGGCCTGCCCGTGGACGACCGGCTCGAGGGAACCGCCGCCACCGTGGCCTGCGCCATTGCTCGGGGCGCCGACATGGTGAGGGTGCACGATGTGAGGGAGATGACTCGGGTTTGCCGGATGACCGATGCAGTTCTTCGTCGCGAGGTGCGGATCGCATCATCCTCCAGGGGATGATCTTCCGGGGCCACCACGGAGTCTCCGAGGCCGAACGGAGTCTGGTGCAGCGCTTCCGCGTCGACGTGGCCCTCGAGCTCGACCTGCAGCCCGCCGCCCGCGCCGACGATCTCAGCCGGGCGTGCGACTACTCCCGGGTGTTCGAGACCGTCCAGCACTTGGTCGAGAAACGGACCTTCCAGCTCCTCGAGACCCTCGCCGAGCGCATCGCCGAGGCCATCCTCGACGGCTTCCCCGCGGTCACCGCCCTGACGGTGGGTGTCTTCAAGCCGGATCCACCCATGCACGGCACATTCGAGAGAGTCGGGGTCGAGATATGCCGCACCCGGCCGTGACTCGAGCCTACCTGGGCCTGGGCAGCAACCTGGGCGACCGGTTGGAGGCGCTCCGCCGGGCCGTCCGCGAACTCGCCACGACACCCGGCATCGTGGTTCGCCATGTGTCCAGCTGCTACGAGACGGCCCCGGTCGGCCCCGTGAACCAGGGGGACTTCCTCAACGCCGCCCTGGCGATCGATACCGATCTGTTGCCCGAGGAGCTTCTCGGTGCATGCAAGGCCATTGAGGCCCGCATGGGCCGCCAGGCCCGCCAGCGCTGGGGCCCGCGCGAGATCGACATCGACCTGCTGCTCTTCGGGAGTGTGACGCTCCAGGGCGGTAACCTGATTCTCCCTCACCCGGAGATGACGCAGCGGGCCTTCGTGCTGGTCCCTCTGCTCGAGATCGCCCCCGGCCTCACCCTGCCCGACGGACGCCCCCTCCGTGCCCTACTGGCCAACCTCGGCGACGTCTCGGGCATCAGGAAGCGGGACGGAGACCTGAGCCCCGAGGCGCCTCCAGGGGTTCAGGCATCCGGGGCAGATGCGACTGGCCCTGCGGGATCGGAGCGGGCACATGCCGCTGTTCCAGCTCGAGACGCGCAATGAAGCGGGCCAGGTACAGACCCGGAGGGTAGCGGCCGAGTCGCAGGTCGCCGCCGTCCGGATGCTGCGGGCCCGCGGCGAGTTCGTTGTCCGCGGCCAGCGCGTGACCCGCCGCCGGATGGGCGACCCGCTGCGTTCGCTCCGCGCCGCGGTGTGGCCCATTGGCCCGCGCGCCCTGGCCCTGCTCTTCGCCCAACTGGCCGACCTGATCCGCGCGGGCTTCAGCACCGCGAATGCCCTCGAACACCTGGCCGGCCAGACCACCGAGCGCCGGCTGGCCTCCTTCTGCCGGGAGGCCGCCGCCGACGTGGCCCGAGGCATCCCGCTGTCCGAGGCCATGGCCCTTCGCCCCGATCTGTTCGAGTCCTGGGTGTCCGCCTCCGTCGCCGTCGGTGAACAGACCGGCCGACTCGATGTGATGGCCTCTCTGCTCGAGCAGGAGTTCCGCACGCAGACCCAGTTCGGCCGGCGGTTCACCGTGGCGGCCATCTACACCCGCGCCATCCTCGTCTTCGCCGTCTTGGCCGCCACCAGCCCCGCCGTCATCCACGTGGGGCTCTCGGGCTGGCTCGTGAGCCTCGCCGAGATCGGTGGCCTCGCCTATGTGGGATGGAAGTTCCTGCACATCATCAGCCGGTTCGCCTGGCCGCGGGCCCTACTCGCTGGACTCAGCCGGTTCGTGCCCGTGTGCGGCTCCCTGCGCGGCAGCCTGTCCCGGTTGAGGGCGCAACGGGCCCTGCGGGAGCTCATCAGGGCCGGCATCGATCCCCCATCGGCCTTCGAGTTCGCCGCCCCTGTCTCCGGTGGCGGCAGCTCCGGGCGAGGGCTGCGCAGGGGGGCCGACGTGCTCCGGGCCGGCGGCAGCTTCGGCAGAGCCTACCGCGCCACCGGCCTCTTCGGCCAACGCGAGGCCGGGCTCATGGAGACCGCCGAGGAGACTGGCGAGCTCGATAGCATGATCGACGAGACCGTCCAATCCCTCGAGGACTCGGCCGACCACGCGGCGCTGCGAGCCACCTACTGGGGCTGGGGCTTACTGATCCTGGTCTCCGTGGCGGTCACCGTCCTGGCCATCTACCTCGGCACGAGCGGGTACGTCAATGCGCTGCTGGAATGGTTCGATGACATGATGGAGGGGATCTAGCTCCGTGGGCGTGTACCGCGTGACGGTCCGGGATGCCGCGGGCGAGACCAGGGCCACCACGGTCCAGGCGGCCGACCCCACGGCGGCCGCGCGCGCCATGCAGGCCCGCGGGCTGTTCGTCTCACAGGTTGACCTGGCGCCTCGGGTAGCCACCGGCGACGCGGTGGGAGGGCTCCATGCCCGGGTCTTCCCGGTGTCGGCCGACGCGCTGGCCCTCTTCTTCCGGCACCTGGCCGCGCTGACCAAGGTCGGGCAGACGCCCGCCGCCGCCCTAACCTCGATGGCCTCTCGAATGACCGATCGGCGCCTGGCCGCCTTCGCGAACCGCGCCTCCGCCCGGTGCGCCGACGGGGAGCCTCTGTCGGCCGCGGTGTGCCTCGAGCCCGTCCTGTTCCCTCAGTGGGTCGCCGCCATGGTGGCCGTTGCCGAGCAGAGCGGTCGGCCCAACGAGATCCTGGGGCACATCCGGTCCGAGCTGGACGACGAAGCGCGGCTGGCGGCGCGCTTCCGCCTGCCCCGGGTCTACCTCCGCGTCGCGGCCGCCCTCGCCGCACTACTGCTGAGCTCCGGAACACTAGTCAGCGGGGGCGTTCTGCCATGGCTCCGGGGGGTGCTCACCGTCTATCTCCCGGCGCTCGCAGTGCTCCAGGCCATGGTGTGGACCGGCAGAGCCTTCGTGCGTCATCCGTCCATGCGCGATCTGCGGGAGTCGCTCATCGCCCTGGTGCCCGGCGCCGGCGCCCTCCAGCGCGAGAGAGGCCTCCTGCGGTTCGCCCGGTCCATCCGCGCGCTGAACCGGGCCGGACGAAGCGTACCGGAGGCATTCGCCCTGGCCGTGCCCGTCGCGGCACAACGGCCACTGGTCGCCGGCCTGGAACGGGGTGCCGCGGCGCTCATCCAAGGGGCGTCACTGGCTCAGGCCTTCCAGGCAACAGGACTCTTCGACGGTCACCTGGTCCGGCTCGTGGCCGAGGGCGAGCGCACCGGCAGGGTCGACCAGATTGTCAGTGGGCTCTGCCAGGAGCAGGAACGTCGCGTCGCCACCGCGCAGCGGACGACCTTCTACGTGATCTGGGGCGCGCTCATAGCGCTCAGCCTGCTCGTGATCGGCGCCGGCGCCGTCGGCGGGCTCGTGTCGCTCATGGCGGGCCTCATGCGCAAGATCCTGGAGTTCATCAACACGTTCTGACACGGAACCCACAGCGCCAGGAGGCTCGTCCCGTTCCCCCCCAGGCCGGGCGTCCTCTCAGGCAACGATGGCCCGCGTTGGAGAGCGGAATGGCCCGGGCGCCGCTCGGCGCTTGCGTGGGCGGTCCCGAGGTGAGACCCTATGGCCCGGGCGGGCGCCCATGGCCCACCATGTGCCCACCATGCGCTGGAGGTGTCCCGATGCCCCTGTTCCGCTATGTCGCGCGAACACAGGCGGGCGAGACCGTCCGGGGCAGACTGACCGCCGAGAGCGCCGAGGCCGCCTCGCGGACCCTCCACGCCCGGGGCCAGGCGCCCATCGCCGTGGCGCTCGAGACCGAGGCCGAAGCTCCGGTCGTCACCCACGCGCCGTTGCCCCGGCTGAGGGCGGCGGGCGGGCGCCTCTCCGGCGTGGCCCTTGCCCGTTGGCTTCGGGCGCTCGGGGCCTACCTGCTCGAGACCGGATCGGTCGACGATGCCCTGCGCCGGATGGCCGCCTCGGGCGCCGGCAGCTCCGGCTCGATGCGCGCCCTACAGGCCGCCGTGGCCCGGGGCAAGCCGCTCGCCGAAGCCATGGCCGAACAGCCCGCGCACTTCGACGCGCTGGCCGTCGAGCTGGTACGGGCCGGCGAACGCAGTCGGCGACTCGGGCCCGCATGCCTCGAGGCGGCCGAGGTACTCGAGAAGCATCGCCCCCTCACCTTCCGAGCCATCGTGTTCGGATCCAACCTGTGGTCATACTTCACCATCTATCTACCGTGCACGCTGCTCATCGCGTTGGTAGCGCTTCTGCCGGTGGCCCTCGTGGCCGGGCTGGCCTGGCTGCTGCGGCTCGATCCGGTGCGGCGGTGGCATGGGCTGCGCTACAGCCTGCCCATACTGGGGCCTCTGTACCGCAGCACCTGCTTCTCGCGGTTCACCCAGGCCTTCGCTGCCTGCGCCGTGGTCGGCGTGCCACTGGCGACCAGCGTGGAGCTCTCCATCCGGCGCATGGGCGACCGCCAGGCCGAGGCCACGATCCTGCCGCGGCTGCGGAGCGTGGCGCATGGAATGAAGGTCTCGGAGGCCTTCCGGCTCGATCCCAGTTTCCCGCAGTGGGTGGTGAACGTGATCCGGACGGCCGAGGAAACCGGCCGGATGGACCTGGCGGCGGCGAAACTCACGGACTACCTTCAGGATGACACCGAAGAGGCCGTCGACCGCAGCGTTGGACTGCTCCTGTGGCTTCTGCCCGCACTGGTGGGGTTGGTCATACTGGCCCTGCTCCTGCTGGCCTATCTGGGCTACGCGGGGGCCATCGGCATCGACATGCCCGGGCCCGGTGAGGCATGGCGCAATCTGTGGAGCGGCCGCCGCGGGGCGGGGCCATAGGGCCAGGAGAGGGGACCACGGATGCCGCAGTTCCGCTATGAGGCGCGCACGGCAGAGAACCAGTCGATCAGCGGCGTGATGCAGGCCGACGACGAACGCGCCGTCGTGGCCGAACTCGTGGCCATGGGGCACATGGTGACCGCCGTCAAGCGAGAGCGTGTCGCGGCCCTGATCTCGCCGCGAACCGGCGTCTTCGACCGTCTCTTCTTCCGCGCGCGCACCAAAGATCTCGCCTTCTTCTCCCGCCAGATGGCGCACCTCCTCGGCTCCGGCATGTCGGTGGGCGAGGCCCTGAACCTGCTCCAGAGCCGCGTCCGCAACAAGAAGCTGCGCACAGCGCTGATGCACATGGGGCAGCGCGTCCAGGACGGCGCCCCCCTGTCCGGCGAGATGCGCCAGTTCCCCACGCTGTTCCCCGAGAGCCTGGTCTCGATGGTCGAAGTGGGCGAGACCTCGGGCGACCTGGCGGGCATGTTCGAGCAGGCGGCCCGCTACCTCGACAACGAGCACAAGATCCGCAGCAAGATCTCGCTCTACACCTTCTACCCCAAAGCACTGCTCGTGTTCGCCCTCCTGATCAGCACGGTGCCCACGTTGTTCCTCGTCGGCACGGGAGAGTGGCTGGTCCAGGTTGCGGCGATGGCCGCCCAAATCGGCATCCCTCTCGTGGTTCTCTGGGTCGCCTTCCGCATCGCCCTGGGGTATCCCACCATCGCCCTCGGCTACGATCGCTTGAAGCTCGCCATTCCGTGGTTGGGCGGCGTCGTCCGCAAGTTCTGCGGCGCCCGATTCTGCCGGTGCCTGGGCTACCTCTACCATGCCGGTGTGCCCATCGTCTCGGCGACCGACGTGGGCGCCAAGAGCTGCG
>JAKPQA010000230.1 GCA_029547025.1 Armatimonadota bacterium
GGAGCAGCGGGTCCGTCGGAACCCGGACCGGCAGAGATTATACGCACTCGGACCTCTGTTGTCAAACGCGGTCGAGGCCTCGCCGGTTCTGCTCGCGGCGCGGCCCACACCCTCGCGCGGGACCAGTGCCGACGTTGAAGCAAGTGGCCCAAACAGGGTATACTGGGATTGCGGGCCACGGACCGGGGCCCGCTTCGCTGTTCCACCGCTGATGCCGAGGGAGGTGCTGGTGTTTTGAGGCGTTTCGTGTCTGTTCTCGTTGTGTGCACGACCGTGGGCGTGCTGGTGCTAGCGGCTGGCTGCAAGGGCAAGACGAGCAGTCCCGGCTCGGCCGAGAGCTCGGTTCCCGCCGACGCCAAGGCCCAGATGCAGAAGATGTACTCCAAAGGCAACGTGCCTATCGGAGGCGGCGCTACGGCGCCGGCCGACGCGGGCAAGTAGGGCAGGGCGGCTTCGGCGGCCCTGACTATCGTGTACGGCCCGGCCTCCGAGAGGCCGGAGTTCGGTTGGGGGCTCTGCCCCAAGTTTGGATACCTTTGGAGGTCGTGTGGATGCGCCGTGGTTTCACTCTGATTGAGCTGTTGGTCGTCATCGCCATCATCGCGATCCTGGCGGCAATCTTGTTCCCCGTATTCGCCAAGGCCCGCGAGAAAGCACGTCAGGCCAGTTGCCAGAGCAACCTCAAACAGCTCTGCCTGGCTCACGCCCAGTACTGCCAGGACTACGACGGCATGATGCCCCGTTCTTGGTCGCAAAACGGGGCGCCTGGCTGGTTCGATTCCATTCAGCCCTACATCAAGAACGTGCAGGTTGGCCGTTGCGCGAGTATGCCCCAGAGTTGGAATGGCTGGGGCATGGCCACGAGCTACGGCTTCAACTGCAGCATCCAGCGCAAGGCTCTCTGCAACGGAGCCGTTGCGATGGACTCGCTCCCCGAGCCCGCCCAGGTGATCTGGGTCGGTGACGGCTGGCGGGGCAGCAACAACGACGGCCGCCTCAACCCCGTGGGGCTCAACTGGTGCACCGCGGGCCAGCTCGATGGCTGCTGGGGCATGGCCACGTGGGCCGGCTGGCTCGGGACCGTACATAACGACGGCATGAACTGCGGCTACCTGGACGGCCACGTGAAGTGGAGCAAGCCCGAGGCCATCTACCCAAACAGTGCTGCCGAGACGAGCAAGCTCGTCTACTGGACCCGCCCCTCGTAATCCCGGGGCAGACGGAACAACCGATGGCGAACGGGCCGCCCCGCTCCGGCGAGGCGGCCCGTTCCTGTGCCTGACCTGCATCGACTGCGTGCGGCGCTGGACCCGCTTGCGCTCCCCTCGCCCGACGATGACCACGATGTAAAGATGCCAGTAGTCCCAGGCGTCGAAGGGTCACCACCAGGCCATCAGGACTCGCCTGCCTCTCACACGGAGCGACGCCGCAGCGGCCACCCAGTTACGGCACGCTCTCCCCCGGTAGCGGGACCGGTTCCCCTGTCGACCTCAACGACGGCATCTGGGCATCGACTGCCAGGAGGTGATCCCGTAGCGCGTCGGCCAACTCGGATACACGGTGGGGCTCGGACCGCGCTCTGTTGCGCTCCTCGCCGATGTCCTCCGCGATGTTGAACAGCTCGTAGGACTGGTCGGCGTGGTAGTAGATAAGCTTCCAGTCGCCCCGACGGATCGTGCTCGAGGCGCCAATGCCAGGCCCGGGCGGCCCCCAGCAGTTGGGGTAGTGCCAATGCAGTGCACGAGACCCCGTGCCGGGAGCCTCGCCGCGGAGAAGGGGAACGACGCTCTGCGCGTCCGGCGAAGTGATCTCCGGAACACCCGCAAGCTCGAGTAGGGTGGGGTAGAAATCCTCGATGATCACCGGATGCGCGCAGGTGGTGCCGGGCCGCACGATGCCCGGCCAGCTAACTATCATGGGCACACGAATGCCCCCCTCGTGCGCCGACCCCTTGCCGCTCGATAGCGGCCTGTTGTGAGTATGGGGCTCGCCACCCCTGCCGTATGCGCTCAGCCCGCCGTTGTCCGACATGAACAGCACGATAGTGTCCTGATCGATCCCGTGGTACCGCAGGCGGTCCAGAATGTCCCCCAGCGACTGGTCCATGCCCTCAAGCAATGCTGCATACTGCGCCTCCGTGTGGTCCAGGCCAGCTCTGTCGTACTTCCCCACGAACCGCGGATCGTCGGCGAATGGAACGTGTACGGCGTAGTGCGATAGATACAGGAAGAAGGGCTGCCGCCGCGTCACGGCGGCGTCCATCTCGCGGATCGCCTCCAGGGTCAGCGCCTCGGTGAGGAAGATATCCTGGCCGTGGTAATGCTCCAGCCCGGGAACGTCCCACACCCCCTCAGCCCCGCGCCAACGGCCGCTGAAGTTCTGCGTGCCCAGATAGCTCCCCGGCCCACCCGCCGCATGGCCGGCGATGTTCACATCAAACCCCAGACTCCGCGGATCGGCCCCCGGCGTGCCGACGGCGCCAAAGTGCGCCTTGCCTACATGGATCGTTCGGTACCCTCGATGGCGCAGGATAGCCGGGAGGCATCGGGCGTGGACGGCCCGCGGGTCCCCGCCCAGCGGTGCGATCCCGTTCACGTTCCACTCGGGCAGCATGAGCTCACCTTGGGCCCCATCCGTCGCGCGGTCCTTCCACAGCGTCCAGTTGGTGACCCGATGGCGCGCCGCGTTCATCCCCGTCATCAGCGAGACACGGCTCGGAGAGCACACGCAGCAAGCGTAAGCTTGAGTGAAGCATACGCCGCCGTCGGCGAGTCGCTCCATGCTCGGCGTGTGGTAGCGATCGTTGAACGGCGTGGGCGAGCTGTGAAAGGGCACCGACGTGTCCTGCCAGCCCATGTCGTCAACCAGGAACAGCACCAGGTTCGGTGGCACCGGCCTCACCTCGCCATCCGCGTGTGGGAAAGCCCCATGCGGCTCGCCCAGGGCGACCGCGGCTCCCAGGGCTCCCAGATCCCTCAGCGCCGCTCGCCGCGATATGGGACGCCAATGGCGCATGACAGAACCCTCCCCCACAGTGTTCGGGTACCGCCCAGTGCTCACCTGGGGAACGGGCGCCAGGGCGGCGCGCCTTGACATGTTCCTGATCTGAAGGCATTCTAGAGTCGCCATGGACATCCTGGGCCTGCTCCGCAGCCACGGGATCCAACCCACGCCACAGCGTATGGCCGTGGCGGGGTTCGCGATCGACAGCCGGAACCACCCATCGGCTGAAGAGGTCTACCTGGGGGTCCGTGAGGCTTGCCCCACCGTGTCGCGCGCCACCGTCTACAACACCCTCCACCTGCTGGTCGAGAGGGGCCTCGTACGACAGCTGGCGCTGCGCGAGGGCGTGTGTGTGTACGACTCTCAGACCGCTCCACATCACCACTTCATCGACGACGACACGGGACGTATTGAGGATGTGCCATGGGACGCAGTCTCTGTGACGGGCACCGACACACTGCAAGGAATCGATGTCCGCGAGTTTCAGGTAGTCATGCGCGGAAGGAGGCGCCCCCGCTAGGGGGCCGCGCCCGAATGTGCGTGGGTTGGGCGCCGGTCTCCAGCCCGCCGGTGGTCTGGGGCTGGGTAGCGCAGTACCGTGAGATGAGGCGTCGCTCTGCGGCGCCGCACATGCCAGAGGAGGAGCGATGAGAGGGAACTCGATCCGATGGCTCCTGGCGGCGGGAGTCCTGGCCTGCGCTGCGGCGGTAGGTGCCGATCAGGCACTCGCCCCGGCGCCGCTCGGCTTGCCCGCCTTGCGGGTGCCCGCCGACAATCCACAGACGCCCGAGAAGATCGCGCTCGGAAAGAAGCTGTTTGAGGACAAGCGCTTCAGCAGTACGGGTGAGGTCGCCTGCGCCAATTGCCATATGGCCGAGAAGGCGTTCACCGATGGGCCCCTGAAGGTCTCTGAGGGGATCAACAAGCTCACGGGGACGCGCAATGCCCCCACGGTCATCAACTCGGCATACATGCGCAGCATGTTCTGGGATGGACGGTCGCCCACGCTCGAGGACCAGGCCCTGCATCCGTTCGTGAACCCGGTCGAGATGGGCCTCAAAGACCACGAACCCATCCTGAGGATCGTGCGGTCGGACCCGGAGTACACGAGGGCATTTGGACGGGTGTTCGACAAGAGCGGCAACAAGATCACTATGACAGAGGTGACCAAGGCCATCGCCGCCTTCGAGCGAACCATCATCTCCGGCAATTCGCCCTTCGACCGCTACTACTTCGGGCACGACGCCAAGGCTCTGACGCCGGCCCAGATCCGCGGGCTTGACCTGTTCGTGAACAAGGCCCGATGCGTCTCGTGCCACGTCATCGAGCAGACGCAGGCCCTGTTCACCGACAACCGCTTCCACAACGTCGGAGTCGGCATCAACGACATCCAGGACGACGCGCCCGCGCTCGCGACCGAGTTCCTGAGGGCCAAGGCGACCCTCTCAGAGGTCGACGTCAAGGTGCTGAGCGACAAGCGCACCTCGGAGCTGGGCCGGCTCGCGGTGACCCGCTCGCTCGAGGACATCGGCTCGTTCAAGACGCCGACACTGCGCAACGTCGCGGTGACCGCGCCCTATATGCATGATGGCAGCAAGGCGACGCTCCGTGACGTGATCGTCCACTACAACAACGGCGGCGTGACGAATGAGGGCGACCGCGTCAACGACTTCCTGAGCAGCGGCATCCGCCCACTCAACCTGACCGAAGACGAGATCGATGACTTGGTGGCTTTCATGGAGGCGCTGACGAGCCCGGAGTTCGCGGACCTGCCAAAGGCCACCGAGGGAGGTGCGGGCAATGGCTGAGCACCGCTGGAGCCGTCGAGGCTTCATCCGCGCGGCCGGTACAGCCGCTGCTGCCAGCGCGCTGCCACTGAGCGTCGTCGAGATGGCTTTCGCCGACCCGGCCCGCAACTTCCGGATCGCGTACATCTCTGACGCCCACATCCAGCACATCCGCGGCACACAGTTCGTCCGCAACTGGGACCGGGGTCTGATACGCGCCGTGGCGGAGTGCAACCTGCTCACGCCCGCGCCGGACTTCGTGGTCTTCGGCGGCGACCTGGCACAGCTCGGTACCAAAGAGGAGCTGGATCACGGTGCCGAGATGCTCTCGGCGCTCAAGTACAAGACCTACCACGTCATGGGTGAGCACGACTACTATCTCGACCTCGGTGAGTACTGGTCCGAGCTCTTCGGCCCTCACTGGCACAGCTTCGACCACAAAGGGGTCCACTTCGTCATCCTCAATAGCGTCCTCACCTACGATGACTGGACCCACAACCGATGGCCCAGCGCGCAGCAACGCATGCTCGAGATGGCGGGGCTCGACAACCCCAACGGGTCACCGTTCATGGTCGGCGAGAAGCAGCGGGAGTGGCTCCGCAAAGACCTGGCGGCCGTCGACAAGTCGACCCCGGTCGTGGTCTTCTCCCATTCCCCCATCCAAAAGATCTACAAGGGCTGGAACTTCTGGACGGAGGATGCGGATGAGGTCCAGGCGTTGCTGAAGCCCTTCCGTAAGCCCACGGTGGTCTATGGGCACGTCCACCAGATCCAGTACAACCAGATCGGGAACATCGCCTTCCAGGCGGTGATGGCCACCGCATGGCCGTGGCCGTACCCGGAGACCTATGCCCAAGCGGAGCCCGACTTCCCGCCGATCACGGTCCCGATGAACCGGGCCAACCCGTTCTTCGAGCGCGACGCCACCGGGTGGCAGGGGATCGACGTGGAGGCCGGCCGCGTGACGCTCAATTACAGGCTCTTCAACAACACCGACCGGACCATCGGCTTCGATCCGGCGAAGAAGCGACCCGTGGACCGCGACTTCCCGGACAAGGACAAGCGGATCCCGCCGCAAGACCACTTCTAGAAAGGGAGAGCGACGATGAGACGTATCCTGACTGTGGCCATGGCGGGTGTATTGGTGGCGGGCGGGCTGATGGCATGGATGGCCCGGGCCGATGAGTTCACGACGGAGGACCAGGAGCGCTGGCAGGGCGAGTTCATGTCCGTGGTCAAAGAGGGACGCGCGCTGTGGACCAGCGGCGAGCTCGGAACCAACGGCGTGGCCTGCGCGCAGTGCCATCCCAACGCCGCGAACACACACCCGGAGACGTACCCCAAGTTCCAGCAGCAGCTCGGCCGAGTGGTCCCGCTGCGCGACATGATCAATTGGTGTCTGCAGCACCCCCTTGAGGGTCAGGCACTGGCACTCGACGACCCGAAGATGATTGCGCTCGAGTCATACATCACCTACGAGCGCCGGGGAGTCAAACTGGCGCCCGGCAAGCACTAGACCGAACCCCACCAACGTGAAAGGCGCGTCCCAACGTTCCGCCATGGGGCGCGCCTTTCTCTGTGCACGGGCAACGCGGAGCCGCGCGCGGCCGGTCTATCGCACCTTGCTGTACAGAATGATGGCCGCCCCGGGCTTCTCGCTGACCTCCACCCGCAGGCCCTCAGTCATCAGCTCGCGGCCGCTCGCCTCAGCCGTGCCTGCCCGGTCGAGATCGGTAAGCCCATAGCGCGCATACGGGTCGAGGCCGGACAGCCGCACGTTGATGACATCCTCGGCGCACTGCCGACGACGGAAAGCCTGTACGACCCCGTCGCCCTCGTTCGGGCGGTCAAACTGCCAGGCCATCCAGCGGTCCAGATCCCGGCTGTAGGGAGTCAGAGGGTAGTAGTCGCCCAGCATCCGCGGTCCCACTTGCCGGCACTCGCTGTAGGCCCTGCTCTGGGCCTCACGGTTCTCGGGCGTGAGCACCCCCATGCCGAACGAGGGAAGGTAAAAGCTTCGGTACGAGTAGGGGTCATACTGGTACACGCCCGTACCCTGGAACGGCAGCCACGCCGAGAGGCCGTAGGTATGGCCCTGATTCCCTTCGGCCACATCGCCCATCTCCGGCCACTGGAAGTCGCTTCGGAGCAGAGGGACCGCCCGGCGCATGGTCTCGAGATCATTGCGACGTCCGCCCGACGCGCACGAGTCGATTCTCAACCGCGGATGGCGGCGGCGAAGCGCGTCCCAGTAGGCCAAGTGCCCCTGCACGTACAGATTCTCCGTGATGCCCTGTCGGTCCGGCGCATCGTGGGCGCGCCAGGCTGGTGCAGGTCCCCCTCCGTTCATATCCTCCCGGTACCAGTCCACTCCCTCGCGGGCGATGATGTCACCGATGTGATCGATCAGCCACTGGCGTGCTGCCGGATCCCCCTCGTTGAGTATGGCCCCGCCCCAGTTGTTCGGGAGCAGCCATTCAGGGTGGTTCCGGCCCAGCCACGAGTCGGGGTCGCCGACCCTCTCCGGCTCGAACCACAGCACGAACTCCATGCCATGCGCGTGGATCCACTCAGTGAACGGCCGGAAGCCCCGGGGATACTTGGTTAGGTCCACATCCCAAGTGCCCGAGTTCAGCCACGCGGGGTCCGGCTCGTGAAAGGGTCCATCGCCCACGGGGAACCAGACCGAGTCACGCGAGCCGCCCGCATCGCGCCAGCACAGGTCCACCCGAATCCCCGCGTCCAGAAAGGACTGGACATAGGCGATGTCGGCCTCAGAGCCGCCGACCTGGATCTGGGCCACCGCACGCTGCGTCCGCCCGTCCACCCGGGGCATGTTATGCGCGACATACCAACGCCGCCATAGGTTCTGCGACCGAACTACATCGTCGCCCGACCAGAACAACAGCGCAATGAGCGGCGTACGGACCTCCTCACCCGGTCTAAGGTACAGCCGCGTGAACTCCTGCCCGGCACGCACCCCGAGTCCCGTCGCCTCGTCCCGGACGAACGAGCTGGCCCACTGGCCGGGCCAGCCAACCGCGATGATGGTGCCTCCGCCAGTGAACTGCAGGTTGTAATAGGGCCACCCATCCGGACCGTCGCTCGACTTGCCGGACCCGGGCGGACCGAAACGGGCCTCGGTGTTGGGCGCTAGAACCCGCGCATAGGGTTCAAAGCTATCGGCACTGCACGAGTCGCCCTTGATGCCATGGAGGGTGAACTCACCCTCCGCGCCTCGGTCAAAGCGCGTGTCCAGGCCCTGGATGCGCTCGAGGACGGCTGAGTTCTGGGTCCCGGTGTTCCGGAGGTAGACGGTCCACTCGACGGCCGGATAGTCGGCATACTCGATCGACTCGCAGCGCACCTGAAGCTCCGACGCGGGATCCGTCCACCGGAGCACATGGCGCGTGCGAACCGCATCGAGCCGTGCCGTCTCCCGTTCGACCGGCCAGTCCCGCAGCAGCGTCGCCGACCCCCGGCCTCCGTAGACGAAAGAGAAGGGGAGCGATGCCTCGGGCTGCAGGAGGTGCTCGCCGAGCCAGCGGTTCGCGGTGGCCAGCTCCTCTTCCCTCGGCCCCACGTGCGCGTTCGCTTCGAACACCATCACCGCCACCCCCACCAGCACCCAGCCCGCATAGCGCACACGCGGTATGGCTCCGATCAGTCCCATCATGCGCAGAGCCCCTCCTCGAGCTTGGTCCAGGAGCCATGGCGGCCACGTACCAAGTGTGGCGCCGCGTGGCGCGGCCCCGGGACCTACCGCGCCGCGGCCAGGTGCAC
This sequence comes from Armatimonadota bacterium, assembly GCA_029547025.1. GTDB lineage: Bacteria > Armatimonadota > Zipacnadia > UBA1398 > JAKPQA01 > JAKPQA01. The sequence goes on from JAKPQA010000230.1 coordinate 8,574, forward strand.
CGCGCTAACGATGTGCCGATCCAGGTCGAGCCTCGCCGCGTCGACGCCCAACGCCAGGGCGAGCACTTCCGTGAAGAACACCACCGGCATGTTCATCGGGGTGCCGAGCAACCGGGCCACTTGGTCCTGGCGCACATCGAGGTTGGACTGACACAGAGGGCATGCAGTGACCACGCAGTCGGCGCCCACGGCCTGGGCGCACTGAAGGATGCGGGCGGTGAGCCGCACCGCGGCCTCACGACGCCCCATGGTCAGCGTCGCGCCGCAGCATTCGGTCTTCAGCGGCCAGTCGAGCATCTGCACGCCGCAGGCCGACATCAACTCATCCATCACCGTCGGATTGACCACATTGGCGTCGATCGATACCGAGGCGGGCCGCGTCAGCAGACAGCCGTAGTAAGCCACCGCCCGGACCCGCGACAGCGGCCGCGTCACCCGGCGCGCAACTTCAGCCGAGTCGATGACACTCAGCGGGTGCAGCGTCTTCTGGGCTGCGGCCACCGGCTGACCGAGAGCCTGCTCGACTTGA
>JAKPQA010000191.1 GCA_029547025.1 Armatimonadota bacterium
AGCTCCTCACCGAGCAACATCGCCTCGATGCTCGCGACATGCCGGATCTGGTCGAGCACGGTCCACCCGGGGCAATCCGTCGGCAGTGACTCCTGCCCCGGCTCAAGCCCTTCGCCGAGCGCGAGGACGGCTGCGGTGGTCACGGCATACGCATCGATGAGCCCCGGGAGGTCGCGCGGGGCGGGTGGGTGCACGGGCATGGCGCGAGACTACCTACGCTGGAGGTATGCCGTCCGCTGAACTTCGCGATGCCCGTGCGCCTTTGGCGCCCGGACCGATCGCGGGGATTCTCGTGGCGCTGGGTCTGGTGGGTGCCGTTGTCGCTGCGCTCGTCACGGGGGCAGCGGACCCGCTCTTCATCTCCGACCCCGGACCGCTGGTGCGGTGGGGTCTGCCGGTGCTTGGTGTCGTGGCACAACTGGCTTCGGCGCTGACCCTGGGCCTGCTCGGGATGGCGGCCTTCCTCGTCCCCGAGACGACCAGGACCAACCGCCGTGTCGAGGCAACCCGCCTGGCCGGCGTGGCGGCACTGGTCTGGGCGACCACCGCCCTCGTCGTCGCCTTCTTCACCTTCGCCGATCTCGCCGGGCTGACCCTGTCCGATCCGGCGCTACTCTCCCAATTCGGCTCCTACGCACTGGAGTTGGAGACCACTCGGATCTTGCTCATCTCGGCGACCCTGGCCTTGGTGGTGGGCGTCGCCGCGCTCTTCGCGCGTGAGCGCACCCTGATGGCGTGGCTGGCCCTCCTCACGATCGTCGGCATCGTCATCCAGGCCCTCTCCTCGCACTCCGGTGGCTCGGCGCTCCACGAGGACGTCGTGAACTCGATGGGTGTGCACCTGCTCTCGATGTCGGTCTGGGTCGGCGGGCTCGCTGCGTTGGCGATCCTGCGGCGGACCCTCGGCCGGGACCTCGGTGTCACCGTGGGGCGCTACTCCACGCTGGCGCTCTGGGCCTATGTGGCACTGGCGCTCTCCGGCGCCCAGCAGGCCCTGCTGCGGATCGGCTCCTGGTCGGCACTGACGAGCAACTACGGGCTCATCGTGCTCGCCAAGATCAGCATCCTCGTCGTGCTGGGGCTTCTCGGGTGGCGCCAGCGCCGGGTCATCACCGCACGTCTCTCGGGGGACCCGGCGGATGGTGGCGCCTTCGGGCGGCTGGCGCTCGTCGAGCTCGGCCTCATGGGGCTGGCGGCCGGACTCTCGGCCGCCCTCGCGCGCAGTGCCCCGCCCGTGCCCGACTCCCTGCCGAGCCCTTCCGTGGTCCTGAGCCTCAGCGGATTCCCTGACCCGGGGCCGATGACAAACGCCGACTGGCTGACGACGTGGCGGATCAACTGGCTCTTCCTCGCGATCGCCGTCCTGGCCGTCGCCCTCTACACCGTGGGCGTGATCCGGCTCCGTCGCCGCGGTGACGCCTGGTCGTGGTGGCGCACCCTGTGTTGGTGGCTCGGCTGGGCGATGTGGGCCTACTTCACCTGCGGCGCGGGCGAGATCTGGGGTCGGCTGCTCTTCTCGGTCCACATGATCATGCACATGGGCATCGCGATGATCATGCCGCTCTTCCTCGTGCCGGCTGCCCCGATCACGTTGGCGCTCAGGGCTCTTCC
>JAKPQA010000203.1 GCA_029547025.1 Armatimonadota bacterium
CTCCAGTCGCCCGTGAGCACCGTCGTCGCCGTGGCGCGCGGGTCGAGGGGGAACTCGATCTCGATCCCGCGGACGTGGCCCAGCTCGGTTCCCGTGGCGCCGAAGGTCATCGAGATGCCGCCGCCCCGGAGGGCCACATCCCACGAGACCTCACCCCCCGAGGGCAGGCCCAGGCGGTAGGTGATGCCGTGGCTCCCTCGGCGCCGCGCCTCAACGCTCGGGCGAGCACCGTCGCGGCCGACGAGGCGCAGCCGCACGGGCGCGCGGAGCAGGTTGGTCCGCGCCCGATCGCCCCCCTCGGTGTCCCAGCTCAGGTAGGGGAGGGCGGCATGGTCAGGCTCGGCCTGCGCTCGGACGCAGGCCGATTTGGTCGACGACTCGAGCTCGATGGGTGCGGGACGCATGGGCACCGGCCTCTCCGTGAACACGATTCCGTTCGGCCCGCGGACCTCGGGGCCACGGATCACGTGGATGGGATCACCGGCCGAGGGGTGATCCGTCGACCACACCGTCACGTTGCGGCCGAAGTAGCTGGAGCAATAGAGAAGCCCGTCGGGCGCCAACGCCAGTTGCACAGGCGCGTTGAGCGTGGCATGGGGGCCGGCCCAGTGCTGGTTGGTCGCGCCAGCGAGGCACTGGATCGTGTGCCCGCCGCTCCCGCTGCCGCTCCAGAACAGGCGTCCGGAGCTGTCGAGCGCGAGGCCCCAGGGCGAGTAGCCGGCGATGGCCGTGAGATCGGGCAGGGGCGCGCCGGCGTTGGCATCGAACCGGCGGATCGACTGGGCAACGAAGTCGGACAGCCACTTACCGCTCGGCGCGTCGTAGCACACGATGCGCCCGTCGTCGCAGCTCGCAACGTAGAGCTTCCCGCCGCGGAATGCCATGCCCACGGCGCGAGCCAACCGGCCCGCTCCCGAGGCGGCTGGCGGCACCAGATACCCCAGGGGCTCGCCCGTCGCCGGGTCGAACCGCTCCACCCCACCGGGCCCGTTCAGCGCGCCGGTCGAGACGAAGAGCGTGCCATCGGGTCCCCAGGCGAGGCAGTTCGGGTTGTCGATACCGACCGCGAAGGTACCCCGGTGGCTGCCCGTGGCCCCGTCGTAGCACTCGATGGAGCCCCCATCGTGCATGGCCACCAGGACATCATAGGCCGCGCAGGGGCCCGAGACGGCGGCAACCAGAGCCGCGTGCAAGGCCAGCGATGTGCCCATGGGACGACCCCCTCGGCAACGAGTTCGGCATAGGACGGGATGGGGCCTTGGCGCCCTGCCGTGGCGGCCAAGGACAGCCGCCGGCACGGTGCCGTCCCCGGTATCCCCGGGTGTTCGTGCCTGCGGGCCTCCCGGCCCGCGCCTCTGCCGTGGCGGCCGAGGACGGCCGCCGGCACGGTGCCGTCCCCGGTATCCCCGGGTGTTCGTGCCTGCGGGCCTCCCGGCCCGCGCCCTGCCGTGGCGGCCGAGGACGGCCGCCGGCACGGTGCCATCCCCGGTATGCCCAGGTGTTCGTGCCTGCGGGCCTCCCGGCCCGCGCCTTTGCCGTGGCGGCCGAGGACGGCCGCCGGCACGGTGCCGTCCCCGGTATCCCCGGGTGCTCGTGCCTTCGGGCCTCCCGGCCCGCGCCTTTGCCGTGGCGGCCGAGGGCGACCGCTGGCACGAAGGGCCTGGGCAGGCGCTCCTCGCCCACCGCGCGAAACCGCCCCGACTGCCGCGAGAAGGAAGGGCCCACCGATGCTGCCCCTCGTCGCGCTCCACGCCGCCAGCCTCTGCCTGGCTCCCGCGCCCACTCGCATTATCCAGGCCGATGGAGCCCTCGCCCTCGACAACGGCCGCTGCCGCATCGACCTCGACACGCAGACGGGCGCCATCCGCGCGCTCACGCCCGGCCCCGCGTCTCTACGCGGGCCGTGGTTCGAGATCGTCATCGAAAGCCGCGGCGGCATGGAGCCCTGGGAGACCTGGCTCCACGGCACGGAGTCGACGTTCACCGGCGGGCCCGCCCGGGTGACCGCCGCCCGCGATGCCCGCGCCAACACCGCCCGGCTGCGGTGCACCTGGTCACTGCCAGGCGGCCTGCGCGCCATCGGCGAGGTCGAACTCTCTCCCACCGATCCCGGACCCCGGTTCCGTCTCGAGGTCATCAACGACACTCAGCAGGCGCTGGTCGACACCATCCGCATGCCCGTGCTCAGCGGCATCGAGCTCGGCGACGCCGCCGACGACTGGTTCACCTGGCCGCACACGCTCGGCACGCGCTTCCGCGTGCAGGGGTTCGCCCCGGGCGAGACGCTCGCCATGCCCTATCCGGAGTTCCTCTACATGCAGTGGCTCGATCTGTTCGACGAGACGGGGGGCGTCTACCTGGGCTGCCTCGATGACTACGGCTACAGCAAGGAGCTCTTCATCGGCCGCGACGCGGCCGGCGCCAGCCGCTGGGGCATCATATTCACGGGATGCTGGATCGCGAAGCAGGGCGATCGGTGGACGACGCCCTGGGTGCAGATTGCCGCACACCCGGGCGACTGGCGCGCGGGGGCCGACCTCTACCGACCGTTCGCCCAGGCTGCCTTCGGCCCGCTCGATCCCCCCGAGCGCGTCCGTGAGATGCCCACGGCCCAGTGCTGGCTCGCCCACCACGCCAGCGATGGCGATGTCGGCAAGCTGTTCGAGATCCAGCAGCAGGGACCCATCCACGCCTCATACCTGATGAAGTCGCTGAACACCTCGACCCCCGAGGGATGGGATGGGTTCCGCGGGTCGGGGCTCGAGCTTGAGACCGCCTTCCGCCGCATCCGCGAGCTGGGCGGCTCGCCCGCGCTGTTCACCTTCGACCGCGCCCCGTTCATGGGGAAGCCCAACTATGCCGAGCACGGCGGGCGATGGGTGCTGCAGCGGCGCGACCAGAGCATCGCCGAAGCCTTCAAAGACATGATGCCATCGCCATTCGATACGGACCTCGTGCGGGCGCGGGTGGGGGAGGCACGGCGTTGGGTCCAGGCCTTCGGACTCGACGAGATCCACTTCGACACGGCGGCCACCACGGGGCCAGCAATGGCCGGACCCTCCTACACGCCCGGCTTCACCCAACGCCCCAACGAAGTCCCACACTACTTCAAGGCGCTCTACCGCGCCATCCGCGACGCCTGTCGCCAGATCAACCCCGGCTTCCTGCTGCGAGCCGAACACGGCGCGGACTTCTTCTACCCCGAGTTCCTCACATCAACCGCCCACTTCTTCGAGGGCGCCAACCTCGTGGCCCGCCACAACGCGCCCACCGATGCGCGGCTGCTCCCCGAACTCTTCCGCTACACGCTCCCGCGACACGCGGCGCTGCAGATGCCGAGCATGAGCGAGAGCGACTTCTGGACCTACGGCTACGGCATGGGCTACGGCTTCCACGGCGGCGGGCCGTCATGGTGCTTCAATCCCGGCGTCCGCGACGCCGAGAGCCCGCCCGGCGAACTGCTGCACCGCTACCGGTTCTACGATGCCGACTGGCGGCGCTACTACGACTTCCGCGTGGGCTTCGAGGAGGCCGTGGTCGATGCCGACTGGTCCGACACCATCGCCGAAGCCCAGTTCGATGGCGCCTGGCGCCGGTGCGACTACCCCGGGCCCATCGTTGCGGTCACACACTCGGGCGGGGGGCGCGAGGTCACACTCGGTCAATGGTATCCACTTAGCCACTCGCCCAACTTCGCCGAGAGGTTCCTCCCGCGGGGACGCCCGCAACCCCGGCCCCTCCGACTGCGCGTGCCCACGCGGCTCCGTAGCCCCCACGTGCGGCTGTTCGGGCCCGTGGGCGAGGCGAAGGCCGACGCCGTCATCCGCAACGGCATGGTCGAGGTGACCGTCCCGGATCCAACCACATTCGCGATCGAGGTAGTCGAGGGTCCGATGATCACACTCGCGGTGCCCGAGCTGGCCCAGCCGGGCCAGACCGTACGGTTGACGGTGAGCGTCGATCCTCCCCCGGCAGAGGTCGGCACGCTGTCGTTCTCGCTTCCCGCGGGCTGGCCGCAGGTCAGACCCGTCGTGGTGCCCGCAGGCGCGCCCCTGAGCACAGTGGTCGCCACTGTCGTCCCGCCCGGCATCTTCGGCCGGAACTACCCCATCAAAGCCGTGCTGCGCGCGGGCCTACTGAAGCGGACCGCGGCCACGCACCTCAAGGTCATGGAGCCCCTGACCGTGCTATACGACTTCGACACGCTGGGCGAAGCAGGACCGCTGGGGGTTCACGCTCTCGACCCCGACCAGCGCGGCCGGCTGACCGTCACCTGCGCGAACAACACGGATGAGGCCGGCCAGGTCGAGATCCACGTCAGCGGCCAGCAGGTCAGCGGCAACGCCACCGGGCACGTGGAAGGCGTGGCGCCGAGCGAGCTCGGGGACCCGAGCAGCCCACTGGGCCGGTGGGCCGATGGCAGCCCGGAGCTGCCGCCCAACGCAATCAGACGCGACTTCGACTTCGACTGCACGGGCGTGGCGGCTTCGCCGGTGACGATCTGTGTCCGCATGAACGGACGCACGCTCTTCGAAACTAACGCCACCCCCCGGACCCGCGTCATGGACCTGAACGGGCCATGGCAGGTGCATCTGATCCGGCGCAGCACCGTCGAGGTCGGCGGCGACGAACTCAACGACAACCTCGACGTCGAGGCCACGACGCCCTCGGTCTGGGACGGCGACTGGCCGACGATGCCCACGCCCATCCGGCTCCATGAGGACACGCGCCAAGCCAACTCATGGGCCATCTACCGCCGGCTGGTGTTCCTCCCCCCCGAGTGGCGAGGAGCCGATCTGCAGTTGCGACTCGGCTACACGGGCGGGCCGTGGGGCGCCGGGGGCACGCTGAACCTGATCTACGTCAACGGCTGGCCAGCGGGTCGCATCGGCAGCGGCGACGAGTGCTCGATCACGCCGTTCCTGGTCACGGGCGGGTGGAACCTGATCGCGGTCGCGAGCGCGTGCCCGAACAGCCTGGTCGAGCCCTATCTGTTCGTCCGTGACGTGCCGGCTCCGGAGCGCATCCGGCCCCGGGCCGCGCCGGAGCCCCCCGAGGGCGCCTTTCTACTCATGGGCGAGCGCCCCACCGGGCAGGGGCTCACGCTGCCCTTCATCAAGGGCGTGGTTGACGGCGACCACCGCCGCACCGACATCGCCAGTGGCGGCGAGAACGTGTTCATCTACGTCGCCATCGCCGACGGCTTCATCCGCGAGCCGAAGGGGCCGGTGCAGATCGCCGTCGAGTACCTCGACACTGGCACCGAGCCCTTCGGCTTGGCCTACGACTCGATGGACGTCACGGCCCCGATCAACGGAGCATTCAAGAACGCCCCGGAATGCCGCCGGACGGGCTCCGGCGAATGGCGCACACAGGTGTTCCGGCTCGATGATGCGCGGCTCGCGAACCGCCAGCACATGGGGGCCGACTTCCGCGTCTTCGCCAAGGACGAGGACCTGCGCGTGCGGCGGGTTGAGGTGCGGAAGGTGGGAGTGCGCGGCTGAGGTGGGTCTGTGGTTCGTGCCTGCGGGCCTCCCGGCCCGCGTCGTTGGGGTAGGCCCTGCTGTGACGGGCGAGGACGCCCGTCGGCACCTGGGGCCTCCGTGCAGGCTCTCCGTGGGCTGCGGCCCGTCCCCACCGCCCTCTACCGCACCCGGTTGCCGTCTTCTACCAACGCCTCCGCAGGCACGCCATCGGCCAACTGGCTGGGCTGAGCGGCCTTGGTCAGGTCGCTCTCCACCAGGGCGATGTTGGCGCACGTGCCGGCCAGGCTGACGAAGGTCCCGCAGCCCGCCCGGGCGCGGCAGCGCGAGAGCGTGGCGTCGCGCACATCGGTCAGACTGACGGCGGGCGCCTTCTCCCCGAACTGCCGGCAGACCAGGCCGTCGACATCGAGTCCCTCGACATCGCGGCACTCCACCGCGGGCCAGTGAGGCGTGCCTCCGGGGACCTGGGCGAGGTCGCCCAGGTCGGCCTCGCCCCAGTCGATGCGGACGCCACTGAGCCGCAGGTCCCGCGCGTGACGGACGTTCAGGTTGTACGGCGCGAAGTGGTGAATGCCATAGCCGGGCACCGGCTCAGGGAGGGCGTTCCCATAGGCCTTGGTGCGCGGGCACACGTCATACTGCAGGTTCGAGAGCGCCACGCCCGACACCGGCCCGCCCTCGCCGCTGATGGTCCCGACGCCGTCGGTGCGGATGGTCATTTCGCCCAGGGCCACGTCGCGGATCGACCCGCCGCCCAGGGTCAGCAGGAAGAAGGCCGAGCCCTGCTGATCCATGTTGATCGCGAAGTTGTTGAAGCTCAGCCGCCGGATGTCGCCGCCGTCGGCGGTGACGTTGAACACGCCGGAGGCATCGACGACGGCACAGTTGCTGGCGGCGATGTCCGAGACCCCGCCCCGCGGCCGATCGGGCGCAAGGCCCGGGTCGAGCCCCGTGTAGATGCGGAACACGTTCACTGAGGTGCGGAATGTGCACCCGCGGACCACGAAGCCGGCCGACGGCCCGTGGTGGTTCGGGTCGATGGCGATGCAGTCGTCGCCACACACGAAGTCGCAGTCGGAGACGTGGACATTCCGGCACGAGCTGAAATGGAAGCCGTCGGTGTTCGGGCCGGCCAGGTCATTGAGGACGGTGATGTTCTGGATCCGCAGATCGCGGCATCCCGCGAACCAGCCGGTGTAGCAGGAGGCGTCCACCATCCGTAGGTCGCGCACCAGAGCGTTGTCGCACTCCTCGAGCATCACGATGATGGGTCGAAAGGGCCGGGCGCCGTAGTAGAACCATGGAGCCACCATGTTCCACTTGGCGAAGTCGCCGGTGTTCTTCACGTCCCAGAACGACTTGCCATCACCGACGATGCAGCCGCGGCCCTCGAGGGTCACATCGCGCGCCCCCAGCGCGTAGAACACCGCGTAGCGGCAGTTGATGGCGTTGTCGCCATAGGCTGGTTTGTAGGCCGACTCAGCGGAGCCCTCGAGGGGCGGGAAGTGGGCTGGGTCTGTCGATGGGTGGATCTCGGCTCCGGCCTCCAGGTGCAGAGTCACGCGACCGCCCAGGGTGACGCGGCCCAGCGTGTAGCGCCCGGGCGGCACGTAGACCGTCCCCCCACCGGCGGCAACGCAAGCCTTCACGGCTTCGCCGAAGGCCGCGGTGTCCGCGACGGTCTCCTGCCCCTGTGCGCCGAAGTCCGCCACGTTGTAGACGGCCGGTCCCGCGCCTACGAGGGAGATGCCCATAGCCACCATCATCTCCAAGCCCATGCCGTGCCTCCTGATCGTCGGTGATCTCCAGCGAGGGCCTTTCCCGCTCGCGGCAGCCAAGCCCTGCGTCGGACGCCTCCGCAGGTAGCGACGGCCGGCCGGCCGACCAATGGTCTCCACCGCTACCAACACGCCCGGTCGGAGGCCCGACTTCAGAGCCTGTCGGAGAAGTCCGCCAGAGGGCCTCTGCGAACGGAATGACACGCGCCAGCAGTCCCTCAGACGCGATTCCAGGCACCGGGGGACTGTCCGATGACGCCCCAAGACCTGGCCTGAATGGCCGGAATCGGGGTCTCCCGACAGGCTCTTCAGCCGGGCGCGGCAGACCGGCACCCTCGTGCCGTTGTGATTGCCCCTCCCGGGAGCCCCGGCTTCAGTCGGCTGGGATATGGGGCGGGAGCCCCGCGGTCTTGGCGAAACAGGGAGCGCCCCCTGAGCCTGCCGAACGGCTGCGCGCTGCCCCCCGCCTACTGCAGCTCAGGCATCGCGATCAGCTCGCCCGCAAGCTGGCGCTGCTGCTCTGCCGGGTCGTAGGTCCCGTAGAATAGCGCGTTCGCGTCGATCCAGATGGAGAGCCGCTCCCGGTCGTCGGGCGGCAGTCTCACGCCATGGTGCCCCTCGTCTAGCATCCGCATCAGCCGGCTGCCGCGGGAGCCATAGACCCCCCCCACGGCTGTCGTGTAGACGGGGTTCCACCCTCCGAATCTCGGCACCAGCGCACTCCGGGCGTTGTCCGGGTTCGTGGCGTCGAAGTAGAACGACGCCGTGCCGCCCGTCAGCGCCATGTAGGAAGCCGAGAATGGCCCCGCGGGCGACGCGCTCAAGTCGACGCCGGACTCACCGCCGCCAGCCGGGTGGCACGACCCACAATGCCGGTCCAGCACCGGCTGGACGAGCCGTGCGAACGAGAAGGGCGCCGTACCGTCCGGCCCGGGCCGGATCGCTGAGGGTTCGCGCCGAGCCGCTTGCGGCATGGGCACCGGTGGCGCGGTGGTCCGCGCCGCGTGCCCGCCTCGTGGTGCTCGAACTCCGGCATGGTGAGACGCGATACCTCAATACCGTCACGAAAAGGCGGATCATAGCCCCATGCCGTCAGCCCGCCGCCCACGGCGTGCCGACCCAGATCAACACCCCAGCCCACCACTTGGCGGTAGTCAGCCGTCACCCAGGCGACCGGCCACAACGGATGGTCGTGGGGGATGTGCTCGTCGGCCCACAGGTCGCGGCGCAGCCGCCACTCGAGAGCACGCGCGTCCTCCGCCTGGCACTTCAAATGGTCCTCACCGAGCATCAGATGCCAGTGCTCGGCGGGGATCAGCTCGAACGACACGATCACCGGTGCTCGCGGAACGGGCAGCAAGGCGTTGTTCCGCGCCAGAAGCTCGGCCCGCTCGCTCTGGCATGGCAGGGCGGCCCGCTCGAGCGTCCGATCGACCAGAGGACGCAGGATCTCGATATCCGTCATGACCTTCGCCGTCCTCCAAGGACAGGCCCGCCACAGCAACGAAGCACCAAACGCACCCACCCGAACGGTCGCGAGGAGAAAGCCATGGCAGACCTCAGGTTCCGGCAGATCCACCTGGACTTCCACACCAGCGAGCAGATCCCTGGAATCGGCAGCGAATTCGACCCCGACGAGTTCGCCGACACGCTCAAAGCCGCCCACGTCAACTCCGTGACATGCTTCTCCCGCTGCCACCACGGGTGGATCTACCACGACACCGCACGGTTTCCCGAGCGCCGGCATCCCCATCTCACGCGCAACCTACTCAAGGAGCAGATCGACGCCTGCCATCAGCGCGACATCCGTGTGCCGATCTACATCACCGTCATGTGGGACCACTTCACCGCCCGCCGGCACCCGGAGTGGATCGCCATCGACGAGACCGGCCGACAGATCGGCACCCCGCCCTTCGAAGCCGGGTTCTACCGTCGTCTGTGCCTCAACACACCCTATGTCGACTTCCTGGAGGCCCAGACCGTCGAGGTGTGTGAGACCCTGCCGGTGGATGGGATCTTCTTCGATATCTGCATCCCAACCGCGTGTAGCTGTCCGGCCTGCGTCCGCTCGATGGACGAGGCCGGACTCGACCCCGCCAACGCTCAGCACCGTGCCGACTTTGGGTTCGAGGTGCTCCGGCGATTCCAGGACCGGCTCTTCGCCACCGTGCGGTCCCATCACCCCGAGGCCACCGTGTTCTTCAACTCGGGCCACGTCGGCCCCAAGCACCGCCGGATAATCGATGCGTTCACCCATCTCGAACTCGAGTCGCTGCCCAGTGGCGGTTGGGGCTACATGCACTTCCCACTGGCCCAGCGCTTCGCCCGGGGCCTCGACCGCGACACCATGGGCATGACCGGCAAGTTCCATACCAGTTGGGGCGACTTCCAGTCGTTCAAGAACCCCGCCGCCCTCGACTTCGAATGCCTCAACATGCTCGCCCTCGGAGCCAAGTGCAGCATCGGCGACCAGCTCCACCCCCGGGGACGCATCTGCAAAGACACCTACGCCCTCATCGGCCGCACCTATGCCAAAGTCGAAGCCGCCGAGCCCTGGTGCGTGGGCGCGAAGCCTCTATCGGACATCGCTGTGCTCACCCCCGAGGAGTTCGCCAGCGGGCATAGCCACGCGGGACTCCCCAACGAAGCGCTCGGCGCCGCGCGCATCCTGCAGGAATCGCGCCACCAGTTCGACCTGGCCGATTCCCACACCGACCTGGCCGCATACCGGGTCGTCATCCTGCCCGACAGCATCCCCGTGGACTCCGGCCTCGCCGCCAAACTCTCCGCGTTCGTGGCCCACGGGGGCGCGATCCTGGCGACGCACCGCTCTGGCCTCCGCCCCGACGGCTCGGGTTTCGCACTGGCCGAGCTCGGCGTCCGACTCGACGGCGACGCGCCCTTCTCGCCCGACTTCATCGTGCCGGGTCAGCTCGGATCGGGGCTGGCCGATACGGGCCATGTGATGTACCTCCGGGGTCTCAAGGTGGAGGCGCTGCCCGGCACCGAGGTGCTCTCCACGACGCTGAAGCCATTCTTCAACCGCGAGTGGAAGCACTTCTGCTCGCATCGCCACACGCCAGCCGATGACGCCGCTGACTATCCCGGCGCCGTGCGAAACGGCCGCTGCATCTACCTCATGCACCCGCTGTTCACGCTATATGACCGCCTCGGGCCACTCTGGTGCAAGCGCCTGGTGACGAACGCCCTCGATCTGCTGCTCCCCGATCCCCTCGTGCGCGCCGGCGGGCCCAGCACGGCACTGGTAACGGTGACCGAGCAGGCGGCCCAATCGCGCCGAGTGGTGCATCTGCTGCACTACGTGCCGGAGCGCCGCTGCCGCGAGTTCGACATCATCGAGGACGTCATCCCCCTCTTCCACGTGCCCGTCTCGGTGCGGGTCGCTGGGGCAGTCACGGCGGTAACACTCGAACCTCAAGCAGAGGCAGTCCCATTCGCGCAGGCCGGCGACCGCGTCGAGTTCATCGTGCCCAAGGTGGACGGGCACCAGATGGTCGCCATCGCCTGTGAGTAGATCCGCGAAACCCAAACCCGAGTGGCCAGCTGATATGCTCATCATATAAGCTGGCCACTTGCTACCATCGGGGTATACCAAACATTCCCATCGCCCGTGAGCGTCCTCAGGCGCCAGCTACAGCGGACCGGGTAAGGTCCCACCAGCCGGCGGCCGATTCCCCCTGTGCGGCCTCTCCGAGGATATCCTCCGAACCACTGAGAAGCACCGAATGGGAAGAGCCCCATCCGGCCCGCCCTCGCCAATGAAGCGGCCCTGAATTCGCAAACAAAAGTTCTTGACATGCCAGGAAAAACCGTCTATAATAGTCTATGCGAGCTGGTGCGCCCGGCACACGCTACCGCAGATTGCCGAACTGGCCCGCCAGCAGCTCGTGCTTGAGATCCATGTAGTAACGGAAGTTGTCCCACGACACATCCGGCGGCACCGTGTGGTCCACCGTCGGAATGAACCCCCCCTCTTCGATCAGCGGGATGAACTCAACCAGGTGCCTGCGGATGGCGTCCGGCCCTTTGGCCAGCTCGCGCTTGTCGACCCCGCCCCACAAGCGCAGCGAGCGCCCAAAGGTCCGTCGCAGCTCCGCCGGGTCCATATCGGAGGCGCGCTCCAGCGGCCAGATCGCGTCCACGCCGGCATCCAGGAACAGAGAGAGCAGCGGACGTGGGTCGCCATCGGTGTCGATGACGAAGTACCGAACGCCCAGACCCTTGAAGGTCTCGACCATTCGACTGAGATGCGGGAGGATGAACGTGCGGAAGGTGCTCGGACTCAGCAGCGGGCCACCCTTCATCGCCAGGTCCTCGTTGAGGCAGAAGTAGTCCGGCTGACAGCGCTCCAGCACCGGCCGACTGGTCTCGATGATGAAGTCTGCGTAGAACTCCATCATCTCGTGCATCAGGGCCGGGTAGTCGTACCAGGCGAGAGAGAGTGCCTCGGTTCCCATCCACTCGCGCGCACGCCAGTAGAACCCATTGGCGGCGCAGTTCTCGCCGAGAACGAGCGGACAGGTCCGGTTGGCGGCAGCCTGTATCTGTGCCTCGAGGCTCTCAGGGTACCGCTCCGGCGCCCCAGCCACGAGGCGAGCCTTCACGGCCGGGAAGTCATCCGGTGTGCTCACGGGGAACTCCAGATACTGATCCATGCACATGCGTCCGCCACCCACAGTGCCCTCCTTGAGGGCTCGGGTGACGATGCCGTTGCCGTTTCGAGCGACCACGTACTCCGGTGTCTCCTCCAGCACCTCATACTCGTAGGGGGGCAGGAAACCGTAGTGGATACGCAGGTACTCGCGCCGATCGAACCCCAGGGCATCCTCGGCCCAGAACCAGTTCCACGTGAAACCCTCGATCGCATCGGCCGCCTCTGCGCGCCACCGCTCGATGGTCTGCGGCCACACCCCCAACTCGTGGTTGGGGCGCCGATCGCTGGGGCGGTACTCCATGCAGTCCATGAAGCGCTCAAGCTCATTGGCCATCGGGATCCATCCCTTCAGCGAAACGGTTTCGCGGCAAGGCCTCACGGTTTCCTTCACCGAGCCGGCCCGGTGTGCGTTTGACCGGCCTCCAAGCCCGCGATAGAATGCGCCTCGTGTTCCCGGGCGCGCCGCGGCCCCCGCCAACGCGGTATCACTGGCCGTCCGAGGGTTCCGCTGAAGCGCCGCCGATCCGTCGTGCGGGCATGCGGGAGGGCTCATGGCTGACTCGCCCAAGTGTTACCTTGGTATCGTTCTGCACGGGCATCTCCCCTATGTGATGGCCCACGGCCGATGGCCTCATGGCATGGACTGGATCTGCGAGGCGGCCACCGAGTGCTACATCCCATTGCTGCGTATGGCCGAGAACCTGCGCCGTTCCGGGCGTCACTCGGCGCTCACCATGGGGATCACTCCCGTGCTGGCCGAGCAGCTACGCGACGGTGATTTCCCGGCCGAGCTCGACGCCTACTGTGAGGAGCGCGTCCGGCGCGCGGTCGAGGCCGAGGCCTACCTGGAGTCCACGGGCGACCACCGGGTGGCTGGGATGGCCCGGTGGTGGCGCGAGTACTACGATGGCGTCAAGCGGTCGTTCCATGAGGAGTACGGTGCCGATCTGGTCGGGGCCTTCGCCCGGTGCCAGGAACTCGGGCAGATGGAGATCATCACCTGTGCGGCCACCCACGGCTACCTGCCCCTGCTTGGGCGCGACACGAGCGTTCAGGCCCAGGTCCGGACCGGCGTCGAGGTGTACGAGAAGCATTTCGGCCGGAAGCCCCGGGGTTTCTGGCTGCCGGAGTGTGCCTACCGGCCCCGGTACGAGTGGGCGCCGCCCGCCGAGTGCGGACCGGCACGCCCACCCGTGCTGCGCAAGGGGGTCGACGAGTTCCTTCACGAGGCGGGCATCCGGTACTTCATCGTGGATACCCATCTGCTTCGCGGAGGAAAGGCCCTGGGGGTCTACCGACATCGATACAAGGCCCTGGAGCAGCTCTGGGCCCAGTTCGAGAGCCAGTGCGAGCCCACGGCCGAGCGCCACACGGACCCGAACCAAGCATATCTGACCAGCTCCGCGCCCCTGGGCATGAACCCCGTGGCCTTTTTCGTCCGCGACGAGGACACGGCCCTGCAGGTCTGGAGTGGCGAGCTGGGGTACCCGGGTGATGGCTGGTACCTGGACTTCCACAAGAAGTACTTCCCCGGAGGGTTTCGCTTCTGGCGGGTCACGCGCGCCAAGTCCGACCTGGCGGAGAAGGATCTCTACGATTGGCGCCAGGCCCAACAGCGCATCCCGTCGCACGCGGACCACTTCGTGAGCCTGGTCGCTTCCGGCGCCGCGTGGGATGGGACGGGCGCGCCGCCGATCCGCTGCTGCCCCTTCGACGCCGAGCTGTTCGGTCACTGGTGGCACGAGGGCCCCGAGTGGCTGGAGGCCGTGCTCGAGCGAGCCCATGACCATGCCGACGTCCACGCCGTCAGCCTGGGCGATTACCTCGAGCGCCATGAACCGGAGAAGGGCGTGGGGCTCCCGGAGGGCTCCTGGGGCGAGGGCGGCTACCACTTCATCTGGCTCAACCAGATGACGAGCTGGACATGGACACGTATCTACGAGGCAGAGGACCGCATGGCGGGCCTGCTGGCGCGAGCTCCGGCAGACTCCGCTGGCCTGCTCGACCGAGTGCTGAAACAGGCGGCTCGGGAGCTGCTGCTTCTCCAGAGCTCGGACTGGCAGTTCCTGATCAGCACCTGGAACGCGCGCGACTACGCTGAGCTGCGGTTCGAGGGCCACCGGGAGTCCTTTGCGCGGCTGGCGCTCATCGCCGAGACGATGCTCGGCGGCGCAGCGCCGACCGAGGCCGATGTGCGGTTCCTCGAGGAGACCGAAGCGCGCGACCGGCTGTTCGCGGACATCAACCTCAAGTGGTTCCGGGACCTCGAGACACCCGTCTAGCCACCGGCCCACTCGCGACGTTATGGAGGTATGATGCAGGATCTGATCGATCTCACTCTCCTGCGCTGGGCGCCGGCAATCCCCCAGGGAGCACGGGCGCCGCGCGGGCGGGTCCGCCGGGCCATGCAGTTTCTGCTGGCCCATGCCCGAGGCCGCGCCAATGCACAGACCGTGGTCGATTACGTCCGCACCATGGAGCCCGCGATCGTGCTGCGGCTGCGCGACGAGCTCCTCGCTCTGCCGGACGGAGAGCGGAACGCCTATCTGGCCGACCAGACCGCTCGGCTGAAGGCGGGTCTGCGGCGGGCGATGGACGACTGCCGTCGCCGATGGGGACTCCCGGTCGTCGCCCTACCAGGCGATGCCTATTATGTAGACCTGCCCGACGGCCTCACGGCGCTGGACGATCCCGAGGAGGCGCGCGCGCGCCTGCCGCGTGACCAATGGCCCGCCTTCGACCACATGGTGCGAGTGCTCTCGGAGATCGACCGTGCGCTGGACGAGGTGCCGGATGGGGGCCGGGGCGCCTTGGTTCCGCTATCGGACCGCCTGGCGGCCCGAGTTAAGCGGCGGTGGGGCGTTCGCCCCGCTCGCTATGACCTCTCGGCCGAGGTGGCCGCCCTGCTGGCTCGCCGCGAGGAGCTGGGCGAGGCACTGCACACGGCCCTGCACGCCTCGGAAGTCCCCAGCCCGCGGACGTACACCGGCGCGGGCCCCGGGCCCGACGGGGCCACCGGCAGTGCGCTCGTCCGAGGAGTGGCTGCGGCGACCGCCGAATAGCGCATGCCGGCCCCAACGGGCCAGCAGACCAGGGAGCCCGTGGCGCCCGAGCCCGCGGTGCGGGCAGGTGTCGCCAAGCTGGACTCGAGTAGGGGTGGGCTCATGCCCGTTCGGATGGGGATCATCGGTACTGGCGGCATCGCCAACCACCATCTGGGAATCCTGGCGGCCATGCCCGACCGGGTCGCCCTAGTGGCCTACTGCGACCCGGTCCGGGAACGCGCCCAGAATGCGGCCGATCAGTTCGGAGGCAAGGCCTACTCCGATGCCGCAGCCATGTACGACGCCGAGGAACTCGATGCGGTCGGCGTGTTCGTTCCGCCGATCGCCCACGGCGCCATCGAGACCATGGCGTGCGAGCGCGGCATCCACATGCTCATCGAGAAGCCGTGCGCGCTCGACATGACAACCGGGCGGACCATCGAGCAGGCGGTGCGCGAGTCCGGCGTGATCACGGCCATCGCCTACAAGTACCGTTGGGACAGGCATGTGCGCCAGGCGCGCGAGATGCTCCGGTCGCGACGCATCGGCCTGGTGCACGGTTGGTTCTGGTGCGGCATGCCAGGCGCCCCCTGGTGGCGGAAGGATGCCGAATCGGGCGGCCAGATTGTCGAGCAGACCACACACATCGTCGACATGGCACGGTACCTGGTGGGCGAGGTCGCCGAGGTGCAGGCCTGGTTCCGTCGCATTGGCGAGGGCTACGAGGGTCCCCCGTCCGATGTCGACGACGTGGGCACGGTGAACCTGATCTTCGAGAACGGGGCGCTGGGCAACATCTCGAACACGTGCATGCTCACCCACTGGGGGAGCAGTGGCTTGCGGGTCATGGCCCAGGGGTTCACGCTCGAGGTCAACGGCAACCGGCTATCCTGGGCGGGTGCCGACGGTTCGGGCGAACTCGAGAACGACGAAGACGGGTATGCCGGCGAGGACGACGCATTCATCCACGCCATCGAGACCGGAGACCGCAGCCGTATCTACAGCGACTATGCCGATGGCCTCAGGAGCCTGGCCGTGTCGCTGGCGGCGCGCCGGTCCGCATGCGAAGGCGGCTCCGTGGTCCGGGTGTCTGATCTCTAGCACAGGGGTACGCACGGGAGAACTGACGCATGCTTGAGCACCCCGAAGGGCGGGCGCACGGCATCGGCGGATGGTTGGCGACGGTGGCCATCACGGTCGCCATGGCCTCGGTGGCGATGGCCGAGGATGAACCCCCGCCCGATGTGGCGCCGCCGGCCCCACTCGAGACCGGTCAGACGCCTTTCACGGCCCGCGAGACGTGGCCCGATGGTCAGGAAGCCGGCGAGGTAGTGCGGGGCGAGCGGGTCGTTCTGGTGATCCGCTCGGAGCTCTCGGGGCTGTCGCCTTTCGAACGGGCCATGATCGCGGCGAAGCGCCTCAATGACTTCGTCGAGGACTACGGCCCCAATGGGCCGCTGGTCATCACGGTGTCTGGGGGCGAGTACGTGATCCGTGGTGGCGCTCGGCCCATCGTGACGATCGATGCGGTGGCGGCCCGGGCCGAGGGCCGATCGGCCGGTGAGGTGGCCGACCGATGGCTCGAGGCGATACGGCGTGCCCTGTCGCCGGCCTCGGGGGATCCGGGGTCCGACACGAGTCCGCCGACGAGTGGCTCGGAGCCGGCGAACGGGGCTCCGCCGAAGGTCGTCGCCCCTCCCATGCTCCTGGGAGCGGTGAGCTCGCCCGAAGGCGGGGCGGCCCCGGCCCCTGGCCTACGCGCCCCGGTTTTCGGGGCCGCCGAGGAGCCGACGGGACTGACGCATCTGCCGACACCGACGCTGTCGCTCGACACACCGGCGCCGGCGACCGCGGGGGAGGCTGCCCGCCCGGTTCCCCTGGTGGACGCAACGACCGGCGCCCCCGCGGGTACGGCCGCCGTGGGAGGCCCTCAGGCCAGCACCGCTCGGGTAGCCGCCGTGGCTCTCGCGGCCCGGGCCGCGGGCGATGTGGCCGTCCTGCGATGCCTGTTGCCGGTGGCTACCGTCCCGCCCGGCGGGCGGGACGGCCGGGTCGCGGGCGCGTACGTGTGCACCATTCTGCCCGGGGCCGCGGTGATCCCTCCGTCAGCGTCGACGCCAGAGACCACCGCGCTCGCGCGGGAGCTCCAGACCGGCGAACCCGGGCAGGCGGTGGTGATGCTGGCGGCGGATATCGATGCGGCGCTGCTGGCATTGGCCAAGGAGATGGGCTGCCCCATGGGCGAGCCCACCCGCGTGGTTCCGCTCTTTTTGTCCGAGGATGCGTGCCTCATCGGTGCGGCGCAGCTGTGCGGATCGAGCGATGAGCTGATGGGGGTCACGTACGTGGTGGACAGCCCTGACCCGGGCGGTCGGCGGTTCGTCCCGATGCGCTTGGCTGCTGACGGCACACCCGTTCCGGTGGCTCGCGTGGGCGTTGCTGGTCTGTTGCGGCTTGTGTCGCGTCCGGCCGCACGCTGACCGGCGATGCGGCGACACGCGCTCACGCGCTCGCTCCGACCGTTGACACCGGGTGTTCGCCTTGCCTATAATGCTGCCCGCACTGCCGCCGAGGTGGTGGAATTGGCAGACACGCTAGGTTGAGGGCCTAGTGAGGGTTTTCCTCATGCGGGTTCAAGTCCCGCCCTCGGCACCCAGCCGGCGCCAGGGTGGGTGGATGCGCCCAACCCGCGGGGTGCTGGGCTCGGGCGAGTAGCTCAGTTGGCCAGAGCGCTGCCTTCACACGGCAGAAGTCACAGGTTCAAGTCCTGTCTCGCCCACCGGATTGCCGGCGTGTGCTGGCTCGAAGGAGTCGGGCTGGCTGCGTCGAAAGGTGAGTCTGGCGGGCGGGAATAGCTCAGTTGGTAGAGCAACAGCTTCCCAAGCTGTGGGTCGCGGGTTCGAATCCCGTTTCCCGCTCCATCGTGCGGAAGTAGCTCAGTTGGTAGAGCACAACCTTGCCAAGGTTGGGGTCGCGGGTTCGAGTCCCGTCTTCCGCTCCATTGAGGTGACGTGGGTGGTCGTCGTGCGGCGGCCACCCATCGTGTCTCAGGCGGCTCGAGGCCAAGAGCCGCGTGGTCGGGTTCTCACCGGTTCGAGGCGGCGTAGCCAAGTGGCTAAGGCGGAGGTCTGCAAAACCTCTATTCGTCGGTTCGATTCCGACCGCCGCCTCCCTTCTCGCTAACCCCCCTTCGTCTCGGCGCGGCGGCACCGCGGACTGCGAGGTGCCGAGCCCGCGTCGCCCCACTGTCGTGGCTCCCAAAGCAGGCCATGCCTGGTGCCCGAGCGAACACCCCGCTGAGATCGAGCGAGCGGCAAGTGGGGTGCCGCCAAGACGGGGGGACCATGGACGACGACCTGCAGCGGCTGGTGGCGAAGCTCGAGAGTCCCTCACCGGACATACGCGACGCGGGCGCACGTGAGTTGATCGCCGTTGGAGAGGCGGCACTGCCGCACCTGTACCGATGCCTCGAGAGCCCCTTGGTGGGCACCCGCGAGGCGGCCGCCAGGGCTTTGGGGCAGATCGGCAATGTGGAGGCGGTTCGGGCTCTGGCTCCCTTGCTGGCCGCCGAACCCGAAGCCGTCGTCCGGGCGGCGGCCTCTCGTGCGCTGACCCAGATCGGACGCTCATCGCCCGAGGCCGTCCATGCCGTCGCGGAGCTGCTGAGCGCGGACCAATGGCTGCTGCGCAAGGCGGCGGCCGATGCGCTGATCCAGATCGGCCGGGGTTCGGTGCCTGCGCTCGTACGGTGCCTGGAGGACCCGGACGCCCCCCTCCGTGGGTACGCGGCCTGGGTCCTGGGCCAGATCGGTGAAGCCGCGTGCGATGCCGTTGCGCCCTTGGCCGCTCTGCTCGACGATGCGGAGCGATCGGTGGTCCGCGAGGCCGCCTGGGCTCTCTCTCGTATCGGACCGGCCTCGGTTGAGTCGCTGGTGGATGCGCTCGAGCGGGCCACCCCCATGGCCCGGGAGTACGCGGCGCGTGCCCTGGGCCGCATTCAGGAGCCCCCGCCGCGCGCCATCGAGCAGCTGTCCCGGCTGTTGAGGGATGCCTCGTGTTGGGTCCGGGAGGCCTCAGCCATCGCCCTCGGCGCATTGGGTGTGCTCGCCCAGCCGGCCGAGCCGGACCTTGTGCGGCTGCTGCGTGACGACGAACCGCGGGTCCGTGTCGCGGCGGCGCAATCCCTGGCGCTCATTCGCCCCGACTCGATCCCTCCCGACGGCTAGCCCGTCGTCCCGGCGGTCTCAAGGCTGCTGGCGGCGGGCCATGCACTGCGGCGCCAACGTTTGACCGCAGAGCGACCACGTATCCCATGAGGGGCGGCCCGTTGGCCCCGGCACTCCCGGGGTGAACAGGTCGTTGCTGCCTCGCACGACCGGCAGGGGGCTGAGCGCGATGAGTCTGAGTCTGGGAACGGACGCGCCGGGGCGTTCGCGTCAGCGCTTACTCAAGCGACGCGATCCCTGGGTCTGGGAGGCCCTGGTAGCTTCCCAGCACCGAAGGGTCTACCGTCTGATGTGGCGGCTAACGGGAGACCGGGACGTGGCTGCGGACCTGACCCAGGAGACCTTCGTGGCGGCCTACCGCAGTGCCCACACGTTCAATGGAAGGTCCCAGCCCGAGGTGTGGCTACTGGGGGTGGCGCTCAACTGCCATCGCAGTTGGATGCGGAAGACCTGCCGCCACGAACCACCGGAAGAGCTTCCGCCGGAGCTGCCGGATCCATCGCCATCGGCCGAGCAGATCGCCGAGCTTCGGGAGCAGAGTCAGGCTGTGCTGGAGGCCATACGCGGCCTGCCCGAGACCTATCGGCGAGCCGTGGCGCTCCACTACCTGGCTGATGTCCCGTCGGTCGACATTGCCCGAGACGAGGGTGTGGACCCGGGCACGGTGCGTTGGCGGCTTCATCGTGCTCTGGGGATGCTCTGGGCCAAGCTGGCCCCCGAGCTGGGAAGGGAGTGACTGGCGTGAACCGCGATGAGACCCAAGCGAGTAGCTCCCCCCTGGAGGACCTGCTGCGCGACCTCCCGGCCGAGGATCCGCCGACGGGGCTGGAAGCCCGGTGTCTTGCGGCGATGCGCGAAGCCGGGATCGTGGCCCAGCCGGAGGCGCGCGGGGCCTGGAGCCCTTTCGCCCGAACGGCCTCGGCCGTGGGGCTCACCTTCGTGGTGGTCGTCGCCCTGATGACCGTCTTCTCTCCCGACGGCGGGATGGTCTTTCTCGGCCAAAAGGGTGAGGGGATGGCCACGGACGAGGCCCGGCCGCTGTCGCGCCCATATGCGGGCCCCGCGGGCCCAGCTGGCGCCGCGAGCAAGAGCGCCCAGATGAAGTCGATGATGGGGCGGCGGGCGGCTGCGGACGCGGAAGCCGCCGACGCCACCGATCACCTCGGCCGCCGCAGGGCCGACGAGATGGCCAAGATGGCGCCAAGCACGGGCTCCCCGCTCGCGGCACCCGGCGCTATGGCCGGCGCCGCGCCCCAGTCCTATCGCGAGCCCAGCCTACAGGACCAACCCATGCCCTGGTATGACACCTCGGGCGGGCGGCAGCAAGAGCTCACCCGGACGCTCGAGGTCGAAGTCCGCAAGGTGGAGGAGGCCCATGATCGAGCTGTCTCGCTGGTCGAGAAGTCGGGAGGGTTCGTCCTGTCCCAGGACCTGCGGGTCGAAGAGGGCGAGCCGGGCGTCAGCCGCATCACCGCCCGGGTTCCGCTCGACCGGATCGATGGGGTTGTCGCCCAGCTTCGCGACATGGGCAAGACCCTGAAGCTGGTGGGTGAGAGCGAGGATAGGACCCGCGAGTACTATGGCCGCGGCGGAGGCATTCGGCAGTCCGGGGCGTCCGAGGACGAACTGGTCAGGCAGTATGAGAAGGCGACGGACCCCGAGCAGAAGCGCCAACTTAAGGCCCAGATCGACGCGCTCCGCCAGATGACCGATGCGCAGAAGGAGCAGTTGCTGCAGATGGAGGAGCGCGTGAGGTTCGCGCTGCTGGACTTGACTCTGCTCGAGGAGCGCGGTCCGATGCGTTTCCTCGGTCGGGTGGGCGAGAACGCGCTGAAGTTGCTGAGCTGGGTACTGGTTTCGTCGGTGATCTGGGTCCCGGCCCTGGTCGTTGTGTGGGTGGTACGGCGCCGCTATGGTCGGCGTCCGGCGCCGCCGGGATAACCCCGGGGAGCGCGAGGCGCGAGAGCGGGGGCGGGCGCTTTGGGCGCCCGCCCCCAGAGCGTGTGCGGAACCTGAGGCCTACGGCGCCAGCGGACGTCCCTGAGCATCCCTGTCAAAGGGGGGCTGACCGGCGAGGATCAGGATGGCCTCGACGAGACCCCACAGACTCGCCAAGACCGGGAGCGGAATGCAGAAGCAGCACAACCCCAGGGTGAAGATCGATCCCAGGACGATGAGGAACCACAGGCCGGGCCCTGCCACGAGCTGGACGATGCCGATGGCTGTGTAGCCCAGGTAGATGCGGTGGACCCCTGGGACTCCAAACACGCTGAGCAGTCCCAGGAGACCAGCGGTGGTCTTCGACTTGTCTAGCGTCCCATAGGGAGGGGGTGGTGGCCCAGACGGCGCTCCGGGGGGCGCGGGAGGAGGCGGTGGTGGTGGCGGCGCCCAGGACTCCGCGTGCCGAACGCTTGAGGGCCAGAGCGCCGGATGGGGCAGCCTGCGTATCAGAACGGCCATCGGCAGCACTCCCCGTCGGCAGGTTCCGAGGCGCGGCAGAGAGGGCCCCACTGCCACAGACCCGGGCGCGGAGCGCCTCGCTCTGGGCTCGTGGTTCGGCCGGCAGCGCCTCAGCTCCTTCGCACCCAGCCACGGCAAGGACCTGGCTGCATGGACTTGCGCAGGTATGCTCATTGGCTGCGGCAGGCCGACGGCGCTCGGGCGTGCTGCCAGCGATGTCATCCTGAGTGCCGCGCCTGCGGCGCGAAGGATCTCGGTCAGAACCAGCCATCCACCGAAGGCACCGGGCTGGAGCAGCCGCCCGGGAGCTGGTGCTAGCCGAGATCCTTCGTCCCTCCGGTCCTCAGGATGACACCCCAGGGCCGGCGCCGACCGCGAGCCATACCTACCGTTTGCACTGCAGCCGTCCCCCGAGTCCTGGGTTGACAGAGCCTGGGGGGTGGCGTACCCTGTAGTACTGTCCTGGTCGGGGCATGGCGCAGTTTGGTAGCGCGCTGGCATGGGGGGCCAGAGGCCCGCGGTTCGAGTCCGCGTGCCCCGACCACTTTCCTTCTCTTCGCTCCCTTCCCCCCGTGAAGCGAACA
>JAKPQA010000213.1 GCA_029547025.1 Armatimonadota bacterium
CGGGCGAGTAGAGCACCCAACCTGAGACGTGGATCAGGCCAGGGCCGGTCCGAGCACCACAAGCCAACTGCGCGACGGCCCTCGGCGGCGGAGCGAAGGAGGATATGCGGTGCGTAGGTCAAGAGGCTTCACGCTCATCGAACTCCTGGTGGTCATCGCGATCATCGCCATCCTGGCGGCGATCCTGTTCCCCGTGTTTGCGAAAGCTCGTGAGAAAGCGCGCCAAGCATCGTGTTCGAGCAACCTCAAGCAGCTGGGTCTGGCCTGGATGATGTACGCCACGGACGAGAGCGAACGGATTCCTCCCTGGCTGCTGCTGGCAGGGACCAGCACCGCCCACTGCAGCACGGCGAACACCCTATGGGCACACCATGTGCTTCAGCCCTATGTGAAGAACTGGCAGCTGAACATCTGCCCGAGCACTGGCTACACTCACTCCGCGGGGTGCAGCTTCATCATCCCGCCCGTTCGTGATTACGGCACCAGCTACTCCTACAACTGCAAAGCGATCGGCTGCTGGTGCACCAGCAAATCGCTGGGCCAGTTCGCTCGGCCGGCCGAACTGGCGCTGATGGCTGACGGTGGCTTCGGGTGCATGCGCCCGTTCTTCGGTCAGAACGGTGCCTGTGGGACGACCTACATCGAGCCCCACAATGGTGGCGTCAACATCTGCTTCTTTGACGGCCATGTGAAGTGGATGAAGAGCAGCAAGTTCTACGCGCCGAACTCCACCGTCTTCAGCAACTACCTCCCTTGGGCGAACGCCGAGTCCTACCCGCCCGGGTGGTAGGTGATGACCTGCGCGTGACATGGCCGGGCCCCGCACCACTTGCGGGGCCCGGCCGGTTCCCGGCCCCGCTGGTACATGGGAGGTGTGCGTAACACGCCCGTCATCAAGTGGCTCGATCACGCCGACCTGGCGGTACGCCTGACCCCCACCGTGGGGCGGGCCGAGTATCTGGATCACATGACGTTCGTCCGCAACGATCGCCCACTGTTCACGGAGCCCTTTGGGCCACTCATCGGCCTCAAGGAGGAGTGGGAGGCCCAGGGCGCGTCACCCGGCGAACTCGACTTGTCTGCTTTTCGCTTCCGTTGTCCGGCTGAGGCGTATGTGCATGTCAACACGGGTTGGATGGGCGAGACCGAAGAGGAGGTCATTGAGGAAACAGATCAGTTGCGCATCTACCGCGACAGCATGGGGCGGACCATGAAGCTGATCAAGGGCTTCGCCACCCTGGCCCTCCCGCTCGACTTTCCCGTGAAGACCATGGATGACTGGAGGCGGATTCGCCACCACTACGAGTTCTCAGAGCAGCGCTTTGCGGCCGGCTGGGAGGCCGCAGCACGAGAACACCTGGCCCGCGACCGCGTCCTGTGTGCCGCCATCCCTGGCGGCTACGATACCCCCCGCCAGCTGATGGGTGATGCCGCCGCATGTGTGGCTTACCACGACGACCCCGAGCTCATGCACGACATACTCGACACGCTGACGGAGACCGCCGTTCGCGTGCTTGACCGCGTCTCGCGGACCGTCGCCATCGACCAGCTCTCGGTCCACGAAGATATGGCCGGGAAGAGCGGACCCCTGGCGGGACCCAGCCAGGTGCGCGAGTTCATTGCCCCTTACTACCGCCGCGTGTGGGACATGCTCGCCGACCGCGGAACTCGGCTGTTCGATCAGGATTCGGACGGCAACATGAATGCGGTGATCGACGAGTTCCTGGACGCGGGTATCAACCTGATGCACCCCATTGAGCCGGCAGCGGGGATGGACATTGTCGCACTGCGGGAACGCTACGGTCGGCGTCTCGCCTTCTGTGGTGGGCTCGACAAGCATGTGCTGCGCCGATCACGCGAGGAGATCGACGCCGAGCTCGAACGGAAGATACCTCCTCTGGTGGCCACCGGGGGGTGCATGCTTGGTCTCGACCATCGCATCCCCAACGGCACGCCGCTCGAGGCGTACCGCTACTACATCCGCAAGGCATGGGAGATCCTCGACCGTGAGGCCGCCCGGCTGTGACGGCGTCTCGACCATATCGGCCCCGGCCCGTGCACGGTGCTGCGGAGTGCGGCCCGACCCTCTGTTCGGTCGATGACTACTGCGCACTGCTCTCGGGGCTGCGCTGGGAGGCCGCACTGCGGTAGCGGCCCGGATCGCGCGGCCGCGTTCCTCAATACTTCCCCAACTCGCGCGCCGTCTCCATCATGGCGTAGAGGTTTCTCGTCGGGCGTATCGCGGCCGCACTGGTCGCCGGTCGACAGGATGAACCCGCCGCCCTCGGCGGCGACGTCGATGGCCCACCTGCTCTCGCGGCGGACCAGATCCGGCGTGCCGTGGAGCATGACCTCGGTGGTGTGGAGGTTGCCCATCAGGCTGATATCTGCCCCAAAGTCGCGTTTGATCTCATCGAGCCGGCAGTCGCCCATGGGCGGGCGCTCGAGCGGATTGATGCTGGTCAGATCCGACTCCTTGGCCGCGATCTCCACGAGCTTTGCTTCGGGGCCACACGAGTGGACCTGGCTGGGCAGGCCGTACTCCTTGGCGACGCGCGTGATGATCTGCAGGCTGGGCAGCCCCAGGTCGCGGAAGATGGCGGGCGTCTGGAAGGTGAGGCAACCCGAGTAGCCGGTGAACACGAAGTCGGGGCCCATCTCACAGACCTCACGCGTGCGCTGCTCGACGGTCTCCTCGTAGGCCCGAGCCCGGTCGCGCACCAGGTTCGGGTTGTCGTAGTACTCGAAGATGCCGGCATCGTTGTAGAGGCCCGGGATGCCGACATGCAGGCCGAGCACGCCGTCGTCACCCATCAGCTCCCGCGCGGCGCGCAGGGCTTGCTCCTCGGTCAGCTCCTCGGACTCGTCGACGAAGTCTTCCCACTGCTCGGGCTGGCGGGGGAGGCCGATCTTCTCGACCGGGACGCCGTAGGTGGGCGGATCGGCTACGTAGTAGACCGTCACATGCGGGGCCCAGACGCGCTTACCGTTCTCCTCCCGGTAGCTTTGAAGGTAGATGCGCTCGGCAGTTCGTCCCACGATGGCGGCGTTGCGGATCCGCGTCTGGGCGCAGACGCTCGGCAACCAGCCATCGAAGCCGAAGTGTTTGGCAGCCTGGATGTAGGCTTTCCAGAGTGGCGGGTCATTGTAGAGGTAGATGTCCCAGAACGGCTTGCCGGTCAGCCGGCAGGGAATCATGTTCGAGATATCGGGCGCCACGGGCACCATGTCGGGCTGCTTGTTGAGCATGGCCGTGACCATACGTTCGCGCGAGGTCATCATGGGCCTCCGATCGCCGCGCAGGGCGCCGGGAGCGTTCGGCGAGCCGGCCGCGGGAGCCTCCTGCGCCGACGCGCCTCCAAGGCCCCTTCGTGCTTCCCGCGGAATGCAGTGGGCGGCTGCTATTGGAGGTGCGTGCGGTGCGAACGACTGCGTGGATGACGGCGGTGTCGGTGCTGGGCATTCCGGTCGGGCTTCAGGCGGTATGGGCGGCCGATGCCGGGCCCGACGACCTGGTGCTCGAGTGGCGGCTCGATGGCGATACTGCGGACGCCTCGGGCAACGGGCACGACGGGACACTGGCGGGGCAGGCTGTCTTCGCCGACGACGCCGAGGGGACGTGTCTGTCGCTGGACGGCGCCGGCTCCTACGTCGCCGCCGACACCGGCCTGCCCGAGCTGACTGAGACATTCACAGTGGAATGCTGGGTCAAGCCGACCGGCGGTCAGCGTCCCTATGCCGACATCCTGGG
Organism: Armatimonadota bacterium; assembly: GCA_029547025.1. Classification (GTDB taxonomy): domain Bacteria; phylum Armatimonadota; class Zipacnadia; order UBA1398; family JAKPQA01; genus JAKPQA01. The sequence continues at coordinate 3,752 of JAKPQA010000213.1, forward strand.
CAACCACGAGCATGACTTCGCCGGCTTCGTACTCCAACAGGATGGTGAACAGCAGAACCGCTACTACTTCACCTATGGCACCGGCGCAGCATGGGTCTACAGCCACACGGTCGCTCTCACGCCCGATGTCTGGCAGCACGTGGCTGTCACCAAGTCGCCCGAACGCCTGAAGGTCTACGTCAACGGGCTGCTGGTGAGCTCAACCGCCGCGCCCGCGCCTGTGAGGCCGAGCACCACGCCCTTCATGGTCGGCCTGGGCATCGCGGGTCAGGAGAGGTGGTTCCGCGGCTGGATTCGAGACGTGCGGGTGTGGCGGGTCGCGAAACGGCCGGACCTCGACCTGCCGATCGAGCAGCAGATCAGGCTGTTCGAGCAGAACGCGGTCGTTGAGGCGACTACGTCCTCACGATGGCGGCTGTTCCGGCAGGGTGAGGCCCACACGATCACGTTCAGCATCGATCCGGAGACAGTCCCCGACGGCATAGACGAGGTCACGCTGATCCTCTCGCGAAGCGACGGCCGTGGCCATCCCGCGCCGGTCCCCCCTGAGGCGCGACTCCTCAGGGCCGAGGGCTTCCGCGCCACGTTGGCGGTACCCGACGAGCCGGGTTTCTCGCGCCTCTCGTACTGGCCCACGTTCCTCGCTCCCGGCGACCGGCGGAACCTGGCCAGGGGGACGCTGGACTACTTCGTTCAGGGCTCGCCCGCGGCGGAGGAGACCACCGCTGTGCAGGTAGCCGAGCCCATGCACTGGACGCCGAGCGCCGTGGTTAGCCTGGACGGCGAGGGGTGGCTGCTCGCCACGGACGCGACCAACGCGGGGGTCGACGCTGGCTGGTTCAACGCGCCCGTGCCTGAGGCCAAGCCAACCAAGGTGCCGTGGATCATTCAGGATCCGTTCGTCGGTTACCACGGCGTCGCCTGGTACTGGCGGCGGTTTAACGCACCGGCGAACCCGCATGCCGGCGGACGCACGCTCCTTCGTTTCGGCGCCGTGGACTACAAAGCCGATGTGTGGGTCAACGGGCAGCCGGTGGGGGGGCACGAGGGCGGCGAGACTCCCTTCGAGCTCGATATCACCAATGCGGTTCGCATCGCCGAGCCCAACCTGCTAGCCGTTCGCGTGCTGAACCCCACGCACGAGCCCATCGACGGCATCACGCTGAACGAGGCGCCACGCCGGGCCAAGGTGATCCCCTACAGCGCCGGGGCCTCCTACAACCATGGCGGGATCGTCGAGAGCGTGGTGCTGGCGTCGGTCCCTCAGGCGTATATCAGCGACCTGTACCTGCGCCCGGACACAGCGTCGGGCCGCGTCGTGGCAGAGGCCACCATCCACAACGCGGCGAGTGAGGCGCTGACGGGCACGCTATCGCTCCTCGTGGCGCCGGCGGCTTCGGGGACCACGCTCGACGCCCGCGCGCAGGCGGTCGAGCTGCCCCCCGGCGACAGTGTGGTCCGCACCTCGCTGTCGGTTGGCGTACCGCACCTGTGGGATCTGGCCGACCCGTACCTCTACCGCGTGACTGCCCGCGTCGTCGTGGACGGCTCGGGCGATGAGCGTTCGGATCGTTGTGGGTTCCGCGACTTCCGCTTCGAGAACGGAGCCTTCCGGCTGAACGGTCGCCGTGTTCTCCTCCGCAGCGCGCACACCGTTAACAGCACGCCCGTGGGGCAGCAGGTCCCCGGCGACCCGGCACTGTTCCAGCGCGACATCCTGTTCATGAAGACCATGGGCTTCAACTGCATTCGGTTCATCTGGGGCGGAGCGACACGGCGGCAGCTTGACATGTGTGACGAGATGGGCCTGATGGCGTATGTCGAGCACGCGGCCTCGAACCCGATGGCCCCGTCGCCGCAGATGGCCGGGCGGTTCGACCGCTCGGTGGCGGAGACCATCCGGCGAGACCGGAACCACCCCAGTGTGGTCATGTGGGGGCTGCTGAACGAGACGCCGGACGGGCCGGTGTTCCGTCATGCTACGGACATCCTACCCCTGGTGCGGTCGCTGGATGAGACGCGCGTGGTAATGCTCAACAGCGGCCGGTGGGACGGCCAACTCGAGATCGGCAGCCTGGCGAATCCCGGCGGCCTGGGTTGGGACACCTATCTAGGCGAGGAAGGCCCCGATGGGGGCGTCACGACGTGGGGCCAGTTCGGCGGCTACTTCCCGCGGGCCGGGGACATCCACGTCTACCCGCGGGTGCCCCACACGACAGGCATCCTCGATGGCCTGCGCAGGCTGGGCGAGGGCGGGGGACCGGTCTTCCTGTCCGAGTATGGCATCGGCAGCGCGGTGGACCTCTGGCGCGTGACCCGGCACTTCGAGCAGCTGGGGAAGCCCGAGGCGGAAGACGCCCTGTACTACCGCGAGCGTCTGAATCGTTTCCTGGCCGATTGGGACCAGTGGCGGCTGTCGGAGTGCTTCATATCACCACAGGGTTTCCTCGCCGAGAGCCTACGGAAGATGGCGCGTCAGCGGACCCTGGGGCTCAACATCATCCGGGCCAACCCACGCATCGTGGCCTACAACCTGACCGGCATGTTCGACCACGTGAACTGCGGCGAGGGGCTCTTCACCCTGTTCCGGGAACTGAAACCGGGCACGACCGATGCTCTGTTCGAGGGGCTGGCGCCGCTGCGGCTGTGCCTGTTCGCCGAGCCGGCCCATGTGCGTCGAGGAGGGCGTGTAGCCCTCGAGGGAGTGCTCGCCAGCGAGGACGTCCTGGCCCCGGGCACCTACCCGGTGAGGCTGCAGGTGATCGGGCCGGACATGGCCCGGGTGCTCGACCGCGTCGTCGACGTCGTGGTTCCTCCAACGACGCCGGAAGGCGAGCCGCCGTTGGCCATCCCCTTCTTCCGGGACGAGGTGACCGTGGATGGCCCGGGTGGTCCGTACCGCTTTGTGGCCACGATGGAGTCGGGTGGGGCACCCACTGGCGGCGACGCGGCGTTCACCGTGTGGGACGTCGCTGATCTGCCCGCGGTGGAGGCAGAGGTGACTCTGTGCGGCGATAGCCCCGGTCTGCGTGAATGGCTTGCCGCTCGCGGCGTGCGTGTGCGCGAGTACGGCAACGGCCCCGCACCGGGCCGCGCGGTGATCCTGGTGGCCGGGAAGCCCGGCGCCGATGACGCCGGGGCCTGGCGCGACCTGGCCCGCCGCGTTGCGTCCGGTGCGACGGCGCTGTTCCTCAGACCCGACGTGTTCCGACGGGGCAACGACCCGACGGGCTGGTTGCCCCTGGAGCGCAAGGGCACCATTCGCGCCATCTACGGCTGGCTTTATCTCAAAGACGAGTGGGCCAAGGCGCACCCGATCTTCCATGGCCTGCAGTCGGGTGGGCTGATGGACTACGACCTCTACCGGGACATCATCCCCGACCTCGTACTCTCCGGGCAGGACGCGCCGGATGACGCGATCTGCGGCGCCATCAAGGCCTCACAGGACTACGACTCGGGGCTGATGGTCGCTGAGTACCGGCTCGGCGCGGGGCGATTCCTGGTCAGCACGCTGCAGATCCTCGAGAATCTCCCCCGCGACCCGGTGGCCGAGCGGCTGCTGGCCAACGCACTGGTGTGGGCCGCTGACGAACAGGGGGAGGCCCCGGCGCCGCTGCCGGAGGGGTTTGAGGAGCAGCTGGACCGGTTCGGCTACCAGTAGGGACCCGCTGGTGGTAGCTCAGGCCCGGGCCGCAGAGCGTCCGGGCTCTGCGGGAAGCTCAGGACAGCCGGGTCCCAGCTGCGGCCGGAACGCCGCCAGCCGCCGATGCCCCTGTCAGGTGCCTCCGCGCGACGAGGCAGACCACGTGACCCGGCCCCAGTGCCGCTCCCCGAGGGGTTCGAGGAGCGGCTCAACCGGTTCGCGACCGGTAAGGGCCGGCTGGTGCCACCAGGCACGGCATCGCGAGTGTGTGACCACACGGCACGAGCACGCCACGGCTTGCCAGCGCATTCGCCCGCTCTCGGCCGCGCGGAGGAACAGGGCATCGGTTCAGTGCGTTGGCCCGCCACGGTCCTTCGGGTAGGTCTCGTACGCCCTGCGCTGTGCCGGGTCCAGGTCGTACTTGTCCGGGCTTTCCTCGGCCGGGCTCCGCAGCGGGCGCACCACGCGGAAGCCAAGGAAGTAAGCGTCCGTGTGGTACCAGATGCTCTGGGGGACCTGCGGGTCGAGCTGGCTCCAGTCGCGCGTCGAACCCCGGCGCGCGGCCGAGCGAAGCATCTCGGCGTGCTCCTCGAACGAGCCACCGCGCGCGACACGCGGGTAGAGCTTGTCCGGGACATTCACGTAGTCCTGCTGTGCCTGTCCCGCCTCGACCTCATAGCCTTCGGGCGTGAACTTGTCGAGCACCCACTCGGCCACATTGCCGTGCATGTCATGGAGGCCCCAAGCGTTGGGCTTCTTCTGGCCTACCGGGTGCGTGGTGTCGTTGCTGTTATCGAAATACCAGGCATACTCACCGAGGGCCGGCGGATCATCGCCGAAGCAGTAGGCGGTGGTCGATCCCGCCCGGCAGGCGTACTCCCACTCGGCTTCGGTCGGCAGGCGATAGTAGCGGCCCGTCTTCGCTGACAGCCACTTGCAGTACACCTTGGCCGCGAGCTGCGTCATGCAGATGGCTGGATAGCCCTCCTTGCCCATGCCGAAGGTCATGTCGACGTAAGGTGGAGTGGGCTTGGTGATGGCGTCGGCCAACAGGTCCCATGGCGTGGACTCGCCACTGGCGGCGCGCCGCCGCTTGTCGATGCCCGCACTCCACAGGTCGTACTCGTCCCAGGTAACCTCACAGGTGGCCATCCAGAACGGGGCAACGGTGACGGGGAACTGAGGACCCTCGGAGGGCTTCCGTCCGGCCTCCCCTTCGGGGCTGCCCATGGTGAAGGTCCCGCCGGGGATGGGGACCATCCTGAACGTGATGTTGGTGCCAGGGATGGTCTCCGTGTAGGCCTTCATGTCGGCCTCGCTCTGTGCGTCAGCATCCGGCAGCGGCTGTGGTTCCCGCAGCCACTGCGAGACCGGTGCCTGCGTAATGTTGGCCTGGCCCTCGGTCTCCTGCCCGCCTGCCGCCACCAGCCAGGCCACGGTGGCGACGGAACTCGCAAGAACCAGCAGTGCGGGGCTCCGCCACACCCCACACATCCTTCGTGCATCTCTCACCCTGTCACGACTCCTTCCCCATACCACCGAAACGACAGAACCGTTCTGGCGGCGACCGCGGATCCGCACGATGGTCAGCCGCCCGGAGTGATCGTGCCTGATCGCACCAGTTGACACCAGCGCCGCGAGGCATAGGACCGGTCGCCACTCGGCTCCTCACGCGTCGTCAGCGCCGCCGCGCCCGGCACGTTCTCGAGGGCGGCGAAGCCCTCACTCACGTCCAAGACGTTCAGCGCCGTGGCCCAGGCATCAGCTGTCATGCCATCGTGGGCCACCACGGTTGTGGACCGGCGCCCCGAGAGGGCCATGCCGGTCCGCGGATCCACAATGTGCGAGTACCGCTGACCATCCAGGATGGCGAACTGCCAGGCGTCGCCCGAAGTGGCCACGGCGGCGCGACGAAGCCGAACTTGGTGCCCCGGGGCGTCGCCCGATCGGAGCGGGGCCACCGCCACGCGCCAGTAGGACTCACCCGGCGGGGCATCTCCGGCGACCACATTCCCGCCCGCGTCCACCAAGGATCGCGCCAGCCCCAAATCTGACAGCAGACGCAGTGCCTCGTCAACCGCATAGCCTTTGGCGATGCCCCCGAGATCCAGCCGCACACCTCGCTGAAGGAGACGAACCCGATGGCGTCGCACATCCAAATCGACCAGCCGATAACTCACCAGGCGCCGCGCCTCGTCCAACCGGTGCGGGTCCGGCAGCTCCTTGAGCATCCGTGCTTGTCGCCAGAGGCGCACTACCGGACCCACGCTGATATCGAAGGCGCCCCCGGAGAGCTCGGAGACCTGCCGGGCACAGACCAACACCCGCCAGAGGTCCTCACTGACCGGAACCGACCGCCCCACGGCCTCCCGGCAGACCCGGAGCAACTCGCTGTCCTCGCGGTAGTCGCTGAGAGCGGCATCGAGACCGTCGATGCGGGCGAACGCCGCGCGGGCAGACTCGGCGGCCGCCGAATCGGTCTCGGCGTGAAGGACGATGCGGAACCGGGTCCCCATGGCGGGGTGGTCGAACTCGAACCGCATCGGCTTCCCGCTGGCAGACGACGCACCCAGCACCGTCAACACCGCTATCGCAGCGACCCGGACCATCCCGGCTCCTCCACGTGGGACACACCCAAGCTTAGGACTCACGGCCGCGCGGAAGGTTCGGCCAGCGGGTCGCAATCGGGTGCTAATTGTCCTGCCGCTCGATGCTGAACGTGACTGTGCCGCCGCCGGTGACGCGACAGGGGTCGAGGCACTGCACATACGCCCTTCCGTCGCGCCGCTCCTTGTGCGCGAGTCCCAGTCGCTCGGGCTGCACCCCGCACGACAGCGCGATATGGTAGGGCAAGATCGACGCGAGCGAGTGCATGCACACGTTGGTGGTCTCCCGCAGGCTCATGCGGAACCCGCTGTCCAGCACGATCTGGTCGCCGGTCTCGTAGACCGGGCAGCTGCCCTCGATGGCCTCGACTCGGATCACCAGCCTCATGACGCCGCTCCTCTCGCCGCCGCAGCGGCCCGCCTACGCCCCCAGCACACACCACTCCAGGATCCCACCCGATCGCTCCGGCCGGAGGGTCACCTCGATCCGCAGAGCCGTCGTCTCGACTCTGTCGAAGACGACCCGGTTGGCGCGGTCGAGGTCAACTCCGTAGGCCGTCGCGCCGGCCACCGATCGCCATTCGCCGTCCTTGCGGTAGAGCAGCCGCCAGGAGGCGGGGGTGGAGCACCCTCCTCCATGCCGGCTGTCGTCCAGCCAGTACACCTCAACGCCCGCCACACACTCGGGCTCACGGAAATCGTACTGGACCCATTCCTGTGTGCCCCGATGGTCCCACCACGAGAAGCGTGGTACCGTGTCGTCGGCCGAGTGAGCTGGGGGGAGTTGGTCGTTCAGCGCGCTCAGCGTGTCTCCGCGATGACAGTGGGATGCCGATGCCGTCGCGTCCGTAGCGATGGTCGGCGGCAGGACGTCCGCCGAGGCCGACAGCCATACCCGCAACTCAGTGGGCTCACGGTTTGCGTTGGCGTAGTACGGGATCGCGGTGAACTCGACGGGATGAGTCTCGGGGCGGTCGTCAGCTCGGCGGTACAGGGGAGCATCGTCGGCCTGCCGGCGGAGTGTCAGCCCCAAGCCTCTGATGGCCGTCACTCCCCCGAGCAGATCGGCCCGATGCTCAGCCGCCAGAGAGGCATCGGGCGGGACGATCAGGTGCCGTGGTCTCACGGCGCAATCGATGCCCTCCACGCAGTAGATGACCGGACCGCGCGTCAGCGCGATTCGCCCGGCGGCATCCTGCACGGCCGGGTGAGCTTTCATCCGGCGAACGGGCATCGGGAGCTGTAGTTCCAGCCTGTCGCCGGGACGCCACTCGCGCCAGAAGCGGGCATATCCGTCCGCGACCTGGGGCGCCCTCACCGGCTCGCCGTTGAGCGCAAACGTCGCGCCATCGCACCAACCCGGGATGCGGACAGCCACACCGAATCGTGCCGGGCCCTCCGGGTTGATGCCCAGTTCGACGTCCTCCCGCCACGGGTACTCCGTGGTCTGGCACACCCGAACCGGGACACCGCCCAGCGAGACACGGGCCTCGCTGCCCACGAGCAGGTTCACCACAAGCTGCTGGCCGTCGGTAGCGTAGAGATACCCCGGCATCGCGGCCATCATCTTGAGGAACATGGGAGGGCAGCAGGGGCAGGGGTGCCACGCCCAGCGGCGACGATCAGGGCCGGCCTCGAGCGGGTTCTCGTAGAAGTACGAGTCACCAACCAGAGAGGTCCCGCAGAGCACCGCGTTGTAGAGCACGCGCTCCAGCTCGTCGGCATAGCGCCCGTGGCCCAGGGCCAAGCTCAGGTTGTGGTGGAAGAAGCCAGCGCCCACGGCCGCGCAGGTCTCGACGTAGCCCGTGTTCGGCAACGCGTAGTCCGGTCCGAAACCCTCATAACCGGCCACGGCACCCAGGCCACCGGTGATGTACATCCGGCGGCAGACCATGTTCTCCCAGAGCCGGACCGCCGCGTCGAGGTAGTCGGAGCGTCCCGCCGCTACTCCCGCCTCAACCAGCCCCGCGCATAGCAGTGTGGCGCGTACGGCGTGCCCCTCGATGGTCTCCTGTTCGAGCACCGGGACGTGGTCCTGGCCATATGGGCCGAACGATCGTCGCCCTTCGGTGTGGCCGCGGTTCTCGATCCAGAACTGGGCGAGCCGCAGGTAAGCGCCCGCATCGACGGGCACAGGCATGCGCTGCCGGAGCTCGGGCTGCTCGCCGAACAGGAGGTGGAGGCGAACGAATGCCTCCTCGGCGATTGAGTGGCCCGGGACCACGTTGGCTTTCGGCGGCGGCCCCATCACATCGACCATGTGGTTGGCCAAGCGAGTGGCCAACTCAAGCAGCCGGATCCTGCCGGTGGCCCGGTAGTAGTGGATGGCCGCCTCAACGAGCGCGCCGGCGTTGTACAGATCATGCTGCCAGTTGTCATCGCCGCCGTTCATGCCCCAGCGCTGGCCCGGCTGCTTGAGCTGCGTCCACGTGTTGACGTAGCCGTCCGGGTCTCGCGCGGCCGCCGCCGCGATGCGTTCCACGTAGCCATCGACCCGTGCCTCGAGCGTTGCATCGCGTCCGGCGGCCAGGAAGTCCCCCGCGGCCCGAATGGTCTCGTAAAGGAGCCCGTCATACCACGGCGGGCCGCCGTGCTCACCGGCCTCGCCCCGAGCGACGAGGTCGAAGTTCGCCAGCGCACCATTCGCCTCGAGCTTGTTGAAGCAGTCGATGAGAGTCACTCGGCGCCAGACATCCATCTTCGGCGACCAGAATGGGTCATTCAGCGTTACCTGCTGGATCGGCACTGCGTCGAGGTTGCGGATCGGGCGGTGATCCAACGTCCGTGAGCTCCTTCCATGGCGGCCGTGCACCGACGGCGCCAACGGCTTCGGTGTGGCGGTCGGCTACGCGGGCGGCTCTGCCTGGAGGCGGTAGTGCTCACCCGCGCGGGCCTCGAACTCCACAACCCCAGGCTCCGGTGCGCGAACGCTGCCCGCTCCGTCGACCCGAACCCCGCGGGTCCCGGGAACGCGGACGCGGCACACGCCGGTTGTGCCGGAATGGACCGTGGCTCGCACCAGCGCGCCGTCGGCCCACTCGAGGTCCACCGTGAAGTCGCCTCGAGCCCGCAGGCCATGGAAAAACCCGGACGGCCATGCGGCTGGTAGGGCCGGCAGTAGATCGATCTCGCCCGCATGGCTCTGCAGTAGCATCTCGGCGATACCTGATGTGGCACCGAAGTTGCCATCGATCTGAAACGGGGGGTGCGTGTCAAACAGGTTGGGCAGTGTGTTTCCGGCGAGCGCCTCAACCAGCATCTTGTGCGCGTGCTCGCCGTCGAGCAGCCGAGCCCAGAAGTTGATCTTCCACGCTTTGCTCCAGCCCGTGCCGCCATCGCCCCGGAAGAGCAGGGACTGCCTGGCGGCCGCCGCAAGCTCGGGCGTCCCTCGCGGCGTGATCTCCGCGCCCGGGTGCAGGCCCCACAAGTGCGACACGTGCCGGTGCTGTTCATTCGGGTCGTCTCGGTCCTCGAGCCACTCCTGGAGTTGCCCGTGCCGGCCGATCTGGTTTGGTGCGATGCGGTCGCTGAGCCTGGCGAGCCGCGCCGCGAGCTCGGCGTCGCAGCCGAGGATCTCGGCGGCTCGAATGGTGGCCTGGAACAGGCTGCGGATGACCTGATGGTCCATGGTCGGTCCCGCCACCAGTCCCCCAATCTCCGGGGAGTTCGACGGGGTGCTGATCAGCCATCCGGTCTTGCGGTCTTCGACCAGGAAGTCGGCGTAGAACCGGGCGGCCTCACGCATGATCGGGTAGGCCCGGTGGCGCAAGAAGCCCCTATCAACTGTGTAGAGGTAGTGCTCCCAGAGGTGGTGAGCCAGCCAGCCGCTGCCGGAAACCCAGATCCCGTGGTCCGAGTGGTTGATGGGCGCGGTCCCACGCCAGAGATCAGTGTTGTGATGCAACACCCAGCCGCGACAGCCGTAGTGCACCTCTGCCGTGCGCTGCCCCGTAACTGAGCAGTCCTCGATCAGGTCAAAGAGCGGCTCGTGGCACTCGGCCAGGTTGGTTGACTCGGCCGGCCAGTAGTTCATCTCCGTGTTGATGTTCACCGTCCACTTGCTGTCCCAGGGCGGGGTGAGCTCCTCGTTCCAGATCCCCTGCAGGTTCGCCGGCTGAGTTCCCGGGCGGCTGCTGGCGATCAGCAGATAGCGCCCATACTGGAAGAACAGCGCGGCCAACTGCGGGTCCGGCGCGTCGGCCACAGTCTGCAGACGCTCGTCAGTGGGCCGGTCCGCGGAGGGTGTGCGACCGAGGTTGAGCGACACCCGGCGGAACAGCTCGCGATGGTCGGCGATGTGGCGCTGCCGGAGAGAGGCGTAGCTGTGTTGGCGTGCGTCCGACAGCGCGTCCTCGCATCGCTCGGCGGGGTCAGCACTGATATCGCGGAAGCTCGAGTAGCTGGTGGCGGCCACCAGGATGAGCGTCACCGAGTCCGCCCCGTCGACCTGCAGTCCCTTGGCGGTCGCCGCGACGGAGCCCCCGTCGGCGGACGCCAGAAGACGCGCCTCGAACCGGACGCCGCCCTCCTCGACCCGGCCAGCCAGGGCGATCGTGCGTTCATCGACCATATGGGCAGCGGCAGAGCCGTGCGGGCTGGTCAGCCCCGCCCCGAAGGTCACCCGCCCGGGTTGGTCGGCGGCGAGGTGCATGACGATGGCCTGGTCGGGATGGCTCGCGAACACCTCCCGGGTGTAGTTGACGCCCTCGGCGCGGTAGGTGACGGTCGCCACCGCCGAATCGAGGTCCAGCTCACGCCGGTAGTCGGTGACATGGGCGACACTGGGAAACCGCACAACCAGGTCGCCGAACGGCTGGTAGGCCTTCTGGCCCAGCGGGATACTCATGAACTCCCGCATGGCGAGTTCCTGGGCCTCGGCCTGCTTGCCCTCGGCGAGCAGGCGGCGGATCTCCGGCAGGTGCTGGGCCGCTCCGGGGTGGGTGTAGTCGTGTGGCTGCCCCGTCCAGAGCGTGTCCTCGTTGAACTGGATCCGCTCCTCGGGCACGCCACCGAACACCATGGCGCCGAGACGGCCGTTGCCGACCGGCAGGGCCTCGACCCACTTCGACGCCGGCCGGCGGTACCACAAAGCGAGGTCACTGGCGGGTCGAGTCGCCACACCGACGAACCGGGGGATCACGATGGCCTCCTCAAACGCGTTCCGCTCCAGCAATGGCCTATCTCGGGGCTCAAGCGCCGCCCACGCAGCGTCGTCACCGACACGGCACAGCCAGGGGCCTTCGAGCCGGGCGTAGCCCCGCGCGCACTCGAGGCGAACGGGTCCGCTGACGATGCCACCGGCACCGCCGCCATCGTAGACCCGAACCGCGATGTGGTTCAGTTCGCCAGGGAGCACGGTGCCAGGCGGCACCGCGTACTCGCGCGGCACCCCCGACAGGCCCCTGTAGGCCGGAGGCATGGCACCGGTCTGTCCGACCAGCCGCCCGTTGACGAAAGTCTGGTCGGCATCGTCGATGTACCCGAGCCGGAGCACCAGGTCCTGCCCTGCCCACTGTGCCGGCACGCGCACGAGACACCGGTACCAGGCGAACCCGTCGTGTACTCGCAGTGCGTCGGGCCCAACACCTTCCCACGCCCCGGGAACGGGCACCGGCACCCAGCCCTGGGCTGCCACCCGGGCGCAGCACATCCCGCTAAGCGCGATCGCCGACCACGCCACCCACAGCCTCACCGGAGAGCCCCCC
>JAKPQA010000232.1 GCA_029547025.1 Armatimonadota bacterium
GGGGGGAGTTTGAGGAGCCGGACGGTGTTGGCGACGGCGGTTCGGCTCTTGCCGACGGCCTCGGCGACTTCCTCCTGGGTGGCTCCGAACTCGTCCATGAGCTGCCCATAGGCGGCAGCGGCGTCCATGGCGTTGATGTCCTCGCGTTGGAGGTTCTCGACGAGGGCAACTTGGAGCATCTGGAGGTCGTTGGCCTGGCGCACGAGAGCGGGAATGGTGGCGAGTCCGGCGGCACGCGCGGCTCGCCAGCGCCGTTCACCGGCCACGAGCTGGTATCCGTTCTCGCTCTGCCGCACGACGATGGGCTGGAGCACTCCGTGGGCGCGGATGGATTCCGCTAGTTCACGGATCGTGTCGTCGTCGACGGTCTGCCGGGGCTGGTAGGGGTTGGGCTGGATGGTCGAGATATCGATCTCGGCCACCGACCGGCCGCCGGGAGGAGGAACTTGCGGGATGAGGGCGTCAAGCCCGCGCCCCAGTCCAGGCCTCTTCACGCTGCACCACCTCTTTCGCCAGGAGCCTGTAGGCCCGAGCTCCAGCGCTCTCGGGATCATATCGGGTGACGGGCAAGCCGTGGCTCGGCGCCTCACTGATGCGGATGTTCCTCGGGATGGGCGTGCGATAGGTTTTCGCGCCCATGTGGCGCCGGACCTCGTTGGCGACGTCTCTGGACAGCCGTGTTCGGCCGTCGTACATGGTGAGGACGACGCCTTGGAGGCTCAGGCTGGGGTTGAGGGACGACTCGACCATGCGGACGACGCGGAGGAGTTGCGAGAGTCCCTCGAGCGCATAGTACTCGCACTGGATGGGGATGAGGATGCCGTCGGCCGCCGTGAGGCAGTTGACGGTGAGCAGGCTCAGGCTTGGAGGCGAGTCCAGGAGGACGAAGTCGAAGCTCTCGCGCACGGGGGCCAGGAGCCTGCGGAGGACCATCTCGCGGGCGAGGGCCGACGCGAGTTCGAGCTCGGCGGCGGCGAGGTCCATGCGGGCGGGAACGAGCTTCAGGCCGTGAATGCCGGTATCGAGGGAGACGTGGGCCAGGGTGGGCCCACGGTCATCGTCGGAGATCTGGGCGACGAGGGCCGAGTAGATGCACTGCTCCAGCGAATGGCGCTCGATGCCCAGGGCCGTGGTGGCATTGCCTTGGGCGTCCATGTCGACGAGGAGCACGCTCAGGCCGAGGTCAGCGAGTGCGGCGCTGAGGTTCACGGCGGTGGTCGTCTTGCCGACTCCGCCCTTCTGGTTCACCACAGCCAGGACGCGGCTCACGGGGCGTGTCCTCCATGGTGGACCGGGCGCGCCAAGCCCGGGCCATTACGTGTCATTCCCCTCGGCCGGCGAGAGCCGGGCAGGGTCTCGCGAGAGCGTAGGGCGGTTGTTTCACGTGAAACAGGGCCGGTCTGGACATCGGACAAGCACTCGAGCACCGTGTTTCACGTGAAACAATCCTCGGTGGAGCCACTCGGGAACCCATCGAGGTCTGTGGCCGAGGCCAGCCAGAACCACCGAGTCCATCCCGCACTGGGTAGGCGCGCCTCGGCCAATACCTGCCGCGACAACCCCGCAGCTCGGAGACCGTCCCGGATCCCCTCGCTCACTCCACCCGGGCCCGAGTACACGGCGACGATCGTTCGTTCGCCGATATAGGGCGTTGCCGCACCGAGCAACCCCTTGGCTGGAGAGAACCCTCGGGTCACCACGACCTCTACCTTCCCAACGCGGGCCCACGTTTCCTCCTCCTCCGCCCGCCCATGACACACACCGACGTTCGCGAGTTCGAGCTCTCCCGCGAGGTGCAGCGCACAATGGGCGGCCCGGGTGCGAGAGTCCACGAGCCAGACGCGAGCCCCGGGCCAGGCAATAGCCAGCGCGAGTCCCGGCAGGCCAACGCCGCAGCCGAGATCCACCAGGGACTGCGGCTGCCGGACAAGGGTTGCCAGCAGCAGCGAGTCGGCCACATGCTTGAGAAGGACATCGTCGGGGCGCCGGATGGCGGTGAGGCCCAGGCCAGGCCCCCACTGGATGAGAAGTTCGGCCAGGGCCGCGAGACGACCGATCTGTTCCGAAGAGAGATCAAGGCCCAGCTCTTGGCACCAGCCGGCGAGGCGCCCGGCAGACTCGGCGCTAGCCATCGGCAGCCCCCGAGCCAGCGCGGGCCCTGAGCGCAACGGCCAGAACCGCCACATCGGAGGCCGTCACCCCGGGCAGGCGGGCGGCTTGTCCCAGGGTCCTCGGACGCGCGGCGCCGAGCTTCTCTCGCGCCTCCGACTTCAGGCCGTGCACGCTGCCGTAGTCCAGCTCGTCAGGTAGCCGCTGGGCCTCCAGGGCGCGCACACGGTCCACCCGGACACCCTCGATGGCCTCATAGCCCCTGTACTTCACCCGCGACTCCACCTCGCGCGTCTCCTCGGGCCCGAGAGGCCGGCGGCCAAGCAGGCGGACCACATGTTCGTAGCGCACCTCAGGCCTCTCGAGAAGACGGGCCGCAGTGGCACTGGCCGAGAGGCGAGCGGTGCGGACCTCATCGGCCCAAGCATCGGATTCGTCGTCGGGGACGACCGAAGACGACTCGAGTGCCTCGAGTTCTTGATCGATGGCCCTGCGACGACGAAGGAAGGCGCGCCAGCGCCGGTCGTCGACGAGCCCAACGCGGCGCCCGAGGGGTGTCAGACGAAGGTCGGCGTTGCTCTCCCGGAGCCGAAGCCGGAACTCCGCGCGCGAGGTCATCATGCGGTAGGGCTCATCCACCCCGCGGGCCATGAGGTCATCGAGAAGCACGCCGGCATAGGCCTCGTCACGCTTGGGCACCAGCGGCTCGCACCCGCGGGGAACCAGAACGGCGTTGGCGCCGGCCAGCAGGCCCTGTACGGCGGCTTCCTCATAGCCCGAGGTGCCGTTGACTTGGCCGGCGAGGAACAGCCCAGGCACGGCCCGGGCCTCGAAGGTGTAGCCTAGCTGCCGCGGGTCCGCATAGTCATACTCGACGGCATAGCCGGGACGCATGATCTGGGCTCGTTCGAGCCCGGGTACCGAATGGAGCATGTCGCGCTGGACGTCCTCGGGGAGGCTGCTCGAGAGGCCCCAGACGTACACCTCCGCCGTGGTCCAGCCCTCCTGCTCGAGGAAGACCTGGTGGCGCTCCTTGTCTGGAAAACGCACGAGTTTGGACTCTATGGAAGGGCAGTAGCGTGGCCCCGTCCCACTGATGAGGCCGCCGTAGAGCGCCGAGAGCGGCAGCGCCTCGCGCACCAGCCGGTGTGTCTCGGGCGTGGTCCACGTCAGCAGACACGGCAGAAGGCCTCGAGTCCGGGGGCGCCGCGTGAGGAAGGACATCCGGAGCCCGCTGGAGTCCGAAGGTTGGCACTCGCAACGTGCATCGTCGATGGACCCCCGATGGACCCGCGGCACGGTGCCGGTCTTGAGCCGGCCGAGACGGATGCCGGCTGCCTCGAGAGACCCAGGCAGTTCATCCGAGGCTGGCTCGCCGGCCCGTCCGAGCCGAAAGGACTCGTGGCCGATGAAGACCTCGCCTCTCATGAAGGTTCCGGCCGCGACGACCACCGATCGCGATCGGAATGCGGCCCCCGTGGCGAGCACCACGCCCTCGACACCCCGATCGCCGACGGCAATGCGGCTCACGGATCCCTGGCGGAGAGCAAGGCCGGGCTGGCGCTCGAGCGCCAGTTTCATGGTGGCCTCGTAAGCCCTCTTGTCGACCTGGGCACGAAGCGACTGGACGGCGGGTCCCTTTCGAGTGTTGAGCACACGGATGTGTGTGAGAGTGGCATCAGTGGTCCGTGCCATCTGGCCGCCCAGGGCATCGATCTCCCGCACGAGGTGGCTCTTTCCGGGCCCGCCGATGCTGCAGTTGCAGGCCATATGGGCCACGCGGTCGAGGCTCAGTGTGAGCAGCAACGTGCGGGCCCCAAGCCGCGCGGCGGCCAGGGCCGCCTCGCAACCGGCATGGCCGGCGCCGACCACCACCACGTCATACGGGACAGGCTCCCAGCGGATGCGACTCATGGCTGCTTCCGGCGCCCAGCCGTGCGGGATGGCTCCCGCTAGGGTCGGTCGCCCTTCGGACCGTTGACGAGGTACTGCTCGAGGATTTGGCGGGCGCGCGTCAGTCGGAGGCGACCCATGTCGAGTTCGCGGGTGATCTCCTCGAGGCCCATGCGGTGAGAACGCTCGCGAGCATCCTGGGACTCCCCGACGGCGCGCCGAATGCACTCCATGAGCTCAGTGAGGCGCTTGACCAGGACCACGATGTCGGGCGCGACCTCCAGGTCGAGGCTCTCTTGCACTGCGCTGTCGGTTCGGTCAGACATGGCGAGAGTGGGCCCTGCTCCTGTGGGTATCCATCTGGCTCGCGGGCGATGTTCGCGCCTCGCCGAGGGAATCCTACCTTCGGATTGCGCCCAGTGCGAAGGGATGCCAGAACGGAAACGGAGCACGCCGGCGCAGCGCGTGCTCCCTCGATGGCTCCGATCGGAGCCGACGACCCGACTCGAACGGGTAACCGGCTGATTACGATTCAGCTGCTCTGCCAATTGAGCTACGTCGGCCGGAACAAACTCAGCATAGAAGGATACCGCACGCCGTGCTGACCTGTCAACGCCCGCTCGGGGTCATTTCGTTGGCCCGCCGGGCCGTGAGCCTCACCAGCGCAGCTGGCCTTGGGCCGGATTGACTCCCACCAGCCCGGAGCGGGTTCGCCATGGGCAGTCGCTCTGAGGGTTCCCGGGGCGCCCTGCTCACGACCATCTCGTCGTCGGGGACGTCGGACGGGAACGTTGACCATGACTCAGTGGAGTCAGCCGACGGACCTCGACGAGGTAGCTCGCGCCCACCGATGGGTTCGGGTAACAGCGCGAGGAGACGGAGGGGACGCCAGCCGCCACGGGGAAGGGGTGTCTCGACGCCATGCGGGGAGGATGGGCCCATGCCGGTCCTGTTGTTCATGCTCTGCTGCGCCCTGAGCCCCACCGGATCGCGGAATCTGGTGGCGAATCCTTCATTTGAGGATGCGTTCGGGACCCCACTGTGGCCGACAGCCTGGACACAGCTCGATGGCGGACCCATTGAGTTGCGCGAGAAGGGTGGCCACACGGGTCGGCGGTACGTTCACTTTTCGGACGGCAGGACCGACCAGGGCTCTGCCCTGGAGTCGCGCCATGCCCCAGCCATTCCCGGGGCCACGTACCGGATGCAGGCGTTCGTGCGCACGCACAACGAATGCCAACCCGGTATCTACATCCAGTTCCACGATGGCCGGGGCGCACGTATCAGCGAGGTGCATGCGCGCTTTCCGGGGCCGTGGGACGGCTGGATGCCCTTCGAGGTCCGGGCAGTGGCGCCGCCGGAGGCCGTCGAGGTTTCGGCGCTGCTCTACGCCTTCGTGGGTGATGTGGGTGACTTCGACTTCGACGACGTGGAACTCGTCCTCGAGTCGTGGCCCACGAGCGGGGGAGTGAGGCCAGCGCCGCCCTATGCCACCTCGCGCCAGCTGGAGTCGGTTGCGGGGCGTTGGGCGTCCCTATCGAGCGCCATGCCTGGAGGGAAGTCCATGGTGGACATCGGATCGAGACTCGAGCTGTTCGTGGACTCATTCCTGGTGGATGGACTCGCCGGCAGCGCCGAGCGCCGGCTGCATCATCCGGCGCCGCAGGAGGCAGTGTTCTACTTCGACAGGCCGTGGGAGGGGTCGAGCAGCGCCTATGTGACGGTGATGCAGGACACGGACCGGATCCGGCTTTACTATCGGGGCTCAGACCTAAAAGGCACTCACGAACTAACCTGCTATGCCGAGAGCGAGGATGGCATTCACTTCGAGCGGCCGAGTCTGGGGCTGTTCGAGTTCGAGGGATCCACGGCGAACAACATCATCTGGACTGGGACGGGAGTGCACAACTTCGCTCCGTTCAAGGACACAAACCCCGAGTGCGCGGCCGATCAGCAGTACAAGGCGGTAGCCGGGGGGCCGCTGATCGCTCTCGTTTCGGAGGACGGGGTACATTGGCGCCAACTCGTTGAGGATCCCATCATCACCGAAGGTGCCTTCGACTCGCAGAACCTAGCCTTCTATGACAACCTCCGCGGTGAGTACGTATGCTTCTTGCGCGACTTCGCCAACGGGGTCCGCGCCATCCGCCGCTCGACATCACGCGACTTCGTTCACTGGACCGCTCCCGAGTGGATCAACCATGGGACTGCACCGCCGGAGCACCTCTACACCAACGCGACGGTGCCGTACTTCCGGGCGCCGCACATCTATCTCGCCTTCCCCAAGCGATTCCTGCCCGAGCGCACCAAGGACCCGAGTCACGGTGACCCCGGGGTGTCGGATGGCGTCCTGATGAGCAGTCGCGACGGGATGCACTGGGAGCGGTGGATCGAGGGTTTCCTGCGGCCCGGGCCGGATCCGAGGAACTGGACACAGCGCAGCAACATGATCTGCTGGGGGCTGATACCGTCTTCGGAGCGGGAGATCTCGATCTACTGGAGCGAGCATTACTGCCACGACTCGGCCCACCTTCGGCGCGGGACCATTCGCACTGACGGATTCGTCTCGGTGCACGCGGGAGTGCCGGGCGGCGAGATGCTAACACGGCCGTTCACGTTCACCGGAAACTCACTCGTGGTGAACTACGCAACCTCGGCGGCCGGGTCGGTACGATTCGAGCTGTGCAACGAGCCCGGTGAACCCATCGAGGGCTTCGCCATGGCTGACTCCGAGCTGCTGTTCGGGGACGAGATCGCGCACACCGTCGCCTGGCGAGGCGGCTCGGACGTGGCTTCACTGGCGGGGAGGCCGGTCCGGCTGCGGGTGCGACTCGAGGATGCCGACCTGTACTCGTTCCGCTTTGCCCCGTAAGCCGAGCGGATCGACCGGCCCCCGCACATATTCTAAAATCGGTGAAGGCCCTTGACACGGAGGCGTCGAATGGGCCGGACGCCATGCGCTTCGTACGTCGACACGCCCTGGCGTGTTCCTTTGCCATTCTGGCTACTCTGCTATGGGGAACGGACCCTGCGCTGCCGCAGACCGGCTCCGTCCCGTCGTGGCTGTCCGCGTCGCGACCGGCTCCCGCCTTCGGTCTGGCGGCCCTGGCCGGCATCGATGCGGCCTGCGAGCCCTTCGAGGCACCCCCGAACGATGGCTACCCGGATGTGATCGTGGTCGGGGCAACGCCCGGGGGAATCGCAGCGGCCATCTCGGCGGCCCGGGCCGGTTCACGCGTGCTTCTCCTCACCGAGAGCGAGCATCTGGGCGGGATGATGTCGTCCGGTCTGGGCCGTACGGACGTGGGCGACCCGAATGCGGTGGGGGGGGTCGCCCGGGAGTATCTCGACCGCGTTTACCGCTTCTATCGCGACACGTATGGTGACGGCTCACCGCAGGTGACTGATTGCGCGTCGGGAACCCACTTTGAGCCCCGAGTGGCCGAAGCGCTGTTCGAGCGGATGGTGGGGGAGACCGCACGGCTCACCGTGCGCAGGGGGCTGAGGCTGGCCTCGGTGGAGGTCCTCGGCCGCCGCATCAGCGCCATCCGGGTGATCGACCTGCGCACCGGCTGGCCCGAATGGCTGCGCGCGGACCAGTATGTCGATGCGACCTACGAGGGGGACCTGCTGGCGTTGGCCGGGGTCTCTTATGTGGTGGGCCGCGAGGGCCGGGACGACTTCGGGGAGGAGCACGCAGGTCACATCTACTGGGATCCCGAGCGGTGGGCCGTGGCACCCGGTGGGACCGGCGAGGGCGACCGGCGGGTACAGGCCTACAACTTTCGGGTATGCCTGACCACCGATCCGGCCAACCGCGTCGCGATCGAGCGGCCCGTGGGCTACGATCCATCGCGGTACGCGGTTTTGGTGCGGGCGATTCGGTCGGGGCGTGTCCGGCGGCTGTCGGACGTGCTCTCACTGGCGCGGCTCCCCAACGGGAAGTTCGATGCGAACAACCAACCCGCTGCGTGGCTGTCATCGGACCTGGCAGAGGGCAGTGAGCGGTATCCAGAGGCAGGACCCGAGGAGAGAGCCCAGATCGTGGAGGCGCACCGTCGCCACCTGCTTGGGCTGCTCTACTTCCTTCAGGACGACGCATCGGTGCCCGCATCACTTCAGGCGGATGCGCGCCAGTATGGACTGCCCCGAGACGAGTTCACGGATGCCCGCCACTTCCCGCGGCAGCTGTATGTCCGTGAGGCCCGGCGAATGCGTGGGCGCCGCGTTTTCACCGAAAACGACGCCCGGGCCGCGCCCGGCCAGGATCGGCCACCGGTTCAGGCCGACAGCATAGGCGTGGGGAGCTATGCACTAGACTCTCACGCCACGTCGGCCTGGGACGCGTCGCATCCGAACCTGGTCGAGGGCTTCTTCTACCTCGGGGGTATCACACGGCCATACGAGATTCCGTACGGCACGCTCTTGCCCCGCGAGGTGGACAATCTACTCGTGAGTGTATGTGTCTCGGCCACCCATGTGGGCTATAGCTCACTCCGCATGGAGCCAACATACATGGTGATGGGCCAGGCGGCGGGGGTGGCGGCGCACCTGGCGGCGGCTCTCCGTGTGGGGGCAGCCGAGGTACCTATCGGCCGTCTGCAGGAGACCCTGGCCCAAGGTGGGCAAGTACTCACTGCTTCTAGTGGCGTGTCCCGCGCAACAGGCAGTGACCGCGCCGTGCAGACGCCCGGCACGCGGCGAGGGTTCAGCCGATACACCGCCGAGCCCAAGGCTCTGGCGCCCACGTGCCCAGACATACCCACGAGACACCCGGCCCCAGCCGGGGTGGACGCGGTGGCCGCACGAGGCATGATCCGTACGGGCGGTCCGCGCCACGGCGAGGAACCCGTCTCGGCTCAGCGAGTCACCCCACCGAAGGCGGCGCCCCGAGGCTCTGTGGCTGCGGAGTGGGCCGACCAAGCCGCTGGGGTCCCGGCACGGAGCGGCGACCGGTGCTCACCATCGCATGCCGCTCAGAGAGACGGGCCGGCGAGGACCCGGCGGGCGCGAGAGGGGCCCCGGGGTGACCCGGACGCGGCCCGGGGGTTGCCGGCGGCGCCTGACGGGTCGGTGCCAGGCTTGGTTCTCGTGGTGGCCTGTTTGGCGATCTTGGGCGGCGCCGCGGGTGGATCGATGAAGGTATGGCGACCGCGCGACGTCGTGATTCGTGGCCTCTATGTGATCACGGATCGCCCGCGGCCCGGGCGGGGTCATGTCGAGATCGCCGAGGCGGCGGTCTTGGGCGGTGCCTCACTGATTCAGCTGCGCGACAAGGGCGCATCTCGCCCCGAGATCCACCGGTGGGCGCGGCGCCTGAAGGACGTGGTGCCCAGTGAGGTTCCGGTCCTGGTGAACGACTTCCCCGATGTGGCGGTGGAAGCGGGAGCTGACGGGGCGCACGTCGGTGCCGAAGACATGCCGGTCGGAGAAGCCCGGAGCATCCTGGGAGACAACCTGCTGCTCGGCGTCTCAGTTCACAACGAGGAGGAGGCGCGGCGGGCGGAGGCGGAAGGCGCGGACTACCTGGGTGTGGGGGCCGTATTCCCCACAGCCACGAAGGTCGACATCGAGCACCGGGGATTGGCACAGATCGGCCGGATCCAGCAGGCGTCATCTCTGCCGATCGTGGCCATCGGGGGCATCCATGCGGGGAACATCGCGCAGGTGGCACGCGCGGGTGCGGCGGCTGCCGCCGTCATCTCTGCAATCTCTGCGGCCGCGGACATGGTGGCGGCCGTGCGCGAGCTGGTGGCCCTGTTTGGCGAGGGCGATCTCCCTCCGTAGCCTCGCCTGGGCCGCGTCGCTCTGCGTCACAGGCGGAATGGGCGCGGCGCAGACGCCGTCCCCGATCGGAGAGCCGCCCCGCGCGTTCACGATCCGGGCACTGACGCCGCGGGCGACGAGTGTGATGCTCGAGATCGAGCCCGACGAGGCTCGCCTCGTGCGCGGATCGCCTGCGTGGGAGATCGCGACCTCCTCGCCCGCGACCCACCAGGCCCGCTTCATCTCGACAGACCCATATGCGGGCGAACGGGTCGCATTTCTCTCGGGTACGACATTCGTGGGCGGCGCGCAGGTGTGTGTCACGCAGCAGCCGGACCAGGCCCTGCGTCCCGACGTGGCGTACACCGCCTCGGTAATGGTGCGGGGCGAGGTGGCGGCGTTGGGCGAGGCGGCGCTGGTGGTGGAGACGCGCGCCGGCCCGAGTGATGTCTGGCAGACCCTCTCGACCACGCCTCTGGCCCCATCGCACATCTGGCGGCAGGTGAACGCCCAGTTCATGGTGCCGCGGGAGCCCACGGTGACGCGCGTGGGTGTGCGTATGAAGGGCGAGGGATCACTCTTCATAGACGAGGCGAGTCTCACCGCCCCCGATCGGCCGAGGTCGAACCTATTGAGGGACCCGGGTTTCGAGGGAAGCTGCTTTTGGCGCGTGCGTTACCGGGCCGAAGGCGAGGGGCGAT
The DNA here is from genome assembly GCA_029547025.1 of Armatimonadota bacterium. GTDB lineage: Bacteria > Armatimonadota > Zipacnadia > UBA1398 > JAKPQA01 > JAKPQA01. The sequence continues at coordinate 10,470 of JAKPQA010000232.1, forward strand.
GGGTCGAGGATCCGGCCGTGATCCACGAGAGCGCCTTCAACGTGATCGGGCTGCGCCCACAGACGACCTACGAGTTTGAGGCATCCCTGCACGCGTCATCGGGCAGGAAGGTTGGACAGAGCGGGCCGGTGACGGCCCGGACCGACGAGCGGCGGCTGAGGGAGTGGCGCGGCCTGGTGCTTCACGAGCCGATGCGGCTACGCATTCCGGAAGGCGCCTTCCCCTCCATCCAGGTCTATCGAGGTCGTTTTGAGCTGGCCTACAGTGTCGGCGGCGCGATTGTGCTCACAGAACTCGACGCCGACCTGAGGCCCCTCTCGACGCGAGAGATCGTGCCGCCGCACCCTGTTGGGGACGGATATGCGGTTCAGGGCAACCTGCAGAGCTGCCGGGTGGGCTCGCGGCTGTATGTGAGCTTCAAGCGCGATCACGCGCCCTTCGTTGCCAGCGCGAGGCTGTGCGTGGTCGAGGTGGACCTGGACTCGGGCGCAGTCCGGGGCCCGGCGGTGATCGAGTCGAGCCGGCTGGGGCGGTCGCCGTGGAACGGTGGCATCGCGGCGGTGAGGGATGAGGTCTGGATCGGCTACGCCGACACGCGGGATGAGTTCGGCGATCGCACGTCAGAGATCGTGCTGCGGCGCTTCGACCCTCGGGTTATGGAGGCCGACTCGGAGGAGTTCCGGCTCGGGACCGCGCCTTCGCCGTACCTCTATGCACCGCTCCTGGGAAGCTTCGGCAACACCATCGCCGTGTCATTCTCAGACGTGACAGAGGAGAGCCCGACAGCGGCCAAGGCCCAGATCGAGAACGAGCCGCTCTACGTCTGTCTATTCGACGGCCGACGTTTCACCGATCCGGTACCCATCGAGCTCCAGGGCCGGCACCGGTACGGCCAGATGATCCAGGTTGGGGCCAAGCTCCTGGTGGCATGGAAGCGCGGGGCCTCGTACGCGGCGGTGGAGTGGGGGCCCTACATGTTCCATGACATCGGATTGGCTCTGGTGGACCCGCTCAAGCGCACCGTCGAGATCACGACCTATGTCGATGACCTCAAGTACAATGCCTACCCGGCCATGGCGCGAGACGGCGATCGGATCGTGCTGATTCATACCAAGCACGAGCACGACTACGGCATCGCCGGCGACCCGGCGGCCTTCCTCGGCTTCTGGGCCGGATGGATCGGCACAGGGCAGTAGAGTAGGCGCCCGGGTCGGCCTACTTGCTCGTCCCGAACTTGCCTTGCACCAGTTCCCACAGCATCGCGGGGCTGTAGTCCATCTCGCCCCAGATCAGCGTCACGGGCCGCCAGATTCCGGCCATGCCCAGCACGTCGTGGACCCGCACGGCGATGGTGTTCGTTCCCGGCCTCAGGAAGGGCCTCGGGTCAAAGCCGAATGGCGTGGTCCAGAGCGTCTCGATCGGCAAGCCCGTGCTGGCCACGGTGTGTTCGAAGGCAAGCTGCCCGTTGATATAGACCCACGCCTGCTCATCGACGGCGCCAAAGAACAGTCGCAGGCTGGGCTGCTGAAGCACCTCGGGCTCGACCTCGAACTGCTGGCGGTACCACCCATAGCCGCTGTAACCGGCGAAGCCCTGGGACTCCCAGCCGGTACCGGTGTCCGACCGCACGATCGCCCAATCCGAGTCGTTCGTCTCGGGCGCGTACCACTTCTCGGCAGCACCCCGGTCGTCGGGATCGATGCGAAAGCGCCACTCGCTGGCGAGCGGCGCGCCATGCAGTCTAGTGGGATCGACCCGGGCGGACTCACGCCAGTGTGCCAGTTTGGCGTCCACATCGGGGCCGCCTTCGAGGATATGGGTCAGCCCAACCTGACGAGCGATGCGCTCGAACTCGTCGATGAGCCTCGCATAGCCCGAACCGACAAACTGGGGCCCACGACAGAGTTTCACGTACAGGATAGGCAGCCGGTCGCGCTGAACGCGCGCCAGAATCTCGGGCGAATCAGCCTGGCGCTCTGCCTGGTCATAGAGGGCGTCGGCTCGGTCGAGCAGCTCGCGGGTCAGGAAGGGGCTATCCATGCCGTAACGGATGCCTCCCTCGGGGCTGGCCAGCGCCTCAGCATGCTCCTCGCCCGCTTTACGGAGCAGCTCGTTGTACTCGAGGATGGGGGGACCCGCCTTGCCGAAGTAGCCCAGGATGAAATCACGCTCGAGGGCACGCAGGTCGCGGGTGGGGTCCCACATCAGCTTGGCGAACACCCAGGAGCGCATGGCATCGCGCTCAGCGCCGACACTCTGATAGGCGCCCTGTTCCATGACGCCCGCGGCGCTGTGGGCGACGAAGTAGCGAATGTTGTCGGCGATGGCATCCATGTTGGGCATGGGCGCCGTGTAATGGCTGAAGTTCACGCAGTAGTCCCAGATGAGGATCTTGTCGCAAATGGCGCTCCAGCCCTCCATGGCTTCTCTGAACGCGGGGATGCTACGGGCCGGCGTGAATGGGTGGGCCCACATGCAGTTGTCCGTGCAGAGCTGCATGGCCACATTGGACCGGGGCCTCATGGTCTTGGGCGGCTTGGCAGTTTCGAGGTAGGCCAGGGTGCAGACGAGCACATCGGGGAACTCAGCTTCGACCTTCTCGGCAATGCGATTGACCATGTAGAGCAACGCAGCGGCGTTGGTACCCTCGGCGTCATCCAGCGCCTTGCACCTCTCACACAGACACGTGCCTCCACCATCATTCTTCGAGACACTGATCACCCGGGAGCCGGGCTTCTCGCGGAGGAACCGAAGGGTGCTCTCGGTGGCGATCCGGATGACATCCTCATTCGTCGTGCAGAGCTGCTGCGTGCTGCGCTTCCCGTCGACATTAAGCATGAAGTACTCGGGATGTGCCTCGAAGTACTCGCCGGGTGGCACCAGGGTATTGAACGTGTGGACGAACAGCGCGTAGGTCGCGTGGCCGCCCCACTCCTTGGGCACCGGGGCACTGGGCGAGTTTGTCCGGTTTCGGAGCGACCAGGTGCCGTCGAACGCTGCCGCATAGAAGGGGTCACGGATCATCAGGGCAGGTACATAGCGCCGCGGCACCGGCCGGAAGGTCACCGTAGGCCGGTGTGGGATGGTCTGGGTTCCGATGGAGTACCAGCGGAGGCCGAGGTCCTCCTCCAGCAGGGCATAGACGGCATAGATGGGGCCACGCAGCCTCCCGCCGACGAGGAAGATCCGCTCGCCGCGCACCGCGATGGCGTAACCCTCATCACCCAGACCCTTCGCCAGCTTCGCCAGTCCGGCCGAGGCTAGACGCGTTGTCTGGCCCAGGCAGATCTCACGCCGCGCGGGCGCCCTGGTGTCGCTCACGACCGGAAAGCTCGCGCCCGTCATCGCCTGAAGCCACTGGGCGAGGTCCTCGGCGGCCTTCTGGTCCTGCGTCGTCGGCTTGGCCGGCACGACGATGACGTATTCCGTATGCCCCTGGCTGGCCAGGCGTATCTCGCCGGCGGGGCGACCCACCGGCCTGAGCGAGTTCTGCCAGACGGTGGACTTGGCCAAGGCGCCGCCGCTCATCACCGCGAGCCCAAGGCACACGGTCCGCCACTCGAAGCCCATAATAGACCCTCCCAGCACCGAGATCGAGCCATGGCCTGCAGAGGGAGAGTTCCTCGCGAGCCGCCCCAGGCCTGCCACAAGAGCCCTCAACCGTAAGAGGTCGGGGCGCCCCAAGCCAAGAAACATACTCGGGTCACTGTTAGTCTTACGGCAGCAGCGAGAGGAGAATGGTCGATGGATGGACGGAGGCGTACGAGAGGGTTCACCCTGATCGAACTTCTTGTGGTCATTGCGATCATCGCGATTCTAATGACCTTTCCGTCCAGGGATTGAAGGTACGGAATGGGTTTGTCTGGTACATGTGTGCATGGCCAAACCAGCGAAAGACCCACAGAAGACGGCGGCGGCACTGGAAGCCCGTCGCATGGAAGCAGTCCCGTTGTTCGAGTCCGGCATGTCCGGGAGCGAGGTGGCTCGGAGACTGGGCGTGAGTGCCCAGGCCGCTTGTGTCTGGCGGAAGAAGTGGCAGGAGGGCGGGGTCGCGGCACTGCGGAGCATTGGACCCTGGGGACACAAGCCCGCTCTGGGTCCCGAAGAGCTACTGATACTCAGAGAGGAGCTCCTGCGGGGCCCGCGAGCCCATGGATACAGCACCGAGCTGTGGACCCTGGCTCGCATCGCGGAGCTCAT
>JAKPQA010000252.1 GCA_029547025.1 Armatimonadota bacterium
GAGCACGGTGTCGGGACGCTCAAGCTCGAGGGGCTGCGCAAGGAGTTGAGCCCCGCGTCTCTGGCGCTCCACCACGCGGTCAAGGAGGCGATGGACCCGCACGGGATCCTCAATCCCGGCAAGGCCATTCCCAGCCAGACCTGACTGGTCCCCGGGCTGGGCACAACACCGGCGCACATCCTGGCCAGTGGCGCACCCATAGCTGCGCCATCAGGCAGTCTGTGCGAATGGGGTCGCAGACCCTGGCCAGTGGCGCACCCATAGCTGCGCCATCAGGCGACCTGTGCGAATGGGGTCGCAGACCTTGGCCAGTGGCGCACCCATACCTGCGCCATCAGGCGACCTGTGCGAATGGGGTCGCAGACCTTGGCCAGTGGCGCACCCATACCTGCGCCATCAGGCAGTCTCTGCGTAACTCTGGGGGCTAGTCGATGCTGAGTGTCGGGGCCACGGCGGTGCGGACGACCTCGTCCATGACCTCGGGAGTGAAGCCGGAGATGTGACCCCCGGGGAACTCGTGGAAGGTCGCCCCGGCTCGCTCGAGCGCCAGCGCAAACGGCCGGAAGGGGTCCTTGGCGCCCGCGAACGCATGGACCGGCACGTCGAAGTGGTCGATCGGGAACCCCCACGGCCGTGCCCACAGCATTCGCGCCTCCTCCAGCCAGGCACCCTTCTGCTGGGCTCCCTCTGCGGCCGATGCCTCGAACAGCGGACCGACGACCGGGTCCGCGCCCACGGCCCTGTCCTCGGGCTCGAGCTGGCGCTCGGCGAGCTTGCGCAGCAACGGGTTCCGGCTCTGCATGATGCTCGCGAGCAGCCCGAAGAGGCCGGGCTTGGTCGCTGCCAGCCCGATGGTCTTGGCCATCTGGGCCGGCATCAGGGCAAGGATCTCGGGCTCGGCAGGTGCTCCGGCATTGACCGTGACCGCGCGCGAGATCAACTCGGGGGCCAAGGCCGCCAACGCGATGGTGTGGCTGCCGCCGCCGGAGAGCCCAATGGCAGCAGGCCGATCAGCACCCACGGACTCGATGACTGCGCGTGCATCTTCGACGACATCGCTCAGGCGCCTGCCCTCCTGCGCAGTCGAGGCGCCGTGCCGCGGCCGGGACCACGCGACGATCCGGACGCCCTGCGTGTCGGCGGCCACGGCATACGGAGCGACCTCCAAGCGGGAGGAGCCGGTGCCGTGCAGATAGATCGCACCAACGGGCTCGTCAGCCGGGCCGACCTCGCAGAGGGTGAGGGTTCGTCCGTCTGGGCGGGTCAGCGGCGGGAGGTCGCGGGCGGGGCTCATTCGGTGCCTCCCGCGGAGGGGGCCGAGACGACATTGCGCAAGGCGGCGGCGACCGCGCGGGCCCCGTCGTGGGTCATGACGATGCCGGCGTGATCGACGCCGTCGACTGGAGTGCTGGGTATGCCGTGGGCCAGGACCGCGTCCAACTCCGGCGGTCCGTAGCCGGGCGGGGAGGCCGCGCCGACACTCCACTGCGCGTGGAGGAATCGAATGGGCACGGTGACCTCCTGCCACGGGTTGTGGCCGAACCAGATGTCGCCGGCATCGGGGGCGAGGGCCTCTCCGTCGAGGCGGACTCGGCCGTCGTCGAGGTCGTGTGCGAGGTAGTCGGCGAGCAGGGGATCGTGTCGATCGAGCAGTGGCGCGATGTCGTCGCAGAAGTAGGCGCGATAAGCGGCCAAGCTGGGCCATTGGCGGGACAGTCGGCCAGCCCGTCCGGCGAAGGCCGCGGGCAGGGTCTCGGGAGTGAGACCGGGTGGCGCGGCCATCGGGGGGCCACCGTCGACGAGCAGAAGTGAACTCACACGCTCGGGGTGCTGGTGGGC
>JAKPQA010000256.1 GCA_029547025.1 Armatimonadota bacterium
CTTAGGGTCGGCACCCACGCACACCCAACCGTAGGCGAGGCTTCAGCCTCGCGCGAAGTGGCTCTACAGGCCATTGTGAGCCGAGGCTAAAGCCCCGGCTACAGAGGTGATGCGACATACGCCTCTGGCATTGGGCTTAAGTGCGTGCCATTCGTGACAGTCACCTGCTTCATGGGCCTGAGAGATAGGTGACCGTCACGCATAGTACGCACTGGGCACAGACGGAGCCCCGAGGTAGCCCGGAACGCTGCGCGATACGACGAGCCAGGGTGTCATACTGAGGAGCGTCAGCGACGAAGGATCCCGACCGGCAGCGGCCTGCGAAATGCCGGCATAGGCTAGTGCCTTCGGCGCTCGGCCTGTTCGAGCCAAGATCCTTCACTCCGCAGATGCTACGCTCAGGATGACTCCCTTACTCGGGCTCTGAGGTAGGCCTCCGGGTCGGCCTGGGCGTCAGGCGCGTACCGTTCGTGACGGTCACCGGCTCCCGAGGGTGGGTGCGAGAGTGAGGAGCGAGTGCAAGCCATGGGAGACACACCGTTTGGGCTATGTGTGAACTCGAGCACACTGTGGTGTGGTGACGTGCCGCTGGTTGAGATGATCCGCGTGGCCTCGGAGGCCGGCTATCAGGGCTACGAGCCGTGGGTAAAGGAGCTCGACGCCTACTGCGCCGGCGGTGGAACGCTGGCCGAGCTGGCGCTGCGCTTCTCGGACGCCGGCCTGCGGGTGATGAACCTGATCGGCTTCTTCGCCTGGGCGGTCGACGACCCGGCGGAGCGGGCTGAGGGGCTGGAGGAGGCGCGGCGCAACTTCGCTCAGGCGCAGGCGCTCTCGTGCCCTTTCGTTGCCGCGCCGCCGTGGCACCTGGTCGACGAGCGCGTCGTCGACCTGCTGCCCATCGCCGAGCGCTACGCCGCGCTGGTCGACATCGCCCGCGACTTCGGCGTGGTGCCCCTGCTCGAGTACTGGGGTCACTCGAAGACGCTCTGCCGTCTGGGCGAGGCGCTGCTGGTGCTGGCCGAGTCGGGGCGCAGCGAGGGGCGCATCCTGTCGGATGTGTTCCACACCTATAAGGGCTCGGGCAGCACCGACGCCATGCGGCTGCTCTCGGGCGATTCGCTCGGGCTGCTGCACCTAAACGACTACCCGTCATCTCCGCCGCCGGCCACGATCACCGACGCGGCCCGCGTCTACCCCGGGGACGGGGTGGCGCCGCTCGAACGCATCCTCGGCGACTTGGCGCGCAATGGCTACCGCGGCATGCTGTCGCTGGAGCTGTTCAACGAGACTTACTGGGCCCAGACGCCGGAGACGGTGGCGCGCACCGGCATCGCCAAGGTCCGCGCGGTGGTGGCCCGGGCGCTGGCGGAGTAGGGGAGCTGGGGCTCAGGGCCAGCGGGTTGTGGGCGGAACGGCGCGTGTCCTCACCTGCCTGCGGGTCCCGAGGGGCGCGGGCGTAGGTCGGTTCGAGGCAGCCGAGACGGCTGCCCCACTTGCCGCTCGGCGGCAGGCCGTGGAGCGCGCCCGGTCGCCTGGGGCTATCTCCGGAGCGCGGAGCGCCTGCTCCGCGCACTTCGGGTGCGCCGCCCGCTGGCCTTCGTCCCGCCGTCAGAGCCACGAGCTGAGGTCTGCTGCGCCCGACTGAAGTCGGGCCTCCGACCGGGTTGGCGGTTCGCGGCGGAGTGCCTCTGTCAGCCCTTCCTACCTCCGCCTGTAGTACACGACCGCTGCCGACTCAGGCTGGGCCAGCGTGACGGTCAGACCCGGTTCCATGAGCTCGCGGCCGAGGATCTCCCTCTCGCCCGGCGTGTCGGCATCGCGGATCAGATAGCGCCGGTAGGGATCCAGGCCGCGGAGCTTCACCTGGATCGAGCCGGTCGGGCACTGCGCGCGGCGGAAGGCCTGGATGACACCCTCGCCGTTATCGGGCTGGTGGAACTGCCAGGCCATCCAGGCATCCTCGGCCAGGCTGTAGGGCGTGAGCGGGTAGAAGTCGCCCCACATGTGGCGCTGGACCTCGTGGCACTCGGCGATCATGCGCTGGAGCAGGTCGTAGTCGAGCGCGGGGTCACGTGCGTCGCAACCGACGCGGGCTGCGGGGAAGATGCAGCTCCGGTACCAGTAGACACTGCCCATACCCATGCCCGAGCCGAAGTAGGGCATCCACGGGGCGATGCCCATGGTCTGGGCTTGCTGGGCCGTGGTCGTGCCGAAGTAGTCGGAGCGCAGCAGCGGCACGGCGCGGCGCAGTGTCTCGAGATCGTTGCGGCGGCCGCCACTGGCGCAGGTGTCGATCCAGAGGTTCGGGTGACGGCGCAGGAGCTCGTCCCAGAAGGCCAGATAGCCCATGACATGCTGGATCTCAGTGATGCCCTGGCGATCCTCGGCGTCATTGGCGCGCCAGTAGCTTAGCGGGTCGATGTTGAAGTCCTGGCGGTAGACATCGATGCCCTCCGAGGTCAAGAGGCTGTCGACGCGGTCGACCACCCACTGCCAGGCCTCGGGATTGCCCAAGTTCACCAAGCCGCCATCGGCGCCGCCGAGGACCCACTCGGGGTGGTTCTCGGTGATCCAGGTGCCGCCGGCGCAGCGCTCGGGCTCGAACCAGACGACGAGCTTCATTCCATGGTCATGCAGCAAGTCGGCGACCTCTCGCAGGCCGTTGGGAAAACGCGTGGTGTCGACTTCCCAGGTGCCCGTGACGGGCCAGTTCCCCCTGTCGGGGTACCATCCGGCATCGATGAAATAGTAGTCGAGCCGGATGCCCTCGCGGATGAACCCCCGGATGACGCCGATCTCCTCTTCGGCGAGCGGCTGCAGGTTGCCGAAGCAGGAACCGTAGTGCATCGGGACGAGTTTCCCGCCCGGGCGCGGGATGTTGTGGGCGATCATCCAGCGACGCCAGGTGTTCTGGGCGCGGATCCAGTCGCCGCCGCACCAGAACTGCAGAACGACGAGCGGCGTGCGGATCTCCTCGCCCGGGTGCAGGACGAAGTGCGTCAGCTCCTGCCCGGCGACGACGCGGAGCGCGCCATCGTCCTCGCGGAGGAACTGGGCCGACCACTGGCCCGGCCAGCCCAGGGCGAGGATGAGGCCCTCATTCACCGCGTCCAGGTTGAAGTAGCACAGGTCGCTGTTGGTCGGCCGCCCACCGGCGGCGCTGATACGCTTGTTGGCACCGGGGCCGAGCGGCGTCTCGAGCGGCTCGTAGTCGTTGGGTTGGCAAGGGCTGCCCACATTGTGATGGAGCAGGAACTCCCCGCCCCGCGTGGACCGGAAGCGCGTGTCGAGCGCCTGCAAGTTCTCGACGATAGGCGTGTCGGCCGCTCCCGTGTTCCGGAAGTAGATGGTCCACTCGACGACGGGAAAGTCGGCGTACTCGACGGCCACGCAGCGGAGTTCGAGACCGGTCGCGGCATCGGTGTAGGTCTGAACCCGTCGGGTCCGTTGGGCATCGAGCTCCTCGGACGACTCCACGAACGTCCAGATCGGCAGTAGATCGTCGGAGTGCTTCCCACCGTAGGTGAAAGAGAACGGCGGTACTGAGCCCGCGCGTGGCGACGGCTCCGGCTCGAGCAATGGCAGGTCGGATAGGCGCAGCTCGGAACCATCGGCCAACATGACCGTGGCCTCTGCCCAGTCGGCGTGGTCGCAGGCGATGCCATCGCCGGCGTCGCCTGCGGCTATCGTGAACTCGGTCGCACCACCGAGGTCGATCGAAACCGGCAGGCCGGCGCCTCCGCCGACGAGGACGCCGGTCCGGAGCGCCTCCCTGCCCTCCACACGGACGCTGAAGACGATGCTCCCCCCGCCGGCGTTGGCGTCGACGCCAACTGTGGCGGAGAAGCTCCGGCCGCGAGAGGGCAGGCGCACGATGACCGTGCTGGGTGCGTGGCAGATGAGGCCGTGTTCGAACTCCACATCGCCGAGCTTGAGCCGGCGTCCATCGGGGCGGCCGTTGATGAGGACCCCGCCGTGGTTGGCAAGGACCACGAGGCCGGGCCTTCGGGCGGCAGGGGGCTGAGCCGCGGTAGGGACCGGAGGCCGGCGGAGGTGCTCCGCAGCCCATTGCCGGGCGCGAGCGATCTCAGCCGCGGTGGGAGTCGGATCGTCAGTGACGGCACCCAAGGACGCACACGTCAGTGCCGTGAGGACCAGAATGCTTGGTTCCACGACCATGCCAGCCCCTTCGTCTGCGTTGCCGACCGTCGGCCACCGGTGAAGGACGTCACGTGGACGCGAGCCGAACCGCCAAGCGCGGTCGCGCGGCATCCATGCGGTCTCCTCCGCGCATGGAAGAACAACCCCCAAGGCTCACGGTGTGGTACCCTGCTGGGCGAGTCTAGCGCGGCCCCTCGACGGAGCGCGAGTCAGGGCTCGACGCGCGAATGGCCGGATTGCCTACAATACCAGCGCGACGGCCGCGATAGGCATCGGCCACCAGGGACAGCGAGCGGAACAAACCGGCGAGCACGTCCGGATGCTCCCCTGATGGCACGTGAGTAGCATCGGCGAGACGCTGGGGACATTCGCGCCAGCAGTGCTGAGGTCCTCTGACCCGGGTACCGGGACCTCTGCGGGACGGGGGCGGCCATGGGTATGAGAGATGACGGGGAATCCCGCGTACGCCGGGCGTTCCGCCTGATGCGCCGCGCTCAGGGGAGTACCGTCGAGCCGTCGCAGGCGTCCGAATCCGCGGCGGATGTGCCCACGACGGGCACCGAGGACCTCCGGGAAGCCCACCAAGCCCTGCTCCTGGAGATCGAGGAACGGAAACGGTGCGAGGCCGAGTTGGCTCAGGAGCGTGAACTCACCCGGGCGCTGATCCACTCCTCTCCCGCCGGGGTCCTCCTTATGGACCGCCAAGGGCAAGTGCGCGACTGCAATGAGCGCTGTGCCGAGCTACTTCATGTGCCGCGTGCCGCCATCGTGGGGCAGAGCGCCCTGTCACTGACAATGGACATGGCACTGCGCTCCGCTCTCACCCGAGCGCTGGTGGGATTCGGCACCGAACAGGATGGTACCGTCGCTGGACACCCCGACGCTCCCTCATCGTTCGTTCGGGCGTCCTTCGTGGCCATCCGTGGAAACGGAGGCGAGTTCCTCGGGGCCGTGGGTTTCCTGACGGATCTCTCGCGGAGCCATGATGAGGCGTCTCTGAACGCGCGTCTGCTTGCACTGGTGAAGTCGGCCGAGGATGGGGTTGTGGGCCTCACACCGGAGGGGGTGGTGGCGAGCTGGAGTCCTCGGGCCGAGGCGATCCTGGGGCCGCGGCCGGGCGAGGCCATCGGGAAGCCCTTCGTCGCGGCGGTGGCATGGGATGACCCGGGCCAGGTGCGCAGTCTCGTCGACACGGCCCATGGCGGGAGTGAGTCGCGGGGAGAGGTCCGATGGCGGGCGCCGAATGACGAGCGGCACGGCGCGCGCCTGACCTTGGCCCCCGTCGTTGGAGCCGGCGGTGTGACGCTGGGGTCGATCGTGTGGGTGCGCGAGGCACCCCTCTCGGGCGCCAGGGTGCCGTCGGCTGAGTGCCCAACCGTGCCTCGGGCCATCCGATGGGAGCCCGGTGTGCCCGCAGCTCCGGGCGAGCCCCTCGGGGCCTCAGAGGGACCGGTCGAGACGGCCGACACGGCATCGCCGCCCGCCCCGGCTGAGCCGGCTTCGGAACCGGCGCCGAGCCCGGAGAGCCCGCCTGAGCTCGAGCGCGCCGCGGGAGAGGCGCCCGAGGGGACACCGCAGTCCCCGCCGCAGCCCGAGCCACCTCAGCCCCGCCGCTTGACCGACGAGGAGCTCGAGGCCCAGCTCTCTGACCGCGACGGGCTGATGCGTGCCGAGGCTGCGGTGGGGCTGTTCCTCCGCGGGTACGGGACCCACACCCTGCCGGTGCTCGTGGAGTGCCTCACGAGCCCCGACGCCCATGTGCGCGGATACGCCGCGGCGGCCCTGGGGCGCATGGGCGCCGCGGCCGAGCCCGCGGTACCGGCACTCGTAGCGCGCCTTACCGACCCGGATCAGTGGACGCGCACCTACGCGTGCAGCGCCCTCGGCCGTCTGGCAGGGGCCGCAGCCAGCGCGGTGCCCAGCCTGCTCGAGCGCCTGGGCGATGATGATCCGTTGGTACGGAGCTGCGCCCTCGAGGCTCTCGGCCGCATCGGCGACCCGCCCGCGACGGCAGTCGCTGCCGTGCTGCGCATCGCGGACCATCCGCACCCTGACGTGCAACAGGCGGCGCGGGCGATGCTACGCCGCCTGGAGAGCACTCCAAGCCCGAGTCCCGATCCTACTCGCCCAGCCAGCGATGGAGCAGATCCTCGCAGTTGATGACCTTCTCCACCAGATCCAGCGGCACGTAGAAATAGTGATTCGAGGCCTCGAAGCCGATCCGCGAGTCGCGTGATTGGATGGCATGAAGCCGCTTGGCCGTGTCGATCTCGGCCCGCAGGAGGCGAGCCAGTTCGGCGCGGCGCGTTGCCGTGAGACCGCCCGAGGCATCGGCAACGGCCTCATTGCGCAGCAGGTTGAAGTGCACCAGATTGGCGCATGTGAGGAAATGCAGATAGGCGGCCTCAGCAACGTCGGCCTCCTGCTCGAGTGCGGCGCGGTGCTTGGGGAGAGCCGCGCGCGCCGCAGCACGGAGCTTCGCGACGCCCGGCTCCCACCCCTGGCAGATTTTCTCGAACTGCTCGGCGAACACATCGGCGGGGTAGATGGTGCGCCAGCCGTCCACATCATCGTAGGGAAATCCGGTCATGGTAGCGGAGTAGCCCGTGGGTTTCTCATAGACGAGCACCGACGGCCCGTACTGCATGGGCGCACTGTAGACCGTGCCGCAGCTATAGGGGAACTCGGTGAAGGCCCTGCTGAATGCACGCCAGGCCTCGATGACCGCATCGGCGTTCTCGGGCCCGAACCGTCGCGCTGCAACGCGCCGCATGGCCTCCTCGGGATCGGGCCGCAACATCGAACTGATCTCGCACGTCAGCTCGACATTCGGCGAAGGGTATCCTCCCAACGTCCACCCGAGCTGCACGCCATCGACGCCGGCCTCAGCCAGGTTGCAGATATGGCGCGCCACCAGTTCGAGCGCGGGGATGTAGGGCACGGCCGAGAGCTCCCAGGTGTTGCCGACCTGGAGTTTGGCCATGGTCCGCAGGCCTCGCGCGCGCGCCAGCGCCCAGTGCCGCGTCGCGCGCGGCCCCGGCCCAACCGCCGAGATCGCGTACTCGCCGATCTCGCTCTTCACGCCCCCTCGCTCGATGGGTAGGCTCCACTCGCTGACGCTCTGAAGGGCCACATCAGTCGGCAGCCTCTCGATAACGTCGCCGGCCCACGCATCTTGCCAGCCCCAGTCCCAAACGATCATGCGGCCATGGCCGTCGCCCGCGCGGACGCCCTCGGCAAAGAGCGTGTTCACCTCGGCAATGACCTCTCCCGGAGTGCGCTGGCCGCATCGCGGACATGAGGCGCCCTGGTGGTGCGACCAGCAGTTGGTGAGATTTTCAGAACCCGAGATGCTGAAGGCGCCCGCGAGTCTGGGCACGGCCCGGAAGACGCTCGCCACCGACTCGCGCAGGTAGTCCTGCACTTCGGGCACACTGGTGCACAGTGCAGCATGGTCGCCCTCAACGACACCCCTCAGCTCCGGATGCGCGTCGTAGAAGGCCAGCGGCATGGCACGAGGCTCGTTGAGGTACAAGTAGATCCCAATGCCGTGGCGAGCCGCCCGGTCGACGAGCGTCTGCAGGTTGGCCAGGCGGGTCTCCCATCCCTGGCTGAGCTCGGGGTCCCAAGGGAAGGGCGCCAGCTTGTAGAGCACCGCCTGCAGCCACACGCCGTCCACGCCCAGGGCGGCCAAGCGGGCAAGATAGCCGTCGGGGAACGGATCCAGGGACGGGTTCATCAGCGGATCGCCGTACAGGGCGAAGTAGGAGTAGCAAAAGCGCGGGCTGAAGCGGTCGCCGGCCCGCTTGGGCGCCGCCGGGACCCCCTCGGGGCGACAGAGGTCTTCCAGGAACGCGAAGAGGGGCTCATCCGGATGGGTCAGACCCCCGGGAAAGTGGCGCTGAAGCACCGACCGGATCTCGGCCGCCCGCTCCCGCTGTGCGGCGTCGGGCTCCACATAGCGGATCGGCTGACATCTGGGTTTGTGCATGCCGAGCTTAACGTAGAGAAAGTCATCTTCTCTCAGGTCGAAGGCCAGCTCGTCCGCCGTGCATCCAAGAAGCGTCAACAACTGCTCGTACGGCAGGAGGTGCCAGTTCCGCCGGATGACAGTGATGCGGCTCCGCCGTACTTGCTCATCGGTGATCCGGGGAGGGTCGGGCAGACCCATCGACTTCGCCAGCGCCACAATCTGCTGCCGCGACGCGCCCACAACCTCAGCAATGCGCTCAACGGGCACGACCTCGTAGTTCCGCCACACGTAGGCGTGCAGGCGGCTCGGAAAGTGGGGCACCGGCACCGGCTCGGGTTCATTCCCCACCGGTAACTCGGCACCCACCGAGACGAGTGCCAACAGCAAAGACGCGCTCAACCCGACCCCTTCTCTCCCTGACTGCGGTGCTGACGTTCCCGTGCTCGTTTTCGAAGTTCATGAGTGAAGGCCTTCATCTCAGCGATGCGGGCCGATACGTCCGACTTCTCGAGGCGCTCCCGCGGCTGCGGGGCCGGCTCCGCGGAGGCCAGCTCCTCCCCCGGTACGACGGGGTGCTCCGTCTCCGACTCGCGCATCCGCTCGAGCCGTCGCCGGAGCAGTGTCTCGATGCGCACCTCCTCGCTGGCATGAATGCCCGCCAGCGTGCGCGTCTCGGGGAGCTCCAGCCGACTGCCGTCACCGAGGATGCCGTCGAGCATCGCCAGGCTGGCGGCCTTGCTGGGGATCGATGCCTCTCCCCGCTCCACATTCCACGTCGTGAACTGCCGCAGGGGCTTGCCCACACATGAAGGGCACCCGTCGACGCACGGGCACTGCCGAACGTGGTCGCGGACCGCGGGCATGAGGGTGCCTAGCATCTCGTAGGCCTTCTCGGTGAAGCCAAGCCCGAGCGGATAGCGCTCGTAGATGAACACCGTGTGCCACGGCGAGTTGGCGCTGCCCACGGTGTGCGAGAAGTCCAGTGTCTGGCAGGTCATGAACATGGGCAGCAACATGCGGGTGGCGTACCCGATCCCGCGCAGACCGGTGTGGGGGTTCAGCCCCATCTGCGCCACGGTGCGCACCAGATGCTCAGGGGCCTCGATCCAGAACGCCATGGTCTCGAGCAGGTAGTGCGGCAGGTCGAGTGGGTGCCGCGATATGGCATCGAGAGTGTAGAAACGGATCCGCTCATAGCCCACGTTCTGAAAGTGTGCCGTCACCTCACCCCAGCAAGCTCGCCCGGCGCCAAATGGACGCTCCCGGAGGATGTGGTCGATGTGGTGCACATCCGTCCCGCCGAGCGGCTGCGTGTAGTAGTCCACCTCGACCTTGCGCACGAGCGCCCGATTCCGCACCATGTCCAGCGACTCCACATAGTACGTGTCGCCGCGGTGCATGTAGATGGCCTCGGGGTGGACGATGGGCGGAGCATCGAACTGGTTCAACTCGCCGATGGTCTCCTGGGTCTCGATGTCCTGGATCAGGATGTTCCGGTCGGCGCAGTCGCGCAGCGAAACCTCGTGCTGTGGGATCTCGCTGGACGCGTGGTACCACCGATCACCTCTCCGGCGGAGCTTGCTGTTCCCCTCCAGAACGCGCAGCACAACTCCCGCGTAGGGCCCGAACTCGGAGAGCTCGGCGGCATCGATGGGGCTCTCGTGCGCGGCGCAGCGGAGCTGCCCCAGCAGGACGAATGGGTTGTCGGGATCGACCACGGTCCGCTCGACCGGCCGGTCGAAGATGAACTCAGGGTGAGCCATCACATACTGGTTCACGGCCGTATCCAGGCCGACGAGGATCACCAGTGAGTCGCGATCTCGTCGCCCGGCCCGGCCGGCCTGTTGGTAGAACGACGACAGCGTACCCGGGTAACCGACAATGATCGACGCATCGAGGCCTCCGATGTCGATGCCCAGCTCGAGCGCCGGTGTAGTACTGACGCCCAGGAGCTCTCCGGCAAAGAGCCGCCGCTCGATCTCACGACGCTCCTCGGGTAGATACCCGCCGCGGTAAGTGGTGATCTTGTCCGCCAATCCGGGGGCGTCTGCGGCGAGTCGTTCGCAGACGTAGCGCCGGATCATCTCCGCCGTCATCTTGGCTTTCGAGAAGGTGATAGTGGGCACGCCTTGTCGCACAAGTCGTGCCATGAGCTCGTGGGCCTCGACGTTGGCACTCCGCCGCGAGCGCCACCGCCGATGGCGCTCCTGCGGCGGGTTCCAGAACACGAAGGTCCGGCTGCCGTGTGGACTGCCATCGTCGTCGACGAGCTCGAATGGTTCGCCGGTGAGGTGCTCGGCCAGCTCCCGCGGGTTCCCCATGGTGGCCGAGCATGCGATGATCTGGGGCGAGCTGCCATAGCGGGCACAGACGCGGAAGAAGCGCCTCATCAGGTTCGCGACGTTCGAGCCGAACATCCCGCCGTACGTATGCAGCTCATCGATCACGAGCCAGCGCAGTTGCTGCAGGAAATGGCCCCAGCGCGCGTGCTGGGGCAGGATTCCCGCGTGGAGCATGTCGGGGTTGGTGAAGAGCACCCGGGCCGAGTTGCGCAGCTTGCGGCGCAGGTCGGGAGGCGTGTCGCCATCGTAGACGCCGGCCACCGGTGCCGGAAGCTCCGCGGCATCGAGCCCGCCGAGGAACGCGCGGCACTGATCCTGGGCCAGCGCCTTGGTGGGGAAGAGCAGCATCGAGGCCGTCGCCGGGCTGATCGATAGCGTCTCGATGATCGGGATCAGATACGCCAGGGACTTCCCGGAGGCCGTGCCGGTGGCCAGCACGACATTGTGTCCGGCGCGGACCAAGTCGAGTGCCTGGGCCTGGTGGCTGTAGAGCCCCGCCACGCCTTGCGCTTCGAGGAAACGCAAGGCGCAGGCGTGGAACGGCTGGCGTGGCTCAGCCATGCGCGCGGCCTGGGCAGCAAACTGGCGCACATGGACGATCTGCCCGCTGTAGCTGGGATCGGCCCGCAGCGCATCGAGAAACGCCGCCACATCCAGCCGTGGAGCCAGCCGGACCACCTCCTCCCAGGGGAACTGGTTCGTGGGACGAGCCAACGACCCTCCGGAACGAGACCGCGGGGTCGCACTCCATTCGCGCCACGTTGAAGATGAGAGCGTGTTGCGGGGGGCCCGACCCGAAACCCGTTGGTGGGCTTGGTCGGTCTGGCGGACGTGGCGGTGCTGGAGCGTCTGCTCCGCGGCAGTTCGGGAGACGTCGGCGGCTCCATCTGTGGCACACTGTTGTTGAGTGCCCACCTCAGACGGCGAGGGATGCGGGATGAGAGTGTTTGGGCTTGTGTGCGGTTGCGCGGCAGTACTGGCCACGACGTCTTGTGCCCAGCAGAACGCGGGCCCGGCGGGTGGCGACAACCACGGTGGTGGGAACCTGTTCGTGGGGTCGCCCACGATTGAGGGCGTGCCCATCTTTCCAAAGGACAACCCGTGGAACACCGACATCTCGGGCTATCCGGTACACCCGAACTCCGAGGCCTACATCGCGTCCATCGGTGTTGACGGGCACCTGCACCCGGACTTCGGCTCCTTCTGGGAAGGCGGGCCCATGGGCATCCCCTTCATAGTGGTGCCGGGAAACCAACCCAGAGTTCCCGTGGCGTTCGAGTACGCCGACGAGAGCGATCCCGGTCCATACCCCGTCCCGCCTGATGCGCCCATCGAGGGCGGCGCTGACTCCGAGGGCGACCGGCACGTCCTCGTGCTCGACAGGGACAACGCCAAGCTCTATGAGCTCTTCTCCGCCTACCCCGAGGGAGACGGCTGGCGTGCCGGATCCGGCGCCGTCTTCGACCTGACCCGCAATGATCTGCGGCCCGAGGGCTGGACGTCAGCCGACGCAGCTGGGCTGCCGATCCTGCCCGGCCTGGTCCGGTTCGACGAGGTACAGGCCGGCGAGATCCGGCACGCTCTGCGGTTCACCGTCCAGCGCACTCAGCGGGCCTACATTCATCCGGCGACACACTGGGCCAGCCACTCGACCGATCCCTCCCTCCCTCCGATGGGGTTGCGACTCCGGCTCAAAGCCGGATACGACATCAGCGGCTTCCCGCAGCCGGTGCAGGTGATCCTGCGGGCGTTGAAGACCTACGGCATGATCGTGGCCGACAACGGGTCGAACTGGTACATCTCGGGCGAACACAACGCCGCCTGGCACAACGAGGAGCTCGATGCGCTCAAGTCCGTGCCGGGCAGTGCATTCGAGGCCGTCGACACCGGGCCGCTGGTGACGGAGTAGGGCACGAAGCAGATGGCGGACGGCAGATGGTAGATGGCGGAGCGGGGAGGATGGAAGCCAGGAATCGGGACGCCCTCCCTGCCGGGCTATCCTCAGGCGGCGCGAGCGCTGCGTCTCGCCCCGAGAGGTCCGCGCCATCTCGGGGCGAAGTTCCTCGCCTCCCTCCATGGGACACTCACACGCGCGATCACGGAGGCCCAATCCATGGGATACCGCACCGTCTGCCTCGTGCCCGTTCTCGTCACCGGTTCGGCCGTGCAGGCCGTCATCGCGCCTTCGGAGATGCTCGAGCGCGACCGGTGGGTCGCCGCGGCGTTCGCGGGCTGTGCTCTCGAGACACAGCTCGGCGCCTCCCTTGCTGTCGAGGCGAACCACGGGCCGGTGCTCCAGAACTCGTGGTGCGGCGAGCCCATGCGCATCGGTGGTCAGACCTACGACCGTGGCCTCTTCTGCCACGCCACCAGTCGCGTTCGCGTATCACTGCTGGCTCCCGCTCGTCAGCTCACGGCCCGTGTGGGCATCGTGAGCAACTTCATGACAACAGGCGGGCAGGGCTCCATCGTGTTCACCGTCGAGGCCGCGGGCCACGAGCTCTTCCGTTCGGGCATCATGCGCGAGGGCATGGCTCCCGCCGTCGTCTCGGTCCCGCTCGAGGGCGCCCGTGAGCTCGTTCTGGGCATTGAGGACGGTGGCGACGGCATCGCGTGTGACCAGGGCGCATGGGCCGACGCCAAGGTCACGCTGGTCGACGGGTCTGTCGTGTGGGTGGGCGACTTGCCCATCATAGCAGGCCAGGAGCCGCCTGCGCTGGCAACAGCATTGCCCTTTTCGTTTACCTACGATGGCCGCGCGTCAGCCGACTTCCTCGGCGCTTGGACGAGCCACCGAGAGGACGTCGACCTCGATGGGGCGCGGCACAAGACGATGCTGGCATGGACCGATCCGGCCACACGGCTTGAGGTGCGGTGCGACGTGGTGCAGTACCGCGACTTCCCGGTGGCCGAGTGGGTGCTGCACTTCGCCAACCGAGGCGAGCAGGACACACCCATTCTCGAGGGCATCGAGGCCATCGACACCGCCTTCCATCGACGGCCCATCGAACGTCCACCGCTGGGCGAGTTCATCCTGCACCGCAACCGCGGCGATGACCTGAACGTGCACAACTACGAGCCATCGGCCCAGGTGGTCGGACCGAACGAGACGGTGCGAATCGCCGCTGTCAACGGTCGGCCAACACAGTATGTCTTCCCTTACTTCAACCTCGAGTGGCAGAGCGAGGGCGTCATCGCCGTTCTCGGTTGGCCCGGTCAGTGGGCCGCCGAGTTTGCTCGCGAGGGCGAGACCGGTCTGCGCGTGCGCGGCGGGCAGGAGATTGTCCGCGCACGGCTGAGGCCGGGCGAAGAGATCCGCTCTCCTCTGGCCGTGCTCCTGTTCTGGAAAGGCGACGCGGTGCACGCCCAGAACGTGTGGCGGGCATGGATGCGTGATCACAACCTCCCCAAGCCTGGCGGCAAGCCCCTGGGCTCGCAGTGGAACGCCAATCTGCTCGGCCAGACCATGGAGAAGTCCGATGCGGCCAGCCAGATGCGGTTCATCGACGGCTATGCCGCCCACGACCTGAAGATCGACTACTGGTGGATGGACGCCGGCTGGTATGAGGGCTCGCACGAGCACGGTTGGCCCCATGTAGGCACCTGGCAGGTCGAGCGCACGCGGTTCCCCGGCGGGCTCCGGGAAGTCTCGGAACGCGCCCACAGCCATGGCATGAAATCCCTCGTTTGGTTCGAGCCCGAGCGGGTGGTCGCGGGCACGTGGCTGTGGGAGGAACACCCCGAGTGGCTGCTCGGGACCGACGGCGGCACCCGGCTGCTCAACCTGGGTCACCCCGAGGCCCGAGCATGGGTGACTCAGCATATCGGCGACCTGATCGAGAGCGAGGGCATCGACCTCTACCGGCAGGACTACAACATCGATCCCCTGGGTTTCTGGAGGCAAGGCGAGCCCCAGGACCGGCAGGGCATCACCGAAAACCACTACGTGACCGGCTATCTTGCTTTCTGGGACGCGCTGCTCGACCGCTTCCCGGCACTGGTCATCGACAGCTGCGCCTCGGGCGGCCGGCGGAACGACCTCGAGACGATGCGACGGTCGATCCCCAAACACCGAAGCGACTACATCTTCGAGCCGACGTCGCAGCAGTGTATGACCTATGCCCTCTCATCCTGGTTCCCCATCCACGGATCCGGCACGCTGTCGATGGATCGGTACGAACTTTGGAGCACTGAGGCGCCATCGAACACGACCGCGTGGGACGTGACAAACCCCGATCTGCCTTACGACGAACTGAGGCGCTTCGGCGAGGAGTTCCGACTCGTCGCGGCCCTGCAGATCGAGGGCGACTTCTACCCGCTGACGCCCCACACCACCGACGACGCCCACTGGATCGCCTGGCAGTTCCACCGGCCAGAGACGGGCGAGGGGCTCCTGCAGGTGTTCCGGAGACCGAACAGCATCTACGAGGCCGCCTCCCTCCCCCTGCGCGGCGTCGAGCCCGACGTCGAGTACCGCGTACGCGTGCTTGGCGAAGAGGCCGAGCGGGCTATGCTGGGCGAGGAGATGCGCCAGGCCGGCGTTCCCGTCTCGATCGACACGCGCCCCGGCGTGGCTAACATCGTCTACGAGCCTGCCAAGCGGTAGCGGCGCCGGGCGCGTCGGGCAGGTGGGACCCGGGGCGCTTCGGGCCGAGCAGGGTCCCACCTGCCCCCAGCTGACCCAACCTGGTCGGCCCGGTGTTCGCGACCGAGAGGTGCCTGCGAGGTGACAATCGGTGACCATCGACAGCCACACCCACGTATTCCCCGAGCATGTGGCCGAACGCGCCATGGAGTCGCTGTCGGCGCGGTACGGCGCGCGGCCTGTGGGGCGAGCCAGCCCCAGTGGCCTTCTCGAGCACATGGACGCGTGCGGGGTCGAGCGCGCCGTGCTGGCCCCCGTAGCCACGCGCCCCGGCCAGGTCGCGTCGATCAACGCATGGCTCGCCGAGATCCGCAGTGACCGGCTCGTGCCCCTGGGGGCGCTGCACCCCCACCTGCCCGATCCGGCCAACGAGATCCAGCGGCTGCTCGATGCCGGCTTCCGCGGCGTGAAGCTGCACTGCCACTTCCAAGGGTTTGCCATGGACGACCCGGCTCTGGATCGGCTATTGGAGCTGGTTGGCGATCAGCTGGTCGTGCTGATGCACTGCGGGGACGAGATCGCGCCTCTGGAGCACGTGGAGCCCACGCCGCCGCGGATCCTGGCGATGCATCAGCGCCACCCCGAGGTGCAGCTCATTCTCGCCCATCTTGGGGGCTACCAGGAGTGGGATGAGGCCGAGGCGCTCCTGTGCGGGCGGGACGTCTACCTCGACATATCCTACGTGTTCGGCCACTGCTCCGACGAGCAGGTCAAGCGCATGGTCCGCGCCCACGGTGCCGACCGGATCATCTGGGGCAGTGACTTCCCGTGGCAGAGCGAGTGCGATGCGCTGGCCGGCCTCGATCGGCTAGGGCTGAGCCCCGCGGAGCGCCAGGCCGTGCTGTGCGGAAACGCACGGCGCGTGCTGGGGCTGTAGCACACCCGTCGGGCGGGCCGGGGAGAGTGACCCTGGACCCTATTGGCGGCGACTTGGGGCCCCATCGGTCCATGGACCTGTTTGCAGACGGGCGCCGTGGGGGGAACCACGCGGGCGTGGCAAGCCCCCAGTGTGCCCTGGTCAGCCGTCGGCCGCAGGCCGACCGTCCCGGTCGGCTATGAGGTGTTGGACGAGGCGCTAGACCCACGCGCCATTCGGGCGCAACCCGGTGCGCCCCCACCACCAGACAGGGCAGTGCGGTGCACGGGCTTTGCGCATACCGCCCTGGCCTTGGTTACCGTCAGTGCCCCGAGCCCTGCTGCCGCCTGCGCCGAGGGAACGGTGATGCCCTGCCCGCTCACCACGGCCCTGCTGGCCGGGCGACGCCGCGACGGCGGGCGCCCCTGCGCCCCTCGCTCGATCGCGGCGACCTCCGGGGTCTCCGCACCTCCGCATCTGACCGAAGACCTCGACGAGATGGCGCGCCGTGAGGAGGTGACGGCCGAGGGGTTGGCGAGTGGGCTGGGTTTCCGCGTCCGCAGCCGTGGTTGGGAAGCTGGGTGTCGTGCGGCAGGGCAGGGCCATGGTGCTAACGAAGTGCGCTTGTCGGCCCTACCCTGCAGGGCAAGCGCTTTCAGTGAGCACCGGGAGGCATACGATGACCAACTCGAGCCGCCGCGCCGCATGGCTCACGCTTGTCTCGGGCGCGGCCATTGGTCTGAGCGCGGTCCCGCCCAACCTGGCGGCCGAGGAGCCGCCCCGCGAAGTGGCCGAGTGGCCCGACGGTCTGGGGAACCACCGGGCGGTCATTCAGGTCTCCGAGCCAGCGGAGGCGGTGCGGGCGCGCATCCCGTGGCGCCGCCGGGACCCGGATCCCGAAGCCAAGCGCGTCATCGTCGTCGAGGCTGCCTCGGGTCAGCCAGTAGCGAACACCGTGGCGGCGTCCGTCACACGCGAGGCCGGAGATCTCGTCTTCGAGGCGCGTACGGCCGGCGAGTACTACGCCTACTACATGCCCTTCGAGACCACCGGGTGGGAGTACTCGCCCACATGCACGTATCTCAAGCCCGAGGACACCGCCGATCCGACATGGCGGCAACGCGTCGCCGGCGGGGTCGGGCTGCTCCCGGAGGCTCGGGTCACGGCCATTCAGGCACGGACCGACTTCCATCGGTTCGACCCGATGGAGGTGATCGCGACCGAGGCCGAGACCCAAGCCCTGCTCGCGGCGCATCCCGGCAAGCCGTACCTGGTCTTCCCGGAGGACCGACTGCACCCCATCCGCATGGCCTCTGACCTGCCGCTCCGCTGGATCGAAGCGGGTCCGAGCACCTCGTTTCGGTGCGAGGCGAAGAGGGGCGAGCTCCTGGCATTCCAGATTGGCCTCTACGCCGCACGCCAGGCCATCGAAGGTCTCACCGCCGAGCCCGCTCCGCTGGCCGGAGGTGGCGGGGCGTTCCTCCCCGCCCGAGGCCTGACGTGCATCAACACGTCGGGCTCAGACTGGCTCGGCCGGCCGATCGCGAAGACGGTGAGCGTCGACCAAGGCCGGGTGCAGGCGCTATGGTTCGTCTTCGCCGTGCCCCGTGATGCCCGCCCGGGCGCCTACGAGGGGCCGTTGACCCTGAAGCCCGCCAACGCACCGTCGACGCAGGTCACGCTTCGCCTCACCGTGCTCGACGAGGTATCGCCCGACGGCGGGGTAGGTAATGTTTCGAATCACTCACGACTGGCCTGGCTCAACTCGCGTATCGGCCTCGACGATGAAGTGGTCGCCCCCTACACCCCCGTCGAGGTCTCGGGCAACACACTGCGAGTGCTGGGCCGGTCGGTGACACTCGATCACACCGGCCTCCCCGCGCAGATCCACTGCCCCGGCGGCGATCTACTCGCCCGGCCGATGGCCTTCTCCGTCGAGCGGCGGGGGGTGGAGGGCCGGTGGACCGGCGGGCTGCCAAGGCTCGTGAACCAGGCCCCGGGCAAGGTCGCCTACCATGCCGCCAGTGCGGGTTCGGGTCTGGCCCTCTCCTGCGATGTGGATGCCGAGTGCGACGGCTACCTCAACTACCGCCTCGTCCTGCGCGCGGACCGGGATACCGAGGTGTCGGATGTGCGCCTCGACATCCCATTCCGTCGCGACCAAGCCACGTACATGATGGGACTGAAGCGCAAGGGCGGCTTCCGGCCGGACCGATGGGAATGGAAGTGGGAGACCGCGCCGCACAACAGCTTCTGGATCGGCACGGCCCAAGCCGGGCTTCACTGCCGGCTGAAGACCTCGGACCAAAGCTGGGACCTGGGAAACTCGGGGTTCCCGCCATCGTGGCACAACGAGGGCAAGGGCGGGGCGTCAGTGTTCGAGGAGGGCGACACCGTTGTCGCCCGAGTCTACACCGGACGGCGGAGCCTGAGGGCTGGCGAGGAACTGGAGTTCCGCTTCGGCCTGCTGATCACACCGGTGAAGCCACTCGACCCGGCCCATTGGAACCAGCGCTACTACCACATGTACGCCCCTCCCGAAGAGGCCGTTGCCAACGGTGCCACCGTCATCAACATCCACCATGGCAACGATCTGAACCAGCACATCAACTACCCCTTCCTCCAGACGCGGGAGCTGAGCGACTACGTGACACGGGCTCACGAGAAGGGGCTGAAGGTGAAGATCTATTACACCGTAAGGGAGCTGAGCGACTTCTGCGCCGAGATCTGGGCCCTGCGCAGCCTGGGCGACGAGATCTTTGTCGACGGTCCGGGCGGTCAGAAGGACTCCTGGCTACAAGAGCATCTGATTGACCACTACATCCCCGCCTGGCATCAACCTCTCGGCCCCGCGAGGATCGACGCCGCCATCGCCACCGTCGGCCTGTCGCGCTGGCACAACTACTACCTCGAGGGGCTGGCGTGGCTCATCCGCAACGTGGGCATCGACGGCCTCTACCTGGACGGCATCGGCTACGACCGTGAGATCATGAAGCGTGCGCGCAAGGCCATGGACCGGGCGAGGCCTGGATGCCTCATCGACTTCCACTCGGGCAATGACTACGTCTACATGGACCGCAAGGTCAGCCCGGCGTGCCTCTACGCGGAGCACTTCCCCTACGTGAACAGCCTGTGGTTCGGCGAGATGTACGACTACAACGAACCGCCCGACTACTGGCTCGTCGAGGTGTCCGGCATCCCCTTCGGCCTCTATGGCGAGATGCTCCAGGACAACGGCAATCCGTGGCGCGGAATGGTCTACGGCATGACGGCGCGGTACTACTCGGGGGCCGACCCGAAGCACATCTGGAAGCTCTGGGACGAGTTCGGCATCCAGGACAGCGAAACGTTGGGCTACTGGGACCCGCGATGCCCCGTTCGCACCGGGCGGGACGACATCCCCGCGACCGCCTATCGGAAGAAGGGCCGCACACTCATCGCGCTGGCGAGTTGGGCCCAGGAGCGTGCCAAAGTTAGGCTCGCCATCGACTGGTCCGCCCTCGGGCTCAAGGCGGAGCGAGCCTGCCTCTATGCGCCGGCGATCGAGGGCTTCCAGCGAGAAGCGGTGTTCAGGCCCGGTGATGAGATCCCCGTGGTACCAGGTCGCGGCTGGCTGCTCGTCGTCGACGAATCCGAGCGGGAGGCGCCGGCACGGGAGGACGCCACTGCGGGGCTGCGGGTCCTTCTCGAGGACGACTTCGATGGCACGGCACTCAGCCCCGAGTGGAAGACAAAACTCTCCATGCGTCCGGGAACCGCACTCTCCGTCGCTGACGGAACCATGCAGATCCACGCCATGGCGAACGTCTGCGCCCTGACGGAGCGGCCACTGCCCCCTGGAGCGACCCTCGTGCAGTGCCGGGTCTTCTCGGGCACCGATGCCGGCGCATCGTGGGGGCCTGGGCTCGGACTGGTGTGGCCGAACGGATGGTGGCGCGTGAACGTGCGCGCCGAGGGCCGGTTCGGGGCCGACAACGGTCAGGCGCAGACCTTCGGCGGATGGTCCGCGCCCCGGCGGTGGTATGACCTACGTATTCGCCTGGCGGGCGACACGTGGGTGGCCGAGGTGGGCGAGGACGGCGAGTACTGGGAGATCATCGGCACGCGGCCGGCGGCCGAACTCGATGGTTTGCCCACCGCGGTCCGCATCGGCAAGATGGCGGGCGACGGCAGCAATACGGACTACGAGG
Organism: Armatimonadota bacterium; assembly: GCA_029547025.1. Classification (GTDB taxonomy): domain Bacteria; phylum Armatimonadota; class Zipacnadia; order UBA1398; family JAKPQA01; genus JAKPQA01. Next base: position 20,168 of record JAKPQA010000256.1, read on the forward strand.
TCTTGGGGCCCGAAGGTGACTGCCAGATTGACACGCTGCGGGTCTGGGGGCGCCAGTAAGCGCCATCCCGGCGACAGTGAGGTGCGTCATCGTCATCGCGAGTCTCCGAGCCGGGCGGCGGCGCACTGCGACGTGTGCTGCGGCAGGTCGAGCCGGCAGACGTGCACATCCCCTCGGGACCGCGCGATGCGGCCCGAGCGGGCCAGTTCCGCCGGATCCAGGGCACGACGGCGTACGTCGCCGGCCTGGGCGCGAGGCTCGCGAAGCCGCATCCGTTCGAGCCGATCATCGGCTGGTCGGAGGGGCACTGGAACGGCCACGCGTGGAGGGTAGCGTTCGGGAACCACTCGACCTGCGGCGGCCGGATGCGCATCGTCCCCGGGGTGCCTCCGCATCAACCTGGGCCTTGAGTGCGTACCGCTCGCTCCTGACCCCTTCTCGCCCTCAGGGACGCGCGTCGCACACCACCCGGAAGCCCACGTTGTAGACGCGGAAGTCCGGCAGATAACTGAGGCGGAAGGCCGAGCGCACGCGACGCGGGCGGTCGTCGAACGACCCTCCGCGGACGACCCTCGGCCCGGCGGCCTCGGGGCTCTCGTGGGCATTGTCGGCCGCGTACGGGTAGGGGAGATACACGCTGGAGGTCCACTCCGCCACGTTGCCGTGCATGTCCCGCAGGCCCCACGCGTTCGGCTCGAACTGGCCCACAGGCGCGGTCACGGCCTGCCCGTCGCTGTGGTCGGGATCGCGCAGAGCCCAGGGCTTGATCGTCTGCAGCGTCGCATCGGCGTAGTTGGCGAAGCGGAAGAGCTCCTCGCCGGGGCACGACCAAGGCGTGTCGGTGCCGGCCCGGCACGCCCACTCCCATTCGGCCTCGGTCGGCAGGCGAAATGCCGCGCCGGTGGTCTGAGCCAGCCACCTGCAGAAGTCGACGGCCTGCAACCACGAGACGCGCACGACGGGCTGCGTGTCGCCGTTGAGCGAGGGCCCGGGACCGACGCGGTCCTTCCAGTAGGTGTCCATGAAACGGCTGTCGTGGGCGGGGTCGAACACCCGGTACTGCTGGTTCGTGACCTCGCAGCGCGCCATCCAGAAAGGGGCCGCTATCGACACTCGCACCGGTGGCGACTCATCGGGGTCGAGCGGCGACTCGTCGGCCGGCGCGCCCATGTGGAACTCGCCGGCGGGCACTAGAACGAGCGAGAGCGTCAGCCCGCCGGGCAGGTCGACGGTGCGCTGGGCGGCGACGCCGAGCTCCGCGGCGGCAGCCTGCTGGAGCGCATGAGCCTGCGCCGCGTCGAACGGCCAGGACTGAGCCTGGGCAAAGCTGGGCGCGACACCCACAGCGCCGAGACACACAGCACATAGCCCAGCACGGAGAGCCCTCATCGGCCCGCCTCCGCCATGGCGGCCCGCGTCTGCGCATCCTGGTCGCGCAGCTCCTTGCGCCGGGCGATGAGCGACTCCGGCGGCGCCTGGGCGGTATCGGACCAGTCGCCGGCATAGGGCACGTTCAGGTCGATCCAGGTGATGAGGCGATCCCAGTCCTCCGGCGTGAGGATCACTCCAGCGTGGCCCTTACGCAGCATCTGCACGAGCTGGCTCGTGCTGGCCTCGAACTCGCGCGGCGGGAGTGGGTGGATGTCCGACTCCAACCCCGGCCGGCGCACATAGGGGTGGAGGGACTGGTAAGCCGCGCTGAAGGCCCCGGCCGGTGCCCCCGGCTGCGAGCACCCGCGTAGATCGAGCGGCGGTGCAGCGTGACAGCTCACACACAGCCGGTCGAGCACGGGCTGCACCTCGCGCTCGAAGGAGAAGCCCCGGGCCTCCCCGAGCCACGGCTCGATACTCGACGCCTCCCGCCGCATGGCGAGCGAGGGCGCACCATCGGCGGGTCCGGCCGGCGGGCCGTCGCGGCGCTGCTCGTGGCAGCCGACGCACGAGACGAACTCGCCGGGCATGGCGGTGAACCAGCTCCGCATCTGCTGTTGGGCCATGCCCTCGGCGTTCAGCGGCTGAACGATGATGGGGGTGTTGGCGGGCACCCGAAAGAACGCCGACCCATCTTCTTCCACCGGCACGGTCCCCAGGATGCGCTTCACATCCCAAGTGCCATCGATCGAGGCGCTGTAGGTCTCGCCATTCCCCCAATAGCGGTACACGGGCTCCACGAGCCGGAGGGACTTGATGGTCCCTCGGGGCACACCATCCAGCCCGCCGCCGCGGTACACGTCATACAGGTAGACCAGCGCATCCTGCTTGGCGTAGTTCACTGCCTTCGGGATCACCGGTGGCACCGCGCGCGGCGCCAGGATGATCGGCTCCATCAACGCGGCCTCCGGGTCCACGAGGATCGGAACCAGGTTGTCGAAAACATCGACCAGGTAGATGCCCCAGGGCTCATCGGGTGAAGGTTTGCACGACACGACGAAGTAGCGCTCCGAGAGCGGGTGTGGCTGAACGAACTGCGGCCACTTGCCGGTGGCGTACTGGTCGACGATGACGGGCTCGACCTCGCGGTGGCGCTCGGGCAGGATCTGCGCCACACCCGCGGCCTCGCGGTCGCCCCGGGCGAGATCAAGGATGGCAACCTCGCCGCCTCGTGGGTTGCCATGGTGCCCCGATATGATGCAGACCAGTCTCGAGTCAGCCCCGGGGATCGGCGTCGCGTACATCATCGTGTTCGGGAAGTAGGAGCCGGAGCCGTAGAGTGCCGCCTGCCCGGTGCCGTCGGGGTTCATTCCGAACAGCATCCGGCTGAAGTAGTGCGGCGTGTCGTTATACTCCCAGCGCGTGTAGACGACGCGGCCGTCGTTCATCACGGTCGGATTCCAGCTGTGGTCCTGGTCGAACGTGAGCTGCCGCACGTGGCTGCCGTCGGCGTCCATGACGTAGATCAGGCCAACGTGATCGCCGCCGGTGCAGGGCACGGCCTGGTAGCAGCGGGTCGAGCAGAACATGATCTCGCCGTTCGGCAGGTAGCAGGCGTCGTAGTTGTCGTAGTCGTTGTCACTGGCAGCCGTGACCATCCGCAGGCCGCCGCCATCCGCGCCGATCTCCCACACCTGGTAGGTGTCGCCCTTCTCCTCCGCGGGCATCGAGAACAGGAGATGCGAGGCATCGAACGAGAGGCACAGGTCGCCCACGAAGCGCGAGTCGGAGTGGAAGAGGGTAGTGACCTCTCCATCGGGGCGTACCGGGAACAGCGTGTTGATCGAGGTGTCCCACCCGGTGCGGCCCATGCTGGAGTTGCCCTGCCAGTTCTGAGGAAGACCGGGAAAGCCGCCTCCCGGCCGGCGCCTGAGGAACAGCAGCCGGGAGGACGAGAGCAGCGGGTTATCCCGCACCAGCGCGACTCGCTGCAGCTCGTCGATGCTCGCCGCCAAGCCCGCGGCGCCAGCCAGGTCGACGGGACGGGCAGCTAGCAGCGCCTGGGCGGTGACCGACAGGGCACGGGCGCGCGCGGCGTAGCCGCCAGCACCGACGTAGGCGGCGCCGTAGGTGCTGGCCAGGTCATCGACGGCCATGCCGGTGCTGACGATCCTGGCCCATTGGTTCAGCACAGCACTCACGCCGCGCGTGGCGTGGTACGCGCGGGCAGCGGCATCCGGGTCGGAGCCCGGCAGAGCAGCGCGCTCCGTCGCCGCCCACTCGACGGCACTCATGGCGCCGGCCGTGGCCTTGTCGCCGAGGTCGTCTGTCAGCCCTCGAACGCACGCCCTGGCCTGCGATAGATGGGCGTCCGCGGCGGCAGTGTAGCGTGAGATCAGAGCGCCCACATCGTCCGCGCGCCAATCGGCAGGCCACAGACCGTCGGCGATCTCCGCGTCCATCTGCTGCTGGTCGGCGGGGGAGGGAAAACCAGCGCGGACCTGGGCCCAGATGGCCGAGAGACGCCGCACGTGCTCGGGATTCCCCTGAGGCGGCCCGCCCCCGGGCTTGGTGTGGAAGTAGAAGGCCCACCCGCCCAGGCGGTTGGCGATCTTGAGCAGCAGATGGTTCTCGCCCTGGCGTAGCGCAAGCGCTGCCTGGTCCTGATCCGGTCCCGGCCCGCGAGGCACATCATTGCTGATAAGCTTATCGCCATTGAGCCAAACGGCCAAGCCGTCATCACTGCCGAAGTAGCCGCGGATCTCGACTGCCCGTTCGGCGGTGATGACGCGGTACAGGTACGCGATGCCCGCATCCGGACTGGGGTAGAGCCCCCGCAGGTCGTTGACTTGGCCGTCGACGAAGCGGTCCATGCGCACCCAGACTGCCTCGACGCCCTCGGCACCCGTGTAGGCCCTGTCCAGCAAGAGCTCGGTCTCGGGCGGGTAAGCCGCGGCGAAGCCCTGGCCGCCGGTGTTGTCGAAGGGCCCGATGGCGTACCAGGGCCCGAGCGTGACGCCGTTCTCGTCGACGCAGGGCGCGGCGGCCCGCTCCTGGTCCTCCAGCCTCTGCAGATTGGCCCACGACGCCCGGAGTGTGGCCTGCCAAGTCGGCCGGCGGGAGTAGAGACCGGTCTCCTCGATGGCCTGCGTCGGAGCCGCCCACAGGGCCAGTATGGGCACGAAACCGATCCACCAGGGCACTCGGAACACAGCACACTCCCCCGTACGTGGCCGGAAGGCGAACCGACCCGAGTGTACCGGAGACGACCCCGGGCCACAACGGCCAGCGGAACGCGAGGCATTGCAGAGCCTGAGGCCGAACCTGGAGACACCCCACATCCAAGGAGACTGCCCGATGACGCCCAGGGAACGCTTCAACGCCGTCATGTTCTACGAGGAGTTCGACCGAGTCCCCGTGTGGCACTGGACCGAGTGGCCCGAGACCCAGCAGCGCTGGGCGCGTGAGGGACTGCCCGCCGACGGTAACCGCTACGAGTACTTCGGCTGCGAACCAATGACCGCGGGCATCCCACTCCATCTGGGGCTCCTACCGGGATTCGACGAGGAGACCGTCGAGGAAACGGACGAGTACCGGATCTTCCGTCAGGCCGACGGCGTCATCGCGCAGCACTGGAAGGCCAAGAGCTGCATCCCCCACTACGTGGACTTCATCCTCAAGGACCGGCAGAGCTGGCCCGAGTACAAGAAGCGCCTTCAGCCCGACCCGGCGCGGCTGCCCCAGGACCTTCCCAGGATCGCGACCGACCTGGAAGCCACGAACTTGCCCATTGCCGTGCCCACCGCGAGCCTCACGGGATGGATCCGCGACTGGATGGGCGTCGTCGGGTTCTCCTACATCCAGCATGATGATCCCGACCTGCTGGGTGAAATGGTCGACACGATCGCGGACCTGGTGTGCTGGGGGCTCGACCAGGTGCTGCCCCACTGCCACGCGGATCTCGGATGGGGTTGGGAGGACATCTGCGGCAAGAACGGTCCGCTCGTGAGCCCGCCGATCTTCGAAGAGTACGTGGTACCCGGCTACCGCAAGATCTCGGACAAGCTGGCCGAGCACGGCACCCAATTGCACCTGACAGACTGCGATGGCGACATCCGCGCCCTGGTTCCCGGATGGCTGCGTGGCGGCGTGAATGTGATGTTCCCCATCGAGATCGGCACCTGGCACGCCGACCCCATGGCCTTTCGGCAGCAGTACGGGCGCGAGCTGCGTGTCATTGGCGGCATCGACAAACTGGAGATCGCCAAGGGGCCGGAGGCGACGAAGGCCGAAATCCGTCGGCGGCTGCCGCTGATGCGCGATGGAGGGTTCATTCCGCTGCCCGATCACCTCATCGTGCCCGAGACCTCACTCGCCGACTACCGCTTCTATATCGAGTGTATGAAGCGCCTCGACCTGTCGAAGGAGAATGGGGGGCTCGACTGATGCGTCGCGTCACGCGCAGAGAGTTCGTAGGCTATGGCGTGGCCGGTGCGACTGCCGGCCTGACACTGAGAGCAAGGGGTGCCGACATGCAGCGTTGGGGGTTCATCGGAACCGGTGGCCGCGGGACGTACCTGATGGGGCAGGCGCTGGCGATCCCTGAGGTGGACGTCACCGCGGCCTGCGACATCAACGAGGCTCACCTCAACGGGGCGCTCGAACTGGTCGAGAAGGCGCGCGGCCATGTTCCCCAGGGCTATTCGTCGGGCCCCAAGGCGTACCGGGAGCTCCTCAAGCGCGATGACGTGGACGCGGTGGTTATCGCCACCCCTGTGCCGCTCCACGCGCGAATGGCGGCCGACGCCATGCGGGCGGGCAAGCACGTGCTGAGCGAGGTCGGCGGCGCATACACGCTCGACGACTGCTGGGACATCGTGGACGCCCAGAAGGAGACTGGCTGCACGTACATGCTGGCCGAGAACTGCTGCTACTACCGCCAGAACCTGATGGTCCTCGACATGATCGCCCAGGGCCTGTTCGGCGACCTGACTTACGCGGAGTGCGGCTATGTGCATGACTGCCGGTGGTTGTACTTCGACCCGTCCGGCAACCTGACATGGCGGGGCGAGCTCTGCCGCGACGCGCGGAGCAACTGGTACCCGACACACGCCATCGGTCCGGTAGCCCAGTGGTTGGGGATCAACCGGGGGGACCGGTTCGAATCGTTGGTCGCAGTCCAGAGCGATGAGCGCTCCCTGAGCAAGTACGTGCTCGATCACTTCGGCGCCGATCACCCCCTCGCGAAGACCAAGTTCGCCCTGGGAGACTCGACGACCGTGCTGCTTCGGACGGCCCGAGGTGCCGTGGTGGACTTGCGGTTCGACGTCTGTTCAGCCCGGCCAGTAGTGATGACAACATATTTTCAACTGCAGGGCACGCGAGCGGCCTATGAGGACCGTCTCGGCGAGCGCATCTGGATCGAGGGCCGATCACCTGAAAACACGTGGGAAGACCTCGCCAAGTATCAGGACGAGTTCATGCCCGCTCTCTGGGCACGCTGGGGCGACGAGGCGGCAGCCACCGGCCACGGAGGCGCCGATTTCTTCGTGATTCGGGAATTCTTTGAACTGCTGCGTGATGGCAAGCCATCCCCCATCGACGCCTGCGACTCCGCCACGTGGAGCTGCATTACGCCGCTGTCGGCGAAGTCCATTGATCGCGGCGGCGAGCCCGTCGATCTCCCCGACTTCACGCGCGGGGCCTGGAAACGCACGTCGCGCCCACACTAGGACCACACCCGCAACCACAGCCCACGCCGAACGGACCCACCGGACGCGTCGTTGGTAGGTCGCGCAGCCGGCCAACTTACGATTCGTGTGTACCTGCTTACGACCCGATGTCTGTCGTGGAATGATTCCGGCAAGAGCGTGGATAGTCCGTCCCAACCTACGACGGCCGCGCCGACCACTAGAGGCGAGGGAGGTGCGTGCGTATGTGCCGAGACCTTCGGCGTCATACCCGGGGCATGACGCTGATCGAGCTCCTGCTGGCCATCCTGATCCTGGCCATCGGGCTCGTCGCCAGTGCTGAGCTCATGCTCCTGGCTGCAGAACTCAACACGCGAGCGCGGGATACCCAGACGGCGGTCGATGTGGCCACCCGCCGAATCGAGGAAATCCGCTCTCGCCCATACGACCTCATCGTCGATGAGGAGTTCACCGAGAACGTCGCCAGCCGTAGTCCCGTTCACGTCGCCGTGGATGTCAGCCTCCATCCCACATACGAGAACGTCAAGGTCGTGAAGCTCGAGGCCACGTGGGATGAGCGAAGCAAGGGCAGCCTGGTCCTGGACACTCTGGTGTCCAGGGACGAGTGAGCGAGGCCGGCTCCGAAGGGGGGAGCCACCATGGTGTGCCGAGCAACGAGAGGCTTCACGATGATTGAGGCCCTGACGGTCATCGGAGTCATCGCGCTGATCGGAGGCGCGATCCTGTCCATGCTAACCCAGGCCTCGCACACCTACGCCGCCACGGTAATGAACGGCGTGGCGCAGCGCGAGGCGAGCTCCATCACCGACCTTGTCCGCGACCTGGTGCGGATGTCTGTCGAGATCACGACCAATCGCGAAGACGAGATCAAGTTCCAGCTGGTGCCGTGGGATACCACGGAGGGCGCGGCCAAGCTCCAGCCGACCAACGACACCGACTACGGGCCGGAGGTGTGGATCCATCTGGCCGACAGCCACGGGTCCCAGGGTACCACCGGGACGAATCTGTGGCTGGCGGTCAAGCAAAGAGGCGCTTCGGGGTACGGTCGGAAGACGCTCCTGTCGTCGCGGATCGAGGACTTCGAGCTGGCGTACTTCTACGCGGAGAACACAACGGACTCCGGTCCCATCTACTTCCAGATCCCGGCCGGCACACCGCAGCGCGACATGCGGCGACGGATCAACGCGGTCCGTGTCAGGATCACGGCGTTTGGCAGCGATGTGAGTGACCCGTCGCTGGGTGGGGCCGCCAGCTACAGCCGCTTCACCACATCGACCGTGGTCTACCTGAGGAACGCGAAGTACATGCCCGGCGCCTACCAGCTGCTGGACCCCAACAACTCGGACGTGGACGAGCGTCCACGCACCTATCTGGTGGATCACGGCCTCGGCCAGTCGCTGGGCCTGATTCCGCTCTCTCCTTGAGGCAGGAGGTGAGATCCATGACTGACTATCGTGCGAGACAGCGCGGCTCGAGGGGCCAGGTGCTGGGCGGCGCCCTCCTGGCGCTCATCATCGTCGCCAGCGCCGGAGCGGTGCTGGTCGCGCTGGGCGAACAGTCGGTCCGCGCGGCCGAACGGAGCAAGCGTCGCCTCGTCTCCGGCTTCCGGGCCGACGCGGGACTGGTCGCAGCCCGCCTCGAGCTCGAACAGGCAATGGTCGACTCGGACGGCAGCGACGCACGCGACGGCGCCACGGCGCAGGGTGAGGTCCCGAGCTTCCTCAACGACGGCGACGCCCGTTGGGAGTGGGAGGTCCGCGTTATCCGTGACGGCGCCTACTGGCGAACCACCAAGTTCATCCGGGGCTACGGGAGCTACCGCGGTCAGAGTCAGGTTGTCTGGGAGCGCCAGCTGCGATCCTACAGCCTGCTCAACTACTCATGGTTCACCCACACGGGCAGCCAGTCGTTTGGTGTGGCCTTCCGAAGCAATGGGGCCATCTACGCGGGCGGCGACCTGAACTTCAACCACAACGCGAACCAGTACTTCGGATCACGGGTCGAGGCGAGCGGAGGCCTGCTCAACCGCGGCAATGACGAGAGTGAGTCACGCACGTTCGCTCTCGCCAGTATGCCTCGGTCCGGGGTACCCCAGGTGGTGCTCGATACCGACGTCGACTGGTTCCAGAACACCTACGACACGGCCAGCCATGGCGGGATCGTACTTCCGACGGGGTACGACTACGCCATTGACTTCACGGGGGCCGATCTGACCCAGGCGGGCACACTCACCATCAAGCGACGTGCTCGCCAGTCCACGGACAACTCGCTCAGCACCGTCCGGACGAGCAATTCGGGTACCTGGACTGACTACACCATGACCATCCCGAGCAACTTCAACGGGGTGATCTTCGCCGGGGCCGTTGGCAGCAACGGAAACCCGACTGCATACAGCAGCGTCAAGGTCAAGGGAACCCTGCAGCGCATGTCAACCACGGTGGTGGCCACCGACGATGCGTTCATCTGGGGCAACACCTATGGCGGCACCACCAACGGGGACTTCAACCGCGACGGGCGGCACCCGGAGAACGACAGCGCGGGCACGGGCGATCCCGTGAACCTGGCTCTGGTGGCCATGCACCACATCCGCATCGCCAAGGATGCGCCACGTATCCTCGAGTTCGAGGTCGCGTCCTGCGCGGTTGAGGGAACCATCAAGGAGGAGTACTACAACTCCAGCTTCAACGACTCCGACACCAACTGCAACCCGATCGTCAGCCCGTATGACGCCAATGGAACGCTCACGGGCTGGGACCTGGACATGAACGGAACCATCGAGACATCGAACTCCGAAGGATGGAACGAGCGCACCCTGGCGCCGACGCATGGCGGGCAGACCGTCGGCTCGAAGATCTACCATCTGGAGACCAGCGGTCCACTCATCGGCAACGGTGCGCCGAGCATGAACCCGTGGGCCTACTACCCGCAACTGTACAACAGCCGGCCGCACAACCGGGACTACAACTACAATCCCTCCATCCTGCGCTACCCACCTCCGGCCTTCCCGGCCGCCCTCAACCTGAACACGCCCTCAGCATGGGTTGAGCGCAAGCCGGTCTACGGCACCATTGAGGGCCTCGAGTTCCTGGCGCCGCAGAGCTGAGCATCCCGCGGGAGCGCGAGAGCGGGAGACGGGCCTGGCGGGCCTATGCCCGCCGGGCCCGCGCGTGTGCGGAGTCCCCTGGCAGCGCGCCCTGGCGCAGGCAGCCGCCGTGCTTCGACGAGGGCTAGGTCTGGCGGACCATCGAGCCGAACAGAACCCGTCACTTCGACAGTCCGGAGAGGACGGTGTCCCATGGGCGGTCTGGCGGCCGTGTCGCTGCTGGCTTTGGGGTCGGTCGCGGCCGTAGCTTCGGATCCGCGTCTCGATGCGCTCAACATCATCTGGGATTCACCGAGCACCGATCACCACGGTTCCATGCCACTGGGCAACGGGGAGATCGGGGTGAACGCATGGGTCGATCCGTCTGGCGACCTCCAGTTCTACGTTGGCCGGATCGATAGCCTGAGTGCCGGCGGCCAGCTTCTCAAGGTCGGAAAGGTGCGTATTCACCTGGACCCCAACCCCCTGCCGGATGCCCCGAGCTTCCGGCAGGAGCTGGATCTGGCGCGCGGCCAGATGCTCGTCTCGTTCGGCGGCGCGAACCCGGCGAGGCTGCGGCTGTGGGTCGACGCCAACCACCCCGTGGTGCAGGTCGATGTCGACAGCGGCCGGCCGCTGCAGGCTACCGCCAAGCTCGAGCTGTGGCGGAAGACACCCACCGAGCCACCCCCCGATACGCGTGTCAGCGACCCCTACTCCCCGCGCGTCGCGCTGATCCAGCCCGATGTCGTGCTGCACGACCAGCCCGGCCGCATCGGCTGGTACCACCACAATGCCGAGTCCTTTGGGGCCGTGGAGTCCATGGCCTACCAGGGCCTCGATGGCTATCCCGGCTTCGTCGACCCCATGTTGCACCGCACCTTCGGCGGCGTAGTCGCCGCCGATGACGGCCAGCGCATCGACGATGAGACGCTGCAGGCCGGCCCCGGCCGGCACGTGTCGATCCGCGTGTTCAGCATCGCGCGTCACCCCTCGACGCCCGAGAGCTGGCTGGCCGACATGGACTCGACCATCCGCGAGATCGAGGCGGTGCCCGAGGCCGATCGCTACCGCGCGCACTGCGAGTGGTGGGAGGCCTTCTGGGACCGTAGCTTCATCTACATCAACGCGGACGACGAGACCCGGGAGTTGCGGTCACCAATCCCGCCCAACACGCACCCACTGCACGTCGGCTTCGACCAGAGCGGCGCGAACGTCTTCCGCGGCCAGCTGGGTCGCGTGGCCGTCTACAACCAGGCCTACCCGACCGAGCGCATCAAGCAGCTCGCCGCGTGCCCGCCGGAGAGGCCATCGCCCGAGTGGTCGGACCCAGTGTTCTCGGGCACCCCGGCCCCACAGACGGAGCTGCCGGACTCGACCGACTGGGACCAGAGCCCGGGCTTCACGGTTGAGGCGTGGGTGAAGACGGCGGGGCCGGATATGGTCGGCCGCATCTTCGACAAGATCACGCCCGGCGGGACCGACGGGTTCCTGCTCGACACTCACCCGGGTGATGCCCTGCGGCTCATCGTGGGGAGCGACACAATGCACGCGAGTCGGCCACTGCCTGCGGGCCAGTGGGTGCACGTGGCCGCCTCCATCTCTGGGGCCGCGATACGGCTCTACCAGGACGGCAGTGTGGTGGCGGAGCGGGCTTCTGCTCCCACCGACGACGCGCTCACGGTCAGCCGCGCCTATGCCCTGCAACGTTTCATCAACGCATGCGCGGGCCGGGGCCGGTACCCGATCAAGTTCAACGGGTCGATCTTCACCGTCCCTCACGAGGGGCGAGGGGGCGACGCCGACTACCGGGCCTGGGGGCCCGGCTACTGGTGGCAGAACACACGGCTGCCCTACATCAGCATGTGCGCCTCGGGCGACTTCGACCTGATGCAGCCGCTGTTCCGGATGTACGTCGACGACATCTTCCCGCTGTGCGAGTACCGGGTGCGGAAGTACTTCGGCTACGACGGGGCCTACTTCGTCGAGTGCATGCACCAGTGGGGGGCTGTCTTCCCCGACAGCTACGGGCACGAGGCGCCGATGTCAGAACGGAAGGACCCGCTGCAGTCGCTCGGCTACCACAAGTGGGAATGGGTCGCCGGCCCGGAGCTTGTGTACATGATGCTCGACTACGGCGAGTACGCGGGCGACTGGGAGTTCATCCGGACGAAGGCGCTGCGGGTGGCGCACTCAGTGGCACGCTTCTTCGAGAACTACTACCGGCAAGGCGCGGACGGGAAGCTCGTCATGCACCCGTCGCAGGCGCTCGAAACATGGTGGGATGTCACAAATCCCATGCCCGAGGTGGCGGGCCTCCGTGCCATCGCGGAGCGCATCCTCGCACTGCCCGAGGGTGTGGTGACGGGGGAGCAACTCGCCTTCTGGCGCGCCTTCGTCACGAAGCTCCCCGACTTGCCCCTGCGGGACACGCCCGATGGGCCGGCGCTTGCACCTGGCCGCGAGTTCGCGCAGAAGTCCAATGTCGAGAACCCGGAGCTGTATGCCGTCTTCCCGTTCCGGCTGGTGGGTGTGGGCCGGCCGCACCTGGAGTGGGGGATCAACGCCCTGCGCCACCGTTGGGACAGCGGCGCCGGTGGCTGGCGCCAGGATGACATCTTCATGGCCTACCTCGGCCTCGCTGACGAGGCCCGGGCCAATGTGGTTCAGCGCGCGCGCACGTGGCACAGCGGGTCGCGCTTCCCCGCCTTCTGGGGACCCAACTACGACTGGATTCCGGACCAGGACCACGGCGGCGTCCTGCTCAAGGCGGTCCAGTCGCTGCTCATGCAGGTCGACGGTCGCGCCATCTTCCTGCTGCCCGCATGGCCCAAAGGGTGGAACGCCGACTTCAAGCTCCATGCACCGTACCAGACCACGGTGGAAGCCACCGTGCGCGATGGCAAGATCCGCGAGCTGAAGGTGACGCCGCCGGAGCGCGAGAGGGATGTGGTGGTGCTCGGGCGGTAAGATCCGGCCGGGGCTCTGGCCGACTCGGTGGCCCGCGGCGCCGGCTGCCCCCCTTGCCGGACTGCGGCACTGCAGAAGGCGAAGTTCATCAGTTTTAGCCTCAACTTTATGCAGTTTCCCGGAACCTGGCCCTGCCGCCACACGCTCGTCTAGATGCAGTTGCAGTCCACTCGGGCGATTGCCCGTGGCCGGCGAAGAGCGTCCGGCGCGAGCGAGGCGGGATCAGGATGCAGCGCAGATTGGCCACAAGCATAACGCTAGCTCTGGCAGGGCTCGGCCTTCTCACGGCTTGCTCGACGCGGTCCGATGCACTCCCCGCGGTACAGAACGTGGCGGGGGTCTACAACGGCTACTTCGACAGCGCGCTGCCTGACGGGAATCGTGGCGAGATCCAGATCACCATCGCCGAGCAGCGCGGCCGCCGGGTGGTGGGGAGCGTGTCGGGGCCGGGCCTCCTGCTGCCCGCCGTACAGCAGATCGAGGGAACCATCACGCCGCGAGGGGTCCTTCGGCTGCGGGGTCTCGACCGCAACCTTCGAGCGGGAGACGGGAGCGTCCGGGTCTTCTGCGACGGCAGCGTCCGCGTGTTCGGCGATGGGTCCGTTCGACTGCTCGCCCTCTACCGGACCGAGGTCTGGCCCGGCCGGGCCGGGCGCGGCAGGCCCGCCGTGGATGTCGGCGTTCTGGCGTTGCTCAGGGACTCGGCGGGGACCGGCCTTCCCGCTGTCCAGGGCACGTGGTGCGGGAGGTCCATGCCCAACCCCGGCCCGCCTGAAGCCGAGCCGGGTCCGCTGACCCTTGGCATCCTGTACCAGGCGGGGTCGCTCTTCAGGGGCACCATCAGCCCGGGTGAGATCGTCGGCCTGCTTCCGGCCACGCCCCCATTCGAGGTCGTCGGCGACATCGGCCTGCCGACCGCGGAAGCGCCCGGGTGGCCCTTCCACATCGTGGGCTTGGGCGAAGCGGGGTGGCTCTTCGCCGAGGGCACGTTCGACTACCCACCCAACCCGTGCGTGGGGCGGTACCACGTGCTGTACTTCGATGGGACGTGGGAGACCGGCACCTTCGAGCTCACGATGGAGCCGCGCACCTAGAGCCCAAAGCCAGCCGAGTCTGCTGGTTGTTGACACCGGCACCGCCTCCGCCCTATACTCACCGCCAACATCGACCGATTGGGAGGTGACCGAGGTGCCTGTGGGCCCTAGCGTTCGCTATCGCGCATGTTCCGCGTCAGTCTTGTCCTGCTGGCGTTGGTGGCGTAGCTCTGGCCGGGCACTCCGGGCTCACCTGCCTTAGCACCGTCACCAACAGGCCGAGACCCAATCGCCGGGGTGCCCTAGAGAGGGCCCTCGGCTTTTCGTTTGCCGCTACACCACCGCGAGGGCCCGCCAGGTCAGCCGGCACCGATCGCCCCCTCAGGGGCCGACCAGCCAGACCGACGGACGGAGATGCCCTCGATGACCACCCCCAGCCGTGAGGAGTTCCGCCAGCTCTGCCAACGCGGCAACCTGGTCCCGGTCTACCGGGAGATCATCGCCGACACAGAGACCCCCGTATCGGCACTACGGCGGCTCGGAACCACCGGGTATGCCTTTCTCCTCGAGAGCGTGACCGGCGGCGAGAACCTGGCCCGCTACTCGTTCCTCGGCGTCGACCCCCAGGCCGTGGTCACCGTCAGGGGCCGCCAGGTGGTGGTGAACGCCGGCGGCCTTCAGCAGCGCCACGAGGTGCCGAAGGACCAAACGCCCCTCGATGTGCTGCGCGGCCTGCTCGCGCACTATCGCTACGTGGCGCTGGAGGGCCTGCCTCGCTTCTGCGGCGGGCTGGTTGGGTACCTCTCATACGACATCGTCCGCCACTTCGAGGACCTCCCGAACGCCCCGAACGACGACTTGGACCTGCCCGAGAGCACGCTCATGCTCGCCCACTCGCTGGTCATCTTCGACCATGTCTCGCACACCATGAAGATCCTGGTGAACGCCCACGTCGATGGCGATCCGGACACCGCGTACAGCATGGCTGAGGCGAAGATCGATGACCTGACGCGCCGACTGGCACAGCCCCCCGAGAACCTCCGGCCCCTCTCGGTTCTTGCGCGCGATGTGGCCGTACCGAGTACCCTCCCCGAGGGGGTGACCTCGAGCATGAGCCGCGAAGCCTTCGAGGCCGCCGTGACGAAGTGCAAGGAGTACATCGCGGCCGGCGATGTGATTCAGGTGGTGCTCTCTCAGCGGCTCACGGTCGACGACCCCGGCGATCCGTTCGATGTCTACCGCTGCCTGAGGTGTGTGAACCCGTCACCCTACATGTACTACCTCTCGCTCGGATCGGTGCACATCGTGGGGTCCTCGCCCGAGATCCTGGTGACCTGCGACCAGGGAAAGGCCCGTGTCCGGCCCATCGCCGGCACTCGACCCCGCGGCAAGACCCGCGAGGAAGATCTTGAGCTCGAACGCGACCTGTTGGCCGACGAGAAGGAGCGTGCCGAGCACATTATGCTCGTGGACCTGGGGCGCAACGACCTCGGGCGAGTATGCGAGTACGGGACCGTGCAGGTCACCGAGAGAATGGTGGTGGAGCGGTACTCACACGTCATGCACATCGTCTCGGACGTGACCGGCCGCCTTCGTAACGGCCAGGACCAGTTCGACGTGCTCGCCGCCACGTTCCCGGCCGGTACGGTCTCGGGTGCCCCCAAGATCCGGGCCATGGAGATCATTGACGAGCTCGAGCCGGTCCGCCGGGGCCCTTACGCTGGCGCGGTCGGCTACTTCGGCGTCTCAGGCACGATGGATACCTGCATCACTATCCGTACCCTCGTGTTCGCCGGCGGCCGAGCCTATCTGCAGGCCGGAGCCGGGATCGTGGCCGACTCGGTGCCCGAACGCGAGTACCAGGAATGCCTCAACAAGGCGCGCGCCCTGCTGCGGGCGATCCACATGGCCAAGGAGTCTGCCCAATGATCGTCGTCATCGACAACTACGATTCGTTCACGTACAACCTCGTGCAGTACCTGGGCGAGCTGGGCCAGGAAATCCGCGTGTTCCGCAACGACGCCGTCACGGTGGACGAGATCGCGCGACTCGAACCGGACCACATCGTGGTGTCGCCCGGGCCCTGCACGCCCAAGGAGGCCGGGGTCTCCAACGATGTGCTCCGCGTCCTCGGCGGCGAGGCGCGGATCCCGACCCTCGGAGTATGCCTCGGGCACCAGTGCATGGGCCACGTGTTTGGAGGCAATGTCGTCCGGGCGCGACGCCTCATGCACGGAAAGACCTCCGCCATATACCATGACCGCCAAGGGCTGTTCGAGGGGCTCCCGTCACCCTTTGAGGCCATCCGTTACCACTCGCTGCTCGTCGAGCGCTCGTCTCTTCCAGACTGCCTCGAGATCACGGCCGAGACCATGTGGGAGGAGCGGGAGATCATGGGACTCCGGCATCGCGAGTTCCCCATCGAGGGAGTGCAGTTCCACCCGGAGTCGATCGCCACCGAGCACGGCCACGATCTGCTGCGGAACTTCCTCCGCATGAAGCGCGGCGGATGAGGGAGGGCTCGCCCATGACCATGCTCGAAGCGCTGGAGACTGTCGCGGCAGGGGGGAGCCTGACTCGCGACCAGGCTCACACCGTAATGGGGCTCATCATGGACGGCGGCGCGACTCCGGCACAGGTGGGAGCCCTTCTGATGGGGCTCCGGCTCCGAGGCGAGACGGTGGACGAGGTGACCGGTTTCGCCTTGGCGATGCGCGAACACGCCACCCACGTCCAGTGCCAACGGACCCCGCTCGTCGATACATGTGGCACGGGGGGCGACGGGCTGGGAACGTTCAACATCTCGACGACCGCCGCCTTCGTTGCCGCCGGTGCGGGCGCCGTCGTCGCCAAGCACGGAAACCGCGCGGCATCGAGTCACTGCGGAAGCGCCGACGTGTTGGCCGAACTCGGAGTACGGCTGGACCTGGCGCCAGACGATGTGGCGCGATGCGTGGACGACATCGGCATCGGTTTCCTGTTCGCCCAGGCGCTACATCCGGCCATGAAGCACGCCGCGGGCCCACGCCGGGAACTGGGCGTGCGCACCGTCTTCAACATCCTCGGGCCCCTCTCGAACCCCGCGGGTGCCACGCGACAGGTGCTGGGCGTGGGGTCGGCATCGCTCATGGCTCTGGTGGCTGAGGTCAGTGCGGCCCTCGGGACGGAACGCGCCTTCGTGGTGCACGGTGGCGGGATGGACGAGATCACCACGCTGGGCCCCACAACGGTGGTCGAGGTCCGCGACGGCATGACGCGCCAGTACGACCTATGCCCCGAGGACCTGGGCCTGGCACCCGCGACGCTGATGGACCTGGCGGGGGGCACTCCTGCCGAGAACGCCGACATCCTGCTCCGCGTTCTCTCGGGCGAGCCCGGACCTCGGCGCGATGTCGTGTTGCTGAACGCGGCGGCCGCCATCGCCGCCGCAGACCTCGCCAGCAGCCTGGCTGAAGCCGTCCCCATAGCCCAAGAGAGCATCGACTCGGGCGCCGCGCTGGCCAAGCTCGAGGCACTAAGGAGGTTTGCCGCTCCGTGATCCTCGATGACATTGTGGCTCACAAGCGAGACGATCTGGCACGGCGGAAGCTGGAGGCCCCGCTCGGCGCGCTCAACGCGCCGACCAGCCTGGCGCCCCCGAGCCTCGCCGCGGCCCTGGCGGGCCCCGGTGTCTCGCTGATCGCCGAACTCAAGAAGGCATCGCCATCGAAGGGGCTCCTGCGGCCAGACTACGATCCGCAGGCGCTCGCCCGGGCCTACCAGCGGGGAGGGGCTGCCGCGCTCTCGTGCCTGACCGACGAACGCTTCTTCCAGGGGCATGCCGATCACCTGGAGGCGGCTCGTGCCGCCAGCGGCCTGCCGGTACTGCGGAAGGACTTCACGCTCGACGCCTACCACGTGCACGAAGCCCGGGCCATGGGAGCTTCGGCCGTGCTGCTCATCGCTGCCATCCTGACCGACGCCGAGTTGGCGCAGTTGCTCGGCGTGGCCCGCGGTCTCGGACTGGACGCGCTGGTCGAAGCGCACGATGTTTCCGAAGCCAGACGCGCTCTCGACTGCGGCGCCCAGATGCTGGGCATCAACAACCGCGATCTGCGCGACTTCTCGGTCGACCTACACACCACCGAGCGCATCCTCGATGCATTGCCCAGCCGCCCGCCCATCGTCGTGGCCGAGAGCGGCATCCACACAGCGGCCGACATGGCCTATCTGCGCCAGCTCGGCGTGCAGGCCGCCTTGGTCGGCGAGGCGCTGGTGACGGCCGCCGACCCCGCCGCCAAAGCGCGCGAGCTGGTCGAGGGAGGCCGGCCGCTATGACGCGGGTGAAGATCTGCGGCCTGACCCGAGCCGCGGACGCCGAGACTGCCCTCGACGCGGGCGCGGACGCGCTGGGCTTCGTGTTCGCCAAGAGCCCACGCCAGGTTCCTCCCGACCTCGTGCGGTCGATCGTGGCCGATCTCCCGCCGTTGGTTGCGACGATCGGCGTGTTCGTCGATGCGCCGCCCGATGACGTGCGCCGGGTGCTGGATGAGTGCGGCCTGAGCGGCGCCCAGTTGCACGGGTCTGAGAGCGAGGAGGATATCCGCGCCGTGGGCGCCGGGCGCGTCATCAAGGCCTTCCGCATCTGCCACTCGGCCGAACTCGAGTCGGTCCGTGATTGCCCGGCGGGCCTGGTGCTCATCGAACCCTACGTCGCCGGCAAGCTCGGCGGTCCCGGCGTCCCTCTCGACCTGGATCTTGCCGGCCAGGCCGTGGCGACGGGCCGGCGCGTTGCGCTGGCGGGCGGGCTCTCGCCCGCGAATGTACTCGACATCGTCCGCCGAGTGCGGCCGCACGCGGTCGACGCCAGTAGCGGCGTCGAGCAAGCACCCGGCGTCAAAGACCATGCCAAGATCCGTGACTTCATCGCCGCCGTCCGCGAGGCCGACGGCATGGCCGCCGGCTGACCGGCCGGAGGCCAACAAGGGAGGCAGGGAGTTGCCGAACGCAAGTGTTGCCAGTCATCCCGGCAGCCGGCCGGGCTACTTCGGCGAGTTCGGGGGGCGGTTCGTCCCCGAGACGGTCATGGCCGCTCTCGACGAGCTGGCGGAGAGCTACGCCCGCGCCAAGGCCGATCCCCAGTTCCAGACGGAGCTCAGTGAGCTGCTGCGCGAATACGTCGGGCGCCCCACGCGGCTCTATCTGGCCGAACGTGTCACCAGGGACCTCGGCCTGGGCGCGGTGTTCCTCAAGCGCGAAGACCTGTGCCACACCGGGTCACACAAGCTCAACAACGCCATCGGCCAGGTGCTTCTCGCGAAGAAAATGGGCAAGAAGCGCATCATCGCCGAGACCGGAGCCGGGCAGCATGGCGTCGCCACCGCCACGGCCGCGGCACTGCTCGACCTGCCGTGCGAGGTCTACATGGGCGAAGAGGACATGCGGCGGCAGGAACTCAACGTCTTCCGAATGCGCCTGCTGGGCAAACAGGTGATCCCCGTCTCCTCCGGCACGAAAACGCTCAAGGATGCCATCAACGAAGCGTTCCGCGACTGGGTCACCAACGTCGAGCACACACACTACGTCATCGGGAGTGTCGTCGGTCCCCACCCATACCCTGAGATGGTGCGCGACCTCCAGTCCGTCATCGGGCGTGAGGCGCGGGAGCAGTGCCTCGACCGGGTGGGGAGACTGCCCACCCACGTCATCGCGTGCGTGGGCGGAGGATCCAACGCCATGGGGATCTTCCATCCGTTCGTCGGGGACCACCAGGTCGAACTCATCGGCGTCGAGGCCGGTGGACGCGGGGACGCGCCTGGGCTCCACGCGGCCACCCTGTGCCTGGGAGAACGTGGCATGCTCCATGGAGCTCGCACTTACGTCATCCAGGACGAGTCCGGGCAGATCATGCCCACACACTCGGTCTCGGCTGGCTTGGACTACCCCGCCGTCGGGCCCGAGCACAGCTACCTCAAGGACTCGAAGCGTGCGCGGTACATCTCGGCCGACGACACCCAGGCACTACACGCGTTCCGCTATCTCTCCGAAACCGAGGGCATCATCCCCGCGCTCGAATCGGCCCATGCCGTAGCGGGACTGCTGCGCATGGCGCCCGACCTGGGGCCCGATGCCGTCGTCATCGTCAACCTCTCGGGGCGAGGCGACAAAGACGTGCAGGAAGTGGCCGCCATCATGGGCACGAGCAGGGGGGTGGCGTAGATGGGACGCCTCGCATCGCGGTTCGCGGAGCTGAAGGCCCGCAACGAGGGGGCCCTGGTGGCCTATGTCACCGCAGGCGATCCTTCCATCGGGCGATCCCTCGATGTCGCGAGAGCCATCGTGGACTCGGGAGCGGACATCCTCGAACTCGGCGTGCCGTTCAGCGACCCCGTGGCCGATGGGCCGACGATCCAGGTGGCGAGCCAGAGAGCACTAGAGGCGGGCACCACCCCGAGGAAGGTCCTCGACCTCGTGGCGAGGCTCCGGGAGGACACTCAGGTACCCGTGTGCCTGTTGGCATACGGGAACATCGTCCACCGGTATGGCTATGCGCGGTTCGCCGCCGATGCGGCCGCCGCCGGCGTGGATGGCGTACTCGTGTGTGACCTGCCGCCCGCCGACGATGACGAGTGGTCGACCAGCGCCGCAGGGGCCGGCATCGACACCATCTACATGGTGGCACCGACGAGCACCACGCTCACGCTGGAACAGGTAGGTCGCCGGGCCTCCGGCTTCGTATACTGTGTGTCGAGAACCGGCACCACGGGCACGCGCGCCGAGCTGCCGCCCGATCTGGAGCAACTCGTCCGGCGAGTGCGCGAACGCGCCGCGGTCCCGGTCTGTGTGGGGTTCGGTATCTCGACGCCCGACCACGTGCGCGCGGTGTGCCGCATGGCTGATGGCGCCATCGTGGGCAGTGCGGTGGTACGGGTCGTCGAGGAACACGGCACGTCTGCCGACCTGCCCGAGGCCGTGGCATCGCTGTGCCGGCAGTTGAAGGAGGCCACGCGCGGTGGGCGCTAGGCGGCCGGGAGGTCGAGGCTGATGGGTGTCGATGCTCTGCGGGTGGTGCCAGAGGCCGAGCTCGCAGCCCTACGCGAACGCTACGGCGTGCGCTCGCTCCGTCTGTTCGGTTCGGCTCTCCGTGGCGCACTCCGCTCCGACAGTGACCTGGATGTCCTCGTCGAGTTCCGCCCGGACCAGCGGACAGGCTTCTTCCGGTTCATGCGGCTTCAGGCGGAACTGACCACGCTGCTGGGACGTCAAGTCGACCTTCACACGCCGGCCAGCCTGAGCCGCCACTTCCGCGAGGAGGTTCTCCGCACTGCGGAGGTCATCTCTCATAACCCCAACTGACCGCGTTCGCCTGGAGCATATGCTGGAGTCCGCTCTGGCGGCGATGCGCGACCTCGGTGGCATGTCGGCAGAGCAGCTTCGGGCGAGCCCGGCAGTCGCGCGGTCGATCATCCGCTGTCTCGAGATAGTGGGCGAGGCAGCCGCGCAAGTCTCACCAGAGACACGCGCTAGCGCGGACCACGTGCCCCGGGCCGACGTGGTGGCGATGCGGAACCGCCTGGTCCACGCCTACTGGGATGTCGATCTGGATATCGTGTGGGACACAGTCACTATGCACTTGCCTGACCTGCAGCGCCAGCTTCCTGGCCTTCTCGAGGACGAGGGCGAGGGGCCGTGATCCTCACCCGCCGCCAACTCATCCACGCGGGCGCCGGCGCCCTGGGGCTCTCTGCATTGGGCGGGCGTCCGCGCGCGTGTCATGCTCAGAGCACTGCCAGTGGGGAGCCCGCCATGGAGTTCGCTGAGGTGAAGTACCAAGACCCGGCCACCAAGACCTACCTCGGCAGTCCAAGCTTGCTGAAGCTCGACAACGGCGACCTGCTGGCCACACACGACTACTTCGGCCCGGGATGCCCGCGAAACCACGAGGACGAAGAGCACCTGACCAGCGTCTACCGATCCTCCGACGGGGGGGGCACGTGGACCAACGTAACCCACATCGCTGGGGCGTTCTGGAGTAGTCTCTTCCTCCACCGTGGGGCCATATACCTGCTCGGGACGTCGCAGCAGTACGGCTCCATCGTCATCCGCCGGAGCGACGACGGCGGCAACACGTGGACTCACCCCAAGGACAGCAAGCACGGCTTGCTGCTCCGGGGCGGGCCCTATCGCGACCCGCCCAACTACCACTGCGCTCCCGTGCCGATCTGCCTCACAAACGGGCGCATCTACCGCGCATTCGAGGACTGCACCCCCTGCAAGTGGCCGCAGGGGTTCCAGTCGCTGGTCATCTCGGCGCCGGAGGACGCCAACCTCCTCGATGCAGCGAGTTGGACCGCCAGCAACAAGCTCCCATTCGACCCCGCATGGGTCCCCACTGAGTGGGGCCAGCTCGACGCGCCCGGCTGGCTCGAGGGGAATGTGGTCGAGACGCCCTCGGGCGAGCTGTGGAACATCCTCCGGCTCAACTCGGCGCCCCTGGTCGACCGCGCCGCCGTGGTGAAGGTCGAAGACGAGGGCCGCCGCGTCTCGTTCGACCCGGCCACCGGCTTCATCGACTTCCCGGGCGGGATGAGCAAGTTCACCATTCGGCGGGATCCGGTGACAGGACTCTACCTGACGCTGTGCAACAACAACACCGATCCCGCACACCCGACGCAGCGCAACGTACTCTCGTGCTACACGTCGCCGGATCTGCTGCACTGGGAGCATAGGCGCACACTACTGACCGACGACTCCGGCCTCGATGCAGAGGAATCCATCCGCCTCACGGGCTTTCAGTACGTGGACTGGCACTTCGACGGCGAGGATCTGATCTACCTGGTCCGCATGGCCTATCGGGGCGCGCACAACTTCCACGACGCGAACCGCATCGCGTTCCTTCGGTGGCGGAGCTTCCGCGCCGAAGCCGGGTAGGCAGACTCCGCTCCTCAACGGAGCAATGGAGCGGACTTGCTTACAAAACACCCGGAAAAGAGACGATCTCACAGCCCGAGGGGTGGCTCGGCTCGCTCTTGACGAACAACCATCGGTGCCGGCATAATCTTCAAGACAACCGCTGCCGGATCGTTCAACGGCAGGACGGCTGACTCTGGATCAGTTAATCTAGGTTCGAATCCTAGTCCGGCAGCCACCCGCTCCAGGAGCCCGTCCAGACATGAGCCCGCGACCGATTGGTCGGGGGCTTTGCTGTGTCTCGGTCACAGCGACCGGGTGTCGCGCGCCCCAAGCCCAAGTGAACACCCCTCGCGCCCCGGAACAGACGGCCGCCATCCGGCCCAACTGGAAGCGCGCAGGCCACGGCAGACTCCGGGCCGGATAGGGTCCCACCAGCCTGCGCCGGGTTCACGCAGGCCTCCGACAGGCCAGGCCGTGTGGTGTACGGGCCCCCGCACGGCACGTCCCGGCTCGTCCAATGCCGCACGCTATCTTTGGGGCATCCACTCCGGGAGGTCGGAGATGGAGGCCTTGGCCTCGACCGAGACGGGTACTCCCCAGGATTCGAAGAACGGCCCGAGGTTACGTCCCACCTCGCGTGAGAAACGCACCATCCACTGGTCGCGCTTCTCGGCGTCTGATCTCGGCAGTGTGGCGGGGTCGGCCGCTGCGTAGGCCGCGAAAACGCGCGTGAAAGCGCCCCAGCCGAACTCGCGCTGGAGCTGGATGTACATGGCCAGCGCCAGGAACGGATCGGCCTTCCACTTCTCGAAGTCGGGCGCCGCCCGGTACGCCTCGACGCGGGTCCAGAGCTCGTCGGCCACGGCCGGATGGGCCGGCGCCTGCAGATGGCACGCGCGCTCCGAGACGTACAGCGAGAACAAGTTCACGGTCACCTCACCGGTACCATCGAAGGTCCAGTGCCCCGATTGGTGGTTGTGGCCCATTTCGTGGAAGTGCCCCCACGAACCGAGGCTCTTGAGCTTCGCCACGTCGACCGACAGGGGCGCCGCGTCTAGGTGAGTCATGATGGGGTAGCCCGAGTGCATGTACCCGGCGCTGATCTGTACGTCGGCCACGTACCGCTCCGGGCGCTCCCGCTCGCGCGGGATGGCCGCCAGATCGGCGCAGCAGTCCATCACATGATTCCAGAAGCCGAGCAGGGCTTCGGGGTCATCGAGTTCGCGGATGACCGATGACGGCACCGTGATGACCACGCGGTCGGTGGCCAACTCGGCCCACGGGCCCGGGGCGTGGCGGAGGGTGTCGCGCCACGCCGACCGGCCGGTGCGGCCGTACACATACAGCGGCGCCTCGACGGCTCCCTCGATGGCGACCTCGATGTGGCCGAGAGCACAGCCTCGCGGAACCACGATGTAGACCAGCCCGCCGAAGGCGTTCGCGGCCCGCGTGGTCGGATGATCCATGGCGAATGCGCGGGTGATCTCCGGGAACCGCTTCCAGGCGTCGAGGTGCCAGATCTCGTCGGTGTGGCAGCCGATGCGGACCTGTAGTCCCCGTCCCGCCGCGCTCTCGGGGACGGTCACGTCGATGACCTCGCCCGGAGCGGCATAGAGACCGGTGCTATGCCAGTCGGGCACCGCGGTGTCGACGTCCAGGACCCGCCGCACCCGGGGGGCGTCGGCCGGGACGGCGCCCGGGAAGGCCTCGGCCGACGGGTGTGCCGCAACCGCCTCTGGGCGCGCCTCCGCCAGCTCGGCCGCCAGGAGAGTCGCCGCGATGCGTGCCAGTGGCTGGTCCAGCGTGACCGGGACATCGGGAGCCGGGACGCACCGAGCCGCGGGCGACTCGCACAACGCCTTGATCCGGGGGAGGAACAGCGTGTCACCCGGCGGCACGGCCCGAGCCGCGGTGCCGAGGGTGGTGGAGACCTGGTTCAGGTCCTCCTGGCTCAGCGCGGCCCGACCGGCCGCGTGGTCTTCGAGCGCTTCCAGCGCCCGGCCCGCGTGCGCGAGCTCGAGACCCACCCGATCGGCGAGGTAGCCCTTCGGCCCGGTCTCTCCGAGCATGCCATCGGCCAGCATGAGCCCCGCCGCCGCCAGCACCTGGTTCCCGCCGAGGTCGGCACGCAGGTTCCTGCCGGTCACCTGCTCCCAACCCCACGGACAGACGCCGGTGATGAACCCTCCGCCCTGGCGGACGAAGGTCAGGACGGCGCCCACGAGGTCCGCCCCGATGGAGCCGGGGTGCGCGATGAGCACATCGACGTCCGCCAGGCCGGCCGGTAGGTCACCGGGAGCCAGGCGCTGAGGCGCGAGTCCGGCCCCAGTCACCGTCTCGACCAGGCCACCGAGGCCGCAAATCGCCACCCGCCCGGGAACACCACCCCCGCCCGAAGCCCAACCGATCGCATTGACCAGGAGTCGCAGGCCGTCGGCGCCATCGGGCGCTCCGCCCATCAGGCCCTCGTGCCCATACGCCACCACTCGCCCCTCGCCGAGCCGAGACGCCCCGACCACGGCCAGCCGGGCCCGCCCGCTGGTGCCCGCGATGACGCAGAAAGCATCCGGACCGAAGGCGCACACAGGCCCGGGGATACTGCCGGGTGCGGCAATCTCCCGGACGCCATCGAGCAGGGCGTCCAGGTCATCCGGTGCAGCCCAGGAGGGCATCGTAAGCGCTGCCACCACGACGGGCAGAGCCAACGCGGACACGCGAGCGGGTCTCATGACGGAACGCCTCCACCAGAGGATCCAAGGCGCCAGGGCACCCCTCCAGCATACGGCACCTCGCCCGGCCGTGCCATGGACGCACCCGAGGCGTCTGGAGGGGCAGAGTGTTACCCGTGTCCCGGGCGCCTTCTGCTACCGATGTGCCCGGTGCGTGCCTTTGGCCTGGGGGCACCCAACGCGCCCTTCGGGCGCACCCCTGTGCGGCCCCTCGGAACGCCTCTAGCCCAGACCATGCATGAGCAAGTGGAGGAACAGAGGCAGTGAAGTCGCTGGATCCCCTGGTGCCATGGGTCTGTGCGAGCTCTTCGGAGAGCGGAGTCGACTTCCCATGTCCACCGTTTGCTATCGGCAGGCCGAGCTCGATCTCCGGCAAGCCAAGCCTGGGGTGGCCGGTCTCGACGGCGGCGATCTGACGTCCGACGCGGGCATGCTCGCGCAGTTCGGTTCCCCATCATGGAGCTGCTCCGCCAACGCATCTTCGGCCTGGCCGCGGGCTATGCGGATGTCAACGACCCCAACACCCGACGCGCCGATGCGGCCCCCCAGGTCGCCGCCCACGTCCACCCAGGTGTTCGCCGGGCCAAGTGCTCTCTCCCCACTGCCTCCCCATGGACAAACATGGGGATCGACGCGGCCCACGGCGCCGGGGCGACCGCGTGACCTCGCCTCCACAACCATCGCAGACTGCCCCAGCCGACCGCTGCAGCCCCCTCCACCGGTTCCGGCCTCCCCTCCGCACCCCAACACCCGATTCCGCAACGCTCCAAATCGGATACCCACCTGACACCTATGCTTCATGCATAACCCAGGCCAGGATGGAGGACTGGATCCCCCGTGCGGCAGACGCCACTCAGAGACGGGCCCCAAATCGCGCCCGGGCAACGAGATGAAGCCGTCCGTGGCGCCACAACCAGGCTCGTTCGCCCCGCCGGCCCTACTCGCCCAACAGCACCGCAATGCCCTCGATGGCCTCACGAACGGCCGCTGGAGCATCGGCGCCCACCAGAGGCAAGCCCTGGTCGGCCCGGCTCACGATCTCTGCCGACAGCGGCACACGTCCCAGGAACGGGACGCGCATCTTCTTGGCCATCTGCTCGCCGCCGCCGCGGGCGAACACATCGGTGGCCTGCCCGCAGTGCGGACACACGAACCCGCTCATGTTCTCCACGATGCCCAAGCACGGCAGCTTGACCGAGTGCAAGAAGTTGACCGCCTTGCGGCAGACCGACAGGCTCGCCTCCTGGGGCGTTGTCACGATCACGCCGCCATCGGCATCGGGGAACATCTGGGCAACGGTGAGTGGCTCATCACCCGTGCCCGGCGGCAGATCGATGACCAGGTAGTCGAGCGGGCCCCACTCGACGTCGGCCACGAACTGCCGGATCACACCGCCTTTCAGCGGCCCCCGCCATATCGTTGGCGTGTCCGGGCTGTTCAGGAAGAACGCGATGGACAGCACGCCGAGGTTCGGCAACACCTGCACGGGCTCGAACCCAACCGTGCCCGTGCCAACTCGGTCCTGCAGCCCGACCATCAGTGGGATGCTGGGCCCGTTGATGTCCGCGTCCAGTAGCCCCGTCTGGTGACCGCGCCCGGCCAGAGACCAGGCCAGATTCGTCGCCAGAGTGCTCTTGCCGACCCCGCCCTTGCCGCTCATGACGAGAATCTTGTGACGGATCAGTGCCGACTGCGCGCGTAGCCGTTGCTCCTGCTGCTCATACTGCTCATCGCGGCTCATGGCGGGGCATTCGCCCTGGGCCTGTTGGTCTGTCATCGAGCCTTGTGACATCGGATCCCCTCTTCATACTCATACCCATTCCACCGGCCCATGTTCGCCGGACGGGTGCGTTGCGGCATAGTGGTCGCGGCCACCGTGTCGAGTGACCGTCACTTTCCCCTCGCGAACCAACCCGGGGAGCACCTTGAGGATCGCGTTTGGGTGGGCATTCAGGGCCTCAGCCATTGCCAGCAGATGGCAGGGCCGACGGGCCAGCAGGTCGAGAAGGCGCTGAACCTCCGCCCCGCCCCCGGCGGCTCTCTCCACCGCCGGCCGCTCGGCAACCACTTCCGCCAGAGCCCCAAACGCGCCAGCCAAGTCGTCGAGCACCGCCGGGTCCACCGGCAGCGCATCCCCCTCGGCGGGTGGCCGGGCCACCGTGTTGAGCTGCACGCGCTCCGGGCCGATCTGCCGCGCCAGGGCGGCAATCCTCCCCACATGGTCCAGGCTGTCATTGTAGCCCCGAACCAGGAACACCTCGAGCCAGATGCGCCCTCCATAGTCCTGGCCGAACTCGATCAGGCCGTCGACCATCGCCTCGAACCCAATCGACGGGTCAGGCCGGTTCACGCGCTGGAATGCCTCAGCCGTCCCCGCGTCAAGCGACGGCACCACCAGGTCCGCGCCAGCCAACTCCCGGCGCATCTCCGGCCGGAAGAGCAGCGAGCCGTTCGTGAGCACCGCGATGGGGACTCCCGTCCGGGCCTTGAGTGCGGCGATCAGCTCATCGAGCCGCGTGCAGAGAGTGGGTTCGCCTGAACCTGACAACGTGATGTAGTCCGCTGGCCCCGAGATCTCCAGTGCCCTCAGTGCATCCTCGACCACGCGCGCCAGGGGCGCGAACTGCGACCGGACGGCTGTCAGCCGTGTCGTGCGCCCCAGTTGGCAGTAGATGCAGTCATACGAGCAGGTCTTGTAGGGGACGAGGTCGACTCCGAGCGAGCGCCCCAGGCGACGAGACACTACGGGGCCAAACGCATACCGCCGACCATCCCCACGGGCAGACCCAGTTACCGCGTCGGACACGGACAATCCCACCACTGGCTCCCGGGTCGCGTGACGAACGGCCCGCTGCGATGACTATATGTCTGACGCATATAATCAGGCATACTGCCGCGGCTGTCAACTCGCCCGTCTCCGCAGGGTCTTGTCGTTATCACAGTTTGGCGGTAACGCACCTGTCTCATGCCCATACGCCGCCACTACATCCACCCCGGCCACCTGGTCCCCATGGAGACCCCGAAGGCTCTTCCTGTAGTGCACCCCAATGAGTAGACAGGGGTAGAGGCGAAGCTGGGGGTACGGGTCGATGGAGACCGGGCCGGGTACCGGCCCAAGGGCCGAGTGCGACGCGGGACCCCCAACCGGGCCGGATGGCGCCCTTCCCGCCGCGCGGGCCCCTTCCATTCGGCCCCTCCTCCTGGCACGTGTGCTGCACGCGTGATTCGGACTTCGGCGGGGCGCCCGC
The DNA here is from genome assembly GCA_029547025.1 of Armatimonadota bacterium. Lineage (GTDB taxonomy): Bacteria > Armatimonadota > Zipacnadia > UBA1398 > JAKPQA01 > JAKPQA01. The sequence continues at coordinate 49,205 of JAKPQA010000256.1, forward strand.
CAGGCCCGGGCAACGCCCGAGCCTCGGGCGCGAACCCGCGCGGCGGCGCCCTCGCCAACGTCCGCGGTGCGACAAGGGACCGAACCGGATCAGAACTGCCCGATCGGGTCCCGAAGCCCATGTCGCGCAGCCTCAGGCCACCGCCACGGCACGGGCCTGGCGGCGGTCATCGGCGGAACAACCGTTGGGCGGCGCCGAGGACTCCGATCAGCACGATGATCAGAGCCGCCTCGATCAGCCCGATGCGCCGGAACGGAAGGATCTTTACCAGCACGATATTCCAGATGACCATCAGGATCGCAGCCAGAAGCAGCACGCTGCAGCAGCACCCGCAGCCCGACTGCTCCTCGCCTGGTGTGTCGACGTAGCGCGCCATGCCATCCGCCCCCTGGCCATCCTGATTGGTGCGTCTGTCTGGTTGACGGCCGGCCGGCCCAGGGGTTGCGGTTCGTTCGGGCCAGCGCGCGGCTTCACCGCCGGCCGGTAAACATCCGGCGCTGCCCGAACGTTCCAATCCCGACACGCAAGTTCCTCGCCGGAGAAGAGAGGACCGATTCCGGCGGAAGGAGTCACCGTTGACCAGCGGCACCTCGAGTCGACTCCGGCCCTGGCCCCTCCTGACATGGGCCCTGATCCTGGCGGGCACGGTGCTTGGGGCGGAGGATACATGGGACCTGTCCCTGAGCCTGTGGCGCGCCACGCCCGTGCTGCTGCCTCTGCGCGGGGACGCCGAGGTACCCGCCATCTGGCTCCGAGCCTCGGGCTCGGGTCTCGCGGCCTTCGCGGCCAAGAAGCTAGCCGCGCCTGTCCACGGCTCGCACCTGTCGGTCCTCCTATACCGCGCGGGGGGCGGCCCGGACGAGGTCATCACGCTGCGGGCGAAGAGCGGCACAGGGCATCTATTCGTGTCACCGCCGATGCCGTGTCCCCCCGACAGCTGGCTGTCCATTGCGGTGCCTCTCTGCGCGGCGCCGCCCACACCCACCGAGCCCACCGAGCTCGTGGATCTCCAGCTCTTCGACACAAACCGCTCACCCCATGACCTGCTCATTGTGTCACTCGAGGTCTCCGACCAGCTGTCGCCCGCAGCCGACCGCGTTCTATACCCCGAGCAGTGGGTGTCACGGCTCGAGGAGCGTCGGAAGGCGGCCGACGGGACTCCCGAGGCACCGGTGCTCGAGCTGGCGCTGGCCCGTGCGTGCGCGTGGGCAGGGGACCTCGCCCGAGCCGAGATGCTCTACGGCGGCCTGCTGGCGGCCCAGGCCCTCACCGACGCGGAACCGGCCATGGACCTTGAACGGGCCGAACTCACCATCGAAGGACGCCAGCCCACCGACCGCATCCGCGCCCTCCAGGCCATCTCGGCGAAGTACGCCGGGACGCCCGAGGCTGCATGGGCCTCGCTGGCGCTCGCCGCCCTCAGCCGCCAGACCGGCGACGTGCAACAGGCAGTCCGAATGGCCGGATCGGTCCTGAACACGTTCAACACGGGACCGTTTGCCGGCATGGCCATGGAAGAGGCCGCACGCGTTCGAGCGGCTCAGGGCGACTTCCCCGCCGCCGCGGACATCTGGAAGCAGAGCCTGCCTCTATGGACCAACACCTACGATCTGGTCGCCGGCCGCGAACGGGGCCGACGGTTCATCGCCGACCTACTGGCACCCCGCGGCGACGCTACCCCAAACCCCGCCGCGGCCGTCTGGCCCGCCGCAGCCCTGTTCCTGGCACCCACATCCACCGACGCCGACCTCCGCCGCATCCAGTCTGAGTTTGCCGACTCGCTCTTCGCCGCCCCTGCCGCCGTGAAGCTCGGCCGATCGCTCAAAGCGGCGAACGACACGGCCGGCGCGCTGGCCCAGTATGCCCTGACGACCAAGCAGTACCCCTTCGACACCGAGGCGTGTGCTCAAAGCCGTCTGTACACCGCCTATGCGCTCACCGATGACACCAAGCGACTCGCCGAACTCCAGCGGGCCATCGTCGACTACCCGGACCAGCCACGCGTCGTCGGTGCGGCCTACCTGAACATCGGCATCCGCCAAACGGCCCAGGGCAAGCGGGCGGAGGCTCTCGGCACTCTCGTACAAGTCGCCCAGGCGCGGTCGGGCGTTGGCGAGTTCGACCTCCGCGCGTGCTGGCTGCTCGCGGAGAACTATGAGGCTCTCGGCGAGACAGCCGCGGCCCTCGAACACTGGCGACGGGTCGCCAGCATGGCCGCCAGCCGCAGCGGCATCGCGCCCTTCGACGAGGCGGGCGCCCAAGCTCGCGAGGCCATCCAACGCCTGGCGCCGAGCTCCGCGACTGCCCCCCTGCCCGACACGATGAGGAGACCATAGCATGACGCGCGCGCACTGGACTCGCTGGGCTCTGGCGGCCGCACTGCTGGCCGGAGGCGGCTGGTTCGTCTCGACACCACGTCCCGCTCAGGCCGACGCGGCCGATGACCTCGTCCGCCAGGTGGCCCAAGTGGCGCGGACCCTCGAGGACACCAATCGAGAACTCGAGAGCCTCCGACGCGAGGTGGAGGGCTTGCGCAAGGCAGTCGAGAGCGCCCGGCTGCTGCAGGTGGACCCCACCAGTTCGTCCGACGGCCCCGGCATCCCCGTCGTCATCCAGAACCCATAACCCTCGGCTAACCAGCGTAGACCCAGACGTGCTCGACGTGGCAATCGCCCTCGGGCGACTCGAGGCCCGCGTCCTCGTTCCGGCCTGCGCCACTCATCTTGCCCACCCGCACCGATGTGGGCGCCCCCGGGTAGGCCTCGCGGGGCAGCGTTCGAACGGGGAACCACAGCTCGCCGTCCGCCGAGAGCTCGAGGAAGATGAGGTCGGACTCCAGCCGGATCCGCAGATAGACCGGCTGGCGTGGTTCGACGAACGAGGGGAAGAGCCACTGGTCCTGGCCGGTGTCGATGCCGACCCTCTTCTCGGTCGCTCGAATGTTAATACGGAGAAACCGGTCTGGCCAGGCGAGGCCCAGACCGATCCCCCACGTCTCGCCACGGTCGGTTCCAGGACTTACCAATGCTTCCACCATCGTGGCGCCCTCTGATAGGGTTCTCTCAATGAAAGCGCTTCGATGAGCCTCGCAATGGATGTGCAACTGGCCATCTGATATGCTCATATGAGCAGTGGGCTTCGCGGTCACATGGGCCGTCCATCCGGCCGGCAGATCACCGCCATCGAAGCCTTGCTCCCATGCCAGCTGGCGGGCATCCCGCGCCGTGTCGTGGACGTCCCCTGTCCACCGCGGGGCTCCCTCGTGCGGCAACTCATCGGCCACCAACACCCAGCCGCGGCCCGGCATCACCACGAGAGCGTCGTCGGGCCCGAAGAGCATCTCGTCCTGGAAGTCCTTGATGGCCGGCGCATAGAAGTGAGCCTCGGCGGCGTCGATGCCCAGGGCTTCCCAGTCGACGGTGAGCCGCACCCGGACCGGCAACGTGGCCCAACTGGCCACGGCGACCATGGTCCTGCCCTCCCGGACATAGGCCGTCGCCAGCACATCGTCGTGGTCTGTCCGCACCGGGCACTCGGGATCCCAGTAGCCCACCATGCGGGCCTCGGCGATGCCGAAGTCGTCCCACGCCTTCCACATCGGCCCGGGTTGGCCTGACCACGGCATCCGGCCGGTCATGCCGTAGATCATGCCGCGCCACGGATTGCCACCATTCTGGAGCATGTCGCCCATGAGGCCGTAGGGAATGCCGCAGATCTCGGTGAGCCAGTAGTCGGGTGAGCGATCGTAGTCGAAGGACTCGCCGAACCAGAGCCGATCGATAAAGGGGAAGAACTCCATGTACTGTATGGCCGGATTGCGGGAGAAGCCGGTGTTCGAGTGGAGGTCGACCAAGCAGCCCTCGCGGTTGCGGTCGAGGATCTTGCGGACGCGCCGCATGATGCGCCGGTCGTACGAGACGTCATCGACATACAGCCCATCGATGCCGACATACCGCACCAGCCACTGAAGGCCCTCGAGGTAGTAGTTGTACCAGCGCGAGGCCCCGCTGTTGACGATGGACGCGCAGTCTTCTCGGTCGGGGAAGATGGGCGAGTACCATGAGGGTGCGTAGTCTGACCCGAGGTGCTCCCGAAGCCAGGGGTAGTTCCCGCCGGGGCCGGGGGCCAGCACCTCGTGGCCCAGGCTCCGCAGGGCGGGAAGCTCGGCCACGTGGTTGGTGAACTCCCGGAGGGTATAGTAGATTTTGACCTTCATGCCACGGTCATGGGCGGCCTGGACGTACTCGCCCAGCTCCTTGGCCTTCAGGAAGGGGTAGTTGATGTACGGGTTGATCTCCGTGGCGTGGTGGATGTTGATGATGTTGGCGCCGTAGCTGGCGACCTGCTCGACGGGCTCGTACGCGTGGAAGTAGCGCTCCGAGAAGTGCCGTTTCGTGTCCAGTGGCCGGACGGGCGTGATGAGCAGAGCGAACTCGAATGTCAGCTCTTCGCCCGCCCTAAGCTGCCGGGGCCCGGTATAGGCGCGGGCCAGCACGACTTCATCGCCGGTCTCGGAGACCGTGCAGCCGCCCTGGCCGCCGTTGTTCCACGACGCCGGAGGCTGGAGCTGGCCGAGCGACCAGTAGAGGTTGACCATGGGCCCGGAGTAGCTCGTGCCCCGCAGTTCGCACTGCAGGCCGGCTGGCACGTCGCCGATCCAGAAGCTGTCGTAGTAGAGCTGGCCGCCCCACTTCCACGACCAGTCTTTGGGCCGATAGCCACCATCGTGACCAATCCCCATGAGGTACTTGGCGACCTCGCGGCGGAAGGGCAGCTCGAGGGCCATGTCGGTCGCGTCCAGGTCCTCGTTGGCCCTGAGCGTGAGGGTGTAGTGGACCCAGCCGTCGTACTCCATTCGGGCCTGGCAGGCGAGCGACGCGGCTTGCGCCACAGCACTGCTCCGCCACTCGACCGCCCCTCCGGACTGGTGGCCGAGCTGGGCCTCGTCCGGCTGCCACGCGACTTCGCCAGCGGCAGTGCTGACGGCGAAGCGCATGGGCTGTGCCAGAATGTCGCGCCCGCCCGACCGGATGCGTCCAGGCAGGCCACCGGGTCCAAAGTCCACCTCGCGGCCGAGGCAGCGGACCGTGGTGCCGTCGACCTGGAGCGGCGTGTAGGGTGCGGTGACCTCTTCATCCTGCGCGATGGTCGAGTCAAGCCACGCGAGGCGTGCCTGGCGCTTGAGGTCGTTGTAGCCGTGGTTGTCGGCCGTGCGGTCGAGGACGGTGATCCGGAGCTCGACGTCGCGTGCGGGTGCGTTGCGCGGGCGCACACGGGCGCGACCCGTGTAGAGGCCGGGGGCGGCGTCCGGCGGCACGGCAACGCCGCACCAGAGCGCGCCGACGGCCCCCTGCGGGACGTGGACCTCCTTGGTCAGGGGCTCGCCAGTCCAGTCGATGCCGCCGAGCGTCATACACCGCAGTCGGTCGGCGGTGATGGCGTTCCCATCGCCGTGCCGGAGGTCGGTGAAGTCGATCTCGAGACGCTCGAGTCCTTGGCGCGCGGCAAACAGGCCGATCTGGAAGACGTAGAACTCGTCTCGCTCGGCGAGCCCTTCGATGGCACTGACGGGCCCACGCTGCACCCAGCGCAGGGGCAGGTCGTCGTTCATCCAGATGGGATGCTCGCGGTCCTCGGCGAACACCAGGTAAGGCTCGTCAGGATAAGCGTCGACCACTTCCGCGACTTCGGCCTCGGTGGCAACGACCTCCATGGGGTCGAGGCGGCTGAACTCGGTGCGGGCGTCGAAGGCGACCATCTCGGCCCTCGGTAGCGAGCGCCAGGCATCGTCGGCGAGTTGATCGGCGGCCAGGCCGTTGTCGGTTCGCCACTGGGCATCGGCTGTGTCATCGGGGGCAAGGTAATCGCCGCCATACCAGCCATAGGCGTCCTGGACGACGAACGGGAGGTAGTAGACGCAGTACTCGCCCGGGCCTTCGGTGGGACGGAACGCGATATCGCCGGCGATGCGGTTGATGCGGAGGGCTACGGCATCGTTGACCCGCTGGCCGCTGGGGGCCATGACGATGATGCGTTTGCGTTCGGGGTCGCGATCGCGCCGCCGCCAGGGGATGTGCGCCCAGACAGCCGGCGCGTCGGCCGCGACTCGGACCCGGGCCCGGTGGTTGCCGAGCCCCTGCTCCCAGGGCTCGGCCGCCACCGCATAGGGCACGGGCTCCTCGGAAAGCGTGACTTGGGGGCTGACCGCCGCCAGCCAGAGCACATTGAGCATGGTGAGACCTCCCGGCGCTGAGCCGCGCATCGCGTGCGGCGCTGAACTACAACGTTACGCCGCCGTGCGGCGAACACCTTCGGTGCATTGCCGCGGACCTGCACGAGAAGGCTGTCTTCCCGGGGCCCGTTCCGCTGCCACACCGCCCTCGCGGCGCCCCGTCCATGAAGTCCCTCCACGCGCGGCGAAGGACCCCGGGGCTGGGTGGGCTCTGGTTCCTCTGGGACGGGCAGCGACTGCTCCACGAGACCGACTCCGACGGCACGACGCCGGCGCAATGCGCGGCCGGTCTCAGCGCATACGGCCCGATGCTCTTGCGGCGGCGGAGCGGGGCCTCGGCCGGCAGCACCGCGAACCCGCAGCGCGTGGAACGCCCTGAAGCTCGCATGGGAGATAGTCAAAACGGTCATTACCTATATAGCCATGCCTGGTGGCGCCTTGCATAATATAAAGCGATTACGAATGTTTGCGACTGAGCCCCGGACAGAGTATGCATCAGGACACCGCAGTGCCTTGAGGGGCTCTCTGACGAGGAGGTCGATGCGATGACTACGAGTCCGCGCTGGGCCGGCAGATGATCGTGCCGGGGCGTCGCGCGTCTGGCCCGCTGACCTATGGGGACTACTCCCGCTGCCGCTGTTCGACCGCAGCGGGGAGCAGTGGGTCGCGTGGCAGTCCGACCGGCCGGAGACGGGTAACGAGCGGCTGATGACCGGCGAGGCGCTCGAGGCCGAGGGCCTAACGGTGTCGCTGCCGGCCCGCGAGGGAGGCGTCTGGTTCTGCCGGTGCGCGTAGATCGAGCGTCCCACCCAGCGCATCCCCTGAGCCGACTGAGACGGCCCGCCCACGCGCCCACCCTACTCCCCCTCGCCCAGCTCGATCACCAGCCGCGGACGCATGGCCGGGTTTGGGTGCTCCTTGGCCGCGATCGACTTGTTGGCTGGCTCCGTCGAAGCCAGCGAGACCATCAGGCCGTAGTTCGGCGCTTTCCCCGCGAGCCACTCGCGGCATAGGGCGCTGATGTTCCACTCGATGGCCTCGCCCGGCTTCACGGGGCCGACGATCGTCGTCGCGTACGGCCCTGCTGCATCGCCGCCCGGCTGCTCCCAGTCTGCGGTAAGCGTCCGCGCCCGCCACGTTGCCGCGTGCTCCTGCCATGGGGTGGTGACGCGGTACACGTTCACCGCTACCGTCGAGGCATCGCCGTAGTCGATGAAACTGTGGAGCGTCAGCGTCGCCGATCTGAGAGCCCGACCAGCCGGCAGGCGGTCCAGAGGAAATCGGATCAGCGTCCGCTGTGTCTGCCCGCCCTCGACCACCGCCATCTCCGGGTCCCAACCCTTGATCGTGTCGGGGAAGCTCCCCATCAGCCGCGTGTCGGCGTTGGGGGTGAGCTCGTACCGCCCCGGCTCCAGCTGGCGCACAGAGCCGATGCCGCAATCAGAGGGGTCGGGGGGCTCGCCCGTGCCGCGATAGTGGCGGAGGGCCGCCGCCGCTCGCGCGAACTCGGCATAGGTTGGCGAGGGCGTGGTGTGGTCCGCCTCGAACAGCCAACTCGACCAGGTGAGGTCGACACCCCGAAGGCTGTAGGCGCACACGATCTGAGCCAGCCACATGGGGTCGCGCCCGGCGTTCTCGACGCCCGCGTTCTCTGCCCACATTGCCGAGCAGTCGGGGACGCCGCGAGCCTTCAGCTTGGCGACGATGCGCGCCACTTCGAGCGCGTTCTCTGCCCCGGTGTACTGCAGCAGGCACCCCTTCGCGAGGGCCTGGTCGATGAGCCAGTCTGTGTCGACCATCAGCCGAACGGACCCCGAGCCGCCAGCTGTCGCGACCGCCTGGTCCCACTCCTCCTCCCCGAACGCCGTGCCCGGGAGGTAGATGATCGCCTTGGCGCGGTCGCCCAGGTACCTGCGAGCAATGCGGACGGTGTTGTCGATCAGGAACTCCATCATCCTGCGCTTTGCCTCACGGTACCACGTGAGCATGTCCTCCCAGAACGGCCCGCGCGCCCAGGGCGTCCCTGGCTGCGGGATCCGCACCTCATTCCAGGCGGCGAAGCGCGTCGCGCCAGTGAGCCGCCACGCGTCATCGGCGGCCGCTACTGAGTCGTACTTGGCCTGCATGGCCGCACGGAAGTCGGCCTGCGCCGCGTCGGAGTAGCACCGGAAGGCCTCCTCGCCGTCCCGGCCGAGGGTCCAGTTGGCGGGATAGATGCCCTCGCCCGCAGGGCCGAGATCGGCGACCACTTCGTCGATGCGGTCCAGCACGCCCAGGGCCTTCAGACGCTCCATCTGCTGCTCGGCGCTCCGGGTCACGATCTCGGGCAGCTCGCGGTGCCACGGCCCCAGGTGCCAGTCGGTCTGGCCCTGCTCGTCCACCATGGCTTCGCCGGCATGCTCGGCGCCGTACCCGGGTGGGATCCCCAGAACATAGAGGATCAGCTTCACCCGCAGATCGGTGCGCATCAGCTCTGCCGGCAGCGCCCCGTTCTCCCAGCCGGGCTCCACCCGCAGCATCTCGACGCCGAGCTGCCGGTAGCAGTCGAGTCGCCGCCGGATGACCTCTGCCGGGTCTCCGTAGTAGCCGCCGGGCTCCGTCACGCACACGAGCGGCGTCGGCCCGCCCTCCGGGGTCGTGCCTTGCGCCAGGACGCTGCCGGCCAGCACGGCGACGCACCCGAGCGCGGCCACGGTCACTGCCCGCATGAGGATCATGGTTGCCCCATCGCCATTCGCTCCGCCTTGGCTCCAACGCCGCCTGTGGGTGTCGGCTCCGCGTCTAGCTTCCTCACGGGCCAGGCTGCCACTTGCCTGCGGCCGGAGAGGTCGCTGCGAGCCGACGATGGAAGACGCCGCGCCGTGGGGCATCGGTCCGAACCAGGGAGAGTGTGCGACGATGCCCAAGGCCCGGATGACGGAGGGGGGGAGCGGCCATGGGGACGCGACCTGACTGTCGCCGCAGACCGTCGGCGGTACGGGCGGTGGCGGCGTTGCTTGGCGCGGTCTCGGTCCCAGCGGCCCGGGCCGCGCCGACGGTGGCGATCTTCAGCGACCCCGGCTTCCCCTACTTCTCCGCACCCTACCTGTCGGGGCCCGATGTGCAGGCATGGTTCGCACGGCTGGGCGTGACGGCCGATCTGCTCAGCGCTGGCGACCTGGCTGATCCGCGAGTGTTCCGTATTGGCCGATACGGGGTGCTCATTCACCTCTATGGCAACACCTTCCCTGAGGCGGCGGCCGGGAACCTGCGCCGCTTCCGCCAGTACGGCGGCGGCATTGTGTCGGCCGGCGTGCCCTTCTGCCACCCGTGCCGGCAGACTGGGGCAGCTGGGTGGCAGTGGGTGGCAAGCGCAGGGGATGCGGCCGAGGTTACTGCCGAGGCGGCCCACAGCGGGTCGTGCGGCGCCAAGCTCGCCAAGGGCGGGCCGGGATGGTCCGGGCTCGTGCAGCAAACGCGCATCCCAGCGGTCGCTGGCGAAACATTCACCCTCGGCGGCTGGGCCAAGACGCGCGACACCAGCGGCGGGCCACAGGCCGACGCGCTGCTCCTGCGGTCCTTCGATGCCGGTGGTAACTTCCTGGGGCAGGCCGGGCCGGATCTGCCCCCGCCCGGCGGCGACTGGACTTTCGTCTCGGCTCAGGTGACCACGCCGCCAGGGACGGCGGAGGTGGACACCATCGTCGCTCTCTGGAAACCGCCGGCGACGGTGTGGCTCGACGACTTGGCGCTGGTGCGTGGGGAGCTGACGCCCGCCGCGACGAACCTGCTACCGAACGCGAGCTTCGAGCAGCTCGGAGGCGAATGGAAGGACCTGGGGCACACCCCCTACTTCGG
>JAKPQA010000236.1 GCA_029547025.1 Armatimonadota bacterium
TCGCGCAACGCGGGGTGGCGGCGGCGCAGGCGACGCAGGGCCGCAGCCTCGATCTGGCGGACTCGCTCATGGGACAGACCCATGATGGCAGCGATCGTCCGCAGGTCGAGGGGGCCGCAGGACGCCACGGTGAGGGCGCAGGTCAGCACTGGGTCGCCGACCGGTGTCCGCACGCGACGGAACCGGCGCTCGCGCGGATCCCAGGCCTCATCGGTCCAGAGGTGATACCGGCAGCCCTCGTGGCGGCATCCACTCACGGCTCACCTCCCAGGACCTCGACGGGTCGATGCTGGCCAGCCACGTCGTAGATCGCCTCCTCGATGATGCTCTGGAGGTTGTCGCGTAGCCAGCGCGCGGAGAAGTCGTCAGGCGCCATCAGCACCGCGCGGCCGTCGCGATCGCCAACGTAGGTCACTCTCGACTCCCAGTCGCGCCACGAGTCGCAGCGGACAGCCAGGATATCAGAGACCCTCGGCCAGTCCAGTGAGCCCTCGGTGATGGGTCCCTGGGGCCTCTGCGGCTGTGGCTCGTGGTTCGGGATGCTGGCAGCGACCTTCTTGGGCCGCGCGGCGTCAGCGGCCCGAGAGAACCACGAGGCCAGGAAGCGATCGATGCGCTTGTGTGGTGCTCTGTCCGGGTTGGCCCGGCACCACTCCTCAGCCCTAGCGATCTCTGCGTCCAGGTCGATGCCGGGGTAGGCGCGGATCCAGCGCTGTCGTCGCTCATCGGTGATGCCCTGGATGCGCCACTGCTGCCTGTCCAGAGCGAGAGCCGGTGCAGCGGGACGCGAAGCGGGACGCTGCACGCCTCCCCCCTCGTAAGGGGGGATATAGGGGGGTATTAGATCTGGGTTGGGTTGGGAGGAGTCCGTCACGGAGGCTCCACGGATTCCGCGCCGGATGCGGCACGGATTCCGCGCCGGATGCGGCACGGATTCCGGCACGGACTCCGGCACGGATTCCGGCACGGATTCCGGCACGGACTCCGGCACGGATTCCGGCACGGACTCCGGCACGGACTCCGGCACGGAGGTTCTGCGCATACCCCACCTTGCGCGATTCAGGGCCAGCGCGCGTGCCCGGCGCGCGGCACGGCCCACGATCCAGGGCTGGTGCTCGGCCCAGTCATGAACCCGGTAGGCGCCAGGCTCACCGTCCAGCAGCCGGAGGTCCACCAGGGCACGGACGTAGGTGGTGGGGTCCTGGTCCTCGGGCCACCCTGCGACGATCGCGATCTCCTCGTCGGAGAGGCCAGACAGGTCGCCGTCTGGCCTGTTTGTGGCCACCCAGCC
>JAKPQA010000267.1 GCA_029547025.1 Armatimonadota bacterium
ATGACCATCGAGCTGATCGTTCCCATCGCCATGGACGAGGGTCTGCGGTTCGCCATCCGCGAGGGCGGCCACACCGTGGGCGCCGGCGTCGTCACCAAGATCCTCGACCTGTAGTCCGACCACGACCTGTAGTGCGTTTTCGACCGTGCGCCCTGGGTCGCGCGGCGTGAGGGGAGCGTCGAGATGCCATCCGGTAGGATCCGTATCCGCCTGAAGGCGTTCGATCACAAGCTGCTGGACCAGTCGACGGCCAAGATCGTGGACACCGTGTCCAAGACGGGGGCCAAAGTAGCGGGCCCGGTCCCGCTGCCGACGGACAAGAACGTCGTATGCGTGGTGAAGCCCACGGCCCTGGGCCGCAGCGAACGGACCATGGAGCACTTCGAGATGCGGACCCATAAGCGGCTGATCGACATCGTGGACCCGCTCCCCAAGACCGTGGATGCCCTGAGCAAACTGGACCTTCCCGGTGGCGTAGACATCGAGATCAAGCTCTAGGGCGTCCCGCGCGCGGTGACGGTGGCAGGCGGGCGCGGAACCGAGCCCATGGCCGGCAGAGTGCCTGTCGAGACCCCCGGAGAGTCACCAGATGGTCGGCATCCGGGGACGGCGAGTCGAGGGTGAGCGCCAGATGGCCAAGGCGATCTTCGGCAGGAAAATCGGAATGACACAGGTGTTCAACGAGTCGGGCGACTCGGTGGCCGTGACGGTCATCGAGGTACCCAAGACCGTGGTGGTACGGAAGCGGACCAAGGAACGCGATGGCTACGAGGCCCTTCAGGTGGGTTTCGGCGAGGTGGCTCGCTCGCGGGTCACCAAGCCCTACGCGGGCCAGTTCCGCGAGGCACGCATGCAGGCGACTCGGCACCTGCGGGAACTGCGGCATGTGGACTGCTCGGGCTTTGATGTGGGCTCGCAGATGGGCGTGGAGCAGTTCGAGGCTGGGGAGCGCATCGAGGTCAGCGGTACCAGCAAGGGCAAGGGGTATCAGGGAACCGTGAAACGCCACGGGTTCCACCGGGGCCCCATGGCCCATGGCTCGAAGTCCCATCGGCGGCCGGCCTCGGCGGGCTCGACAGATGGCGCTCGGGTGTTCCCGGGCAAGCGCGGACCGGGTCAGATGGGCGGCGAGCGGGTGACCGTCCGGGGTCTCCGGATCGAACGGGTGGTACCGGAGAAGGGTCTGCTGCTGGTGCGGGGCGCGGTGCCGGGGGCCAACGGGTCCCTGGTGGAGATCCGTTCCCGGGCTGACGGGATCAAGGGGTAGCGGCCATGGCAGAAGTCGACATCAGATCCAGCGGCGGTCAGGCATCGGGCCGCAAGGCAGAGCTTTCGGATGCGATCTTCGGCCGAGCCGTGGACCGCGAGGCTGTATACCAGTCGGTGCGCGCCTATCAGCAGAACCAGAGCCAGGGCACGCGCTCGACGAAGACGCGGGCTGAGGTGTCGGGCGGCGGGGCCAAGCCGTACCGGCAGAAGGGCACCGGTCGGGCGCGCCAGGGCTCGAACCGCGCCCCTCACTATGAGGGGGGCGGGATCGTCCATGGTCCCAAGCCACACCGGGCCCGGCAGACGCTGCCCAAGCGCATGCGCCGGGCCGCGATCTGCTCGGCCCTGTCGGAGAAGCATGCCGCTGGTTGCGTGCATGTGATCGAGACCCCGGCCTATGAGGAGCCCAAGACCCGGCGGGTGGTCGAGCTGCTCGAGAGTCTGGGGCTTGCGGGCCGGCGGGTGCTGTTTGTCATGGACGGCGAGTCGCCCGTGTTCTACCGGTCGGCCCGCAATATCCCGCAGGTCCAAGTGCGCGTGGCTCCGGCGTTCTCCGCCCGCGACGTGCTGTGGGCCCAGGACGTGGTGCTGTTCGAGGGCGCCCCGGCCAAGCTGGCGGAGGTGTGGCGCTGATGTTCGAGACTCCTTATGACGTCATCGTCCGGCCGCTCATCACCGAGAAGAGCGTCGGGGGGAGCAGCCAGGGCAAGTACAGCTTTCGCGTGCACACCGACGCCAACAAGATCCAGATCAAGGACGCGATCGAGCGGATCTACGAAGTCAAAGTCACCAAGGTGAACACGCTGATCGTGAAGCCCAAGCCCCGCCGGCGCGGCGGCAAGTACCGTATGGGCCACACGCCGGTCTGGAAGAAGGCCGTGGTCACCCTGGCGGCGGGCAACGAGATCAAGCTGTTCGAGTCCACGGAGTAGTCGCAGGGGGCTTCTGGAATGGGCATCAAGAGCTTCAGGCCGACCACCCCCAACCGCCGAACGATGACCGTCGTGACGGGCGAGCTGACCTCGAACAAGTCCAAGCCCATCAAGGGCTTGACCGAGTCGCTGCCCAAGCACGGGGGGCGGAACAACGCGGGCAAGGTCACCGCGCGGTTCCGTGGCGGTGGGCACAAGAGGCGCTACCGGATCGTCGACTTCCGCCGGCAGAAGGACGGCATTGCCGCCAAGGTGGAGGCCATCGAGTACGATCCAAACCGGAGCGCGAACATCGCGCGGCTGTTGTATGCCGATGGGGAGCGGGCGTACATTCTGGCGCCGAAGGGGCTCTCCGTGGGCCAGATCGTGCGGTCAGGCCCCGAGGCTGAGGTGGCGCCGGGCAACTGCCTGCCCCTCGAGCGGCTGCCGTTGGGCTGTCTGGTCCACAACGTGGAGCTCACTCCGGGCAAGGGGGGGCAGCTCGTGCGCAGCGCGGGTGCGGGCGCCCAGCTTCTGGCCAAGGAGAGCCGCTATGTCCATCTTCGGCTGCCGTCGGGCGAGGTGCGACTGATCCCGGCGCTGTGCCGGGCCACTGTGGGCGTGGTGGGCAACGAGGATCACTCAAACATTCGGCTGGGCAAGGCGGGCCGAACGCGGTGGTTGGGGCGCAAGCCGCACAACCGCGGAGTGGCCATGAACCCTAACGACCACCCGCACGGCGGCGGCGAGGGCAAGGTCGGCGTGGGCCGCAAGTCACCCATGACGCCATGGGGCAAGCCGGCACTGGGCCGTCGCACGCGGCGCCGGCGGAAGTCCAACGCCATGATCGTCCGCTCGCGACGCGGGCGGTAAGGGACCTGCGGTAATCGACGCCGGTGAACCGAGAGAGCAGGGAGAGCCAGCATGGCACGGTCTCTGAAGAAGGGCCCCTACATCGAGCAGAAGCTACTGAGCCGCATTGAGGACATGAATGCGCGGGGCGACAAGCGCGTGGTCCGGACGTGGTCTCGCCGCTCGGTGATCTTCCCGGAGTTCGTGGGCCACACCATTGCCGTCTACGATGGCCGCAAGCACGTTCCCGTGTTCATCACCGAGAACATGGTGGGACACAAGCTGGGCGAGTTTGCGCCCACCCGGACATTCCGGGGCCATGCGGGCCGTGAGCGGTCCAGTCGAGTTCGGTAAGAGAGCGAGGCGAGTGGCGAGCCATGGAGGCTAGAGCCGTCGCAAAACATGTGCGCTGTTCACCCTACAAACTGCGCCGGATCATGTCCCTGATCCGGAACCAGCCGGTTCCCGTGGCGAACGCGGTGCTCGATCACCTGCCCAGTCCCTCGGCGCGGATCATCTCCAAGGTCCTGAAGTCGGCCATGGCCAATGCGGAGTTCAACTACGATACGGACCCCGACGATTGCACGGTGGCCGGGTGTTGGGTCGATGAGGGCGTGACGCTGAAGCGCTGGGAGTTCCGCTCGCGCGGGATGGTCAACCGGATTCGCAAGCGCACGTCCCACGTCACCATCGTGCTCAGTAACGAGGACGACGAGTAGGGGAGGGCTTCCTGATGGGCCAGAAAGTTCGGCCGTCTGCCCTGAGGCTGGGGATCATCCGCAGTTGGCAGAGCAGTTGGTACGCGGACAAGAAGAACTACCGGGAGTTCCTCCAGGAGGACCTTCGCATCCGCCGGTTCGTTCGCGAGCAGCTCCGCAACGCGGGCATCACCGACATGCGCATCGAGCGGCGCGTGGGCGATGCGGTGAACGTGACGTTTGGCACGAGCAAGCCCGGCATCGTGATCGGGCGTGGCGGCGCGGGCGTTGAAGCGCTGAAGCGCAAGATCGAGAAGATGACCGGTCGCAAGGTCCACGTCAACGTTCAGGAGATCAAGACACCCGAGCTCAATGCGGAGCTCACCGCCGAGTCCATCGCCAACGCCATCGAGAGACGCATCTCATTCCGCCGCGCCATGCGGCAGGCGGTTCAGCGCTCGATCAAGATGGGCGCCAAGGGCATCAAAGTGACGGTCGGCGGTCGGCTGGGCGGTGCGGAGATTGCCCGCAGCGAGACCGTCAAGGAGGGCTCGATCCCGCTGCACACCCTCCGGGCCGACATTGACTACGGCGTGACGACGGCCCGGACCAAGCACGGCGGGATCGGCGTGAAGGTGTGGATCTATCGCGGCGATGTGCTGCCGGCTCCCAAGGTCCGGCGCGATCGGGCCGCCACGCCTCGGGTGCGCCGTGCCAGCGACGGCGAGGCCGTCGAGGCAGCCCCCGAACCCGCACCGGAGCCCGTGGTCGAGCCGGCGACAGCCGCCGTCGAGCCGCAGGCCGAGGCCGCCCCAGCACCCACGGCAGAGACCGTCGCCGAGTGGGAGAGCCCGGTCCAGACCGATGCCCTGCCCGCGGACGACGCGGCGGAGGAGGTCATCCCCCATGCTGATGCCTAAGCGCATGAAGTACCGCAAGCCGCACCGCGGACGGCGCCAGGGGCTCGCCAAGGGTGGTGAGTACATCGCGTTCGGCGACTACGGCATCCAGGCCCTCGAACCGGCGTGGATCACCAACCGGCAGATCGAGGCGGCCCGTGTGGCCATCACGCGCCACTGCAAGCGTGGCGCGAACGTGTGGATCCGTATCTTTCCCGACAAGGCGGTGACCCAGAAGCCGGCCGAGACCCGCATGGGTAGTGGCAAGGGGTCGCCCGAGAAGCAGGTGGCCGTCGTGAAGCCCGGCCGCATCATGTTCGAAGTGAGTGGGGTCCCCGAGGAGCTGGCTCGCGAGGCGGCTCGCCTGGCCGGCCACAAGCTCCCCATCAAGACCCGCTTCGTCACCCGGGAGATGTTCAGCCATGGCGGTTCGTAGGGCGCACGAGTTCCACAACATGGGACTGGCCGACCTGCGGGAGCAGCTGCGGGAGCAGAAGCAGGCGCTGTACCAGCTCCGGTACCGTCTGGCCAGCCACCAGCTTGCCGATGTGACGGCCGTGCGGAAAGCTCGCAAGGAGATCGCCCGGATCTACACCGCGATCAGCGAGAAGGAGCGGGCCGCCGCCACAGCCGCGGCGGTCCAGTCCGAGGGTGGTGAGTCGTAGGCATGTCGGAGACCCAGACTCGCGGGATGCGCCGGACCAAAGAGGGTATCGTGGTCAGCGACCGCATGGATAAGACGGTAGTGGTCGCCGTGCAGCGACTCGTGCGCCATCCGCTATACCGCCGGGTGATCCGGCAGACGCGCCGGTTCAAAGCCCATGACGCGACCAACGACTGCCACGTGGGCGACCGCGTGCGGATTGTCGAGAGCCGGCCGTTCTCCAAGGAGAAGAAGTGGCGCGTCGTCGACGTTATCGAGCGCGCCAAGTAGGTCGTGGTCCCGTGGTGCGGATGATCAGGAGGTCACTGGCCCAGTGAAGGCCTACCCAACCGACAGCATACGCAACGTGGCGCTGGTGTCCCACGCCAACGCGGGAAAGACGTCGCTGGTGGAGGCCCTGCTGTTCAACGCCAAGGCCGTGGAGCGCCTCGGCAAAGTGGACGCCGGGACGGCTACCGCGGATTTTGACAGCCAAGAGCGGGACCGCGGTGTGTCGATCGGCGCCGCGCTGTGCGCGTTCGAGCACGCGGGTGTGAAGATCAACGCGCTGGATACCCCGGGATATGCGGACTTCATCGCCGAGGCCATCAGCTGCCTGCGCGTGGCCGATGGTGCGGTGGTCCTGGTGGATGCCACCGCCGGCGTCGAGGTGGGCACCGAGCGCACGTGGCGCTATTGCGACCACTATGAACTACCTCGCCTCATCGTGATCAACAAACTCGATAAGGAGAGCGCGAACTTCGCCGACTGCGTTTCGGCCATCCGGCAGCGTCTCTCGAACCGCGCAGTGCCCATTCATGTGCCCATCGGCTCCGCGGCCAGCTTCCAGGGCTTCGTTGACCTGGTCGAGATGAAGGCGTTCACGGCCGCGGGTGAGATGGGCCCCGCCACCGCCGGAGAGATCCCCGCCGACATGGCCGGCGCCATCGAGGAAGCGCGGATGGCACTGGTGGAGGGCGTGGCCGAGAGCGACGACACGCTGCTCGAAAAGTACCTGGACACCGGCGAGCTGTCGGCCGATGAGGTCCGCAACGCGTTGCTGGACGCGGTCCGGTCGGGCGGGCTCGTGCCCATCCTGTGCGCCTCGGCGACCCGGAACATCGGGGCCCGGCACGTGGCCGACGCCATCGCGAATCTGCTGCCCCCGCCGCGGACCAAGACCCTCGAAGGCAGAACGCCCGATGGCGATGGCGTGGTGACTCGCGAGCCCAGCAGTGACGGGCCCTTCTGCGGCTACGTGTTCAAGACGTTCATCGACGAGTACGTGGGACGCATCTCGCTGCTGCGGGTCTACGACGGCCAGGCTCGGCCTGACTCGCCCGTCACCAACACCGTGAGCGGCCAGAAGGAGCGACTAGGACAGATCCTGACGCTCCGGGGCCGGAACCAGGAGGTGCTGCCGCACGGCGACCTGGGTGACATCGTTGCCGTGGGACGCCTCGGGAACACCCTCACGAACCAGACGCTGTGCGCGCCCAACCAGCTCATGGTGTTGCCGGTCACCGAACTCCCCGAACCCATGTTCTCGGCGTCATTGCAGGCGAAATCGCGCGAGGATCAGGAGAAGATCGCCCAGGTGCTCGCCCGCCTGACCGAGGAGGATGTGGCCCTCCGGTTCTTCCGCGATGAGGAGACCGAGGAGGCCATCATCGAGGGGATGGGACAGCTGCACCTCGAGATCGCCATCCGCCGCCTGCGCGAGCGGGGCGTCGAGGCCGAGCTGGGCAAGCCCAAGATCCCGTACCGCGAGACGGTCCGCCGCAAGGCCGAACACACCTATCGGCACAAGAAGCAGACCGGTGGGCGGGGCCAGTTCGCGCAGGTCTCCCTGCGCATCGAGCCCACGGAGCGCGGCGAGGGCTTCCAGTTCGTGAATGAGATCAAGGGGGCCGTCATCTCCGGCGGCTACATCCCCGGGGTTGAGAAGGGTGTGCGCGAGGGCATGGGGCGCGGCATCCTGGCGGGCTTCCCCGTGGTCGATGTTCGCGTCACCGTCTTCGACGGCAAGGAGCACCCGGTGGACTCGTCTGAGTTGGCGTTCCGCATCGCGGCGTCGCGATGCTTCGCCGAGGGTGCCCGCCAGTGTGATCCCATTCTGCTGGAGCCGGTGGTGGCGGTCGATGTGGTGACGCCCGATGACAGCATGGGGGAGATCATCAGCGACCTGAACGGCAAGCGGGGCCGGATTCTGGGGATGGAGCCCATGGGCGGGAACCAGATCGTGCACGCCCACGTCCCGCTGGCAGAGCTGTCGTCCTACGGCGCCGAACTGCATTCGCTGACCGGCGGCCGGGCGTACTACTCGGTGGCGCCCTCGCATTACGAGGAGGTCCCGCCGCACTTGGTGGACGCCATCGTTCGCGAGTATGGCCGCAAGGTGGAAGAGGAAGAGGAGTAGGCCAGGCGGCCTGCTCCGCGGAGGCCGCTGGGCCCCCCGGTTGAGGAGGCACGACGATGATCCAGCCGATGACTCGGTTGACGGTGGCGGACAACACCGGCGCCCGGGAGGTCCTGGTGATCCGGGTCTTGGGTAAGGGGAACACGCACTCGGGCGGCATTGGTGACGTGTTCGTGGCTGCGGTGAAGGAAGCCACGCCGACGGGCCAGGTTCGGGAGCACCAGGTCGTCAAGGCCGTGGTGGTCCGGACCAAGAACCGGATCCGACGGCCCGATGGTTCGTACATCCGCTTCGATGACAACGCCGCGGTCATCATCGACAACAACGGGGATCCGAGGGGCACACGCATCTTCGGCCCAGTGGCGCGCGAGCTTCGGGATGCCAACTTCATGAAGGTCATCTCGCTGGCTCCGGAAGTCTGGTAGGGCGAAGGTGGTGGGACCAGTGGCCGAAGCGACCAAGCTGCACGTGAAAAAGGGCGACACCGTCATCGTCTTGTCGGGCGATGACAAGTACCGCGAGAGCGACGACCGGAAGCGGGGCAAGGGCCGTGTGCTCAGCGCCGATCCGAAGACGGGGCGCGTTGTCGTCGAGGGCGTGAACATCGTCAAGAAGCACCAGAAGCCTCGGGGCCGCAAGCCGGGAGGCATTGTGCAGAAACCCGCACCGATTCATGCATCCAACGTCATGCTGGTGTGCCCGAACTGCCAACTGCCCTCGCGGATGTCCCACATTCGTGGGGCCGACGGCCGGATCCAGCGCGTGTGCAAGAAGTGCAAGAAGAGCGTGGACCAGCGATAGCCTGTCGCGCGTGGGGATCGGGTAAGGGTTGCCCCACGGGGAGTGGAAGACATGACACCGAGGTTCAAAGAGCGCTACAAGGCCGAGATCGTGCCGCGACTCATGGAGCAGTTTGGGTACCGCAACGTCATGGAGGTACCCCGGCCGGTCAAAGTGGTTCTGAACATGGGTGTGACCGGCGCACGCGAGGACCGCAAGCTCCTCGACGACGCCATGCGGGAGCTGGGCCGCATCGCCGGACAGGCGCCCTCGATCACACGGGCGACCAAGTCGGTGGCCAACTTCAAGATCCGCAAAGGGATGGCCATCGGGTGCCGCGTGACGCTGCGGGGCGACCGGATGTATGAGTTCCTGGACCGGCTCATCACCATCGCCCTTCCGCGGATCCGGGACTTCCGGGGGCTGAACCCGTCGTCCTTTGACGGCCGGGGGAGTTACAGCCTGGGCGTGACCGAGCAGACGATATTCCCCGAGATCCACTACGATGAGATCGAGAGGGCTCGGGGTATGGATATCACCATCGTGACGAGCGCGAAGACTGACGCGGAGGCGCGGGCCCTGCTGCTGGAACTGGGCCTGCCGCTGCGGACGAGCTAGGGAAGGATAACCACGGGATGGCCAAGTCAGCCCTCAAGCAGAAGTGCAAGCGCCCCCCGAAGTTCAAGGTACGCGCGTACACGCGGTGCCAGGTGTGTGGCCGTCCGCGGGCCGTGCTCCGGAAGTACGGCCTGTGTAGGATCTGCCTGCGTTTCCTGGCCCTCGAGGGCTTGATTCCGGGCGTGACCAAGTCGTCCTGGTAGGCATGGATGCGTGCCTTGGGGCCACGCCGGTGTCGTCGTGCGGCATGTCCGCGGTCGTCCTCATAAGGAGGGTGCTTCAATGAGCATGAGCGATCCGATTGCCGATATGCTCACTCGCGTGCGCAACGCGAGCTTCGCGCGTCACGAGCACGTCGAGGTTCCGGCCTCCCGGCTGAAGATCGAGATCGCCAAGATCCTTCGGAACGAGGGCTTCATCCGGAACTATCGTGTGCTGACGAACAACAAGCAGAACACGATCAAGATCCGGCTGAAGTTCGGACCGAACCGGGAGCGCGTGATCAACCAGATCTCTCGGGTCAGCAAGCCCGGCCAGCGGGTGTACGTGAGCAAGACGGAAGTCCCGCGGATCCTGGGAGGTCTCGGGGTTGCGATCCTTTCGACATCGCGGGGTGTGCTGGCCGACCGTCAGGCGCGCCGGATGGGTGTGGGCGGGGAAGTCCTCTGCCACGTCTGGTAACCCGGGTGTCGGGTTCGTAGCGTAAGGATTTGGTGGCCATGTCTCGTATCGGTAAGATGCCCGTCCCGCTGCCCAAAGGCGTGACGGTTCAGGTGGAGCCCGGCCGGATCGCGGTGTCGGGCCCCAAGGGGAAGCTGGAGCGATCACTGCCCGATCGCATTGCGGTCGAGCAGGTGGATGACACCTTGGTATGCACGCGCTCGAGTGACGGCCGGCTGGACCGCAGCCTCCACGGGCTCACCCGCGCGCTGGTGGCGAACATGGTCACCGGCGTGACTGAAGGCTTCACTAAGCAGCTCATTCTGCACGGGGTGGGCTATCGGGCGACGGCCGAGGGGCGGCGCCTGAACCTGCTGCTCGGGTTCTCGCATCCGGTCGACGTGGCCGTACCCGAGGGGCTCGAGGTCACGGCCCAGGCCGAAGGGGGTAACGTCCACCGGCTGACGATCCAGGGCATCGACAAGGAACTGGTGGGTCAGTTCGCCGCAGACCTGAGGAAACTGAGGCCGGTGGAGCCATACAACGCCAAGGGTTTCCGGTATTCGACCGAGGTGGTTCGGCGGAAGGCCGGTAAGGCCGCAGTGGGCGGCGGAGGCCCGGGCCGGTAGGGCTCGCGCGATGTCCCCGGTTCCCGCGCGGTTTTGTACGGAGGTTTGTCGGATGGGAAACACCTCCCCCAAGCTGGTGGCACGTCGCCGGCGTCACGCCCGGCTGAGGAAACGCGTGAGCGGCACCGCCGAGAAGCCGCGGCTGGCCGTGTTCAAGAGCCTGCGCCATGTCTACGCCCAGGTCATCGATGATACGGCCGGACACACACTGGTGGCCGCCTCGACGCTCGACAAGGATGTGGCGAGCAGCCTGAGCGGGCCCAGCGGGACCGTGAGTGCGGCGGCAGCAGTGGGCGCAGCCGTCGGCAAGCGGGCGCTGGAGAAGGGCATCACCGAGGTGGTGTTCGACCGCGGCGGCTATCCCTACCACGGTCGCGTGGCGGCTCTGGCCGACGCGGCCCGCGAGGCGGGCCTGCGGTTCTAGCGCGGACGGGCCTTTGCCCGGGTAACGCGCGGCACGGGAAAGCGAGATCGGACAATGGCAGATAACGAGGCCGTGGGCCGGATCAGAGTGACCCTGAAGAAGAGCCCCATCGGTCATGAGAAGGACCAGCGGGAGACCGCCCGGCTCTTGGGGCTTCGACGGTTGAACGCCAGCGTGGTGCGACCAGACACACCGGTGGTGCGGGGCATGGTCCGCAAGATCAGGCATCTGGTCGAGGTTGAGGAAGCCTAGTCGGCCGACACGAGGGGGCGACACGTGGTGTTGAGTCTCGATAGTATTAGCCCTCTGCCGGGCGCGCGGAAGAAGCGGACCCGCGTGGGCCGCGGCCATGCGGCGGGCAAGGGCAAGACCTGCGGCCGCGGCATGAAGGGCCAGAAGGCGCGCAACAAGGTCCGCCGCGGCTTCGAGGGCGGCCAGACGCCACTGCAGCGGCGGCTCCCCATGCGCCGAGGCGTCAGTAATAAGTCCATGAACATTGGGATCTTCCGCAAGGAGTTCGCCGAGGTCAACGTCGGCGTCCTCGACGCCGCCTTCGAGGCCGATGCCGAGATCACTCCCCAGGTCCTGCTGGAGCGGCGGATCATCCGGCAGTTGCGGGATGGCGTGAAGGTCCTGGGTGTCGGCCGTGTGACCAAAAGGCTGATCGTGAAGGCCAACGCCTTCTCCCAATCCGCCCGAGCGAAGGTCGAAGCCGCCGGAGGCGTGGCGGAGGAGGTCTAGCGATGGCGAGGGCACAGGTCACCCAGACGAGCAAGATGCGGCAGACGCTGGTCGACGCGGTCTCGCTGCCGGACGTGCGGAAGCGGATCCTGTTCGTCGGGGCCATGTTCGCGGTCTACGTCGGGTGTATCCACATTCCGGTGCCCGGCATCCGGCACGACGCATTGGAGAACATCTTCGGCGGCGCCGGTGGGAGTAACATCCTGGACCTGATGAACGCCTTCGCCGGTGGCGCGCTGAAGCGGATGTCGGTCATCGGCCTGGGCATCATGCCCTACATCAATGCTTCGATCATCTTCCAGCTGCTGACCATAGCTGTGCCGAGTCTCGAGAGGCTCCAGCGAGACGAGGGCGACTACGGACGCAAGCTGATTGCAAAGTACGTGCGCTGGCTCACGGTGTTCCTGGCCTTCGTTCAGGCTGTTGGCCTGATCACCGTGCTGCGGGGCATGAATGCCGTTGAGCCCGGCGTGGGGCTGGGGTTCTTGATGGTCATCTCACTGGCGGCGGGCACGTCGTTCCTGATGTGGATCGCCGAGGAGCTGACCGACAAAGGCATCGGCAACGGGGTGTCACTGGTGATCTTCTGCGGCATCATGTGCAACATGCCCCAGGAGATCGGACGCACTCTGGCGCAGGCGCGCGCGGGGGCCATCAATGTGCCGCAGCTGCTGCTGTTGGCCATCTGTCTGGTCATGATCATCGCGCTGATCATCTTCGTCCAGCAAGGCCAGCGCCGGCTGCGGGTTCAGTATGCCAAGCGCGTGGTTGGGCACCGGGTCTACGGCGGGCATTCGAGCTTCCTGCCGCTGAAGGTCAATGCAGCCGGCGTCATTCCGATCATCTTCGCCATCTCGATCTTCATGTTCCCCGCCACAGTGGTTCAGTACGTTCCCGCTCAGAGCGAGTGGTGGCGTGTCTGGGCCAGCCGGATCACGTCGTTCCATCCGGGTGTCGATGTGGTGGGCATCGCGGCGGCCTTGGTCTACTTCGTGCTCGTCGTCATATTCACGTACTTCTACACTGCGGTCACGTTCAAGCCCACTGAGATCGCGGACAGCATGAAGAAGAATGGCGGGTTCATACCAGGGATTCGACCCGGCAAACCGACGGCCGAGTATCTGGACCGCCTGATGCAGCGGATCACACTGCCGGGCGCCTTGTTCCTGGGCCTCATCGCCCTGACGCCGTACTACCTACCGGCCCTGACCAAGGTGACGACATTCAGCCTGGTGGGCGGCACCTCACTGCTGATCGTGGTGGGCGTCGCCATGGACACGATGCAGCAGATGGAGGCGCATCTGCTGATGCGGAACTACGAAGGGTTCCTGCGCTAATGGCCATCGACATCATTCTGCTGGGGCCCCCGGGTTCGGGGAAGGGCACACAGGGCGTGGAGATCGCCTCAAAGTTGGGTATTCCCAAACTCTCCACAGGCGACCTCTTGCGCGAGGCCGTCGCCGCCGGCACCGAGCTGGGCCGGCAAGCCGAGCCGATCATGAAGTCGGGTGGGTTGGTGCCGGACGAGATTGTCATCGGCATGGTTCGGGAGCGCGCGGTTTCGCCCGAGTGCGCCAAGGGAATGCTGCTCGATGGGTTCCCGCGGACCCTGCCCCAGGCCGAGGGGCTCGATGCCATGCTGTCGAGCCTGGGGCGAAGTGTCACGGCAGTCATTGACGTGATGGTTCCCGACGACGAGATTGTGGGACGGCTGTCCGGACGCTGGTCGTGCCCGGTCTGTGGGGCCGTCTACCATGTCACGGCAAACCCCCCGAAGCGGCAGGGGCGGTGCGACCAGGACGACGCGGAGCTCCGACAGCGCGCCGATGACCGCGCAGAGTCGGTTCGCGAGCGGTTGCGGGTGTACCACGCGCAGACGAAACCGTTGGCTGAGGTATACCAGTCCCGAGGTCTGCTCCGGCAGGTGGACGGCCTGGGCCCCATCGGGGAGGTCCGCGAGCGCGTCGCTCAGGCGATCGCGGACTTGGCCTAGAGGCGTGAGGCGGCCAAGGCCTCGGGAAGTGGGCCGAAGTGACCGGGCAGGCAGGCCGGCGACCGGCGGAGATCCCGCTGAAGACGCCGGAGCAGATCGAGATCATGCGCGAGGGCGGCCGGATCCTGGCCCGGGCCCTGGCAGCGGCCGGCGAGATGATTGAGCCAGGAGTCACGACGGCTGCACTGGACCGGCGGGTGGCCGAGGTGCTTCGCGAGTCGGGCGCTCAGGCCTCGTTCCTGGGCCTCTATGGCTTCCCGGCCAGCGTTTGCGTTGCGGTCAACGATGTGGTAGTACATGGAATTCCCCACGAGGAGGTCCGCCTCCGAGATGGGGACATCATTGGGATCGACCTGGGAGTCTTCTGGGGCGGCCTCCATGTGGACGGTGCGTCGACCTATGAGGTCGGCGCGGTGGGCAGAGCGGTTAGGAAACTGCTCACCACGACACGGACAGCTCTGAACCTGGGAATCGCGGCAGCACGTCCGGGGGCCCGGATCCGGGATATATCACGGGCCATCCAGGATCACGTCGAGAGGCGACGCTATTCGTGCGTGCGGGCGCTGTGCGGCCACGGGATCGGGTTTGAGGTCCACGAGGCACCCCATGTGCCCAACTTTGTCTCACGCGAGGCGGGTCCGGTCATCGTGCCGGGCATGACGCTGGCCATCGAGCCCATGGTGAACATGGGTTCGGCGGATGTGTACACGGATGACGATGGCTGGGCGGTGCGGGCGACTGACGGAAAGCCGTCGGCCCACTACGAACACACCGTGGCCATCACGGAGCGGGGACCGGTGGTCCTCACGGTGCCCTAGTCCAGTCGCCGGGCGACCGAGAGAAGAGGCAAGCGGGGCGGATGCGGCCCAGAGAGCAGAAAGAGCCAGATAAGGAAAAGGCAATACGCGTCATGGGCACGGTCACTGAGAAGTTGCCCAACGCCGTATTCCGGGTGGAGTTGGAGAACGGCCACGAGGTCATCGCGCACGTCTCCGGCAAGATTCGAATGCGGTTCATCCGGATCATGCCGGGCGACAAGGTGACGCTGGAGGTCAGCCCGTACGACCTGACTCGCGGCCGCATCACCTGGCTGCACCGCGAGCGAACCGACCGTCCGCCTGGGTAACACCGGGAGGCCTCGAGCCGAGCCATGGTGTCTGGACTCGAGGCAAATGGTCGGCGCTTGCCTGCCTGTTGCACTGCAGTCTGGAGGTAACTCAGGATGAAGGTACGTGCCTCAGTGAAGAGGATGTGCGACGAGTGCAAGGTCATCCGGCGCAAGGGTGTGGTCCGCGTGATCTGCCCCAAGCACCCGAAGCACAAGCAGCGCCAGGGCTGAATGGCGACACGGGGCCCGGGCGGTCGTAGGCGGCCGGCTGGCCTTAGGGGGAGGAACCCACATACATGGCACGCATCGCTGGCATAGACATCCCGCGGGACAAGCGGGTCGAGGTGGCGCTGACCTACATCTATGGAGTGGGCCGGCCCCGTAGCCTGCAGGTCCTCAAGCAGCTCGAGATCGACCCGAACACGAAAGTCCGCGACCTAACTGAGGAGGAAGTGAACCGGCTCCGCGAGACGCTGGAGCGGAGCTTCACCCTCGAAGGCGATCTGCGGCGCGAGGTCACGGGGAACATCAAACGCCTGATGGAGATCGGCTGCTACCGGGGGCTTCGGCACCGCCGGGGTCTGCCGGTCCGGGGCCAGCGCACCAAGACCAATGCACGGACTCGCCGGGGTAACCGGAAGAGCGTGGGCATTCGGAAGAAGAAGACGGTGAAGCACTAGGCGGGGTTTCTCCGGGCGCTCATGGCCCGGCCGGACGGACGATGAACCGCCCATCATTGGGCGCGCCTTCGCCGAGGCACTCGGTGAGGGAAGAGGGATGGACGAATGGCCAAGAAGGTGAAGAAGGGCGTCAAACGTCGGCGCGAGCGCCGGCATGTGACGGAGGGTGTTGCCCACATCAAGTCCACCTTCAACAACACGCTGATTGCCATCAGCGATCGTGCGGGCGAAGTGATCGCTTGGGCGAGCGCCGGCACCGTGGGTTTCAAGGGGACGAAGAAGGGAACACCGTTCGCGGCGCAACTGGCGGCGGAGGCGGCCGCACGGCGCGCCATCGATGTGGGGATGCGCCGAGTCGACGTGAACGTCAAGGGCCCCGGTTCCGGCCGGGAAACGGCCATCCGCTCGCTCACCACGGCAGGGCTCGAGGTGGGCGTGATCCGGGACGTGACGCCGGTACCCCACAACGGGTGCCGGCCCCCGAAGCGCCGGCGGGTCTAGAGTCGTATCGTGGCAGTGGGCCGGAACTGGCACTCGGTTCGCGGGACCGGTCCTGCGTATAACCAAGGCGGAGGAAGACCATGGCACGCTATTCAGGCCCTTCGTGTCGTCTGTGCCGGCGCGAAGGTCAGCGGCTCTACCTCAAGGGGTCGCGGTGCACATCGCCCAAGTGCGCGATGGAGAAGCGGGCGTTCCCGCCCGGGCAACACGGGAACTCCAAAGCCCGGAGGCCCAAGGTCAGCGACTACGGCCAACAGCTCCGCGAGAAGCAGAAGCTTCGCCGCATGTACGGGCTCACCGAGAGCCAGTTCCGGCTGACCTTCGGCAGAGCTGTGCGCATGCCGGGCGTGACGGGTGAGAATCTCCTGCGCCTGCTGGAGATGCGCCTGGACAACGTGGTCTACCGCTTGGGCTTGGCTTCATCGCGCACCGAGGCTCGAATGATGGTCACGCATCGTCATGTGACGGTGAACGGGCGGATCCTCGACATCCCGTCGTGCCAGGTGCGTCCGGGTGACCTGGTGTCGTTGCGTGCCCGCAGCCAGCGGATTCAGCCGGTGCAGATGGCGGTCAACCTGGCGTCCGGACGTCCCGCGGCGCCCTGGCTGGCGGTGAACCTGGGGGCTCTGAGCGGGCAAGTGCTTCAGGCGCCAACCCGGGACCAGATCGACACACAGGTGAGCGAACACCTGATCGTCGAGTACTACTCTCGATGATCCCTGGCGGCGTGAACCCTCGCACGCAAGCCGCCACACCTCTGGGAGGTTGGATGGCGTGGCCGATATCGTCAGACCGAAGATCCAGCGCCTGGCCGGCAATGAAGACGCCACATACGGCAAGTTCCTGATCGAGCCGCTGGAGCGGGGCTTCGGGACCACTCTGGGCAACTCGCTCCGGCGGATCCTGCTTGCGTTCATTGAAGGCCTGGCTCCGGCATATATCAAGATTGAGGGCATCCTTCACGAGTTCACGACCATCCCGGGCGTGTATGAGGACGTCATGGAGATGATCCTGAACCTGAAGGAGCTGACTTTCCGGCCGGCCCTGGGCGGGCTGAGCGGTGGGCGCCTCTCGGGGGAGAGCTGGATCGGTCGCATCGAGGCCAGTGGTGAGGGTGAAGTAACAGCAGCGGACATCCGCCTCCCCGCCGAGATCGAGGTGGTCCACCCCGAGCGGCACATCGCCACGCTCACCTCGCCCGACGCCTCGCTCTATATGGAGATTGAGATCCAGCGGGGCCGCGGGTACGTGCCCGCGGAACAACAGCCCAAGCGCACCGAGGTGGGGCTGATCCCCGTGGACTCCATCTTCAGCCCCATCCGGAAGGCCAACTACTTCGTGGAGCCGACCCGTCTGGGGCACCGGACCGACTTCGACCGTCTGGTCATGGAGGTCTGGACGGACGGGGGCATGGAGGCGGCGGCCGCCATTGGCGAGGCTGCCCGCGTGCTCGACCGGTACCTGCGGTATTTCTTCGAGTTCGCCGATCACGAAGACGAGGAGCGGGCCCAGGAAGAGGAAGCCGAACGCAGCAAGAACAAGGCTCTGGAATACCGGATTGAGGACCTGGACTTCTCAGTCCGGACCTACAACTGCCTGAAGAAGGAACAGATCAACACCATCGCTGAGCTCGTGCAGCGCAGCGAGCAGGATCTGATGACGATTCGCAACTTCGGGAAGAAGTCGCTAACCGAGGTCTGCCAGAAGCTGGCACAACTCGGACTGGCGCTGCGCGAAAGCCTGACCGCCGGCGAGGAAGACGAAGACCTGTCCCTGGACAATGAGGACTTCGACCTGCCACTTCCCGATGAGGCCTAGCCGCTCCGGGGGACGAGGACTGACCATGAGACACCGCAGAGCATACCGCAAACTGAACATGCCAACGGACCAACGCTTGGCCATGCTTCGGAACCTGACCAAGTCGTTGATCGTGCATGGGCGGATCGAGACCACGCAGACCCGGGCCAAGGAGGCCCGACGGCTCGCCGAGCGGCTGATCACCTTGGCGAAGACGGACAGCGTGCACAACCGGCGCGAGGCGGGCCGGGTACTGGGGACCGAGCGGAAGCTCACCCCGGCCGAGCGGAAAGCGGGGATCGAGAAGGTCGACCCGATCCGCAAGCTGTTTGAGACGATCGGACCGGAGATGAAGGACAAGCCCGGCGGCTACACGCGCCTGACGTCTATCGGCTACCGGCGCGGCGATGGCGTCGAGATGGCAGTGCTCGAGCTCGTTCCGGATTGAGGCGGCGACCGCCGTGCCGCGGGAGCGCCATGAGCGGATCCTACGGCTGGATGTGGAGTACGACGGAACCGATTACTGCGGATTCCAGATCCAGCCCAATGGCCCGACGATCCAGGGGGCGCTCGAAGCGGCGCTGCTTCGGCTGACCGGAGTGCCCATCCGGGTGCACGGGGCGGGGCGAACCGATGCCGGAGTCCACGCCTTGGGTCAGGTCGTCTCGTTTCGGACGGACTACCCGATGCCGGACGAGCGATTCGCCGAGGTGCTCAATCGGTTGCTCCCCGAGAGCATCGCGGTGTGGCAGTCGGGCCGGGCGGACGAGGGGTTCCATGCTCGGTTCTCGGCCATCGGAAAGGTGTACGAGTACCACCTGCTGCGGAGCCGGCACCGGCGTCCCATCGCCAGCCGGTTCGCCGAGCCGGTTCACCCGTGGCCGGATGTGTTGGCGATGAACGCCGCCATGGAGTGCCTGCTGGGCCGACACGATTTCTCGGGCTTCACAGCGGCGGGCGGCAAGGCGAACGACCGGGTGCGGACCATCGCCTCGGCCCAGTGGACCGAGAACGACGAGGGGGCGTTTCTGCGGATCCAGGCAGACGGCTTCCTCTACAAGATGGTAAGGAACATCGTGGGAACGGCACTGGAGATCGGTATCGGCCGGCGGCCGGTGAGCTGGATGGCGGAAGTACTGGATAGCGGGGATCGGTCGAAGGCGGGGCCGACGGCGGCTGCCCGGGGACTTCGCTTGGTACGGGTCCTCTACTAGGGCGGCGGAAGCGTCAGCGGGGAGATAGGCACGATGAGAACCTACAGCGTGAAACCAGGAGACATCAAGCGCGAATGGTGGGTCGTGAGCGCCGATGGCGCGGTACTCGGGCGGCTCGCGGCGAGGGTGGCCTACATCCTCCGCGGGAAACACCGGCCGCAGTTCACGCCCCATGCCGACTGCGGGGACCACGTGATCATCACCGACTGTGAGAAGGTCCGTCTCACGGGCAACAAGATGCGGGACAAGCTCTACTACTCGCATTCGCGTTACCCGGGCCATCTGAAGTCGGCTAACGCGGCGATGATGCTCAGTAAGCATCCGGAGAAGGTCGTCACGCGGGCCGTGTGTGGCATGTTGCCACACAACCGGCTTGGTCGGCAGATGGCTCGGAAGCTCAAGGTGTATGTGGGCCCCGAGCATCCCCACGAGGCGCAGAAGCCCAAACCCCTCGAGGTCTAGCGGGCGGGAGGAGAACAGACTCAATGGCGGACGGAGCCATCTACTACGGCACGGGTCATCGCAAGAATGCTACCGCCCGGGTGTGGTTGACCCCCGGGACCGGCCGGGTCATCGTCAACGGCAAGGAGCTCGAGACGTACTTCGGGCGCTTTGACCTCGCGACGGACGTGCTGACCCCGTTCCGGGTCACCGAGACGCTGGATCGGTATGACGTGAAAGCGACGGCCAAGGGCGGCGGCGTCACCGGCCAAGCGGGCGCGCTGCGGCATGGCATCGCGAAAGCCCTTCTGGGCGCGAGTGAGGACTACCGCCTGATCCTCAAGCGGGCCGGGCTACTCACGCGCGACCCTCGCATGAAGGAGCGGAAGCACGCGGGGTTCCGCAGCGCGCGGCGGGGCAAGCAGTTCTCGAAGCGCTAGCGAGGCATGCAGCGCATTCGGCGGCTGCGAACTCGTTGGGATACCCGAGGATGGCACGAGCGGCCCTCGAGGCGCGTGTGCCATCCTCTCTGTGTCTCTTGGTCCTGCCTCGACTCAGATCTCGCCCCGGCGCTCCACCTCGTGCATATCAACCACGCGGAGCTTCACGGGGCCGATCTGGAGCAGATCGCCGGCCGAGAGAACACAGCGTGTCACGCGATCGCCATTGACAAAGGTGCCGTTGGCGCTGTTTGAGTCCACAACGAAGTAGCCCTCGGCGCTATGCTCGATGTAGGCATGGTCCCGAGAGACCCGGGCCGCGCCGAGCCGGATGTCACACGCGTCACCGCGCCCAATCCGGGTGACGGCCGCATCGAGCGGACGGACGAAGGCCCTGCGACCCACCCGGCGCGCCAACCCCAGGCGAGGCTCTTTTCCGGGCTCCGGCTCGATACCCACAGCGGCGGGCGACTCGCGGGGTGGCACTTCTGGCGTCACGGCGCCCGCGTGCTCCACGTCCCTCTGACGGTGAGTGCAGTGGCATGCACCGGTCCCTGACTCGACGGCGGCGCCGCAGTAGGGACACACGCCCGGCCGGGCCGGCGCCCATCCAGACGCACCCACCGGCGTCGCTCCGGCCGGCTCGGGTGCGGCGATCCACACATCGGCCAGCGATGACCCAACGCGGAGCCGGTCGCCACTACGCAGCTGGGCCGAAGTCTCGGGATGGCCATTGACGTGAATGCCGGCGTGAGCGGCTTCCAGCACCAGACCGTCCGGACCGTAGCGCAGTACGGCATGGAACGGCATGAGATCGGCCTCGCGCGTCAACGCGATGGTGCACCCGAGGGACTGGCCCAGGCCATTGGGCCCACTGAAGAGGGGAAACGCGGCGCCCTGGTGCGGTCCCGCCAGTATGCGGACGGCCCCACGTTTGCCGAGATCGACCGCCAAGCTAGCCGCCAGTCCGGTCAGGGCCATCAGGACAGTGGCGCCCATGCCGTGTGCCAGCGCCACCTGGCCAGGCGAGGCCGGGTCCGAGCCCACGGGGCTGGCTCCGCTGGTGAGGGCCTCGAACACCACAGCGCCAAAGAGCCCACCGCATGACCCACCCAGGGCGGCGAGAGCCGGCCGGCCCCTGAGGCCCCCGGTGGGCGATGCCGCTACCGAGACGCCGAGCCCAACCAGCAGGCCCTGCAGCGCGCGAGGAACCAGCAGGAGAGCACCACTCTCCGTCGAGCGCACAAACGCACCGGCGGTGGCGGTGCTGACACCGGTGAGGGCGGCCGCGGCAGCAAGCCCCAACATCCCGGCGACCGCCGCGATCGCCCCCATGGCGGCAGCGACACCGATCCACGGAAGCGCGGCCAGCCGGTGGCCCCGGGACAGCCGGTCGTAGGTCGCCCAAGCAGCCGCCGCGCCCGCGCAGACGCAAGCCCACCACATGAAGGGCCAGACCGCCGAGCCACCCGGGCCCTCGCCCACACCCCGGAGAAGGAACGGGCGACCCACCAGCGCCCCCAGTGAGGCTCCCAGGCTAGCATAGAGAACCGAGCCCAGACTCTGCTGCCAGTCGAGCATGCGAGACTAGACCCTTTCGAAGAGGAGCCAGCTGTCACCGACGCGGAGTTCGTCGCCGTCCCGGAGAACGCGCTCGGAGACCCTTTCGCCGTTGACGAACGTGCCATCCAGCTGCCCGTTATCACGCACACAGATGTCGCGGCCGCGCTCGAAGATCAGGCAATGGGACTTCGCAACCCTCGGATCGTCACTGAGGCACACATCGCAGTCCGGGCCGCTGCCCACAATGACGGACGGCCCCAACGCATAGTGCCTCATGGCGCCTTTGCCCGACTTCACAGTAAGCCGGGCCACGGTACGCGTGCGCGAGCCGCTGGTATGGACCAGATCGCACCGGCAGATCCCCGTGACGGGGTGAAGGGGCTCGCCGCATTTGCGGCACTTCTGTGCCTGACGATGCCGCTCGCGCAGAGCGCGCTGGGCATCATCGGCGAATGAGGTGCGAACACGAGAGACCACCAATGCCGCCACGGCAGCCAGAACCAGAGTCACCTGCGCGATCGAGAGCCGGAGGACCAGCCCCCCCGAGTCATCCGGCACGGCCAGCGCCGGGACAAACAGCAGTGAGCCGCCCATGGCCACGATCAGCACCGCGGTGGCGAGGGAAAGCCCCGAGCGGTTGCGTGCCTGTATGGCCAGCAGCAGCCACGAGGCTGCCATGAGCTGGACCGCGGTAATGCACGTGGCCACTGGCAGGTAGGATATCGATCCCAGGAGCACGAGCGGGAGGCCATTGAGGATCAGGACCACACCCGACACAACCACGGCGAACAACGCCGCTCGACGCATCCTCGCCGCGCGATCCACACCCAAACTAGCCGGCGTGAGGGCCAGTACCGCCCCCGCGCCGCCCCACGCCGTGAGCGTGAGCAGGAACATCACGAGGGCGAGACGGTCGATCAGCGGCTGGTGCTCCATCCCCGCCGCATCGTTCGCCTCTGTCTCTGCCGGAGTCGCCTCGGCCGACCCCGAGCCGATCAGCAGGGGCGTGTAGGTGGCCGGCACGGCCGAGTCGATACGGACGCTACGCTCCCTCTCGAGGAGGTCGGCCGCATACACCCTGACGGTGGCGGGGCCGCTGTGTAGATCATGGAGCTCGACAACTTCCACGCGGTTCACAGCGCCCAACACAACCTGGCGCACCTCGTTGGCGGAGTCCGTGACCTCGACACGTACGGCGGGGATAGCGTGGTCCGCTCGGGTGACCAGCGCGACGCGGAGTGTGTGGGGGGTGAAGAAATCAGGAGTGCCAGATCGATAACGCGTTATGCGGTCGGGGCCAAAGTCAATAGTGGCCCGAGCGACTTGGCCCGAACGCCTATCGCAGACCCGCAGGGTACACGAGCGGTCCGTGCGCGATAGGGGCAGGGACTGGATCCGGGCCTGTCCTTGCGAGAATGCGAATGGGCCAAGAGTCACTTCTCGCGCCTGGTCGTTGACGAACGTCACACTGCAGTCCAGGCTAGGCCGGTCGGGCGCCAACACAACGACCGTCTCGGCTCCGCTCCGGCCCGCAGTGAGCAGCAATGCCAGCGCCGCCGAACACCGAAACGAGGAACACAGGAGTTTGGTCCGGCCCCGTTGGCCATCGCAATGCGCAGAGCCCTGCTTCGGCAAGGACTTGGCCAGCCTCCGAGTACCCGTGGGATCGAGGCCGCGCCCGTGCACCGAACGGCACAGGCGCCGCCACAGACTTCCCTCAACCTTCTCCGGTAGGGCCCTCGGTCCCTGCCGGCGGCCAGGTCTGGGCCTCCAGGGCCTTCTTCACATCGGCCAGAAAGGCCGCACCGTCGGCTCCATCGATGGCGCGGTGGTCGACGGTAAGCGTGAAGCTCGCCACGGACCGAACGCCGAGTGACCCATCAACCACCGCAGCCTTCTCCAGGACCGAGCCGATGGCCAGTATCGCGACTTGCGGGGGGCTGATGATGGCGTTGAACGCGTCGATGCCCACCGGCCCGATGTTCGAGACCGTGAAAGTGGCACCCGCCTGAAGACTGGCGCGAAGTCGACCGGCCCGCGCCATGGCGATCATCTCGCGCGACTCGGCGGCGATCTCCTCCAGAGTCTTCCGGTCCGCCTCGAAGACGGTGGGCAGCAGCACGCCCTCCGGCGTCGCCGCGGCAAATGCCAGATTCACCTGCTTCGCCACCCGAATCACGTCATTCTCGAACCAGGCATTGAGACGCGGATGGCGCCGGAGAGTGGTGGCGACCGCCTTGAGGATGAAATCGTTGTAGCTCGGTGCCTCCTGACCCAGCTCGTTCTTCGCGGCGGCCCGGGCAGCCAGCACAGCCGTGGCATCGACCTCGGCATGGATGTGGAACACGGGCATCTCGCGGGCGCTCTGCAGGACTCGCTCGGCGATGGCCTTGCGGGTGGGTGTCAGGGGAATGTCCTCGAACTCGGGCTTCACGGGACGCAGGGGCGGCATGGTGGCCTCCTTGGGTACTCAGGACGTGAGGCGAGCGTACTCGACGAGCACGTCGCGCATCACCTCGCGGTCCGGCGATCGAGCGGGACGGAGTCCGCAGACGGTCTCGAGAACGTGCTCGGGGCCGCGTTCACGCAGGATGCCGGCGAACTCCTCATCGGCTGGGAACATCCGGCCATGCTCGTCGGTGGCACGGAAGCATAGTGCGGCGGCGGCGCAGCGCGTCGTCTCGGGCGCGGGAACCCCGTGGCTGGCATCGAGGAGCAGCGAGCCAATGACGCGGTCCTCGCGTGACAGCTTGCGCTGGACGTCGCGACCGACGCGGAACACGGTGTCGCCCAGGGCGCGGTTGCGGAAACGGCGCAGCAGGTCATCAATGTGTTCGCCCATGTCCGTCTCGGAGAACTCAGCGGGGTACTCGGCGATCAGCGCACGGCCTGACTCCCACATGCCAGCACGAACCGAAGGACCCACGCGCTCGTCCTCGACAGCCTGCCACACGAACACGGCCCCGGGAGCCCGAACGTGGCCGAGATACGCGGTGAGCGCGTGGCCCAGGTTGTGCACAAAGAGCTTCCGATCCACATAGGCGCGCATGTTGGCCTTGGGCAGGAGCCCGGGCACCTCGGGAATCGGGTTGCGGAAGGCACAGGCGTCACAGATCAGCGTGTTGTAGGCCTCGGCATAGACCAGAAGGGGATCGGTCCGCCGCTGCTCCTCAGTCATGATGGGGACCATCTTGCCGATGGAGGTCTCGACGAGGCCGACCGAGTCGGCCAAGGGGAACCCCTCCGGCAAGAGCGGCTTGAGCCCCTCGGCGAATGCCCGGGCCGCGCCGCGCAGGTTCTCGCAGATGATGATATCCAGCGGAGCGGCGCCGCGCTCGTTCCGCAGCACCAGTGCCCGAGCGATGGTGGGGTAGATGAACCGGAGTGCCCCGGGCCCCACTGCCGTGGCGGCGATGTCGGCGGCGGCCAGTGCGCCGGCCGCCGCCTCCATGTCCCGGCCATGGATCGCGCGGACATTTCGAACCTGGATCGATTCGGGGTGCTCGTCGCGGATCTCGACCGTGTAGCATCGCCGCTCATTCAGAGCAGCGACCACCTCATCGACGACATCGATGAACACGACCTCGTACCCGGCGCGGGCGAAAAGCTGGCCCACAAAGGACCGGCCGATATTGCCCGCGCCGATCTGAACCAGGGTCATCGCCCGCAGAGCTCCCGGATCGCCTGGGCGACCTTCTCCGGAGTCGGCAGGTTCTCTCTCTCGAGGGGCGCGGCCATGGGAGGCGGCACATCGTAAGCCGCGACGATCCTCGCCGGCGCTTTCATGTCGCTGAAGCAGCGCTCTTGAGTGGTGTAGACGATGGTCTCACCAAAACACCCGAACTTGGGCGCCTGGCAGACCACCAGCAAGCGCCCCGTCTTGGACACCGAACCGGCGATGAGGTCCACATCGAGTGGCCGCAGGGTCCGCGGGTCGATCATCTCCACCGATATGCCGTCTCCCGCCACCATTTCGGCCGCCTGCAGGGCCACCGGCGCCATGTAGCTGTAGGCCACGACCGTGATGTCGGTCCCCTCGCGGCGGACGATGCCTTGGCCCAGAGGAATGGTGTACTCCTCCTCGGGGCAGACGCCTTTCTCGGTGTAGAGGTTCTGGTGCTCGATGAAGACCACGCAGTTGTCGTCTCGCACGGCCGCCTTCAGCAGCCCCTTGACATCGTAGGCGGTTGAGGGCGCGACCACCTTGAGCCCTGGCACCTGCGTGCAGACGGCCTCGAGGCTCTGGGAGTGCTGGCCGGCGTAGCCCTTGCCGCCGCCAATGGTGGTTCGAATGACCATGGGCACGCTGCACTTGCCACCGAACATGTAGCGCGCCTTGGCGGCCTGGTTGCCGGTCTGGTCCATGGTCATGAAGATGAAGTCGATGTACATGATCTCCACGATGGGCCGCATGCCCACCATGGCCGCCCCGGCGCCGGTACCGATGATGGCGGCTTCGGAGATGGGGGCGTTGAAGACCCGCTCGCGCCCGAACACCTCGATCAGGCCGCGGGTGGCGCCGAATGCGCCGCCGTAGTCGGCCACGTCTTCGCCGTAGAGGATCACGCGCTTATCCCGGAGCATCTCCTCGGCAATGGCTTCGGCCACGGCATGGCGGTAGAGCACGGCCCCCTCGGAGTCACGCTTGACCTTCTTGTAAGGTGTCAGGAGCGCCGATTCGGGCGTGGCAAGCGACGCAGGGATATCATCTGACGTGGTCTCGGCGAGCAGCCCCCGCGTGATCTCGCGGATGTCCGGATCGGCCGAGTTCGCAGCGGCCACCGTGGCCCACTCGACCCGCTGCTTCATCGCCTCGCGCTCGGCGGCGGCCTGCTCCTGGGTCAGTACGCCCCCATCGACCAGCTCGCACTGGAACTGCTCGATGGGGTCCTTCTGGAGCCACGCGTTCTCCTCTTCCTTGGTACGATAGGACATACGGTTGTCGCTGAGTGAGTGGCCATAGTAGCGGTAGGTCAAGCACTCGAGCAGCACCGGACCCTTGCCCTGCCGGCATAGCTCGGCCGCGCGCTGCACCGCATCGCGCACGGCCAGCAGGTTCATGCCATCGACGACCTCGGCGTGCATGCTCTCCTCGTTGTAGCCCATGCCCCGCTGGGCCAGGTACCGCACGCCGGTGACCTCGCCGACCGATTGGCCGGTCATGCCGTACTGGTTGTTCTCGATCAGGAAAATGACCGGGCAGCCCTCTTTGAACTGGTCCTGCACTGCGAAGTTGAACGCCTCGTGGCAAATACCGTTGTTGGCGGCTCCGTCTCCCATGAGGCAAAGCACGACCCGGCCGTTCGCAAGCTTCTGACAGGCCATGGCCGCACCGGTGGCGATGGCGATGCTCCCGCCGACAATGGCATTGGCGCCCAGGTGGCCCGTGTGGAAGTCGGCGATGTGCATCCCGCCGCCGCGGCCGTGGCAGTAGCCATCTTCCTTGCCCAGAAGCTCACACAGCGTCCGATAGAGGTGGTGGTTGAACGCCTGATCGCGCAGGTTCTCGGTGTCCGCCGGAAGACCGGTGTACTCGAGAAGCTCCTGGTCGGACATGGCGTCCATCGCGAACGCCGTCTTGGCCACCGAATGGCCGTGGCCCCGATGCGTGCTCGTGATGTAATCCTTGGCGTCAATGGCCGAGATGGAACCCACCGCCACGGCTTCCTGACCGATCGAGAGGTGCGTCGCGCCGATGAACCGAAGACCGGGAAGCGGAGCGAATCGGCCACCCTTGAGGGTCACGATCATCTCCTCGAAGCATCGGATGGCCAGCATGTACCGGAACATGCGAAGGGCATCGTCTTGCGTGAGTCGGCCGGCCTCCAGCTCTCGCTTCAGGCAGCCACGATAGGTGAAAGTCGGCACGGGCTTCGCCGTGATCTCAGCAGGGACGAACTCGGGCAGAACGGGCACGTCTTTGGGCATGGGTTGCTCTCTCCGAAGCGTGGCGCGCCCCAGGGGGGCACGAGTGGGTCTGAGAACAGTGGACAGGTCAACATCCTCAGTTGCGGAATGCGCTCCAACCGGCGCCAGACCGCCCGCCCATAATACCACACCGAGCTCTGTAGCCCAAGGCGCGCGTCCCTCGGCGCACCAGATAGCGGCCCTGCTCAGTGTGCCGATCGTCTACTCGGACGCCCAGGCCGCGTTTGGGCCCACGACCATCGTGGCCGAGTACATTCCCTCTGGCCGTGGCGGGCCGCGCATCGTTCTCTACACCAACGGCGTCACGCGCGCCGCCGTGCAGCAGGGTCTTCCCCCCAGTGTGATCGCACAGCGCGCTGTTGCCCACGAGCTCCTGCACCACGCGGCGGCTTCAGTGCCGCCCGACGCCAAGAGGGTCCGGCGACCCATGGTATAATGGGAGCGCCACGGAGGGATGGCCGAGTGGTTTAAGGCGGCGGTCTTGAAAACCGTTGACCGACAGGTCCGGGGGTTCGAATCCCTCTCCCTCCGCCGACTCCAGCATCTACTCGTACGACCCGAGCTCCCGCGCGACCTTCACAATGCGCCGGTAGTTGTCCAGGCTCACGCTGTCAGGAATCGAGTGGTCCTCCCGGAAGACGTAACCGCCGTTCTCCTTGAGGATCGGCAGGAGGCGCCGGATCTCGGCCTCGATCGCGTCGATGTGGTCCCACAACATGGCGTTGATGCCGCCATCAAGCACCAGCCGGTCGCCGTAGGTCCGCTTGATGTGTACCGGGTCCATGCCCGCCTTGACCTCGAGCGGGTTCAGGCCGTCCAAGCCCGCATCGACCAGATCCGGCAGGAACTCGTTCACGTTCCCGCACGAGTGCAGGTGGGCGAAAATGCCCTTGGCGTGAGCCCACTCGATGGCGCGCTTCTGCACCGGGAGAAGCAGCTCGCGGTACATGGGGACGGAGAAGAACGTCCCATTGCGGTAGCCCATGTCGTCACACCAGAAGATGGCGTCGAAGGTGTAGCCCTCGTCCCAGATCATGTCGAGGAGCTGGAGGCTGCAGTCCAACTCGGTGTTGTAGATGTCCGCCACCAGCTCGGGGTCGTCAGCCATCAGCATCAGGAGTCGCTCGGTCCCCACAATGCGGGCGTGGGTGACATCGAAACCGAAGAACAGGCCGCC
Source organism: Armatimonadota bacterium (assembly GCA_029547025.1). Classification (GTDB taxonomy): domain Bacteria; phylum Armatimonadota; class Zipacnadia; order UBA1398; family JAKPQA01; genus JAKPQA01. Next base: position 28,386 of record JAKPQA010000267.1, read on the forward strand.
GTAGATCCACCAGCCTTTTTCGCGCCACACGGGATAGCCGCGCCGGAGACCCTCCCAGTCGATCCGGTCCCGCCCCATGACCATCCGCGCTTTGGCCGCCTCCCAGGTCTTCCGGTCCACGATGGTGCGGCCGAGCCAGTGGGGTGTCGAGCTGGCGTGCTTCCAGTTCTTCGAGGTCGTGCCCCAGGAGTCGAAGGCGATGACGTACTCGTCCGTCTCCTCGATCACCCTGGACTCATAGCGCGGACTCACGTCGCCGCCGACGCCGACCATCTGGTCGAGGCCAAAGTAGTCGGCGAAATCCGCGTCGGCCGGCATGCCCTCTCGGCGCCAACGCTCGAGGGTCGTGCCCCAGGGCCCCCCGATCATGGGGACCCGATCGGCCTCTCGGTGCTCGAACATCCGCTGGAACCGCTCGCGACTGGTCATCTCAGCCATGTGCCTGCCTCCGTCGTGGCGCACAACAGCGCCATGTCTTCGCCGGCCGAGAGCGAGTATCCTGGGGGCCCGGGGAGGTAGGCCATCTATGACCCACGCCATCATGCCCGCGTTGCCCCGCGTCACCGCCACCACAATCTGGTGCAGCGTGCTCGCACTCTCCTGCTACGGCCAGGAGGAGCCGAAGCCCGCCATGCTCGGCGCGATGAGGGCAAAGAGCATCCTGTTCCTCGGGAACAGCGTCACGCTACATGGCCCGGCGGAGCAGCTGGGGTGGCCGCACCACTGCGGGATGGCCGCCAGCGCGCCGGAGAATGACTACGTCCACCTGCTGGCCGCCGCCATCGAGGCTCGAACCAGCGCGCCGCTGCGGATCAGCCCCGCGGACTCCGAAGAGGCCGGTACCACCCGGGCTGCCAACGTGGTGAACGTGGCCGACATCTTCGAGAGGAACTACGGCACCTACACGGACGAGCGGCTCCGCGGACAGCTCGACCTGAAGGCCGACATCGTGGTGCTGCAGTTTGGCGAGAACATCGTCAGGGAGACCTTCGACCCGGAGGCCTTCGCGAGCGGCCTACGCACACTTGTGGCGGGACTCAAGGCGCACGGCGACCCGCACATCTTCGTCACGAGCCAGATCCTCGGCGCTGGCGGCCCGCTCGATGACATCAAGCGTGAGGTGTGCGCTGAAGACCCATCCCACCGAGTGTTCGTCGACCTGAGCCAGTTCGGAAAGGACCCGGCAAACTTCGCCAGCGCCGAGCCGCACTACACGGGCATCATCGTCGGCCATCCGGGCGACAAGGGCATGGCCGTGATCGCCGACGCGCTGCTCAAGGCGATGGTCGAGCACGGCCAGGGGACTGAGGACGTCAGCCGCTAGGTACCCGGTCCGGCTGTGTGCTGCTCCGGCGCCACAGGCCGCAGCAGCGATGCGGTGATGGAGACACCAAGAATCGCCGCCACCACGAGGAGCGACACGCTCACGGGCACCTTCACAACGTCCATCAGTGCCATCTTCAACCCGACGAACACCAACACCGCGGCCAGGCCGTAGTGGAGATGATGGAAGCGCTCCATGACCCCCGCCAGGGCGAAGTACAGCGCGCGCAGTCCCAGCACCGCGAACACGTTCGACGTGTAGACGATGAAGGGATCGCGCGTGATGGCCAGTATGGCCGGTATGGAGTCAATGGCGAACACGATGTCGGAAGCCTCGATCACAACCAGGGCCACCAGTAAAGGAGTGGCCACTCGGCGACCCTGGGATCGAGTGACGAACCGGCCCCCATCGTAGGCATCGGCGATGGGCACCACCCGGCGGAGCGCGCGCAACGCCGGGTTCCGCTCGATCTGGGGCTGCCTCCCCTTCTGGAGCGCGATCTTCCACCCCGTGACGATCAGCAGGACGCCAAAGACGTAGATGGTCCAGTGGAAGCGTTCGAGCATCGCGATTCCCGCGGCGATGAAGAGGGCCCGGAAGGCCAGAGCGCCAAGGACGCCCCACACAAGAACCTTGTGCTGCAGATCCGCGGGGACTTGGAGATAGCGAAACACGACCAGGAACACGAAGATGTTGTCGATGGCCAGGGACTTCTCGATGAGGAACCCAGTGAGGAACTCGGTGGCCGGCTCAGGGCCTTGCCAGATGTAGACCCCCACGTTGAACACCAGTGCAAGCCCAACCCACAGGCCGCTCCACTTCAGCGCGGATCCGACGGAGGTCGGTCGGGCGCCCCGCCGTCCGAGGCCAAGGTCCAGTGCGAGGACAGCCGCGACCACGACGCCGAAGCCGATCCACAGCCATGATCTGGGGTCCAGCACCCTCACTCCCCCGGGATCAGAAGGCACCGAGGAACACGCCAGGCGATTCGGCGGCCCCCCAGGACCAGCGTGCGCGCACGCCGCGGAGTTCCCATGGGCGTTCGCGGGGTCGCGTCAGCACTTCGGCCGCGTCGAAGGCACCGAGGCGTACGGCTCCGCCGTCGAGGTCTTGAGCGCTGCAGGGGCTCCAGTGGCCCATCAGCCTGGTTGCGGCGGGGCGCCATGGGGGGGAACCACGCGTCTCCCAGCGTGGTGGGCCCCCAACGCGCCCGATCTGGAGGCCGGGATGCGGCACGAAGCCGCATCCCGGGCCGCTCTGTCGTCGTCCGGCCGACTGGGCCGGTCAGGGGCCCCGCGCCCTCTGGGCGCACCCCTGTGCGGCCCCT
>JAKPQA010000297.1 GCA_029547025.1 Armatimonadota bacterium
CGCACCGTCATGCCTCCGCTGCTGCCACCCAGGATCGGGATCATGCTGCTCAGGCTGCCGGACACGGTGATCGACGCCAGCCAGGTGATCACTCCCCACGCAATGGCGAAGACGACGGGCAGGAACCACGCTGTGCCCCAGACGCTGTGCCAGCCCACGGGCTGGGCCAGCCCCCAACGCAGCCCGAGGATCACGATGATGAGCACCGAGGCCAGAAGGGACAGGATGATCAGCCAGGTCGGCGCACCCGAGCTGAACAGGCCGTTGTTGTGGGAGGCGGCAACCGACGAGGAGCCCTCACTCGATGCCGACTTCAGGAAGTTCGCCAGCCCCTCTGCCGTGGCGTTGGCCGAGGTGGTCATCGGCACACCCAGCATCAGCGCCGGAAGCTGCACGAAGGAGATGGTGGCGAGCGGACCCATGACGATGACCATGGCCACGGCCAGCTTGAACGGACCTTCGATGAGTGCCGTGATCGTCAACGCGACGAAGGCGACGGCGTAACACAGCAGGAAGTGGTCCCGGACGAGGGTCAGCGCTCTCCCGACCGGAGCGATCAAGGGGCTCTGGAACACCGGGAAGGCCGACAGCACCGGCCCGAGGCGAGGCAGGGCCAACGCCAGGAAGAGCGCGAGCCCGCCGAGGAAGAAGACCCGAACGGCGCCCACCTTGAGGAACGCCTCCGCGAAGCCTTCACCGGCCGTGACGGGGAACAGGGAGATGATGAGGGTGAGCACGCCGACGGCTACCGCGGTGGCGATCGCCGACTCGACCAGGACCGGGCCCACGGCGCTCTGACGCGGGCGGCGCCGAGCCAACCGCACGATGATGGAGAGCAGCAGGGCCAGGACCCAGATGGGGGTCAACCCCGACATCGACATCCCACTCTCGCCGAGCAGCGTCGAGCCCATCGTCAGATCCCCGAAGAGGATCAGGCCGGCCATGTGGGGAATGCCCGCGAAGAAGGCCCCGATCGAGGTGCCAAAGCCCCACCCGGCATCAGCCAGCGCCGCCATGGTCACCACGCCGAGCAAGGACATCGCCGCACCGAAGGCCAAGATGAGTCCGAGGACCTGCGCCCCGAGGATCAAGGCCCCTTGGAGGTGCGCCGGCAGGGCCCCCAGCGAGGGAAGCGCGGCTGCCTGTCCGCCCGGGATCTGACCGGCATTCTGGGCGGCCAGCCACAGCGGCTGCCCCGGCTCGACCGGGCCAGCGGGCCCTGGAAGGGGAGCGGCCTGAGCGGGGGCCATGGGTGCCGGTGTGGCAGCGGCCGCCATGGGCGGCAGTGCCGGCGTCACGGCCGGGGTCGCGGCGGGGGCAGCGGGTACGGGCTCGACGGTGAACGCGGGCGCAGGGGCCGGGGCAAAGACCGACTCGGTGGCCTGGACGGCTACGCCGTCGTGGACGGGCTCGGCAGCGAAGCCGGGCTCGGCCGCCATGGGCCGGGAGGTCTCGAGAGGAGTGATGGCACTTCCACAGCCGGTGCAGAAGCGGTGACCCGGAGTCAACGGGCGACCACAGTTCACGCAGAAGGAGGGCATGACCCCACCGAGACTGGCTCGCGAGACGGTGCGTCCGCCGACCTCAGCCGGGACGAACTCTGCCACCGCCGTCGGCTCGGGGCGTTCGGCCACCTCATGCACCTCGGAACTGTCGGGCACCGCTGGCACCTCCGGCAATTCGGAGCGCCCCGCGGTCTGCCCGGGAGTCTGCCCGGCAGTCGGGTAGGCGGTCTGGGTTGGCGCTGGCACGACAGGGGCGGCCTGCAGCTCCAGACCACATCGACCACAACTCACGTCGTCGGCCGCCAAGGGCCCAGCACATCGAGGACAGTCCACGGTCAACCTCACTCCTCCGTCACGGCTGCGCCCCCATCCCATCATCCAGGGCCAGCTCTTTGCAGTCCCCTTTCATGGGGACAGACGCCAGGCGAAGTATGCCGGGAGCGGCCGACACGGCACACCTCGCCTCGCAAGTGAGGCTGCTCCAATCCCCCATTGCCCCCCGCGCGGACCTAGCGTCGAAGCATTGATCCCGACGACAGGAGCTGACGTGAACGGCAACGCGTGGATCTGGTGGGTGCTCGGAGCACTCGTCCTGCTGGCCATCATCTGGTTCGTGACCCAATCCATGGGCAAGTCCCGCGCGGACGCCCACCGACAGGAAGCGCAGTCCATCCGCGAGGAATCTGTCGAGCAGGAGCGTGAGATGCGCGCCCGCGAGGCCGCCGCCGCCGAATCCGAGGCGGCTGCCCGACGCGCCCAGGCGGAGGCCGACGAGCAGGCGGCCAAAGCCGAGCAACTCCGGGTCGAGGCCGAGCAGCGCGCCGAGCATGCAGGTGCAGCCCGCGGGGATTACGAGGAGCGCATGCGCGAGGCCGACCGCATCGACCCCGATGTTGAGACCGACAAGCACGGCAACCGTTTGGGCGGTGCCGCCGCGGCCGTCGGTGTGGGAGCTGCGGGAACCGGCGCTGTGCTGGGCGACCGCGATGGTGACGGGGTGCCCAATGCGCTCGACCCCAACGACGGCGGAGCCACCGGCGGCTGGGGCGACCGTGACGATGACCGCGTGATCGAGGACGCCAGCCGCGAAGACCCCAGCCGGCACCGCGAAGGAGCACTCGGCGACCGTGACGGCGACCGAGTCCCCAACGCACTCGACCCCAACGATGGCGGAGCCACCGGCGGCTGGGGCGACCGCGACGACGACGCCGTCCTCGAGGACGCGAGCCGCGACGATGGCCACGATGACCGGAGCCTGCTCGAGCGCGCGAAGGACAAGCTCACCGGCGACTCGGACGGCGACGGGGTCCCCGACCGCCAGGACGTCGACCCGGACGACCGCCGGGTCTGACCCGCCGAGCACAGACCAAGGCGGGGTATGCCGTGACTCGAGTCACGGCATACCCCGCCTTGGTCTTTGGCAGAGTTTGCGCAGGTCCTTTGCGTTGAGGGGTGTCCCTCGAGTTGAGGGGCGGGGTTGCAGGGACGCCCCTCGTCGTGAAGAACGCCCCTCAATCGAAAGGACCTGCGCCAACTTCGCAGCCAGTCTGGCCACGGGTAGAGAGCCGGCCCACTTCCCCTGTGGACAACCGCGGAGCGTCCCCCACGGCCTGCCATCGTGGACGTATGAAGCAGTCCGCCGATCCGTTCGACCCGAGCCAGTTGCGATTGACGCGCGACCTGGTGAGGCTGCGCATCGATCCGGGCGAAACCCACGTCCAGATCCGGCGCGGCGTATGGCTTCCTCGATCAGCGGCCGCTGCACTCGACGCCGGCGCTCGACATGCGGCCTTCGTCCACGCGACGGCACTCATCGCCGACGCCGACCCTCCGCACACCTTCTGCCTTGCGAGCGCTGGTGCAGTCTGGGGTCTGCCACGGATCGGTCCATGGCCCTCCCGCTGCGACGTGCTCGTCCAGGCGAGACGGCGCGGGTCTGAACTCATCCGAACCCATCGGGGCGAGCCGGTCGAGGCGGTTCTTGTCCACGGCGTGCACGTGACGCCGGTCGACCGGACGGTCGTGGACCTCGCCCGCACCGAATCCCTCGAGACCGCTGTCGTCGCGGCCGATCACGCCTTGCGCGAGGACATGTGCACGATCGATGAGCTTCGCGGCCTCGTCGAGAACATCCCGAAGCGAGGACGGGGACGTTCGCGTGCCCAGCTCGTGGTGGACATGGCCGATCCGGCCTCGATGTCCGTCGGCGAGAGCCTGTCCCGGGTCCGGATGTTCCAGCTCAACCTGCCCCGCCCTCGTCTCCAGGTGGCGCACTCAGACGATCGTGGCCTGATCGGTGTCGTCGACTTCGACTGGAATGGGGTCATCGGCGAGTTCGACGGCAAGCTCAAGTACGCGATTCCCGACGGGACCGATCCGGCCGAGGCCGCCGAGATCGTCTGGCGCGAGAAGCAGCGCGAGGACCGGCTCCGCCGCCTCGAGAACAAGGTCGCTCGCTGGGTCTGGGCCGACGCGCTGGTGCCTGCCCGCATGGCGGCGATCCTCGCCAAGGAAGGCATCCGCCCTCAGGCGCGGAATGCCTGGTTCGACGTGGGCAGCGCAGGCGCCCCGCGCTCCGCCTGAGCTATCCCCCGCTTGAGCAGGCTGACGTTGAAGGTGAGTCCGCACTGACTCGGCACCGCCCAGGATGGCCCCGTTCGCGCGTCATCCCCCGGTTGGCGCAGGTCCTTTGCGTTCAGGGGCGTCCTTCGAGTTGAGGGGCGCGGTTGCAGGGACGCCCCTCGTCGTGAAGGACGCCCCTGAACGTGATGCACCTGCGCTGGCGGCCCAACGGACGCCCCTCAACGGTGTGCCCCTCAGCGCTCCATGCCCCGGCACGCGACGGCACGAGTCACGAGGCACGAGGCGCGAGGAATGTGCCGCCCCAAGCCGCCGAGCACAAACCAAGGCGGGGTATGCCGTGTCGCGCGACACGGCATACCCCGCCTTGGTTTGTGCTCGGCGGCTTGGGGCGGCACATTCCTCGCGCCTCGTGCCTCGTGACTCGTGCCGTCGCGTGCCGGGGCATGGAGCGCTGAGGGGCACACCGTTGAGGGGCGTCCGTTGGGCCGCCAGCGCAGGTGCATCACGTTCAGGGGCGTCCTTCACGACGAGGGGCGTCCCTGCAACCGCGCCCCTCAACTCGAAGGACGCCCCTGAACGCAAAGGACCTGCGCCAACCGGGGGATGACGCGCGAACGGGGCCATCCTGGGCGGTGCCGAGTCAGTGCGGACTCACCTTCAACGTCAGCCTGCTCAAGCGGGGGATAGCTCAGGCGGAGCGCGGGGCGCCTGCGCTGCCCACGTCGAACCAGGCATTCCGCGCCTGAGGGCGGATGCCTTCCTTGGCGAGGATCGCCGCCATGCGGGCAGGCACCAGCGCGTCGGCCCAGACCCAGCGAGCGACCTTGTTCTCGAGGCGGCGGAGCCGGTCCTCGCGCTGCTTCTCGCGCCAGACGATCTCGGCGGCCTCGGCCGGATCGGTCCCGTCGGGAATCGCGTACTTGAGCTTGCCGTCGAACTCGCCGATGACCCCATTCCAGTCGAAGTCGACGACACCGATCAGGCCACGATCGTCTGAGTGCGCCACCTGGAGACGAGGGCGGGGCAGGTTGAGCTGGAACATCCGGACCCGGGACAGGCTCTCGCCGACGGACATCGAGGCCGGATCGGCCATGTCCACCACGAGCTGGGCACGCGAACGTCCCCGTCCTCGCTTCGGGATGTTCTCGACGAGGCCGCGAAGCTCATCGATCGTGCACATGTCCTCGCGCAAGGCGTGATCGGCCGCGACGACAGCGGTCTCGAGGGATTCGGTGCGGGCGAGGTCCACGACCGTCCGGTCGACCGGCGTCACGTGCACGCCGTGGACAAGAACCGCCTCGACCGGCTCGCCCCGATGGGTTCGGATGAGTTCAGACCCGCGCCGTCTCGCCTGGACGAGCACGTCGCAGCGGGAGGGCCATGGACCGATCCGTGGCAGACCCCAGACTGCACCAGCGCTCGCAAGGCAGAAGGTGTGCGGAGGGTCGGCGTCGGCGATGAGTGCCGTCGCGTGGACGAAGGCCGCATGTCGAGCGCCGGCGTCGAGTGCAGCGGCCGCTGATCGAGGAAGCCATACGCCGCGCCGGATCTGGACGTGGGTTTCGCCCGGATCGATGCGCAGCCTCACCAGGTCGCGCGTCAATCGCAACTGGCTCGGGTCGAACGGATCGGCGGACTGCTTCATACGTCCACGATGGCAGGCCGTGGGGGACGCTCCGCGGTTGTCCACAGGGGAAGTGGGCCGGCTCTCTACCCGTGGCCAGACTGGCTGCGAAGTTGGCGCAGGTCCTTTCGATTGAGGGGCGTTCTTCACGACGAGGGGCGTCCCTGCAACCCCGCCCCTCAACTCGAGGGACACCCCTCAACGCAAAGGACCTGCGCAAACTCTGCCAAAGACCAAGGCGGGGTATGCCGTGACTCGAGTCACGGCATACCCCGCCTTGGTCTGTGCTCGGCGGGTCAGACCCGGCGGTCGTCCGGGTCGACGTCCTGGCGGTCGGGGACCCCGTCGCCGTCCGAGTCGCCGGTGAGCTTGTCCTTCGCGCGCTCGAGCAGGCTCCGGTCATCGTGGCCATCGTCGCGGCTCGCGTCCTCGAGGACGGCGTCGTCGTCGCGGTCGCCCCAGCCGCCGGTGGCTCCGCCATCGTTGGGGTCGAGTGCGTTGGGGACTCGGTCGCCGTCACGGTCGCCGAGTGCTCCTTCGCGGTGCCGGCTGGGGTCTTCGCGGCTGGCGTCCTCGATCACGCGGTCATCGTCACGGTCGCCCCAGCCGCCGGTGGCTCCGCCGTCGTTGGGGTCGAGCGCATTGGGCACCCCGTCACCATCGCGGTCGCCCAGCACAGCGCCGGTTCCCGCAGCTCCCACACCGACGGCCGCGGCGGCACCGCCCAAACGGTTGCCGTGCTTGTCGGTCTCAACATCGGGGTCGATGCGGTCGGCCTCGCGCATGCGCTCCTCGTAATCCCCGCGGGCTGCACCTGCATGCTCGGCGCGCTGCTCGGCCTCGACCCGGAGTTGCTCGGCTTTGGCCGCCTGCTCGTCGGCCTCCGCCTGGGCGCGTCGGGCAGCCGCCTCGGATTCGGCGGCGGCGGCCTCGCGGGCGCGCATCTCACGCTCCTGCTCGACAGATTCCTCGCGGATGGACTGCGCTTCCTGTCGGTGGGCGTCCGCGCGGGACTTGCCCATGGATTGGGTCACGAACCAGATGATGGCCAGCAGGACGAGTGCTCCGAGCACCCACCAGATCCACGCGTTGCCGTTCACGTCAGCTCCTGTCGTCGGGATCAATGCTTCGACGCTAGGTCCGCGCGGGGGGCAATGGGGGATTGGAGCAGCCTCACTTGCGAGGCGAGGTGTGCCGTGTCGGCCGCTCCCGGCATACTTCGCCTGGCGTCTGTCCCCATGAAAGGGGACTGCAAAGAGCTGGCCCTGGATGATGGGATGGGGGCGCAGCCGTGACGGAGGAGTGAGGTTGACCGTGGACTGTCCTCGATGTGCTGGGCCCTTGGCGGCCGACGACGTGAGTTGTGGTCGATGTGGTCTGGAGCTGCAGGCCGCCCCTGTCGTGCCAGCGCCAACCCAGACCGCCTACCCGACTGCCGGGCAGACTCCCGGGCAGACCGCGGGGCGCTCCGAATTGCCGGAGGTGCCAGCGGTGCCCGACAGTTCCGAGGTGCATGAGGTGGCCGAACGCCCCGAGCCGACGGCGGTGGCAGAGTTCGTCCCGGCTGAGGTCGGCGGACGCACCGTCTCGCGAGCCAGTCTCGGTGGGGTCATGCCCTCCTTCTGCGTGAACTGTGGTCGCCCGTTGACTCCGGGTCACCGCTTCTGCACCGGCTGTGGAAGTGCCATCACTCCTCTCGAGACCTCCCGGCCCATGGCGGCCGAGCCCGGCTTCGCTGCCGAGCCCGTCCACGACGGCGTAGCCGTCCAGGCCACCGAGTCGGTCTTTGCCCCGGCCCCTGCGCCCGCGTTCACCGTCGAGCCCGTACCCGCTGCCCCCGCCGCGACCCCGGCCGTGACGCCGGCACTGCCGCCCATGGCGGCCGCTGCCACACCGGCACCCATGGCCCCCGCTCAGGCCGCTCCCCTTCCAGGGCCCGCTGGCCCGGTCGAGCCGGGGCAGCCGCTGTGGCTGGCCGCCCAGAATGCCGGTCAGATCCCGGGCGGACAGGCAGCCGCGCTTCCCTCGCTGGGGGCCCTGCCGGCGCACCTCCAAGGGGCCTTGATCCTCGGGGCGCAGGTCCTCGGACTCATCTTGGCCTTCGGTGCGGCGATGTCCTTGCTCGGCGTGGTGACCATGGCGGCGCTGGCTGATGCCGGGTGGGGCTTTGGCACCTCGATCGGGGCCTTCTTCGCGGGCATTCCCCACATGGCCGGCCTGATCCTCTTCGGGGATCTGACGATGGGCTCGACGCTGCTCGGCGAGAGTGGGATGTCGATGTCGGGGTTGACCCCCATCTGGGTCCTGGCCCTGCTGCTCTCCATCATCGTGCGGTTGGCTCGGCGCCGCCCGCGTCAGAGCGCCGTGGGCCCGGTCCTGGTCGAGTCGGCGATCGCCACCGCGGTAGCCGTCGGCGTGCTCACCCTCATCATCTCCCTGTTCCCCGTCACGGCCGGTGAAGGCTTCGCGGAGGCGTTCCTCAAGGTGGGCGCCGTTCGGGTCTTCTTCCTCGGCGGGCTCGCGCTCTTCCTGGCGTTGGCCCTGCCTCGCCTCGGGCCGGTGCTGTCGGCCTTCCCGGTGTTCCAGAGCCCCTTGATCGCTCCGGTCGGGAGAGCGCTGACCCTCGTCCGGGACCACTTCCTGCTGTGTTACGCCGTCGCCTTCGTCGCGTTGACGATCACGGCACTCATCGAAGGTCCGTTCAAGCTGGCCGTGGCCATGGTCATCGTCATGGGTCCGCTCGCCACCATCTCCTTCGTGCAGCTTCCGGCGCTGATGCTGGGTGTGCCGATGACCACCTCGGCCAACGCCACGGCAGAGGGGCTGGCGAACTTCCTGAAGTCGGCATCGAGTGAGGGCTCCTCGTCGGTTGCCGCCTCCCACAACAACGGCCTGTTCAGCTCGGGTGCGCCGACCTGGCTGATCATCCTGTCCCTTCTGGCCTCGGTGCTCATCATCGTGATCCTCGGGCTGCGTTGGGGGCTGGCCCAGCCCGTGGGCTGGCACAGCGTCTGGGGCACAGCGTGGTTCCTGCCCGTCGTCTTCGCCATTGCGTGGGGAGTGATCACCTGGCTGGCGTCGATCACCGTGTCCGGCAGCCTGAGCAGCATGATCCCGATCCTGGGTGGCAGCAGCGGAGGCATGACGGTGCG
>JAKPQA010000244.1 GCA_029547025.1 Armatimonadota bacterium
GGCGGCGCTTGTACTGGTCCGTCTGGGTCTCGTAGCCCGTGCCGCCGCAGTACATCGTGTCGGCCCCGTCGGAGACGAGGATGACGAACTTCTGCCGGCAGCTCCGGTAGGCGTCGGCCGCCTTGTGGGCGTCGAGGTAGGTCTTGACGCTCGCCAGGCCCGTCACCAGCGGCGTGGCCCCGACGACGTTGGAGTAGGTCATCCAGTAGTTGATGCTCAGGGTGTCCCCCGAGGTCTGGTTCACGGTGCAGGAGGTCGAGCTGCCGCAGTAGATCAGGGAGTACTTCGTCCCGATGTCGCGCAGCTTCGTGTAGGAGCTGCCCTGGAACTTCCCGAGGCCGATGCGGATGTTGAGGCTGGCCTCGTCCTGGCTGCCGATGACACCCGTGTGGTTGTCGTCGAGGATGTTGAACAGGGTCTTGCGGGCGATCTCGAAGCGCGAGCAGTAGGTCGTGTAGCCCGGCACGCTCTGGTCGCTGTAGAAGGGGCCCTCGCAGGCGGGGTTGCTGTACTCCTTGATGGGGTAATTATAGGCGTTGTGGTCCCCCGGGGGGTTCCACTTCATGCTGCCCGAGAGGTCGAGCACGATCATGGCATCGGGCGCGATCTCCGTAAACAGACCCGTCTCGTCGGCACGGCTCACAGGGGCCGGCACGACGGACATCGCGACCGCGGCGCACAATGCGAGACGAAGGATCGTTTTCTTTTTCATGGCTGCTGACCTCTCTGATTCCTGTGATGGTTGCCTGCCCTGCCGCAGGGCTCGATGCCCCTGCCTGCCATCCGCCGGCCCCGGGCCGGTAGCTTCTCCCCCCTCTACTGCACCCGCAGGTCGCGCCAGTGGATGAGGTTGGTCCGGCTGCTCATCGCGGGCGGGTTGACCGGCGCCCGGGCCGTCGTGGCGCCCGTGCCGGCGCCGCCGCTCACGGTCACGTAGAGATCCGGTGTCGGGCTGTAGGGGTTCATGGAAAGCGTGGGCGCCGTGGGGATCCCCACGCCCAGGGTGATGCTGCGCGCCCCGCCCGTCAGGGAGCCCGCCCCCGTGATATAGGACACCCCGTATAGCTTCGCGATCCCCGCGGCATTGCACGGGTCCCCGCCGCCGCCGGCGGGGCTGTAGGTCGTGAAGTAGACCTGGCCGCCGAAGACGACGGCCTCGGCGAGACACTTCTCGCCCTGCCCGGCCAGGTTCATGTACCATCCCCGCTTGGAGTCATTGTCGGTGTAAGTGCTGCCGGTGATGTTCTCCAGATCGCTGAGCCGATAGGTGCCCGTGAGCGTCCGATCCTTCACGGCGAAAAAGCG
>JAKPQA010000245.1 GCA_029547025.1 Armatimonadota bacterium
CGCCCGGAGCGTCACCCTGGGCGTGGGGATCCCCACGGCGCCCACGCTCTCGCTCAACCCCTACAGCCCCACGCCGGATCTCTACGTGACGATCAGCGGCGGCTCCGGCACGGGGGCGACGACGATCAAGGCCCCCGTCACCCCTGGCGGGACGGGCAACCGCACCAACATCCTCTACTGGCGCGACCGGCGGCTGCAGTAGCCCCGGCAGGGAACTCCATCCTCGAGGGCGCGGGCGGCGCGGAAGACCGACAGATGCAGGCAGGCGCGAGACAAACAGGCGGAATTGGCACGATGCGCACTACGTTGAGAAACACGGGACTGGGGCTTGCCCTACTGATCCTGTTGTTTCCCCTGGTTCCCGCGGACACCTCGGCGGAGCTCTTGGCGGACGAAACGGGCCTGTTCACCTCCATTGCCCCCGACGCCATGATCGTGCTCGACCTCTCGGGCAGCATGAAGTGGAACCCCCCGGGGGACCACGACTGGTGGAACTGGCCCATCAAGACCTACAGCAACCCCGCCTGCGAGGGGCCCTTCTACGACGACCAGAGCGTGCCGGGCTACACGACCTACTGCTCGCGCTTCGAGATCGCCCGCAAGACCCTGTTCAACATCCTCGACGACAACCACAGCGGCGCGATCAACAACGATGACGAGACGAGCCTCAACATCCGCATCGGCCTCGGGAAGTTCCAGGGCAGCGCCTACACGAAGCTGCGCGACATCGCCACGAAATACTCGCTCATTTACTGTGGCAGCAATCAATCCTGCACCGTGGACCAGGCCTCGGGGGACTATTCCAGCATCAACTGGTGGATGAGCTACTCCAACGTCGTCGGGGCCACGCCGCTGGTGACGGGCCTGGCGGGCGTCAAGGCCTACCTCGACGCCCACAAGGCGGCCGACGCCTACCGGAGCTGCCGGCAGAAGTTCGTCATCCTCGTCTCCGACGGGGCCGACACGATGTACTGCGGCGGCACGGGCTACGAGACCCAGACGGACCAGTACAAGCGCCGCC
>JAKPQA010000346.1 GCA_029547025.1 Armatimonadota bacterium
CTCATCCTCGGCCGGGGCATCGGCGGCGATGAACGAGTTCATGGCGGCTGTGATGTCGGCGGTGGCGTAGCCCTCGGCGCGCAGCATGTCGGTGGCCTGCTCGGTGCTGATCGTGGTTGCCATCTCTGCCTCTCTCGGGCCAGTCCCTCCGGCCCTTCTGAGGACTACTTTACCGTACTGACTACGGTAAAGCAAGGGGAGATATGTGAGCCCCATCACAGTCAGCCCGCCCGGCTACCCTCGCCCCCATGCCCTCACCCCCGCCCCGCCGCACCCTGGCTGACTGGACACCCGAGGCAGGCGACGTCACTGAGTGGCTGGCGCGCTGGCCCGGCCTCCACGCGCCATCCTGCGGCCTCGCTGACCTCGGTCGGCGGGGGCGTTTTCGGCGTGCCTGGGGTCAGGCTATCGGGGCGGCCTAGTCTCCAGCGCCCTGTGACGCAGGTCACACGCTCCCCTCTTGCGGATACAGTCTGAGGCTGTATAGTAGTAGTCAGAAGGGCCGGAGGTACCGGCCCGAGAGAGGCAGAGATGACCACCGAGACCACCGCCACCCTGATGGACTACGACACCGCCGAGGCCATTCGCCCCGCGACCGCCGACGAGCTGGCCGCAAGCATCGCTGCGGCCGAGCGCGACGGCGGGGCCGGCGTCATCCTCGTCGAGATCGAGGGTGTCGACCGCAAGGTCTACGCGGTCGAGGACTGACCGGGTGGAGCGCATCACGCCCGGAGCCTCCACTTCGGGGGCTCCGGCCCAATGGTCCGTGGCCGAGGTGGCCGCATACCTCGGCATCAAGCCCCGGACGGTGACGGGCTACCTGACGCGGGGCCAGATCACAGAGCCCGACGGCTATGTCGGGCGCAGTCCGTGGTGGTGGGAGACCACCATCACCACATGGCAGGAGCAGCGCCCCGGACGTGGGGCGCGGACAACGACGAGAAGGAGCACATCATGAGCCTCGTGACCACGGCGGTCACCCTGACCGCGTACTGCCAGACCCTGGGGTGCGACGGGCGCACCTCAGCGACCGCACCGACCGACAGGGAGGCCCGCGCCCAGATCCGTGCCCGCGGATGGGTCATCGTCAGAACCGAGTTCACGCCCAACGCGACCTACTGCCCGCGCTGTGCCCGGACCCGGGCGCGGCTGATCCGGGAGGGCATCCTCAGCCCGCGGGGCATCGTGCTCGACGCGGCCCGCTATGAGGCGCATCTCGACGCGCGTGTGTCCGGATGATCGCCGACGCCCGGACGACGACGGTCGCCACACTCGTGCGCGGTGACCCCTGGTGCCCCAAGCGTCCGACGCGACGTCAGGTGTTGGTGCGGACGGGCAACGAGACGGCCCCCATCATCACTGAGGGCCGTCAACCCACCGGACCGAGCCGGTGGGGCTGTGCTGTCAGGATACCCCCCATGCCCTCACCCCTGCCCCGCCGCACCCTCGCAGACTGGACGCCCGAAGCAGGCGACGTCACCCTCACCCCCGAGCAGGTCGAACAGCCCCAGGTCGGCGGCCTGTCCCCGCAGCGCCTCCACCGGGTCACGGCGGCGGTCGATTCGCTGCCGAATCAGTGGCAGGTAGTCGGCCTCGCGCTCGATGGCGATGCACTGGAAG
>JAKPQA010000248.1 GCA_029547025.1 Armatimonadota bacterium
CCTGGGCTCGCTCCTGGCGCACCGGGCGCTGGCGGTGGCCCAGCAGGGAGGGCCTGTGGACACGGCAGCCATGGGCCGCGCCGTGGGCCTCCTGGAGCGGGGCCTTCCGGCCCGCCCCGCCGACGGCCAGGTGCACCGCACCCTGGGCCGGCTCCATGCCTGGCTGGGCCACCAGCCCGCGGCCCTGGAGGCCCTGGAGCAGAGCGTGGCCCTCGACATCGAGGATCCCATGGCTCGCTACGGCCCCTGGCTGCCGCCCCTGCGCCGGCTCACCGGCCAGGAGCCGCCTCCCGCCGCCGACGATCTGCTGAGGGTGTACACGCATTGGAACAACCGCTACCCGGCCCGGGCCGAGGGTTACGTCCTCGTGTCCCTGATCCTGGCCGGCCCCAAGGACGACGAGGCCCGGGCGCGCCAGGCACTGGAGGCCGGGCTGGAGGCGGAGGCCCAACCGCGCGACCTCCTCGTCTACTGCCTGGGTCGGGAGCCGGTGTCTTCCGTCCCTAGGCGCTAAAACCCTGGGGCACATGCCTTGCCTTTTCCCATTTTCCGATTACCAGTCCAGTCACCGGGTGCACACCACCCACATAACATGAAAGGACCAGCCTCGTGAGGTAACAAGATGAACAGTCGGGCCGCGTTCGTCCTTGTCCTTGTCTCTGTGTTCGTCCTGTTGTTCCTGTTCTGCTCCCCTTCCACCTTGGCCCAGGAGTCATTGACCCTGGGCGTGCCTGTCACCGGCAGCCTGTCGGGTTCCGGCGACGAGGTCATGTACTCGGTCGACGTCGATGCCGGACAACACCTGACGGTGGTGCTGGATGCCACCGAGTTCAACCTCCACAAGTACGAGCTGTACATCCGCTACGGCGCCCTGCCCACGACCACGACCTACGACGCCCGGGGCGGGTTGCCCGACGCTGACCAGGCCGTCGAGGTGCCCAACACCCAGGCGGGGACGTATTACGTCCTGGTGCGCTCCTACTCCGGCGGCGGGGCGTACAGCCTCGTGGCCCACACGACCGGCACGCTGCCCACGCTGCCCGTGGGCACGGCCAGGACCGGCGTGCTCCAGGGCGCCGGTGACGTCAAGCTCTATCAAGTGGTGGTGCCGGCGGGCGAGCACCTGGCGGTGGTGCTGGATGCCACCGAGTTCAACCTCCACAAGTACGAGCTGTACATCCGCTACGGCGCCCTGCCGACGACCGCGACCTACGATGCTCGGGGCGAGCTGCCCGACGCCGACCAGGCGGTCGAGGTGGCCAACACCCAGGCGGGGACGTACTACGCCCTGGTGCGCTCCTATTCTGGCGGCGGGGATTACACCATCGTGGCCCATACGAGCAGTACGTTCCCTACGCTGGCGCTGTGCGGGCCGCGGACCGGTGTGCTCCAGGGCACCGGTGACGTCAAATTCTATCAAGTGATGGTGCCGGCGGACGAGCACCTGACGGTGGCGCTCGACGGCTCGCCGGACCTCCACATCTACGAGCTGTACATCCGCTACGGCGCCTTGCCGACGACCGTCGTGTATGGCGACAAGGGCGATGGGACCGGCGCCGATCAGGTCGTCCAGGTTGCTCCCACCCAGGCGGGCACCTATTACCTGATGGTGCGCTCCTACTCCGGCGGCGGGGACTATGTCATCGGCGTCCGGGGCTTTTGTTACCGCGTTTTGCTGCCGCTCGTCATCAGCCATCGCTGACCGGGTGGCACCTGCCCCCCAAGCACAGTTTGGAGACTACGATGCAGCCAGATGATCCCTTGCAGCGACGTTTTGCCCGGAACCCTCTGATCGCCACGCGGCGCATCGCCGGCGAGGTGATGCTGGTGCCTGCCCGCCAACAGCCTGGAGAGCCGGCCAGCATCTATTCCCTCAACGAGGTCTCGGCCTTTGCCTGGGAGCTCATCGACGGCCGGCGGCGCCTGGCCGACGTGCGCGACGCGGTCGTGGCCGAGTTTGAGGTGGCATTGGAAGTTGCCACGGCCGATCTCCTCGACTTTTTTCGGCAGTTGGAGGAGGTGGGTGCCATCGAGGAGGTGCCGGGGTGATCACAAAGGCGCCATCGTCCACGGAAGGCCTCGTCCGAGTCACCTTCGAGCTGCCCGAAACCATCTCGGCCAAGCAGGTCAGCCTGGTCGGTGACTTTAACGGCTGGGATGCCCGGGCCACGCCCCTCCAACGCGAGGGTGAGGGCGCCAACTGGCTCGTCGTCGTCGAGCTGAGGGCCGGCTGCCGCCATCGCTTCCGCTATCTCATCGACGGCCAGCAGTGGCTCAACGATTGGTACGCCGACGACCAGGTCCGGAACTCCTACGGCTCCTTCGACTCGGTCCTCGACCTGACCGCCGCCTGCACGGTCATAAACAACACAACATCATAACACCATCGCCTCCCGGTGCTGCCACGGCTTGCCGTCTGCGGCGTGGCGGTTGGCGCCAGGCCCGGCCTGTGGTAAGATCAGGGGAGCCCGGGGGCCGCGAGACCCGGCGGATATCCAAGGAGGGATGAACATGAAGGTTCTCGTAGCTTACGCTACTTTTGCCGGCGCCACGGCCGGCGTCGCCGAGGCCATCGGCCAGGAGCTGGCGGCCGAGGAGGGCACGCAGGTGGACGTGCGCCCGGTCAAACAGGTCGAGGACCTGGCCTCGTACGATGCCATCGTGGTGGGCAGCGCCATCCGCGCCGGGCAGGTGCACCCCCAGGCCCTCGCCTTTCTGCAGGCCAACGCCGGCGTCCTGGCCCGGGTGCCCGTGGCCTATTTCGTCGTCTGCCTGACGATGAAAGAGCCTACCGAGGAGAATCGCTGTACCGTCGCCGCCTACCTGGATTCCGTCCGGGAAAAGGTGCCCGCGGTGCAGCCGGTGGACGTGGGGCTCTTTGCCGGA
>JAKPQA010000367.1 GCA_029547025.1 Armatimonadota bacterium
CGTGTACGTCCTGCAGGACCGTGGAGACGGCCTGGAGTCGGCCACCTACGCCTCGCCGGTGGCGGGCTCACAGGTGATCGCGGGCAACCCGCAGCAGCCCGCCTACAGCCCGCTCGTGGTGTCGAAGACGACGTCGAGCGCCGGGAAGAAGTTCCGTGGCCGCATGTACCCGCCCATGACCTACGGTGGCGAACCGTCCGTATCGGTCGCCGGGTACATCGAGCCGCTCGTCGCCCTGCCGCAGATCCGTGCGAACTACGCCGCTCTGTTCGACGCATGGGACGGGGGCGACTTCACTCCGTACCTCCTCCACTCGGACGCCACCGCCCCGACCCCGATCAACTCGTTCCTGGTCCGGCCGATCGTCGGCACGCAGCGGCGCCGCAAGGCCCGCTGAGGTTGCTCAGCCGATGGGGGGTTGACAGCTGAGCGCCTGTGCGCTCAACATGCCCGTAGGAAGGGGCGAGAGCCTGCCACCCACCCGCTGCTGACGACTCCTGCCGCTCGTCCCCCGGGATCTGGTCGTGGCAGGCCTCCCTCCCGAACGTCAAGAAGGCCCGGCTCCCGTCACGAGGGGGAGCCGGGCCTTCTTGGTACGTGGGGTGAGTGCGGCGAAGCCGCTCCCTCAGTGGGTGATCACCAGCCGCTCAGACGGCGGAGTTCGAGGAGCACCCCTGCCTCCTCGAGCTGGAGCGCTTCGATCGCTTCGGGAGTGGCGTCGGTCGCCTCCCTGAAGTGACGCTGGATCTCCACCCGGGCATCGGGGTCCCGGACGATGCTCACCCAGCGGATCGCCTTCTGCTTGGGGTACACCGTGACGTTGAGCTGCCACGTCAGGCAGTCGTGGTGCCCGGGGAGCAGCATCTGCCCCTCGATCCCGGGCTGTGGGTGCGTGTTCTTCTCTGCCATGGTGAGCCGCCTCCTGCGCGGCCGGAGGAGGAGCACTACGTGCGCCCCTTCTCCCCCCCAACGATGAGGCAGACCCCACCCCCAAGTCAAGACTTGACCTCGCCCCTTCCTACATGCTACGCTCAGCGGTTACGCTAGCGACGAGGAGACGATGTGGCTGACCTGATCATCCCGGAGGGCTACGGCTCGGCCACCATGACCTGGACGAACGCCGATCTGCCGAGCCCGGTCACGGTCACCTGCGGCTTCAAGAACAACGTGGCGTTCTCGCCTCCCGAGGTGGTGGCCGAGGCGATCTTCGGCTACTGGGTGGATCTCGCCGCCCCGTGCCATGCCGACCAGATGATGATCGGCTGGACCTTCGACAGCGTGTACGTCCTGCAGGACCGTGGAGACGGCCTGGAGTCGGCCACCTACGCCTCGCCGGTGGCGGGCTCACAGGTGATCGCGGGCAACCCGCAGCAGCCCGCCTACAGCCCGCTCGTGGTGTCGAAGACGACGTCGAGCGC
>JAKPQA010000262.1 GCA_029547025.1 Armatimonadota bacterium
TCGAATGCCTTTCGGAGGGGCGCCATGGGGGGAACCACGCGTCTCCCAGCGTGGTGGGCCCCCAACGCGCCCGATCCGCACGCCTCAACCTCGGGCCGGTCAGGGGCCCCGCGCCCTCTGGGCGCACCCCTGTGCGGCCCCCCCGAAAGACCAGGCGGGCGTTCCGCGCGACCTTCGCGAGACCCAGCCACCCGGCCCAGGGCCCGGTGTTACCGCCAATGCCCACCCACCCCCATCCACCGCGCGCACAGCCCACAGGGAGGCACCTCACGCGGGTCCAGCTGTCCGAGGGTGATCTCACCCGCGGCCACGGCATCGCGGAACCGCGCGTAGCTCCGCTCCAGCGCCGCGATCCCCTCCGAGAGTGACGTCCGCGTCAGGTCGGCGGCCACGTCGGCGCCGTCCGGGCACAGGCCGGCCAGGAGACAGCAGTAGAGCAGCCGTCCTCGGGCATCGATGAACACGGCGTCGAGGTCCAGGAAGCGGCACCGGGGCCCGCTGGCCATGTCGGTGGCCGCGAGCTCGACCGCCGGGCCGGCGCTCCGGATCTGGGCGATGCGGTCGGCGGCAACCCGGCGGGTCTCGGCATCGAGCGCCAGCCCCGCCGCGGGCCCGTACGGCTGGCAGAAGGCGTAGCGCACGCCGCTGGCCCCCAGATCACGGGCGAGGGACGCCAGATCCTCGATCCGGTCCACGTTCCGCCGGGTGAGTGTGACCTGGGCAACGACGGGCACTTGGCGGCGGGCGCAGAGGCTGAATGTCTGCAGCGCCTCGGTGAATGCCCCCTCGCCTCGGCACGCGTCATGATCCGCGGCGGTGGCTCCGTCGAGACTCACAGCGACCCGGGTCAGCGCCGGTCCGGACGCCTCGATCAGTGCCCGGAGCGCCCGCGTGTGCCCGCCGCCGGTGACCAGATGGAAGGTCGCGCCCCGACGCGCCAGGAGGCCGCCCACCGAGGCGATGCGCGGGTGAAGCAGCGGCTCGCCCCCGGTCAGTCCCAGATGGGTCGCGCCCCGCGCGGCCAGCTCCGGCACCAGGCGCTCGAGCAGCGCTGCATCCAGATCCACGGCCTCGCGCGGCGCCGCGCGGCGCAGACAATGCTCGCACCGCCGAGAGCACCGTGTGGTCAGCTCGATACCGGCCTGCGAGAGGGACAACGCCTGCCTCCGGCCCCGGGAGGGTCTGGAGCCTCGAGTGGGTGCCGTGTTCGGCGACCCGGTGGCCCGACCCTCTTGCCCGCCGTCTCTCGGGCTCGATAGCTCTTCACACGTCTATTTTCGAGTCTTACTGCTTGACCTACTGGCTGGATTATGGTATAATGCATACATGCGTGTGATCAGAAGACCTGCTCGACCTCCCCGCTACCCGCGCCCCAACGGCCTCGAGAGGAGCCCACGTTCATGCCTGACCTCTCCGATCCTGCCGCCGCCGCGCTGCACTACGCCCAGCTCGGCTTCCCTGTCTTCCCCTGCCACGGCGTCCGGGACGACGGCCAGTGCACCTGCCGCAGCCAGGACTGCTCGCGCACGGGGAAGCACCCCGTCACCCCGCATGGCCTGAAGGACGCCTCCATCGATCCCAACCAGGTCCGCCGGTGGTGGGAGCAGTTCCCTGGGGCCAACATCGGACTGGCGCTGACCGAGGCCTCCGGCCTGGTAGTGGTCGACATCGACGGGCCCGAGGGAGAGGCCTCGGCGGCCGAGCTCGACCTCCCGCCCACGCTGACCCAGCGCACCGGCCGGGGGCGGCACCTATTCTACCGGAGCCCCGGCGGCCTGGTGCGGAACGCCACCGGCGTGGTCCCGGGCGTGGACCTCCGCGGGCCGGGCGGGTACGTCATCGTCGCGCCCTCGCGCCATGCCGGGGGGGCGGTCTACGCCTGGGAGGGCCCCGGGCTGGGCGAGGCCGCGATCGCCACCGCGCCCGAGTGGGTGCTCGGCAAGGGCGGCCCCCCGGCTGCGGCCGAAGGAGAGGGCGACATCCAGCCGGCGGCCCCCATCCCCCAGGGCACGCGCAACGCCACGCTGTGCTCCATCGGTGGGTCGCTCCGGCGCAAGGGGCTGTCCGAGGCGGCCATCGGCGCGGCGCTGCGGGTGGTGAACCTCGAGCGTTGCCAGCCGCCTCTGCCCGAGGCCGAGGTGGTCCGCATCGCCGCCAGCGTGGCGCGGTATGAGCCGCAGACGGGAGCTCCAGTGGTGCCGTCCTCCGTGCCGGTGGCCCGGCCCGGCGGCTGCGCCTCTCCCCCGGCCTCGAGAGGGGGGGAGAGGGAGTTCTTCACCTCTCCCTCCGTGCCCGGGCGGGCCGGGCCGCTCCCCCCGCTCCCCACCACCGACTACGGCAATGCCGAGCGGCTAGTCGCCGCCCATGGGGCCGATCTGCACTACTGCACCGACTCGGCCAAGTGGTTGGTGTGGGATGGCACCCGGTGGGCCGAGGACGTCACGGGCGAGGTCATGCGCCGGGCCAAGCACACGGTGCGGAGCATCTACCACGAGGCGCGCGAGGGGCACGACTTCGAGCGGCGCCAGGCGCTGGAGCGCTGGGCCAAGCACTCCGAGTCCGAGGCCTCACTGCGGGCCATGATCGGGCTGGCCCAGTCCGAGCGGGGCATCCCCGTGCGGCTCGAGGACCTCGACGCCGACCCCTTCCTGCTCAACACCCACAACGGGGTCATCGACCTACGCACGTGCGAGCTGCTGCCGCACGACCGGTCGCGGCTCATCACCAAGCGGGCCGGATGCGCCTATGTGCCCGGAAGCGGGTGCACGCGCTTCCTTCAGTTCCTCCAGCGCGTCACCGGCGACCGGCCCGAGCTGATGCAGTTCCTGTGGCGCGCGTGCGGCTATGCCCTGACGGGCTCGGTGCGCGAGCAGGCGCTGTTCCTGTGCCACGGCGCGGGGGCCAACGGGAAGTCCACGTTCCTGGAGGTACTCGCGGCGGTGCTGGGCGACTACGCGCGCCGGGCGGACTTCGAGACCTTCCTCCACCGCGACCACCGCGGCGTTCCCAACGACCTGGCGCGCCTGGCCGGCGCCCGGCTGGTGACGGCCACCGAGGCCGACGAGGGCCGGCGGCTCAGCGAGTCCCTCATCAAGCAGCTCACCGGCGGCGACCGCATCGCGGCCCGGTTCCTCCACCAGGAGTTCTTCGAGTTTGCGCCGGCCTTCAAGCTGTTCCTCGCGACGAACCATCGGCCGAGTATCCGAGGCACCGATCACGCGCTGTGGCGCCGCATGCGGCTGGTGCCCTTCGACGTCACCTTCAGCCCCGCCGAGCAGGACCAGGACCTGCCGGCGAAGCTGCGGGAGGAACTGCCGGGCATCCTGGCGTGGATGGTGGCCGGCTGCGCGGCGTGGCAGGAGCGGGGGCTGGGAGAGGCCGAGCCGGTCCGCGCGGCCACCGAGGCCTACCGGCAGGAGCAGGACCCGCTGGGGGCATTCCTGGCCGAGTGCGTTCAGGAGGCGCCGGGGCAGCGCGTGCCGTCGGCGGAGCTCTATGCGGCGTACACCGCCTGGGCCGAGGCCAACGGCGAGCATGCCATGAGCCACACCCGGCTGGGTCGGAAGCTCAAGGAGCGCGGCTGGGTCACGTCCAAGGACTCGGCCGGCGCCTCCCGGGGCCGCATGTCCTGGGAAGGTCTGGCACTGGTGCCCGCCACCTGAAGTGTGGAGCGTGGAGCGTTGTGGAGGGTTCTTGGGTGTTTTTCGCGAGAGGCCGCGTTCGGGCCGAAAATACCCAGAAACGCTCCACAACCCTCCACACCCTCCACACTCCCCCCGATCGGCCCGGGTCGACCCGGGCCCATGGGGGCCCACCATCTGGCCGCGCCGGACGGTCCCATTGGCGGTAACGTAGGGCCCTTGGCCGGGCGGCTGGGTCTCGCGAAGGTCGCGCGGAACGCCCGCCTGGTCTTGCGGAGGGGCCGCACAGGGGTGCGCCCAGAGGGCGCGGGGCCCCTGACCGGCCCGAGGTTGGGGCGTGCCGATCGGGCGCGTTGGGGGCCCACCACGCTGGGAGACGCGTGGTTCCCCCCATGGCGCCCCTCCGCAAGACGGTCAACGGTTGG
>JAKPQA010000029.1 GCA_029547025.1 Armatimonadota bacterium
CCCGGCTCCGCCCGGCCCGGTCTGTACGACCTGGCTTTGGGCGTCCCGGGCGCCCCCGAGGGCGACGTCGCCGGGCGCATAGAGG
Source organism: Armatimonadota bacterium (assembly GCA_029547025.1). Classification (GTDB taxonomy): domain Bacteria; phylum Armatimonadota; class Zipacnadia; order UBA1398; family JAKPQA01; genus JAKPQA01. The sequence goes on from JAKPQA010000029.1 coordinate 86, forward strand.
TTCTCCCGGGCTCGTGGCAGGCGCCGCCCCTCCCGGGCGGCGGTGAGGCCGGCGTGCCGACGGTCAAGGTCTCGGAAGTCAACAGGACGGTCAATGGCCTGCGGGTCTGGCGTACCGGGACAGACACCTTCGACCACCGGGGCGGAGTGCAGCTTGCCGAGCTGGACCCGGAGACGCGGACCGTCGTGCGGCTCGTGGAAAAGCCCCGCCAGCCGCCCAGCAACCTGGTCCTGGTGGGCATCTACATGTTTGACGAGAACGTCTGGGAGGCGGTGAATGCCATCAAGCCCTCCTGGCGCGGAGAGCTCGAGATCACCGACGCCATCCAGTACCTGGTGGACCACGGCTACAGGGTCCATCCCTACATCCACCGTGGCTGGTGGATCGACACCGGGGCGCCGGGCGACATGCTCCAGGCCAACGACCTGGTACTGGACGAGATCGACCACAGCATCCAGGGCTATGTCGACCGCGATTCCCAGGTCAACGGCAAGGTGACCATCGAAAAGGGCGCCGAGATCATTAACAGCCGCATCCGGGGACCGGCCATCATCGGCGAAGACACGCGTATCGTGAACTCGTACGTGGGACCCTTTACGTCCATCTATCACCACGTCGTCGTCGAGGACGCCGAGATCGAGCACAGCATCGTCCTGGAGCACAGCCGCATCCTGGACATCCCGTACCGCATCGAGGACAGTCTCATCGGCCGCAACTCGGTGATCACCCGCTCGCCCATCAAGCCCAAGGCGCTCAAGATGACCCTGGGCGACCACAGCAACGTGGGCATCCTCTAGGCCCGGCGAGATCTGGCGATCCCGCCCGGGCCTTCCAGGGAACTGCCGATTTCAGCCGTACTCGGGCAGCGCGCGAGTTGGAGATCTGGGTCCGAGCGTGTATAATGGTTATCCTGGTGGACAACACATAAACGGAAAGGAGGTGAGACAATGGGCTCGGTCCAGAAATGGCGAAGAAAAAAAGCATCCAAGCACAAGCATCGCAAGATGCTGAAAAAGACCCGCTGGCAGCGGCGAAAATAGCATCCAGGTCGCGAGACCAGGACGCCGGGCGGCCACGGAAAACGCTAGATCCCCTTGATTCGGTTTTCCGGCTAGGCCGCCCGGTGTTCGCAGCCAGCAAATGCGGGAGAGTGATGGATGAAGACCACGTTGATCTACCCCGGCATAGCCGGGTACGGCTTTAACAGCCTGGCCAGGGGCATGGAGGCGGGCTGGGTCAGCCATGGCCTGGCCCACATCTCCAGCGCGGCCAAGGCCCAGGGATTTGACCTGGACCTCATCGACCTGCGGGCCCTCGGCGGTTGGGACCAGTTCCGCGAGGAGCTGCTCCGCCGCCGGCCCGACGTCGTGGGCATGACCATGATGAGCGTCGATTACAACCCGGGCACCCAGGCGGCGCGCATTGTCAAGGAGGTGCTGCCCGAGGCCATAACCGTCGTCGGCGGCCCGCATCCCACCATCATGGTGGATGAGGTGGCCGAGATCCCGGAGTTCGACTATGTCGTCACGCGCGAGGGCGAGGTCGCCTTTCCCTGGCTCCTGGGCGAGATCCAGGCCGGGCGGCGGCCCGAGGGTCGCGTGCTGGAGGGCGAGGCGCCCGATCTCGACGCCCTGCCCTTTCCCGACCGCGACCTGTTCCTCGACGAGTGGCGAAAGTACGGCTACACCCTCGACTCGCCCGAGGTGCCCTTTGTCCCCGACCTGCCCGCCCCGTTCCTGACCATCATTGCCGGGCGGGGCTGCAAATACAACTGCAACTTTTGCCAGCCGGCCGAGCGCCACATTTTCGGGCGCAAGGTGCGCAAGCGTTCCCCCGCCAACATCGTCGCCGAGCTCAAGCTGTTGCGCGACCGCTACCACTTTGCC
>JAKPQA010000158.1 GCA_029547025.1 Armatimonadota bacterium
TTCACGATATCCGATGCGGCCCTGGCGGAGATCTTCCCACCGAGGGTGCGCGGCCGAGTCTTCGGGCTGTTCATCACCTTGTGTCTCGGGCTCTCATCCTCGGCCCAGTGGGCCGTGGGGCACTGGGTCGACCGCTCGTCGCTGGTCGTCACGGCGCAGTCGGCATACCACGCGCCATTCGCAGTCCTTGGGCTCGTCTTCCTCTCCAGCGCCTCCGCCCTGCCGGCCCTCCGCTGGCTCCGGCGAGTGGTGGAGAAGGGGAGTGCGGTGGGATAGTCGCGTCGGCCGGGGCGATGGGTCTCCCGTGGCTGCGCAGGGAAGTGTACACTGGGCTCGCATCGAGGGGAGGTGCTGCAGTGGCCCACGGACTGCCAGTGACTCAGGAGGGCCTGCGACAGTTCTGCGACCGCCATGGCGTCCGGCGGCTATCGCTGTTTGGCTCCGCGGTCCGCGGCGAGTTGGGTCCCGAGAGCGATGTCGACGTCGTTGTCGAGTTCCGCGACGGAGTCGCCGTGACGCTCATGCTCCTGCTGGACATGGAGGAGGAGCTCTCGAAGCTCTTCGGGCGGCCCGTTGACCTGTTGAGGCGAGAGGCCATTGAGGCCAGCCCGAACTACATTCGCAGGCGCGGCATTCTTGACAGCCTGGAGCCTCTCGTTGATGCGTGATGAGGCCTATGCGCTCGACATGGTGCTTGCCGCCACTGAAGCCCGGGACCTATGCGCCGGCAGCACACTCGAGGCATTTCTGGCCGATCGGGTGCTCCAGCTCGCGGTAACGCATGTTGTCCAGGCCATCGCCGAGGCAGCCAGCCGAACGTCGGAGGCGTTCCGCGCAGAGCACCCATCGGTTCCGTGGAGGGCCATTGTGGGCATGAAGCACCGGCTAGTTCATGACTACTCTGGCACGGACTTCTCCCTCGTCTGGGACGTGGTGCAGAACCACCTCCCACCCCTCCTGGCCGCACTCAGCGGCATGTTCCCGCCGGACAACGAGGCATAGCCACGCGCCGTCGCGATTCGCCGGTGCGAGAGCGGCGCGGCCCTACTTGCCCACCAGCAACGGAACGAGTTGGTCGGCGCTGGAGAGTGCGAGCCCCGTGGTGCGTGCGGCGGCCTCCGAGAACCCCGGCGCGGGACGCGAGCCGATGGACTCCGGCGCCGGCCAGATGGCGAAGGGCACCGGGTCGGCCGCATGGGTGCGGGTGGACAGCAGTGTGAAGTGGTCCGGCAGGACCAGCACCCGGTGTGGTCCCAGGGAGGGCAGTGCCTCGAGCAGCGGGCCCACGATCTCGGCATCGATGCGCTCGATGGTGCCGATCTTGCCCTCGAGCCGGCCGGCGTGGGTCTCCTCGTCCGGCGCCTCGACATGGACCGCGACGAAGTCCTCGACGGCCAGAGCGTCCAGTGCGTGAGCCAGCTTCGCCTTCAGGTCGGTGTCCGCGAACCCCGTGGCGCCGGGGACGTTCGGATGGGCCAGCCCACCATACTCGGCGATGCCCTTCACCAGGTCGACGGCCCCAATGACGCTGCCGCCCACGCCAAAGCGCTCCCGGAATGACGGCGCCGACTTGACCCGGCCCTGGCCCCACGGCCAGATTCCGTTGCCGGGGTTGTGGCCCTCGTTCCGGCGCCGACGGTTCACTCCGTGCGAACTGAGCAGTTCATGGGCGCGCCAGAAGGCCTCGCGCAGACGCCCTGATCCCTCGCCCCGGGGCAGGACGCCGTCCAGCAAGTCACCCACATGGTCGTGCGGCGCCCGGGTCTCGGCCCCGGTCGGGCCACCGGCCCAGACCATGATGTGCCGGTAGGCCACGCCGGGGTAGAAGCGCAGGTCCTCGAGCCCTGGCTGCCCGTTGAGCGATGTCATCAGCTCGGCGGCTTCCTCCGAGGTGATGTGCCCGGCTGTGAAGTCCACCAGTCGCTCGCCATCGGTGGTGACCAGGTTGCATCGATAGACGGCGTCGGTGGGCGAGAGCTCGATCCCCATGGCGAGTGCCTCGAGCGGGCCGCGGCCGGGGAAGCATGTGATCGGATCGTACCCCAGGATACCGAGGATCGCCACCTCGCTGCCCGGCCTCATGCCTTCCGGAATGGTCTGTACCAAGCCCGTCGCACCCTCGCGCGCGATGCGGTCCATGTTGGGGATGTGCGCGGCCTCAAGCGGAGTGCGACCGCCCAGCTCGGGGCATGGGAGGTCGGCGGAGCCATCGGGGATCACAAGGACGTACTTCATCGGCGACACGACCCATTCCGCCAGGTGTGCTCTGCAGCGCCCATTATGGCCCCGCGACCGGCGAACTCACAACCAACGTCTGGGTTGCGGGCACGTCCGTCGCCGTCCACGTGGTGCCGCCGGGAAGCACGACCTCCACGTCGTACCGGCCGTCGGCCGGGAGGCCGAAGTGCGCTTCCGGCGGCGGAGCCGAGCACCAGCCGCAAGCGGCCACGATCTCCCGCTGCCCACGCAGGTGCGCCAGGTCGCCCAGCGATCCCCCGTCGAACACGCGCACGCGAGCGCCAATGCCGAACCGGTTCAGCCCGGGGCCATCGACCCGCACCTTCAGCCAGTTGGGGCTATCGGTCGTGTTGCGGAAGACCCGGTCGTGCGCTCGCCGGCAGCGCACGACAAGGTCGAGGTCGCCGTCGCCATCGAGGTCAGCGAGCACCGCACCCCGCGTCGAGGTGCCAGCGAGACGCAGCGCCTCCGGTGTGACGTCGACGAAGCGGCCGCGTCCATCGCTCAGGAACAGCCGGTTACCGCTGCCATCGTTGGTGATGTAGAGGTCTTCGTCTCCGTCGAGATCCACATCGCCCACGGCGCAACCGAAGCCGGTCCCTTCGTCACCCAGGCCCGACGCCTCCGTGCCGGGAAGGAACGCGCCCTTGCCGTCGTTCAGTAACAGCCGGTTGGTGTCGCGATGCCACCCCCCGCGGATCAGGTACAGATCCGTGTCGCCGTCGCCATCCGCATCGATCACGGCAGAGCCGAAGTCCGGCCCCAAGTCCCACAGCCCGCGGCGCTCGGACTCATCGACCAGCGTGCCGTGCGGGTCGTTGACGTAGTAGGTGCACTCGTGGCCATACCGCGAGACCCACAGGTCAGGCCGCGCATCGCCGGTGAGGTCAGCGAACAGCGCGTGCTCGGTGCCGGTGGCCTCGGGAAGGAGCCCGGACGCCCAGAGGGTGCCTTCCGCGCTGACGAAGCTCCGTCCCGCGTCGTTGAGGTAGAGCACATCCGGCAGCCTCCCACGGCCGAGGTATACGTCTAGGTCACCGTCCACATCCACATCGCCCACCGCGATTCCGGCAGTTTCCACGGCCTCCTGGGTGGCCAAACCCCGGGTCGCGGTCGCGTCCTCGAAGGTGCCATCGCCCCCATTGGCCAGCAGGCTCCACTTCCGCGGCCAGCCGCCACAGATCAGGTCGAGGTCGCCATCGCCGTCATAGTCGATAGGTGCCGCGAACTCGACGTTGGTCTGCGGACCGGCAACGACCTCGGGCTCGAAGACCAGGCCACCCTCATTGCGATAGAGGAGCATCTCCGCATCGCTGGTGTCGGCGAACACCAGGTCGACGTCCCCGTCACCATCGAAGTCCGCGGCGGTCACACCCAGAGCCTGCGAGTGCAGCCCGATGCCCGACGCCTCCGTGGCATCGACGAACAGCTCGGCGGCCGAGATGCTCGGAGCGGCCAGCGCCAGCAGGGCGCACGCCATGGCTACGGCTTTCGGGCGTCCGCGGTCTCGCATGGCGGTTCCACCTCTCCACAGGCCTGCTCGGCGTACGGGACGCCCAGCGACTCGAGCGCCGACCGCACTTCGGCCCCATTGCCAGAAAGGAACAAACGGCATCCGCGGTACGCGTCGAGGCGTGAGGGCGTCCGGCGAGTGCAGAGCAGGATCTGGTCGCCGCTGACCCGGTAGATCCGGAACTGATCCCAGGGCCGGCGATGCCGCCCGAATAGGGTGCGAACCTGCACCCCGTCGGGGTCCAGCCGGTAGTACGTCCGCGTCAGGTAGGGGAACAGGGCAGACAACAGGAAAACACAAGCAAGGACCACATAGAAAGGTGAGCCGAAGGCCGCGCCGACGAGACCCAGGACGACAACGATCATGGCAAGCGCCGCCCAGGTCCGGCCCGGGTGTTCCCGAGCCGGACAAACCGACCACTCGAGGATGACCTCCGGGTGGTCCTCCGAGGCGTCGCCCGATCGACTCACCGGGTCCCCGTGGGGTGTCATGCTGTGCGATGCTCCCCCCAAGTCGACGCCCCTTCCCTGGCCCCATGAGCACTCCCTCCGTCTGCCCCACAGGGGGCAAATCGCTCGAGATCGCTCAGCCGGCGGGCGAGTCTGGCTTCCGGTTCTGGGCCGTGTGCCTGGTCGCGCTCCTGGCGGCCCCGTTCAACGCGCTCTGGATCGTCCACATGGAGGGCGTCCGCGACCTGGGGCAGCCAACCATCGTGTCTGTCTTCTACAACGTCATCTTCATCGTCTTCGTCGTGACCAGCCTCAACCACCTGGTCCGCCTTGTGTCCCCACGCCGAGCGCTATCGCAGGCCGAGCTGCTAGTCCTCTATGTGATGCTCTCCGTGCTGACCTCGCCGGCCGGGCTTGACACGCTCCAGATCCTCACCTGCACCATCACCGGCCCCTACCGGTTCGGCACGCCCGAGAGCGGCTGGCAGGAGCTGTTTTTCCAGTACCTGCCCGAGGGCATGATCGTCAGCGACCCGGTGGCCCTCAACAACATCTGGGCGGGCGGCGGCAGCCTCTACCAGCCGGAGAACCTGAATGGTGTCCTCGGCCCCATGCTCCGCTGGTGGGCGTTCCTCTCGGCGCTGTGGATCGCCCCGCTGGGCCTGGCCGTGCTGTTCCGCCGGCGCTGGATCGAGTCCGAGCGGCTCACCTTCCCCATCGTGCACCTGCCGCTCGAGATGACCCGGCCCGATGCACGCCTCTTCCGAAGTCGGCTCATGTGGATGGCCTTCGGCCTCGCCGCGACCATTCAGCTCCTGAACGGCTTGCACCTCATCTACCCGGTGGTGCCCCAGGTGCCGGTCAAGTTCCAGCAGGTGCCGGCCATGAACCTGGCGAGTCAGCTCCTCGACCGGCCGTGGAATGCCATCGGGACTTTCGGCGTCGCCTTCTACCCGTTCATCATTGGCCTGGCGCTGCTTCTGCCGATGGAGCTGCCCCTCTCGTGTGTCCTCTTCTACTTCTTCTTCAAGGCGCAGATGATCTTCTGCTCCCATGCGGGGCTCACCCAGTATCCCGAGTTCCCCTATCTCAAAGAGCAGTCGTTCGGCGGCTACATGGCCTTGCTGGTCTTCTCGATCTGGGCGGGGCGTAGCTACTACCGCGATGTGCTCGCCCGGGCCGTGGGGCTGTTGCGCAAGCCTATCGATCGCGATGAACCGCTCTCCTACCGCGCTGCCGTGCTGCTGTTCCTGGCCGGCGCGGCGTATGTCATCGGCGTCGGTGTGAACCAGCGCATGGCCCTGTGGGTCTCCATCGCCTTCTTCGCCCAGTACTTCGTGATGACATGTGTCGTCGGGCGCATCCGCGCCGAGATGGGCTTGCCCACGCACGAGATGGAGCGTCTTGGCCCCGCCGTGACCATGGGCAACGGCCTCGGGAAGCGCATCCTGGGCGATCAGAACCTCACCTCGCTGTCGCTCTTCTTCGGGTTCACCCGTGGCATCCGCAACGTGCCCTTCCCCCACCAGGTCGAGGGCCTGAAGCTGATGGAGCGCTCCCGGGGCTCATCGCGCCGGCTGCTCTATGCCATGGCCATCGCCGTGGTCGTCGGCATCGGGTGCGCGTTGTGGGCCGAGTTTCACCTCGCATTCGAGAACGGTTTCGGTGCCCGCTGGCGCGACCTTCCCGGCTGGCTCAGCCGGGAAGCCTGGGAGCAACTCGTCGGCTGGATCAATGTGCCGAAGGGGATCGACCGCGGCCGGGCCGAGGCGGCCCTCATTGGGTTCGTGTTCTACTTCGGCGCCATGGTGCTCCGGACCCAGTGTCTCTGGTGGCCCCTGCACCCGGCGGGCTTCGCGCTGTCGACGACCTACTTCATGGATCACATGTGGTTCCCGTTCCTCATCGCCTTCTGCGCCAAATGGACGCTGACGCGCTATGGGGGGCACCAGATCTCACGCGGCGTGGCCCTGTTCGCCTTGGGGCTGATCCTGGGCGATATCACCATCGGCTGCGGCTGGAGCCTCTACGGCATCGCCCGGAGCTTCAACGCGTGGCAGTTCTGGCCGTAGGGCCAAACCGGGAACCTGGAGCCTCAACACTCGGTCCAACCCCCTGATGCGCAGCGCCGCGCGTGGCACTGAGTGCGGGCAACGTTATCAGTTGCCTCGCGAAGTTACCTGTGCTACGCTAAGCGATAACGCTCGTGCAGCGGTACCCTCTTCTGGAGGAGGTACCTCGTCATGGTATGCGGGCACCACCGGCTTGTCTCCCTCCCTCCCTCCCTCCCTCCCTCCCTATCATCTCGTTCCTATGTGTCTGTGGTCTGACTCTCCCCGTGTCCGCGGAACCCACCTTCACGCTCACGCTCCAACCGTCTTCGTCCACGGTGTCTGACATGTGGCACTGGTCCGTATCGGCGTCGGCTCCGCCGCCGGGCACCATGATGATGTGGGGCATCTCCGGCATCTGGAAGAAGCGCGACAACGGCGCCTGGCAGAGCGCGCCGAACATCTTCATCGACCCGGCGGGCACCAAGGGGGGAACCTGGCTGACCTACGGCGATGGCGATCAGAACTTCCCCATCGACGTGAAGTGCAGCATCACGTACACCCTCTTCGGCCCGGGCGGTTCGAGTCAGGGCAGTGCTGAGACCAACACCGTAACGGCCACACCGGGCAACATGGTGACCCACTGCACGGGCGGCAACGCCCTGCTCATTCTCCATGCCCCGGGCGATGAGGACCCGAACACTCCGGGCGCCGAGGAACACGTGCTGACGTGGAACGCCTACCACCAGGACTGGTGCCACAGCGCGTTCGCGAACGAGCACATGCACTGCGGCATCTCGGTGCTGCCGGTCACGGGGAACCCGGCATCGCCCGACTGGCAGATCACCGTGCCCCAGGGCGATCCAGGAGACGGCTCCTACACCTGGGAGGGTCAGCGCACCCCGCCCAGGCCATCGGCGCCCAAGGGGATCTACACCTGGCTCGTCTCCGCCTCCCACAAATACGACCCCGATGGCACCGGCTGCCCCGTGGGCTGCGGTCACGTCGCCGAGTGTCCGCCCGATACCGACAAGGTGGGGCGGCCCGCCACGGTCCAGTCGTTCGAGTACCTTCACCTCGACCCGGAGGCGAACCGGCTCTTCGTGAGGGTGACCTACGCCCTCGCGACCGATGTCGGCGAGTGCATGGTGAAGGTCTTCACGCCCAGCTTCGACGCGGTCACCTGGGCGGCATCGGGCGACGAACTGACGGCGGGGACACACACCACCGACGTCCTCGAGATCGAGGGCGTCAATGACGACCAGGGCAACGTGGTCGACGGCGACGAGTTCTGCGCGGTGGTTCTCTCGAGCCAGACGGCTGCGGAGGGCCTGCTCAACCGCGACCGGCAGCCGAAGCCCCACGTGCCTCACGGCATGTACGGTCAGGCACAGACCGGGAGCGTGACCCTCGAGAGCATCTCGTTCGAGGACGACATCCCCATGAAGTGGGCTGTGCACCCTCTCGACGGCAACCCGGTCGACCTCGGGAACCCCGAATGGACGCGAGCGGACGTCCGGCAGGACTGGAAGCTCCTCCGGCCCTATTGCACGTGCCCGAGACCCTATGACTTCCTTCCGGGGAGCCCGTCAGGGGCCTGCCCCAACCATGGCGGCGCGTGGTCCGGGCCGAAGCGGGATCCGGCCGCGTACGTTCGGCCATCTAAGGCCAACCGGACGAACAACGTCCCGCTGCTCGTCACGCTCAAGGGTCCGGCGGGTGCGACTGGTACGGCGTGGGCTACCGGAAGCCTCGGCGGAGTGATGGCGTTCCCTGTCGAGTTCGACTCGAACGGCGACGCCACCGACCAGCCCGCTCACACGGGAGCCGAAGTGACCGACACGGTGGATGTGCTGGGTGTGAACTGGAGCTGGCACTTCCAGTTCGACGAGACGGCCCACCAGATTGCTCTTGGCGACTCGGAGCACACGGTCTACGTGACCTTGGACCAGCGGCTCGCAGGCGTACCGGTGTTCTTGCAGCTAGTGGACTTCTCGTGCCGGTGGGCCGATGGCGGCGAGGCCGCCGCATACGTGTTTGACGCGATCTGGCATGAGATCAAGTTCAACTACCTGCCACCGTACCAGTACTACTCCGAGCCGGGGAGCACCTTTAGCCCAGACCATCTGGGCGACCCCGACCTCGATCTGTGGGCCCTTCTCGGGTCCGAGCGTGGGCGCTGCGGGCACTACGCTGACCTCATGTGGGGGCTGAACGCGGTCCACGGCCTGCAGGTAGCCAGACAAGAGGTACATGGCGGGCCTCAGGGGGATCGCACAGGCACTTGGGTCTGGTTCCACGTCAGGTACCGTGGATCGTCTGGGATCCGGGCCCATGGCACTCTCGATCCCGCGCAGAAGTGGTTCCGGAACCACGGGCTGTGCTGGCTAGGCGACCGCCTGACGCTCTACGATCCCTCGTACGGCGTCTGCGAGGACGGCGCTAGCGCGGACGATGCCCTGCGGAAGTACGAGAACAACGCCGTCTGCGACTACAGCGAGGATGCCCTGCCGGGCCCTCCGTCCAACTGGGTGCCGAACGACCTGGCAGCGCCGTTTGCCGAACTCGCCTTCGGCGGCTCGTGGTGAAGGGGGCAGATGAGATGCAGAGACGCTTCGCCCGTCGCCTGTTCGGGTCTGGGGCACCGCTAGCGGCTGCCCTGTCACTCACACTTCTAGGATCCGCGCTGGGCTGCGGCCGTGGTGACGCCGACGGCCATTCGGTGGCGACCGTCGGGGCCGCCCCAGAGCCGGCCAAACCGGGCCGCGCGTCCGCTGCCTCGGCACGCGTGACCGGTGCGGTGGTGGCGGCGCCTGCGCGCGGGCTGCCGCGCCCGCGCCGTATAGACCCGCCCGGCGACCACCCGCCGGTGGGCGCCGTGCTCTACGTGGCACCCGACGGGCCGCACATCGTCGTCGCGCTCTCTCCGGAGACCAGCCTGGCACCGAACGGAGAGTGGTGCGACGCGTTCGACTGCACCGCCCTCAAGTGTTGGGAAGCCAAGCTTGGAGCCGGCTGTGCAGCGACTGGTGTGGAGCCTGCCCCCTCCCTGACGACGGGTCGGCGCTGGGATGGGCAGGGGCTCTGTATCGTGCAGCAGGGCGGAGAACGCATGGCGGTCATCGAGCGGTGGCCTATGTCTGCCTACACAACGTCCCACATCACGGTCGAGCGCGCTGGCGAGGTCGTGTTTTCGAAGACGCTCGGGATCCCCGGTTACAACGACATGCAGGCGGTCGCGAGGCCTGAGTACCCCCGTGATGTCTCGGCGCTGGGGGCATTCGAGCCGTCGGCAACCCTGGTCGACGAGCGTGTGTGGCTCGTCACGCGTGACGGCTTTGGGTACGCGTCGGTCAGTTCGACGCGTTGGGGTCATTTCACCTACGGCGACTGGGCCGTCTCCAAGCGCCTGGGCCGGGGGTACTCCCCAGCCATCGTGGGGAGCCGCGATCGCGGCCTGTTCGTGTCGTGCGTCAGGTCTGCAGCTGCCTCGTCAAGCACAGGCCGGGCCCCGAGCACGATCGCGCTCTTCCGGTCGACCGACGGGCAGGACTGGAAGGCGCTGCAGCCCGTGACCGACGAGACGACGGCCCGTACGCAGGCGCTGGCACTGGACCCCGAGCACGGGCTGTGCGTGGTCTACGCGGCAAAGCGCGAGGGCGGGTGGCCGCTGATGGCCGCCCGGTCGGCCGACTTCGGACAGACGTGGGGCAAGCCCGTCATGCTGACCGAGCGGACGATCTACGCCTCGCAGCCCCAGGTGGTCGCCTACGGGGGGAGGTTCTACATCTCCTACCGCGACACAGCGGACGTGATGTCGAAGCGGTGGAACCCGCTCTTCGACGGCGACCCGCTGGGCATCTACACGCTCGTGCTCGAGCCGGAGCAGTTGCCGGCGTAGGTGAGGGGGCGGGGGCCGGGGCTAGGTCGCTGCGTCCCGGCCCCCCGCCCGCGACATGCGGTGCTACGTGTGGGAGGTGCTGTGGTCGTGCGGAGAGGCATCACGTACGTTGTGCCTGCGGTGGCTGTTGCGGCGCTGGCGCTGGTAGTGCCACACCTGACCGGCTGCTCGCGTGGCGACGCCGACACTGCAGGGCCCCGAGCGGCGCCCTCGGAGAGTGCAGGCGGTGTGCCAGACGCGGCCGCGCCGTCGGCCAGCAACGGCGGCGCACCTGCTGCGCCCGTGCGCGACCTGCCCCGCCCGCGGAAGATCATGCCTCCCGGTGACCACCCGCCCGTGGGGGCCGTGCTCTACGCGGCATCCGATGGGCCGCACATCGTCGTCGCGCTTTCCCCAAAGACTGATCTGGCGCCAGGCGGCAAGTGGCAGGGCGGCTTCATGTTCTCCGACGTGCCATCGTGGGAGGCACGGCTCGGCGAGGACGGATCGGCCTCTGGGGCGGACACCGGGCCACCGGCGAAGACGGGGCGTGGATGGAACGGACGCGGCTGGTGCATCGCCCAGAAGGGTGACGAGCGCGTCTCGTTCATCGTCGAGTGGCCCGCCTCAGCCTTCGGGACTTGCCACCTGACGCATGAGCGCGGCGGCCAGATCGTGTTCTCGAAGAACCTCGGCATTGCTGGCTACAACACGTGGGTGCCGGTGGATGGGCCCAGGTACCCGCAGGATCTGAGTGTGTACGACATCGCTGATCCTTCCGTGGCGCTCGTGGGCGAACGGCTGTGGTTCGTGAGCCGTGACATGTTTGCGAACCCTTCGGTCAGCCACACCCGGTGGGGCGAGTTCAAATACACCGACTGGGCGCCATGCCGACGGCTGGGCAAGGGGTACTTCCCGAGCATCGCTGGCAGCGAGGACAAGGGCGTCTTCGTGTCCTATGTGAAGCTCGCCACGAAGGACCTGATCGATGGCGACGTTCGCGGCACCATCGCTGTGCGTCACTCCACCGACGGCGAGGAGTGGAAGGAGCTGCCGCCAGCGACTGACGAGAAGGCCGCGCATATGCAGGCGCTGGCGCTGGACTCCGAGCACGGGCTGTGCGTCGTCTACGCGGCCAAGCGCGAGGGCGGCTGGCCGCTGATGGCGGCGCGGTCAGCGGACTTCGGCCAGACCTGGGGCGAGCCCGTCATGCTGACCGAGCCGACGATCTACGCCTCGCAGCCGCAGGTGGTGGCGTATGGCGGGCGGTTCTACGTCTCCTATCGAGAGATGACCGGCGTCCGGAACAGCCGCAAAGAGGGCGGCCCCTTCGAAGGCGACCCGGTCGGGATCTACACACTCGTGCTCGGGCCGGAGCAGTTGCCGGCGTAGGTGAGGTGGCGGGGGCCGGGGATCGCGTGCGGCCGGCAGCCACCACACCGGGCCGGTCAGGGGCCCCGCGCCCCCCGGGCGCACCCCTGTGCGGCCCCTCCTCAACATGCCGAACGTTGCCCTGCCCATCTTGCGGAGGGGCGCCATGGGGGGAACCACGCGGTTCCCAGCGTGGTGGGCCCCCAACGCGCCCGCTCTTCGCGCCTTATCTTCGGGTCCTTCGACAAGCTCAGGGTCAGGGGCCCCGCGCCCTCCGGGCGCACCCCTGTGCGGCCCCTCCTCAAGACAGGCCAGCGCCGTGTACGGACCTTCCGCGCACCGCCCAGGCCTACGTTACCGCCGATGCCCCTACGCCTCGACCACCTCATACCCCTCTGCCTGGCCCAGGCCTGTGGCCTCGGCGGCCTTCAGGTAGCCGATGTCGAACCCGTCCCTCAGCCCCTCGTGAAGCGCCCGCTCGGCCGCGACGATCTGCGTCGCGGCGGCATCGATCGCCACCGGGTCGGTCGACAGCAGCAGCGTGTTCGGTGTCCGCTCCGGGTACGACTGGAACTCGTGTGGCTCGTGGTAGGGGCCTTCATCGTAGATGCCACGAAGGCCGTCGATGACGCATAGCCTGGTCTTTCCGCCCAGCATCTCGTGCCCGTATAACTCGGCGATGGTCTGGTTCACATCGGTGGCGAAGTACGTGCCCTCCGGCACGCCCAGCGTCCCGGCCAAGGGGCCGCTGACCGCCATCTCCCTGCACTCGCCCGGGGCGGCGAGCAGTAGGAGGTCGCCCATATAGGCCATCTTGATGACCTCACACGGCCCCAACTGGGGCTTGAGCTGGCCCACGATCTGGTCGCCGCTGTACGTGCCCGCTTTGAGTGTGGCATTGAAGGACTCGCGCCCGTCGAGCCGCACGGCCATCGAGAGGTCGGCGGGTAGGTTCCACGGCCCGAACACCTCAGAGCGGGCCATGGGCGCGTGCGAGTGGAGTTCGACGGCCAGGGGCACGGCACCAAAGTAGTTCTTCATGACTCCGCACGTGCCCGCCAGCGGGTGGGCCTTCAGCGCCCCGAAGCTGATGAGGTGGTCGGCCTGCGTGAGCACGCGCTGCACGGGCAGTCCCGGCGAGCTGGGGGGATGGGGCAGCACGACGCGGGTATGGGGGTCAACGTCCCACTGCTCGCGCAGATAGGTCGAGTGGATCCGGCACAGCCCGTCGAGGGCCGGCTCGAGATAGGCCACCGGCGCGTTATCCCACACGGTGATCTGTTCCATCTCCACAGCCCCCTGCCCAGCCAGGAGCTGCCGCAGGATCACGACCAGGCCGCGCACCGCCTCGGCCGAGGTGCCGATGGCTGGTGGGCCGCCCATGCTGTTGATCTTGATGACGATCCGCTGCTCGGGGCCGACGGGGCCCATGAGCTTGCCCAGGCCGGTCACTTCGTCCTGGAGCCCGGTCAGCCGGCGGATCGATGCCCGCATCATGGCCTCCACCACATCGGCCTGGGGGGCGAAATCGGCCGTCGCGGCCACGTTGTGGGCGCGGACGACGCGCGAAACCCGGGCTGCGGGCTGGGCGGGTAGGCGGTCGCCGATGGCGGCCGTGGCCGCCAGGGCGGCCGCCGACTGGATGAAGCGCCGTCGCGTCAGACCGTTCAGATGCTCCAAAGTCAGGCTCCTTCGCCTTGGGTGGCCCGTCCGGGCCGGGGTGGCACGCGGCCCTACTGTAGCAGAACGAGGCGGGCGGCTACAGGCTGGCGCGGAGCCGACAACCCCATTGCCGCACCGATGAAGGACTGCGCCCCCTGCCTGCCGTATCCGACGAAGAACTCGGTGCGTGCGACTGGCCCGGGAACGGATGGTGGAATTGAGCTCGGTACAGCAAGTCTCGGTGTTCCTCGAGAACAAATGCGGGCAGCTGGCCGACGTGCTGCGGGTACTCTCCGAAGCCGGCATCAACCTGGGGGCGCTGTCGATTGCCGACACGGCCGGGTTCGGCATCCTGCGGTTCCTCTGTGGCGACCCCGCTCGAGCGGCCGCAGTGCTCCGCGAGGCGGGCTTCTCGGTCGGCGAAACCGAGGTCGTTGCCGTATGGGTCCCGCATCGGCCTGGTGGCCTTTCTGGGGTCACCGAGGTGCTCAGGCCGCTCGGGATCAACATTGACTACCTCTACTCATTCCGTGGTCCCGACCCCGGCTCCGCCGTGGTAGTGCTACGGGTCGAGAATGGGCGGGATGCCCAGGCCATGGCCGCGCTGCGGCAGGCTGGGCTCCAGCTGCTGACGGCTGAAGAGGCCAATGGGCTGTGAGTTGCCGGGGTAGTGGGTGTACTGGTGTGCGCTGTGTCGACGATTCGACTTCGCAGGAGGTGCGGTATGAGAAGGTCGATCCGCCCCGAGGGCGCCCGCGTGGCTCTAGTCGGGGCCGTCCTCGCACTACTGGTCCTTTCGCTCGTCGCAGGGTGTGCCAAGAAGCCGACCGAGGAGACTCCCGTGCCCCCCGGGCCCAAGGGCCCCGCCAAGACCGAGACGAAGGCCCCGAGCGGCGAAGCCATCAAGATCGGAGCCATCTTCAGCGTCACCGGGCGAGGGGCGCCTCTCGGCGAGCCCGAGAAGCAGACCGCCGAGATGCTGCAGGAGCAGATCAACGCCAAGGGCGGCGTGCTCGGCCGCCCCATCGAGATCATCATCAAGGACAACAAGACCGAGCCGCAGGAGACCGTGATCGCGGCCAAGGACCTGATCGAGAACGAGCAGGTCGTGGCCATTGTCGGTACGTCGGACACACCGACCACTATGGCCATCAAGGACATGTGCCAGAAGGCGAGTGTGCCGCTGGTCTCGTGCGCGGCCGGGAGGACCATCACCGATCCGATCGCCAGCTTCGTGTTCGCGGTGCCCCAGACCAATGCCCTGACCGCCGACAAGATCTGCCAGAAGCTGACCGAGAAGGGCATCAAGAGCATCGCCATACTCTCCGTCGACAACGCGTTCGGCACCGATGGGGCCGCCAACACGGAGACGGCGGCCAAGGCTGCGGGCATCCAGGTCGTTGACAAGCAGACCTACGGCCCCGACGACACCGACATGACCGCGCAGCTCACCAAGATCAAGGCGGCCTCGCCCGGAGCCATCGTCATCTGGGGCACCAACCCCGGGCCGGCGAGCGCCACGAAGAACGCCAGGACTCTGCAGATCACCGTGCCCATTATCCAGAGCCATGGCGTCGCCAACGCCAAGTTCATCGAGCTGGCCGGCGAGGCCGCCAACGGTGTGGAGCTCCCCGCCGGCAGGCCCATCGTTGTCGACCAGATCCCCAATGACGATCCGCAGAAGGAGATTCTCACAAGGTTCGCCAAGGACTTCGAGGCCAAGTACGGATCCAAGCCCGACACCTTCGCCGGGCACGCCTACGATGCCATCCACCTGGTCATCAAGGGTCTCGAAGCCGCGGGTGAGGTCGACCAAGCCAAGCTGCGTGATGCCATCGAGGCGACTCAGGGATTCGTGGGCACCGCCGGCATCTTCAACTACAGTGCCAGAGACCACAACGGGCTGACTGTCGATGCCTTCGTGTGGGTGAAGATCGAGGACGGCAAGTGGAAGCTGGCGGAGTAGCCCGGGCGAGGCGCGTAGGGGCACCGGTGGCGGGACTCCATCGCCCATGAGCCTCGCGGACCAGCTCGTCCAGTATGTGATCGCGGGCCTCTCCGGGGGCCTGGTCTACGGCCTGGTGGCCCTGGGCCTCACGGTCATCTACAACGCCACCGGGGTCATCAACTTCGCCCAGGGCGAGTTCGTGATGCTCGGCGGGATGTCGGCCGTGGCGCTGAACGCGGCCGGCATGCCGCTATGGCTCTCCGCCGTGCTCGCCGTGGCCATCGTCACCGCCGTGGGTATCGGCCTGGTCCGGCTGGCCATCTACCCCGTGCGGGATCGGCCCGCTCTGAGTGTCATCATCGTGACCATCGGCGCCTCTCTGGTGCTTCAGGGGGGCGCCAAGCTGCTCTGGGGCCCGGACGCGGTCCGGCTGCGGTCCTTCAGCGGCGATACGCCCATCCGGCTCGGAGCCGGCGGCATCGAGCCCCAGCGGCTGTGGGTCGCCGGCTTAGCTCTGCTCACGGTCGTGGCCGTCCACGGGTTCTTCACCTGGACCGCCCACGGCAAGGCCATGCGCGCCGTTTCCCTCAACCGTGCGGCGGCGCGACTGTGTGGCATCAACGCCGACTCCGTCGTCGCTCTGGCCTTCGGGCTCAGCGCGGCCACGGCCGCTCTGGCGGGAGTCGCCCTGACCCCCGTCGAGATGATGCGCTGCTCGCAAGGCACTCACTACACGCTGGCCGGCTTCCTCGCCGCCGTAGTCGGCGGGCTCGGCAACGGCTTCGGTGCCGTGGTGGGTGGCCTGGTCCTGGGTCTGCTCGAAGCCCTCTCGAAGGGTCTGATCTCGTCGGGCTACGCCCGGGCCATCGCCCTGGGCGTGGCCCTGCTGGTCCTCTGGCTCCGCCCACAGGGCCTGTTGGGCCGACGGAGGTAGTCTGTGGGAACCGAGGCAACGCCGCTGGCAGAAGAACCAACAACTCCCAGGCCCGGCATCCGGCCCGCGAAAGTCGCCGGTTGGGCCCTGCTGTGCGCCATCGCCCTGGCGCCGGTTGTGGCCCGCAGCGGCTATCTCTCGAGCATGGGGTGTCAGATCGCCACCAGCGCCATCATAGTGGTCGGCCTGGGGCTGCTGATGGGCTACGCGGGGCAGATCTCGCTCGGCCACGCGGCCTTCTACGCCATCGGTGCCTACTCCAGCGCCATCCTGACCACCAAGGCGGGGGTGCACCCCCTCCTGGCTCTGTGCGCCGGTGCTGCGGCTTCCGCGCTGCTGGCCCTGATCGTGGGTACGCCGGCACTTCGGCTCCATGGCCACTACCTGGCCATGTTCACACTGGGCCTCGGGATCATCGTCCAGATCGCCATCGAGCAAGGGAAGCGGCTCACGAACGGATTCGACGGCATCACCGGCATCCCCGCGCTCGACCTGGGCTTCATCTGCCTCGACTCCGACCCGCGCATGTACGGCGCCACGGTGGTGGCCCTGGTCGGCTGCGTCCTGGCAGCGCGGAATCTGGTCGACTCCCGTCCCGGCCGAGCGCTGCGCGCCCTCCACGAGAGCGAGGAGGCTGCCAGCGCCTGTGGTGTCGATGTGGCCCGCGCCAAACTCGAGGTCTTCGTCCTCAGCGCCGTCATGGCTGCGGTGGCCGGATCGCTCTATGCCCACACCATCCAGTTCGTGAGCCCGGAGCCCTTCGGCGTCCAGTTCTCGGTGCAGCTCGTGGTGATGATGGTCGTCGGCGGATCCACCAGTGTCGGCGGGCCCGTGGCTGGCGCCGCGCTCTTCACCCTCGTCAAGCAGCTGCTACAGGATGCCGGCGAGAAGGTGCGCTGGGTGGGCTACCTCGACACCGTGCTCTTCGGGTCCGTGCTGGTGCTCGTGGTCGTCTTCTGCCCCAAGGGACTAGCCGCCGTGCGCCTGCCCGCCATCCTCGGCGGAAGGACATTTGTCGGCGAGACGAGAGGCGACTCATGACCTCCACGACCACCCCTCGTCCTCTTCTCGCCACCCAGGCCGTCACGAAGGCCTTCCACGCCCTGGTCGCGGTCTTTGAGGTCAGCATCGAAGCCTACCCCGGCCAGATACTCGGCATCATCGGCCCCAATGGCGCCGGCAAGAGCACCCTCTTCAATGTGATCACCGGCGCGGTCCCGCTCACCGCGGGCCGCGTCCTGCTCGAGGGGCGCGACATCACCGGCCTGCCCATGCACCGCGTGGCGCGGCTCGGAGTCGCTCGCACCTTCCAGAACATCCGACTCTTCCGCGAGATGAGCGTGGTCGAGAACGTGATGGTCGGGCGGCACGCCCGCGGCCGCTCGGGCATCCTTTCGGCGGTGCTGAGGCTGCCCTCGACGCGCCGCGAGGACTCGACCCTGCTCGACCGGGCCATGGCGTACCTCGAGCTGGTAGGACTGGCCGGCCGATGGCAACAGCCGGCGGGCGCTCTGACCACCGGGCAGCAGCGGCTCCTCGAACTTGCCCGCGCCCTCGCCGCGGAGCCCAAGGTGCTCCTGCTCGACGAGCCCGCGGCCGGACTCAACACCCGCGAGACCGAGACGCTGTCGGACTTCATCCAGTGCATACCGGGTGAGCTGGCCTCATCCGTGGTCCTGATCGAGCACGACATGCGGCTGGTCATGCGCGCCTCGCATCGCGTGGCGGTCATCGACCGCGGGCGCAAGATCGCGGACGGCCCGCCCGCGGAGGTCCAGGAGGACCGCGCCGTGATCGCGGCCTACCTTGGTGACGACTTCCTGGCCCGCGACACCAGCCGCGGGCGCCGTCCGGTGGAGGGACGCCCATGAGCCTGCTGCGCCTGAGCTCGGTCCGCGCCGGCTACGGGGGTCTCCAGGCGCTCCGAGGCGTCTCGCTCCACGCCAGCGAGGGAGAGATCACCGCCCTGCTCGGCGCCAACGGCGCCGGGAAGACCACGGTCCTCAACGCCGTGTGCGGGCTCGTACCTATCGCCGGGGGCGATGTCTTCTTCGCGGGAGAGAGGGTCACCGGCTACCCGACCGAACGGCTCGTGCGGATGGGACTCGCCCAGGTGCCCGAGGGCGGGAAGGTCTTCGGCGAACTCTCGGTGCGCGACAATCTGCTCCTCGGTGCCTACTCGCGCCGCGGCCGCAGCTCGCGCGCGGAGGTTCGAGACGACCTCGAGGAGATGTGCCGCATGTTCCCGGTGCTCCGCGAGGCCTCGAGCCGGAGAGGGGACACGCTCAGCGGGGGGGAGCAGCAGATGCTCGCCATCGCTCGTGCCCTCATGTCGCGGCCCCGGCTCCTGTTGCTCGATGAACCCTCCATCGGCCTGGCCCCGATGGCCGCTGCTGAAGTGCTGCGCCAGGTGGCGGCGCTCCGCGAACTCGGGACCACCGTGTTGCTGGTCGAACAGAACGTGGCGGCGGCCTTGCAGATCGCCGACCGGGGCTATGTGCTCGAGGTGGGTCAGGTCGTGCTCGAGGGAACCGCCGCCGAGCTGCTGGCGAGCCGCGACGTGCGGCGCGCCTATCTGGGAAGAGACTACGAGGGGATCTGAGCCCCATGCCACCGATAACGGACCGCTCGCGCGAGGTCGAGTCGATGCCGAGGACCGAGCTCCGGCAGCTCCAGCTCGAGCGCCTCCAGGCCACCGTCAACCGCGCCTACCGGAACGTGGCCTTCTACCGGCAGCGGTTCGACGAGCTCAAGCTGAGCCCGGAGGACTTCCAGTCACTCGACGACCTCGGGCGCCTGCCTCTGACGGGCAAAGATGACCTTCGAGCGGGCTATCCCTACGGCTTGTTCGCCGTACCGCTGCGTGAGGTCGTCCGAATCCATATGTCGGCCGGGACCACGGGGAGCCCCAGCGTTGTTGGTTTCACCGCCAACGATGTGCGCCACCTCGCCGCCTTGGTGGCTCGGAATCTGTCCGCCGCCGGTGTCACGGCCGACGACGTGATCCAGATCTCCTTCGAGCCGGGCATCTTCACCGCCGGCTTCGGTTTCCACTACGGCGCCGAGGCCCTGGGGGCCTCGGTGATGCCGCTCGGGTACGGCAATCCCGAACGCCAGGTGCGGGTCATGCGGGACTTCCGAACCACCGTGCTCGTCGGCACCCCCGACTACGCACTGACCATCGCCGGGGCGATGGAGGATGCCGGCCTCGACCCCCACGAGCTCTCCCTCCGTGTCGGCATCTTCGGAGGCGAGCCCTGGGACGAGTCGGTCCGCCAGACCGTCGAAAATCGACTCCAGCTCCGCGCCTTCGACTGCTACGGTTTGGCCGAACTCGGGGGGCCCTCGGTCTCCTTCGAGTGCCCCCAGCACTCCGGCCTTCACATTGCCGAGGATCAGTTCCTGGTCGAGACCGTCGACCCGGTTACCGGCGAGCCCCTGACGGCTGGCGAGGAGGGCGAGCTGGTATTCACCACGCTGGCCAAGGAGGCATTCCCGCTGCTGCGCTTCCGCTCCGGGGACATCAGCCGGATCGACGAAACGCCCTGTCCCTGTGGCCGGACCCATGCCCGCATGGCTCGCGTTGGCCGGCATGCCGATGACCGAGTGGTGGTCCGAGGAGTGTGCATCGTCCCCGGCCAGATCGAGGCCCTGGTCGGCTCGGTCCCTGGCTTGAGCCCGGCCTGCCGAATCGTGGTCGACCGCTCGTCCCTGCTCGAGCGAATCGAGGTCCATGTTCAGCTCGCGCCGGGCACCGTGCCCGACCGCGTCGGCCGGCTCATCCAGATGGAAGCGGAGGTGCGGCGCAAGCTCGAAGAGACCCTGGGCTTGCCGGTCGACGTGAAGCTGGGGGCGCCGGGAACGCTCCCGGCCGGCGCACCGGCGCTCGAGGAGACCTCGTGACCGCGGACCGTGCCCGTGAGCTCACCGACCTTTGGGCGGCCTTCTCAAAGGGCTGCAACACCCGCGTACCCCTGACCTTCGCGTGCGATGAGCAACTCTGGCTTCGCGTGTCGGGGCATACGTTCCGCGAGTTCTACACGCGGCCCGAAGTGCATCTGAAAGCCCAGCTCGAAGGCAAACGCTGGTTCTGCGAGCATGTCGAGGGCGATATGCCTCCCGGCTTGCCTGATGAGTGGGCCCTCGCCGTACAGCTCTGGATGGAGGAGGACGAGTTCTTCGGCTGCGAGGTGATCTACCAAGAGGACGACTACGCCTGGGCCCGACCTCTCGACCTCGACAACCACAGCCTGCTCGCCTGGATCGCCGATCTCGACCCGGAAGCGCGCGTTCGAGGCGGCCATGCGTTCCACCTCTACGAGGCCGTGAGCGAGCTGGCCGACGGCATGGAGTACCTGGGTCGTCCGGTGCGCGTCGTGCCGCCCGGGCAGGGCACCCACGGGGTGTTCACCAAGGCCGCCGAGGTCCGAGGCCTCGAGCGCCTGTGCCTTGATCTGGTCGAGTCGCCGGGCTTCGCCGAGCAGTTCCTGCGGTTGATGACCGAGAAGACCATCGAGCGGATCCGCGCCTGGCATCGCGTCACCACGGGTGCGGAACTCCAACTGCCCCACGCCGGCGGCTGGGGCTGCTGCGACGACAGCCTCCAGATGATCGGCCCTCACGTCTACGCCGACCTGGTGGCCCCGTGCCACGAGCGGCTGTACTCGGCGATGAGCACCGGGACGCGCTCCATGCACTTGTGTGGGCACGCCGAGCAGCACTATGTGGCCCTCCACGACCGGCTCGGCGTCACCATCCTCGACGGTCCCGGCCCCTTCGTCGACCACGCGTACTACCTCGAACGGTTCGGGCCGGACTTCCGTTTCGCGGCCCAGACCGATCACAGCATCCTCGAACGAGGAACCCCCGCCCAGGTTCGTGAGATGATGCGCCGCCTCCTGACTCCTGGTGCCAAGCAGCCGGGGCGCTTCTCGCTGCTCGGCTACGTCACACGCCACACGCCGCTCGAGAACGTCCGGGCCTGCTACGAAGCCGCGCTCGAGTTCGGGCGGATCCAGTGACGCCCCGCAGAGCGTACGCACACAAAGCGCCGGCGCTGTCGCTGCCGGCGCTCTCCGAGTCCCTGTCCTAACCCACCGCGGCTAGCCCGCCGAAGGGGCAGCCTCCTTGGGTTTGGCCGCCCGGGCCTTCTTCTCGGCCCGCTTCTCCGCCTCTTGCTGAAGCTGCTGGGCCAGGATCTGCCGCTGCCGGAACCGGTCCACGCGTCCCTCAGTGTCGACGATCTTCTGCTTGCCCGTGTAGAACGGATGGCAAGCCGAGCAGATCTCGACCTTGATCTCAGCCTTGGTGCCGCGAGTCATGAAGTCGTGCCCGCAAGCGCAGGTCACGTGGCAATCGACATACTCGGGATGGATCTTGTCCTTCATGGCGCTTCATTCCCTCGGGTTCCCACAAGACACAGTGAACTCTAATGATAGCAGTCGACCTGCCCACGCGGCAAACAAATCTCAGTGCCCGAAGACCGGCGACCATCGCCGGTCTCCTGAACCCCGAAAACGGGGCGCCTGCGACCGGTCCGCGTAGCCCAAGGCGGCCCGCCGGAGCTCCCACACCCACGGTCGACAGCAGGACCCGGCTCCCTTACGGCGAACCGCCACGCGCTGCTGCTCCGGTGCCCATATCCAGCCGGAAGGAGCCCTGCCCGTGAACCATGTCGAGCGTTTCCGCGCCATCATGGACTTCCAGCCCGTCGACCGCCTCCCGCGCTGGGAGTGGGCCATGTGGTGGGACCAAACCATTGCCAACTGGCGTCAGCAGGGCCTTCCCCATGCACTGCAGAGCACACTCGAGATCGCCGAGTACTTCGGCCTCGATCCCTACCAGCAGTTCTGGTTCTCGACCACTGACCCGACCATCGAGGCAGTTCAGCACCATCTAATCGGGTCGGTCAGTTGTATGGATGACTATACCAATCTGCGCCCAGGGCTCTTCCCCGAGCATCGGGCGGCCATCGAGGCCATGGCACCGTGGCGGGACCGTCAGGCCCGCGGCGAAGTGGTCGTGTGGGCGACCCTCGAGGGCTTCTTCTGGTTCTCCCGCACCCTCATGGGCTTCACCAACGTCAGCCTGGCCTTCTACGACCAGCCGGAGCTGATCCATCAGATGAACCAGGACCTGGCCGACTTCAACGTGCGACTCATCGAGCAGATCCAGCAGGCTTGCGTCCCGACGTTCGTCACCATTGCCGAGGACATGTCGTACAACCACGGGCCCATGCTCTCTGAGCGGCACTTCGACGAGTTCCTGGCCCCCTACTACCGGCAGGTCGTCCCACGGCTGCTCGAGCTCGGCATCATCCCCATCGTCGACACCGACGGCGATGTCACCCAGATGGTGCCCTGGCTCCAGCGTGTCGGCATCCGGGGCGTGCTCCCGCTCGAGCGCCAGGCCGGGGTCGACGGCATGGCGCTGCGCCAGCAGTTCCCAGGGCTTTGCATGGTGGGCCATTTCGACAAGATGGTCATGGACAAGGGCGAGGACGCCTTGCGGCGTGAGTTCGAGCGGCTCATGCCCCTCATGCGCAGCGGAGGGTTCATCCCCAGCGTCGACCACCAGACACCACCGCATATCTCCCTCGACCAGTACTGGCTCTACCGGCGACTGCTCGACGAGTACACGGAGCTGATCTAAGAACCGACCCGGAACAATCCGTAGCGTATCGGTGCTGGCAAGCATTGTGGTGCATGATGTGGCGCGCTTGTCGGATTCGAGAGGAGATGGCAACGCTCATGATGCGATGGATGCGCTCCACTCTGGCCCGCGCGACTGCTTCAGTGCTGTGCCTGGCTCTGCTCTCCGCAACGGTCCCCTCGTGTGGCTCTGGTGCACCGCCCGTCGATGGCAACAACGGGAATGCTAACGGTGGGAACAACAACGGCGGGAGCGGCAACGGCGGCGTCGGAACCCCGACGGTCACGACGGTCGACGAGCGGTCCGCCTACGCCACATCGACCACCGGCAACGCGCTGGGGGCCAGCGTGGTCCCGGGAGGGGCCTACACGGGGGGCTTCAGCCTGATCGTAACCGCCCGGGACGCCGATGAGATGGGCATGCTCGCCGTGGGTCCTCTGGCCGGTGCGGCGAACGGCGACCTGACCGGTGTGACGGTCATCGTCAAGAACCCGTCGGGTGCCGAGGTCGCCCGCCTCGGCGACGGCTCGGTGAGGTACGCCGCAGGACTGACATCCATCCCCGAGCCGGCGGCCGCCGTCACCACGGGCCTCGATGACTTCCTCACGAACACGGTCGGGGTCGATCCCACAGCCGATCCGGATACCAACGTTCAGAAGCTGGTCGACTACTGGGCCAACGGCGACAACGAGCCGCCGTCCGACGCGGTCGAAACAGGCCTCACAGCCTACGTGGGGGCGCTGAAGGCCGCCAGCAATGCCGTGGGCCCCGACGTCGATGGCGCGACGCGGCCCACGGCCGTGGTTCTCAACCCCGCTGTGGGCACCTGGACGGTGGAGGTCACCTCGGCGGACGCTGCCGCAGCCTATGGGGTCACCGGCCTCTACTCGCAGAGCCGCTCGAGGATCGCCGACATGATCGGCATGCAGAATGCGCTGCCGAACGTCGAACCGGCCAGCGTCCGGGTGGGCAAGGACGACCCCGAGTGCCAGAAGGTCCTGGACTCCTTCGCGATCGACATGCTCTCCTTCTTGCCACTCGAGCTGGCCGGGGTGGCGAACCCGGGGCTGCCGGGCCTCGTGAGCTGGATCATCGGCATCGGCGTGGGCGTGTTCTTCATCGAGGCGGCCGGGGCGGGAGCCGTGGGCTTCGTGTTCGGGCTGGCCTTCTCCTACCTGCTCGGCAAGACGATCGACTACGCCTTCCAGCAGGGCGGGCACCAGGACACCTGGGGCGACGCCTTCAAGATGGGGCTCTCGTCTCTGGTCGACCGCGACCCCGCGGGGCTGTCGCTGAATGTGTTCTTCCCTCCTGGCCCCTACAACCCGAAGACCCAGGTGCTCTACACAGGCCCGAGCCGCGAGTTCACCGTTCGGCGCTTGTTCGTCAACCACTGCGGCGCGCTGGCCCTTGGCTTCAGCTTCCCCGGCACGACCACCTGGAAGCTCCACGACGGCAGCGGCGGCGCCACCACCATGGGGAGCGTCATCGAGACGGAGTCGTCGTCAGGCTCCTACCTGAAGGTCCGCACGGCCGCCCGTGGCGAGTCGGTGGCGGCGGGGAACTTCTACATCGAGGCCAGACACCGCATCGCCGCCGACCAGCCTGAGATGGTCTCGACCGTGCGGGTGATCTACGACACCAACCCGCTGATCTTCCCGTAGCCGGCACGACGGGCCGGAGCGCCGGCCCATCGGGCGAGGGACTCTGTCCGCATGGTCTGTGTACTGTGCGAGGCAGCAGCGGGTCCTGTTGGTCATGCGCTACCCTTCCTCGCCCCACCCAAACCGCCACATGGTGTCGGTCTGAGCGTAGCCCTCGCTCACGTAGAGCGCCTGGGCGCGGAAGTTGCAGCCATCGGTGGTCAGCGTGACGACGCGGCAGCCCTCGTCGTAGGCGCGGCACACCGCATTGCGGAGCATGGCCCGGCCCAGGCCGCGGCCTCGAAAGGCCTCGTTCACCCCGAGCCATTCAGTATAGGACATGCGCTTGCCCCTGCCGCGGACGAACCGCTCCTCGTAGAAGTTGTGGCACTGGGCGGCCTCCTGGCCGTCGATCCACAGGTGGCGGTGATGCTGGAACTCCTCGGCCACCCGATCGGACTCGGGGGCAGTCGCGACTCGGAGCT
The DNA here is from genome assembly GCA_029547025.1 of Armatimonadota bacterium. Lineage (GTDB taxonomy): Bacteria > Armatimonadota > Zipacnadia > UBA1398 > JAKPQA01 > JAKPQA01. Next base: position 24,826 of record JAKPQA010000158.1, read on the forward strand.
CTGAGCCCTTCGGAAGCGCGATGGGCCTGGGCCGCTTCTCGAGAACCCGGCGCATCCGGATCTCGCTGCCCGCCGGCGCGTAGCCCGCCATGCATAGCCAGTGGCCAATCCACGGCCAGGCCGAGGGCACCATGGCGCAGGCCCAGTTGTGGAAGCCGGGGCCGCTACCATAGACGCAGGCCATAGGGCGCTCGCCGCCGTCGGCACGGATCCTCGCCGTGGCGCGTCGGATCAGCTCGACGCAGGCCTCCTGCTCGCCGGGCGGGGCGAACACGAACCGCAGAACGCCCTGCCCGGTGGCCAGCTCCCAGAAGCCCTCGGTGCACACCGCCGTCGATGCAAATGCAACGGGCAGACCCGTCCGCACCGCGACAAACGCCCGGCGTGGCGCCCCGGCCGTTCGCTGCTCCATGCGCCCCGTACCGAAGCCCTTCAGCTCAGTGGCGAACTGCTCCAGCGACACCTTGGGGTGGTTCGGAATCCGGGCGGCCAAGCGGGAGTAGAGCCGATGCAGTGGCTCGATGTCGGAGGTCTTCATCGCGCGGATTGTCATCTGGATGGCCCCTTCGTCAGTCGTCCAGCGTCAGCTCGAAGGCGTGTACGCGCCTCGGCTTGCAGGTCACCTCGGCGGCCCCCTTGGCGGGCCCAACGGGCTCGGCGGTGAGTCGAACTTCACGGATCGATGTGACCGCGTGCCCGGCGATGCGCACCGGCGCCGTTACCGTGCTGTCCGAGACGTTCCACAGCCGCATGACCACCTTCCGCGGCGTGGCCGATGGGTCCACCGGGGCGATCGAGAGCAGCGTCAGGCGCGGATCGCCCACCTCGACGACGCGGTGCATGTCATCGGCCCCGCGCCAGACCATGAGCCCCGCTGACGCCTCCGCGCCGAAGTGCGAGGCCGCCACGGCGTCGTAGGGGCCCCTATGGCTCGTCAGCGAGTACCGGAAGATCAGCCGCCCGCCCTGACCTGCCTTATAGTTCGTGAACCAGTAGTTGTTCATGATGTACGAGTAGATCGTCTGGTTCGACAGGTCCAGCTTCTTCAACCACTTGTCAGTGTTGATGTCACACAGGCTGACCAACGGAGCATCGACCGACGACCATGTCACCCCGAAGCGCGGGTTGGAGATATCGACATAGTCCTGCACCGAGTACCAGTCCCGCGTGCCGCCAGCCAACTGATCGCGCTCCGGCACCGTCACACACGTCGGCCCCTGCAGCCGGAAGGTGCCATCGGGCACGCGGAACGGGAAGGCCAGGTAGACGGCCTCCTTGTCGTAGGTCAGCTCCTTGTCGAGCACGTTTCTGATGTCGATGCGCTTCACGTGGTCGTATAGGGTGATCTCGGCGCGCGCCGAAGTGACCTTGCCGCACGCGGTCGTGACCACCAATGTGGTGGCGAACGGATGGCGGGTGATGGACTCGATGCGGGCCCAGGCCGGCGTCGCCCGCGCCACCGGGTTCGGTGGCTGCCCGGCGTCGTAGATCAGCTCGTTGAGGCCGTAGGGGCTCTTCCCGTCGACCAGCTCCCGGTCGACCTCCTTGTCATACAAGCTGACGATGGCGCCGGTCTGGTCGGAGACCTCGAGGCGGTAGAAGTGGTTCTCGAACACGCGGCGGCCAGTCGCCTCCTCGATGACCGGTGGGGTGACGTTCGCCTCAGGGACCGTGGTGGTGCTCAGCGCATCGACGTCCCACAGCCAGGCGCCCGGGCTGTGGGCAGGGCCGTCGCCGAACCACACGGGGCCCGAGCGCTGCCAGGGGCACGGGTTGAGCACGGTCCGCGAGCGCTGCGCGGTGGGGATGGCGGCCGCGTTGAGCAGCCGTGTCGTCGCGGCGGCCGAGTCAGTGCAGAACGCCGCTTTGGCGGCAAACTGCTGGGTTACGAAGTCGATCTCAGGGGCGCTGATGCTGTTGTAAGCGCCCCATGTATGCTCATCATACAAGAGGGAGTTGCTGTATGAATCATCGAGGGTCTGCGCGGGATACTCGGCCCCCTCAAGCCAGCGCCAGGTGCTCAGCGTCCGCGCCAAGGGGAGTTGCCAGTGGACCTGACGCGAGAGGGCAGTCTCCAGCGCCGAGGACGCCGCGCCATCCTCCCAGTAGTCGCCCATGTCGCCGACGCGGACGGGCACCTGGCTGCCCCAGCGCGCCTCGAGGTCCCGGAAGAACTCGCTGGTCAGACTCACGCGGAGCCGAGGGTAGGCCCACTTCTCATTCCACTTGCGGACGGTGTCGCAGAACCCTCGGGCGATCAGCGAGTTGTCACCGAAGCCGCCGTAGGCCAGCACCATGTCATAGGGGTACCGATCCTCCGAGAACGGGGCCAGATAGCTGAGGACCCGGCCCTCCATCTCCTCCTCCGTGCAGATGAAGCTGCTGGCGTGGGCGTAGCCGTTGGCGAACCACATGAGCACCTTCTGGCCGTCGTAGCCCTGCCACCAGATGGGTGGCATGCCGCCGCCGTTGCTGATGAAGGGCCCGCGGGTCTCGTTGCAGCCCATGGCCAGGTAGCGGATGCCGCTGTTGTTGAGCAGTCCCGGGTAGGCCCAGGTGTAGGTGGGGTTGTCCGTCGTGGTGGCGCAAGCGACGGGCGCGCTGTACCGCTCGCGGACCTCGCGGGCCCGGGCCGTGAGCTCACACAGTTCATCGTGCCCACACAGGGCCGAGAGCATGTTCAGGTAGAGCCCGGAGACCTCCATGCGCCCCTGGCGCACCAGCTCCATCACCCGGGCAAGGGCGGCCTCTCCGCGCTTCCGCCGGTAGTTGTCGACCTGCCACGCGGTCTCCAGGTTCCACCGGAACCGGGCATCGTCGGGATAGGTCGCCGTCTCCTCGCAGAACCGCACGGCATCATCGAGCACCTTGGCCTGGACCTCGTACACGTCCTGCTGTAGGTGCGTGTAGCCGATGTCGGTGTGGACGCTCGGCGCGATGTAGAGCGTCATCTTCCGGGGCGGCCGGATGGTTGCGGGGCTCGAGAGCTCCGTGCCGGCGCCGCGGAAGCGCACATTGAGCTGGGTCTCGACCTCCACGGGCTTGATGAAGGCGAACCGTGCAGTCTCCCCAAAGGGGACGCGCACATGAGACAGCGGCCGGAACCGCTTGCCGCCTGCCGGCGCCGACTCGAGCGTGCCCTCCACCGCGCGCCCGCGGTTGGTGACCACGACGCGGAGCGCCTGCATCAACCGGCCGTCGACGTCCTTGAGGAGCGGTGTGGGCTCGACCGACATGGTCGGCAATCGCGGTGCACCGCTCTCGCCCTCGACCAACGTCAGCGTGATGCCGTCCAGCACGGCCCAGGATCCGCCCACCGATGTGAGCCGGATGGTGTTCTCTCCGGGCCTGAGCAGCTCGGTGCTGAAGGTAATGCCTCGCCAGTCGGGCCGGGTCTGGCCCGGGTCGGACAGCACGCCATCGGACGTGCCCTGGGGCGGGAACACGACCGTCGCCGCCTCGCCGTTGATCTCGGCCCGCTGCCGCTGGCCGTACTGGCCCTGCGAGCCGACCAGGGCAATCAGCAGATGGCCCTCGCCCGCGGGGACATGATCCAGCGGGAACCTGACCTCCAAGCAGTGGGGCTTGGCGCCGGCCCAGCCATCCTGTGGCCCGGGCAGGATGTAGGGCACGGTGGACGCGGCATCAGCGCCCGCGAGGTCGACGGTCACGTCGTCGGGGAAGCGTTCCGCGAACTGCGCATAGTCGCCGGCGATGGCGAACTCGCTGTACTGCCCATCGATGGCCCCGACAGCGAACGCGGTCTGAGTCTCGGGTAGCTCTCCGAGCCCGAACACCTCGATCTCGTTCATGCGGACCACATCATCGCCGCCCCCCGTCGCGGTGACGGTGAGCCTCACGGCTTCCGCCTGTACGGGCGGGAAGGCGTCGAGCCGGTGCGCCGCCGTATTGCCCGTGACGCGCGCGACCGTGCGCCACTCGGCGGTGCCCGGTGGACGAACGTCGACGGTGTAGTCGCGCAACTCGAAGCGCAGCTCGGGGCGCTCATCGGCGTGGATGCGCACGGCCTGGACTGTCTGCGGTTGCTTGAGCGTGACCGTCAGCCACTGAGGCATGCCGTGGCCGGACGACCACGAGCTCGCCCATGTGTGCCAGGTTCCGTTGATGGCGTTGGCCGGGGAGAGAACGGGGTCGAACTGGCTGGAGGCTTCCGCCGAGGCGCCCAGGGAGGCCAAAGCAACGTTGGGCGCGCGATGTTGGGCCCGCAATGGGAGCTGAAGTGTGAAGACGAGCGCCACGGCCATACCCGTGCGTAGGGTAAGAGCGTGAGCGGGGTGGACTGCGGAGTGGGTTCGCATGCCTAGCCCCCCGGAGCGATGCGGGTCGGCCGCACGGCTCGGGAACTCGCGCGGCGAGACGCGTCGTGCCCTACGCGTGCGGACACGCAGGCGATGCGACGCTTCGTGGGGGCGTGACTGATGTCCTGCGGGCGGGTTGCCTCCGTGCGGCGTAACTGAAGGTTCGCCTTGTGGCTGTGTAATGGTGCTGTGGTCCTTTCGTAAAATGGTACGGGTAGGTCTGCCGAAAGACGCGTGCTGTGGTAGTCTGTGCGTGACGTCATTGGCTCGGGGAGTTCGAGCTGCGTCCGGGGGGGCGCCAGGAGGGTTAGGGGGCACCGCCAGAATGGTCCCATTTGCCTTGCGTATCCTCGTCGCCGACGACGAGGAACTGATTCGCGAGGCCCTGGTTGACGTACTCGGCGCCACACAGCATACGGTTGTCGCCGCAGCGGATGGCCAGGTCGCCATCGAAGCCCTCGCCAGTCAGGAGTTCGACCTCGTCTTCACCGACGTGGTGATGCCGCGCGCTACGGGCATCCAGGTGCTGGAGGCTGCCCTGAGCCAGAAGCGCCCGCCCCGCGTTGTCGTGGTCTCCGGCAAGGAGATCGCCCACTCGGAACGCGACTTCCTCGACTATGGCGCCTACGCGTACTTCCGCAAGCCCTATCGGCTGGCGGACATCCTGTCCGTGACCCAACGCGTCGCCGCCGAGCTGGCCGCTGTCTGCGCGAGGTAGCCGTCGCATCTACCCGCGCTTGCACGGCGCGCTGTGGGGTGTCACGCCCTCCGGGGGCTCAGCGAACGCCGAGTTCCCAGCCCCAGAGGCACAGCGCGGGCCCGCCCGTTGCGCGTGCTCGGGGCGGGCAGGGCGACGGAGGCGTCGTCAGCTTTCGGCAGCCGCCGTTACTCGGCGTTCGCCCGCTCCAGCCTATCGGCGGCGCGAAGGACTCGCTCGCGGATGCGGCTGACGGCTTCGGGGTCGGGCAGGAGCTCCGACGAGAAGCGCCCGCCGTTGTTCGGGATGCTCACGAGGGCCCGGGCCGCGGCCAGGGCAGCGTCGGCATCGGCGGTCTTCCGGCCGGCGGCGCGGGCCTCGTCGACCCGCTGCTGCAGGATGCGCAGTGCCTCGTAGTCCTCCATCCCCTCGCGAGCCTGCTCAAGCCGGATGGAGCTGACCGGCCCCTTCACGCCGACGGCATCGCCCGGGTAGGTCAGATAGCCGTCGCCGTTCGGGTAGCGGATGTAGTAGTACTCCTTCCCCTCATCGCTCTGACGAATGTACTGGTGCCAGCCGCGCTCCCACGGGTTGTACGTCCACCACGAAACACCCCAGAACTCGTAGGCCGCGTGGTCGTAGCGGAAGCAGAAGTACGGGAGCAGGCGCTCGATAGCACAGTAGGGGGTATCGATACACATCTGCCCATCGGTGGTGAACCACAGGGTCTCGCCCGCGGCGCGGCGGCGCGCCATCTCATCGACCGGGAAGGTCCCCTGAGGGCCGGTGCCCCATATGTCGAGCGCGCCCACGAGCCGCTGGCTGAAGCGCCAGGTGCTCGAGTAGATGGGCACGGCAGGGTCGGCTTCGTGCGCCAGCGCTGCGATCTTCTGCAGGTTGGCGGCTACGTCGTTGTCGCCGTCCATGAAGGGCTCATCGGAGATGTAGTAGACGAGCCTGTCGAGCCAGCCACGTTCGCGCAGGTGATCGGAGAGCAGGCGGTAGGCCTGCTTGAAGGCCGCCTCGTACTCCGGCGTGAAGGGCTCGAGGCCGAAGATGGCTTTGGGGGGATACGCCCAGCCCAGGGCATAGAAGAGCCACGGGGTGTACATGTGCTTCATGCCGAGCTCATCGAAGCAGAGGGTGGCCATCTCGTCGAACTCGGTGGCGTCCATCGTCACCTTGCCATCGGCATAGGTGAAGACGGGCTCGGGCACGATGCTATCGGGGCAGACCCGGCGCTCGGCCATGAAGCGGTACCAGTCTCGCAGGCTCTCCTTCATGGGTCGGCCATCGTGGATGTTCTGCCCGGTGCCGCTGCGCAGGTCGTAGATGGCGCGGATGCTCGTCTCGCGCGGTAGCGTGAGACGGAGCACGTCGATTCGCAGCGGGATGCGGACCATCTGCTCGCCTGTCTCGATGGTGATCTCGCAGCGGTACTCGCCGGGCTCCGCGTCGGCTGGCACCTCGACGGTCACCCACACCGGCTGGGCCCGGCCGGGTTGCAGGGCGAAGGAGCCATCCGGGATGAGCGGATCGGGCCACTCGCCGGCCCAGCCGTCGGAGCCGGGGGCGCCCTGCGGGCACAACCGGAAGTAGGCGGGGAGGCGAGACGCGTAGTAGCCGCTTGGGTAGTCGATGGGGACGAAACCAACGCGCTCGATCCGGGGCGCGGGGAGGTGGTGACCGTCGCGAGCGGGCGGCGTCGCCGATACGCGGGCTCTCTCGACTTCGGTGTCGCTCCGCAGCACGAGCTGGCAGGCCTCGCGCTCGCCGCGGGCTGCAGTGAGCTCGACGCGCCTTGGCCGCGGTCCGGGAATCTCATCGGGGAACACCTTGGTGACAGGATCGACCTGCCAGACGGCCAGCCCGGTCTGGCCGTCCTCGCTGCGCGCTGCTTCGAGTGACTCGGCGGTGCCGTCGACCACCTCGGCCAGCAGAATACCATCGTGCCAGACGGTGCCGTGTGCGTTGACGGTCAGGTGCAGCTCGACGATGGCGGCATCGGGGCCGGTCGTGAACTGGCCCGAGGTGAGGGTCCAGTCTCGCGTCCCGCTCAGTGCGGTGCCGGCACCGACGTTCGAGGTCCCGCTCACGGGCCTTCCCTCGGAATCGAGGATGTGAGCGTAGAGCGTCACGCTGCCGTCGAGGTCCCGGCACTTCAGGTAACCCATGTAGACGTAGCTCGTGCTCGGCTTCACGGGCACGCGCTGGTGCCAGCCGGCCCAGGCGAGAGGTGCATCGGGCGGGATGACGAGCTTGGCACAGCGCTCGCCCAGGCGCCCGGGGGTATCGACGGATGGCTCGCACAGCTTCGCCCCGCCGGCGCCCTCAGACGAGACCGTCCAGCCGCTCGGCGGATCGCCCTGCTCGAAGCTGGCATTGGCGACGAGGTTGGCGGGGGAGCTGACGAGCGCATCGGGGCCTTGTTCGGAGGCGGCCTTGGCGCCGTCTCCGCCGAGGTACATGGCGACGCGCGAGGCGGTGCGCGGGGGCAGGTCGGTTACGACCAGCGCGCTGGATCCGAGCCGGGCGAAGGGCAGCGGGCGCCCATCGGCCGCCACGGGCTGAAGGGTGGCACCGGCTCGCCCGCGGAGCCGGACGAGCTGGCGCGACAGGCCGACGCGAAGGAGGACGTTTGCCTGCGCGGTATCGGCATCGTTGAGGGCTCGCACGGCACAGCGGAACGGCCACCGACCCTCGGGGAGCGCCCAGTCGGCGGGGAGCGGCACATCGGCCAGGCCGCGGTCTTCGACTGGGCCGCAGATGGCGACCAAGCCCGCACCCGCATCGGCGCCGGCCAGGCTGACGTCGTCGAACCAGGCCGTGCCGGTGCCGCGGAGTACGGTGCCGATGGTGGCGGTCTTTCCGTCAGGCGGGACGGTGAAACTGATCTCGAGCTTGCGCCAGTCGTACGTCCCCGCGCCCGCGTCGAGCACCTGGTTAATGAGCTGAGGCTTGTCGCCGTTGACGTGGACGAACCAGCCTGCGGCGCCAACGACGTCCTGAGCCTTGACCCAGGCCTCAATGCGATAGGTTCGGCCCGGGGTGACGGGGATGTCCGTCTGCTGCCACTTGACCCAGGAGGGCTCGGCCCCGGGCTCGACGGTCGTCTTCAGGCAGCGCGTGCCGGAACGGGGGGCCTCGTCGACCCAGGAGACCTGGTGGAGCGAATCGGCCTCAGCCGGCTGCCAGCCGGCGGGAGTATCGTCACCGGACTCCGCGCCGCCGTTGGTGAGGCCCGCGGTGAGGAAGTCGGGCACGGCCCACGCGCGTGGGTTGCCGAAGTAGACCCAGAAGCGCGCCGTGCCCTTAGCGGGGCAGTCGGCCGCGAAGTTCAGTCGGTCGCCGGCCGCGCACGGGCCAGAACGCCGCGACGCCCCGACGGCATCGAGCACGTCGTAGAGCAGTTCGCGGCCGAGGTCGTCGCATACGCGAACCTGACTGATGGGTACCCCCGCGAGGGCGAGCGAGCCATCGGCCTCGCCAATCGGCACCTCGACCAGCACGCCGTTGGTCTCGGCGTCCCCGTCGTTGCGAACATCGATGGGCTGGCGCTGCGTCCACCACCCCCCTCCATCAAGGTAGAGGCTCGATGGCCAGAGGGGCGCATCGGCGGCGTGCGCGACGGTAGTGAGGGTAATGAGTGCAAGCGAGATCAGCGTGGGCATGGCAGTCTCCTGGTTGCGTCGCGGCGTAGCAGGTAGTGTGCGCGCGGTTCGCCCGGGGGTGCGTGGAGGCCTCCGCGCGGGCGGGGCAGGCCAAAGGCACGTGACCTGCTTATGTTAACATGGACTACCCATTGACATGGCCCCGGGTCGGGCGCAGAATCCGGGCGCTGGAGGTGCATCGCATGCAGCTCCGTCGACTCGCGCCTGGCCTCGTGCTCCCCCTCTGTTTTCTGCTGGCCGCGGTCGCCGAGGCCGTCCCGCCCGCGTTTGTTGCCCCGCCCGATGATCTCTCTTCGCTGACGGGCGATGGCTGGCGGGCCCTCGTCGAGCCCGACGGATCGTTCGTGTTCCAGAGCGGGCGGCGGTACGTAGCTGATGTGGGTCTGCGCTTCACGTCGCGGCCGAAGAACGAGGTCACGATGCAGAACTACGATGGCGAAGCGGAGCCCGGCTTCCCCGCTCTCGACGGTACCGGCGGCCTGCTGTTCGTCGGCGGAGTGAAGGAGAAGGAGTCGAAGCGGGCCGTCCACCTGAGGCAGACGTTGACTCCACTCGATGCGGGCCTGGCAGCGCGGTACGGGGTCACAGTCGACGAGGCCGTGCCGCTCAATCGGCTGAGCATGTGGATCACGCTGCCGATTTAGTACCACATGGGCTCGCGGGTCGAGCTCACCCAGGAGACGCCCGACACGGTGCTCGAGGCGTTCGACGTGGACCTTCCCGCTGAGCTCGACCGGACCAAGCCGATCGCGGAAGGCATTGGGCAGACGTTGGTCGTGTCGGATGCCGAGGGCCCCGTGCTCACGTTCCGGACGCTTGAGCCCATGCGGTGCGTGGTCGAGGACTGCCGCCAGTGGGAGACCTACTACTACGTGATCCGCTTCGAGGCGCCGATGGTCGGCGGGCAGCTGGCTCCCGGGCAGACACTCGAGATGGGCCTCGACGTGGCCGTGCGTCCCACGCAGGACGCTGGCCCTCCGGCTCGGACCGAGCCCCTGCCTGAGCTGACAGCCGACCGCTCGATGGTCCAGCTCGAGGATGACGAGACGACTTGCGGCGACTGGGAGACGACGTACGGCAGCGAGGCGTACGTTCTCTGGGGCATGACAGGGGCGCACCTCTGCGGTGGGGCGTTTTGGCCGCTGCCAGTGCGGGCGTACACGGGGGACCCCGACCAACGCATCGCTCGATGGATGTCGAAGCTGCGCGAGCTGCACGACCGCCGAGCTCTCCTCTGTCCGAAGTACCGCGACCGACGGCCGAGCATCATCGACGACACTGGCGAGTCGCGGCCCCTCGGTGGGGGGCCGGACCTGCTGGTCGACTTCTCGGTGCCGCCGGGCGACCACGCGCTCAGCCTGTACTGGTTCGAAATCGACTACCCGCAGTACCGCGACTACGCGGTGGAGTTCTCCGACCGAGCGGGCAAGCGCCTGCTCGCGACCGACGCGCGGGACTTCTACAACGGCGTCTACAAGCGCTTCGCCGTGCGAGGCCCGCAGGAACTGACCGTACGCATACGTCGCAGCATGAGCATCAACGCCACGCTGTCGGGGCTGTTCCTCGACCCGCTGGCAGCGGACTGGCGCGACCCGGCGTGCGCCAATCCGGTGGCACACCTGCGCGAGCGGGGCATCCAGCAGGTCGAGGGGCAGTCGCCCGAGCTTGCGCGCGTCTACGACTTACTGCGGCAGAGGCGTGACCGAGAGGCCGAGGCGCTGTGCCGGGACGTCATGCAGGGCGACGGCAGGGATCCGACGGCGGTGTTCGCGGCGGAGCTTGCCTACACGCTACGGACCTCGCGGGAGGACTTCGGCGGCGCTTCCGGGGTCGCCACCTGGCTGCTGGACGGCTGTTCTGATTCGTCACCGGGGCGGGCTGTTGGGGTGAAGGCGGGGTTCGACAGGATGGTGTTCGACGCAGGGCGGGGGCAGTCCAATGAGTAGCCGCCCGCCCGTAGGGAGAGGGGACAATGCGCCCATCGATCCGTACTGGCCTGGTGATGGCGGGGCTCTTGCTTGTGGCACCCGCGTCCTGGTGTGATGACCCGCCCCCGCCGCACCACGGAGGATGGGGCACGGGGCAGTGGTTCGCGTTCGACCCGCATCAAGGGCACTCCAGCTATGGGGTTCAGTCGGCCTCCACCGCGACAGCTACCCCCGCGACTAGGACGCTGTCTGTCTCAGCCAGCGGCACGGCACCAGCGTATAGCACGCCAGTACAATGCCTAGGTAACGCTACGGCCGGGTGAGCGCGATGGCGAGAACGCAGCGGTCGGGCTTGGCTCCGGTGGGAGTGCCTCGGCGGGCCCCGCGGCCCAGTGGGGTTTGCGCCGCCCTCCTGTTGTTCCAGGAATGCGCGTCGTTTGCCCAGCCCGTGGCTGACACCGGTGACGGGCGCGCGATCGAGGAGCGCATGGTCGAGCTGAAGCTGCCCGGCCACCTGGCGCCGGTGCTCGCCAACGGTCGGCTCGTGTTCGCGGGCGGCGGTGCGCCGATGTACGACGAGGGCACACCGTGGTACGTGCAGGTGTTCTGGCTCCAGGACGCCCTTCTGCCCCTGATGTGCCCCATCGACAGCGTGGGGCTCCACGACGCCAACTGCGCTGTGCTGGCTGTGATGGCAGGGCCCTGGCGGGAGACTTTCGCGGCCGGCGTGCGTCTTGCGGCCGAGCCCCCAGGACTCGGCAAGATGGTGTTCGAGTCACGGTGGGCGGCTTTCAACGACACCTACCGGGCGAACGTCGGGGGCGCACTCGTCTTCGCTGACGGTCGGCTCGTGCAGCGGCGTGCATGGGATGAGGATCTTGCCGTCTTCCCCTACGACAGCGAGGCCCTGGCCGTGCCCATGCGCTGGAACATCCCGATCGGCGGACTGCATCTGGTCCAGATCGGGCCCGCGCTCAGGGATCGGCTTCAGCTTCACCAGTGGCTATCCGCGCGGGTGCGCGAGACGCTGGGGCTGGCTCCCGGACCGGCGGGCGAGGCGGTGCCAACGCCGAGGCCGTTCGCGCACAGCATCGCGCACTGCGCGGTGACGGCGGCTCGGCTGACGCGTGAGGCCGATGCGGTGCGGGCCGACCTCTTGACCGCGGGCGGGAACGCCATCGAAACGTGGGTCTGGCGATGGGCCGACGGCCGGCTCTCAAGCGCCACGTGCACCCGGGTGCGTGGCGTCGTGCCGTTCTACGACGGGGTCAGGGACGCGAGCACGAAGGGCGAAACGAAGGACTGGTACAAGGGCGTGCCGGTGCCGCGGATGGAGCAGGAGTTCCGGTTCGGCGCAGTGGTTGGCATGCCCGATGCTGTCGTCCCCGTATCGATGACCGTGGTCTGCGAGGATGAGCAGTTCGCGTGTGACCTGCGGTACTTCGACTACCAGGTCAACATGGGGCTGCCGGAGGGATGCTTCGGGTACGATGTGCCGGCGGCAGGCGGGGCGGAGTAGGGGCGGGTGTGGCCGGCAGGAACAGGCCCGGGCGCAGCAAGCAGCGCCCCTACAACGGCAACGCCAAAGGGAAGAGGGGTCGGGACTCGTCTTCCTGTCCGGGCAGCCGGCCCTACAGCATCGGCTCGGTTTTCTCGAGCAGTGCATCAGCAAGGATCTGGTGGCCCTCGACGAAGGGGTGCACGCCGTCGAAGAGCAGGTCGAGCGCGCCGGGTCGCGTCATGAAAAGGTCGTAGACATCGAGGAGGGGCACGCCCATCTCGGCCGCGATCTGGCGCGTGGCTTCGACGTAGTGGATGAGCATGAAGTTGATATCTTCGTGCTCGGCATAGGCGCCGACGTGCTGGAAGTCGTACTTCCGCGTCATGGGGTTCGGCGTGCAGAGCAGCACCTTCGAGCCGGCCTCCCGCACACGGCTGACGATGGTGCGCAAGTTGGCTGAGTAGTCCTCGACCGAGACGCGCGGCGCGGTGCGGGCGGCCTCGGGCCCGTCGACCATGGCGGCGTCGTTGAGCCCGAACATGACGATAGTGAGTGCCGGTTGCTGGGCGAGCACGTCCAGCTCGATCCGCGCCAGGCCGTCGGAGGTGGTGTGCCCGCCCACGCCGGCACTGACCACGCGGACATTGCGGCCCTGTTCACGGAGCTTCGTCTGCAGCAGGTGGCGGAAGGTCTGGTACTCGGTCACGCCGGGCCGGACGCCACGGGTCACCGAGTCGCCGAAGGCCACGATGGTCTGCGGCTTCGGCCAGGCGGCGGGCTCCTCGATCCATGCCCGGTTCGTGCGGGCTAGCATCACGGAGTTGCGCCCCTCGGTCGTCCGCTGCCACCACGCGAGGAGGATGGTGCCATCGGCGGCCTCGGCGATGGAGGGATAGCAGGCTGACTGGAAGGGCAGGGAGCCGTCGGCGTTGGGAGTCGGTTCAGTGACGGTACGCTGGGGCGTCCAGGTCTGGCAGTCGTCGGTGCTGAGGGCCACAACGAGCGGGAAGCGGTCGGTGGGGGAGTCATCCCACGCACGGACGATGGCGCCATCGCGCAGCCGGAGCAGTGCGGCGGGTGAGTTGAAGCCGAAGAAGCGGCTGGGCTTCAAGTCGGCCCAAGTGCGGCCGCCGTCGTGGCTGACGGCCTCATAGGGACGCCGGTCGCCGGTGCGGATGATGGCGAACAGGTCGCCGTTTGAGAGCCGAACGAAGGCGGGCTCATCGGCCCCCATGGGGTGCACGGGCACCTCGATGTCGGCACCGGGCGTCCAGGTGCGTCCGCGATCCTCGGAGATGAGTGCGCCAGCCTTGCACCACATCTGTCCCTCTTCGGCGGCCGGGTTGCCCTCCTCCGCGGGGACGTCCCAGGAGTAGGGCATGACGACGGTGTCGCCCTCAAGCCAGACGGGCACGTTGACGCACCCGCTGACGTACTTGCGGGGCACGGGAATGCGTTGTGGCTCGGACCATGTCTGGCCGCCATTGTCGCTCACACAGGCGAGGAACTCGCTGCGGGCCAGGTGGCCGGGCTGCTCGGGGAGATCGATCACGTGGGTGGCGACAACGATGAGACGGTCTCCATCGACCAGAATGTTGGCATCAGTGGTGTAGCGGGGGCCGGGCTCCATGATCTGGACGGGATCCGACCATGTGAGGCCGGAATCGCGAGTGGCCTGAATGTAGATGCCCTGGGTGTTGTTCGAGTAGACGCAGTAGATTGTGTGGCCATCACTAGTACTGAGGGTGGGGATCTCAATATCACCGGGCAGGCCAGGCCGTAGTTGGGACAGCTCGCAGAACGGCGCGGCGTTCCCGGCTCGGCCCTCCGCCGGCACGAGGGCGGCGGCGCAGGCAGCCAGGAGCGGGGCGGTGCATCGCATGGCGGGTCCTCCTGAGCGGTGGCGAGTCATGGTTCGCGGCGATGCCCGTCCGACCTCCCGGTGTGGGGTGGCGTCGTGGGTGTGGAACAAGGGCATTGGGGGCCGTCCGCGAATCTGACTGGTGGCTGCCGCACGCGGCAAGGCGATCCCGGAGGCGGAGGCGCATGGCCAAGCAGGCTGTGTTAGCCTGCGGCGTAGTGGATGATCTGTGGGGTCAGGTACTCATCGACCACCTGGAGGGACGGTCGGCGCAGTACCGGCTCGTGTTCGACAGCGGGTACGAGGTCGTGTTCGATGCGGCCGAGCACTTCAGCCCGTACTTTCAGCCCCACGAACTGGAAGCGCTGTCGTTCGCCCATGGGCGCATCCTCGATATCGGGCCCGGTGCGGGCCGCCACATGCTGTGGGCGCTCTCGAAAGGCTTTCGGCCGACGGGCGTGGACCGATCACCTCTGGCCGTTGAGGCCTGCCGCCGCCGTGGGTGTGAGGACGTCACTTGTGCGGACATCCTCAATGTGGAGCTGCCCCCTGCCCACTTCGATTCTGTGCTCCTGATGGGCAACAACATGGGCCTGGCGGGTTCTGTCGATGGGACAGCGCATCTGCTGAGAATCGCGTTCGAGGCCGCAGCACCGGGCGCGTGGCTCATCGGCTCCTTCGTAGCCATGGACCATGTCCCCGATGGCGAGAGGCCCGAGCGCGGTGTCGTGGCCCGGCATCGCATCGCCTACCGCAGCCAGGTTGGGCCCCTCTTCGACTGGACCTTCTTCTCGACCGAACAGCTTGTGTCGCTGGCTCGCGAGCAGGGCTGGCAGATCCGCCGGGTGCTATCGGGCACCGATATCCAGTCGTATCTGATCGCCGCCAAACCGCTCCAGGGCATTGAGGCGCTATTGGGTCTGCCCGAGCGGGAGCTGGACTGTGATCTGTGGGAAGGCGTCCTGAGCCGAGCCTGGTTGGGGGAGGTTGCAGACCTGGAGATCGAGGGGTTCGGCTCGCCGCCGCGGGACCTGGTGGACGTCGACGCCGTTCTCGGCCCAGGCGTGAGCGACGCCGAGACGGCTGCTCTGTCTCGCCTGCGAGGCCGTGTGCTGGAGTTGGGATGCGGGGCCGGTGCGGCGCTCTCGTTCCTCACCGACCGGGGGTGCTCGGTCATCGGGCTCGACTCCAGCGACCTGGCCGTGGGGGCCGCGCACATGCGCGGGATTAGCCGCGCCCGCCGCGCGGACTGGTTGGACTCGCTGCCCGACGACGGGCCATTCGCTGGCTTCGTTCTACTCCACAGCCGCGCAGCGCTGGCAGGCGATCTGCCGGGTGTCCGTCTGTTGCTGGAGCGGCTGCACTCGACGGGAACGCCCGACGCGGTGCTGGTGATGTCGTATGAGATCTCTGGCGTGTCTTTCCCGGGTCTGGCGCGCTACGTGCATGAGGGTCGGGCGGGCCCCTGGTGGTATTTCGCCCAGTTCGAGACGGACGAGGCGGTGTCCGATCTGATGGAGCGCGCGGGTTGGCGGTGTGTTGAGCTTCTGAACACCGGGCCAACCGGCCGAATCGCCATCGCCCGGCGCGCCGTGCACGCAGGCCTCCCAGTGCCCGGCATGGGGGAATAGGCCCCATGCGGGTCGCTTACATGGTCAACACACCGGACGTGGACCCTCGCGGCGTGCTCGGGATGACGGGCGATGTGGCCGAGAACCTGGGCCTCTTGGCCGATCTTGGCTTCGGGGCCGTCGAGCTGCAGGTACGCGACCCCTCGCGCATCGACCGGCCAGCGATCGAGCGGGCCCTGGACGCCGTAGGCCTGGCCGTGTGCTGCGTGTGCACGGGTGAGGTGCTGCCGCAGGACGGGCTGAGCCTCACGGACCCGAACCCTGTGGTGCGGGATCTGGCCCTCGCCCGATTACGGGACATGATCGACCTGGCGTCCACATGGGGGTGTTGTGTGAACATAGGGCGCCTGCGTGGCCAGTATGTGGCTGGAGTACCCGAGCGCGAGACGCGGACGTGGGGCCTCGACGCGTTCACGCGGGCGGCTGACTATGCCGAGCCCCGAGGCGTGACCCTGGTGCTCGAGCCGATCGCTCCTCCATTCTGTAACTGGATCAACACCACGCACGAGGGCATCAGCATGTACCTGAAGGTAGCGCGCGCTAGTCTCCGGCTGATGCTCGATACGGCCCACCTCGAGGCCGTGGGAGAGGAGCCGGGCCACGCGGTCGAGACGGCCGCACATCGTTTGGCCCATGTGCACATCGCCGGCCGCGACCGGCAGGCCCCGGATGCCGACTCGCCGTCGCTGCGCAGTCTGGTGTCAGCGATGCGGGCGATTGGCTACACCGGGGCGCTGTCAGCCGAGCTCCGGGCCCAGGACCACCGCGAGGCGGCGCGGCGCACGATGGAGGCCCTGCTGCCACTGCTTAGCTGACAGGCGCCCAAACGGTCGGAAACGCTCGGCGGCCTTCTGGCGGACCCGGGGGGCCAGTCCGCCACACTATCTGGGCACGAGCGTCACCGTGGGCACCGCGGCCTTCAGCCGCACCGCGGGCTCGCCCCAGCATCCCCAGTCCGAGGCCGAGTTGTCATTGGGCCCGACGTCGGCGATGAAGCGGAAGCTCACACGCTTACCGCGAACCGGTTCCAAGTCGGCCACGACTTCACGCCAGGCTCGGGCCGCAGTGTTCTCCTTCATCAAGGGCACCCGCGTGCCGTCATCGAGCCGGGCTTCGACAATGAAATCAACACCGTCGGAGGGGTCGCCCCCGTCCAGGAGGCCGATAAACAGGTGCATCTCGCACGGCTCGGCGGGCACCACAGTGGGCTCGAAGTCGATGTACGTATAGCCGACGCCGCCGTTGTAGGGCGGGTGGGTGAAGAGCCCCCTGCGCTCGACTCCACCCGAGGAGAGACCCGTACTGGCGTAGCAGTTCGAGCCCGTCTGCACATCACCCCGTCGCTCCTCCCCCCCGCGGAAGCACTGGCCCCACGAAAAGGGGATAGAGCCGTCGGCGAAGTCGAGCTCGTTGGGCCGCGCCTCGCCCGGCAGCAGCTCGAATGCGTGCACCTCGCAGAGCGGGCCGGCCTGGGCCACCAATCTGAGTTCCCCGGCCACGGCCCCGACCACACGGAGCTCGAGCTGTGCGTGGATCTCGGGCCCTCCCTCGATGTGCCGAGGCTCGACCGACAGTCCCTCGGGCGCCTCGATGGCGAGCGTGGCGGGCTGGCCCGACACGCCCACGCGGCCACTGAGGTTGACCGTCGCCTCGCCGCCGCGGAGCACCACGGTGGCCGGGCTCACGCTCAGCTCGGCGAGCCGCCGGACGTTCAGCACCAGCCATGCCGCCCGGCCGGCGTCCGGGGGCGCCACCCGCACCCACAACGCTCGGCCGGGCTCCGCGTCCGCCGGCACAACGAAGGTGACACGACTTCGACCGGGCTCGACGCCCCGTACCGAAGCCTCGAGTGTGCGGCCCCGGGCGGACACACTGAGCTCATCGCGTTGCGCCGGCGCGGCACTCTGAACGTCGATGGTCACCTCCTGACCTGGTGCCACCTCCGTCGGTGAACCTGCGATCTCAAGGGCGGCTCTGGGGGCTCCCGAGTCCGGCTTCACCTCGTACCGCACACCCTTCTCCACCGGCATGAGCCAGCACTTGCCGTTGGCCCAGCGAATCTCGGCGACGCCCAGAGTGTTGCCGTCGGCATCGAAGGCGGCCGCCTCGGTAGGACGGCTGGCCGCGATGGCGGCCAGCCGGCGCAGGACGTGGTCGTGAGGCAGGTGTGAGACATCCTCGGTGCAGCCGAACCCGATCTCGTCGTTGCCCACGATGCCGATGATCTCCAGTCGCGTCTGCAGCGGCGCTCGCAGGGCGACCGAGCCGCGAGCCGCCAGGTGATCGAACTCGGTGAAGGCGCCGCGCCCGTCGATGTACAGGTACTCGGGCGACTCGACGACGTCGACTCGGCGGCCGCCGCGAAGCCCGCTGAGCTCGAAGAACCCGCCACCGGGCTCGCGGATGAACCACCCCGCGGGCGGGAGCACATGCCCCCCCGCCGAGGCCGGCAGCTTCCACCAGCGGTCCCAGCTGCCGTTCAGCCACAGCTCGAGGCCGTTCTCATATTCGATATGGAGCTGCGAGTGTCTGTAGGCACCCGACGCCAGTGCTTCCGACGTGGACACGATGCGATCGCCGTCGAGGTAGTCCACTCGTTTGGGGGGCACCATGGCGTACCGCTTCGTGGCCTGCTGGATCATGTAGTATGAGCGGCAGGCCAGATCGATCCCGTAGGCCTCCTCCACGAGCCACCCGATGTGGCCATAGGCCAGCGTGGCCATGAGGAATCGATCGATGCTGGCCGAGAGGTTCTCGGGTTTGCTCCAGCCATCCCAGTTGCAGAAGTTGGTCGTCCAGCCCATGCCGATGTCGGTGGACAGCGGATGGATCTTGTAGAGGTCGAACTGTGGCAGCATGGGGTCGCGGGCCAGGTTGTAGCCCCCGTATTGGAGCGCGTAGTTTCCGTCGGGCAGACCCGCATAGAGGCACTGGTAGGTGCCCTCGGAGAAGATGGGGCCGCCGTAGACACGACTGTCGTTGAGCAGCAGCTCGCCATAGGCATAGAAGGTGGCGGCGAAGGTGCCGGCGCCGGGGACGCGCGCGTCGTAGTCGCAATACTGCCACGGTGCGACCGCGGTGTGCACGTCGGTGTAGGCTGAGTTCGAGCCGTAGCGCTCCTGGATCATGGGCGCGTACTTGGCGTCGAGCTCGACGGCGCGCGAGGGCTTCAGAGCGTAACAGCGCGGCCAGGCCGCTCGCCACTCGCGGTTGCCCTCGAGCTGCACGGCGTGCTCGTCCCAGTTCTCATTCACCGGGGCGAAGTCGGTGTAGTTGGTGTAGAGTCCGCTGAGCCAGCCCAGCCCCTTCTGCCGGGCCACGTACTCGCGCAGGGCCTCATCGCCGCCCTTCTTGGGTGCGGCCTTGATGCGCAGGGTGAAGCTGTCGGCGTTGTCGCGCCATGAGATCTCGTGGTTGCACTGGATGAGTTTCTCGATACCGTATGCGCGAAGCCGTCGTGAGCGCTGGTGCTCAGCGGCGAAATCGGCAGGTCCCCAGCTCTCTTGCCACAGGCGTTCGCCGGCCACGTGGCCCCAGCGCGAGGGCGGGTTGGCGATGGTTGGCAGGGTCTCCTCGAACACGGGAGACACCGTGAGAAAGATGCGGTCGAAGAGGTCGTTTCGCTGCCCATCCGTCTTCGGCCGGTAGCGGGTGCCCCCATTGATGCGAGCCCGACGCCCCGCGACCTCTCGCCCCGTGAGGAGCTCTGAGGCGTTGCTGCGGTACCAGTCGATCCAAGCCGATGCGAAGAAGGTCCGTCCGCCGCTGCGAGCCATGAGGCAGTGCGACAGCCCGCCGTAGTTGCTGTAGGGGAGCGGGATGGTCCCGGGCTCGTCGACTTCGTCGAAGACGCCCACGTCCAGACCCGTGGCCGTCCCGCCGCGACAGATGGCGTCGATGACCAGCGACTTGCCCATGATGCGGTATGCATACTCGACCGGTATGGTCTGGCCGTCGACTTCGTGGATCTGGCGCACGTGCAGCACGCCGTTGGTCAGCCGGACTCTTCCGAGCTCTGGTTCAGCCGAGGCCTTGCCGGCGAGCTGGACTCCGCCCTCACCCAGGGCGCGCCCGGCCGGTCGGCCGTCGATCTGCACCGCGATCTCGCCGAGGCCCGTCGCCGCAGGCACGACGGTGTAGCTGACGCTGCAATCGGGGCCGTCGTAGGAGAACCGGTAGGCG
>JAKPQA010000333.1 GCA_029547025.1 Armatimonadota bacterium
CGGCTGCATCAGGACCCGGCCAGGCCGTGGATGGGAACAACGAAGGCGCGAACAGCGGCCCGGCAAGCTGCTGGGCCTGGAACCACTCGTCGACCACGGTGCGGAGATTCGCCAACGCCTCGTCGCGGGTCCGGCCCTTGGCGCGACATGCATCCATGGTGGGGCATGTCGCGATATAGGCCCCCTTCTCGTCGCGTTCGATCACGATCTTGAAGCCGTCATGCTGTGAGCTATTGGATGTGCTCAAGGCACACTCATCCTCTCTGGGGTGACGAATCGCTCAGCCGAATCCAGGCGTAATGACCACTCGGGAACGTACCAGGGCGGAGTTATGTATGGATTAGGCCGGCGTTAGGGTGCGGTGAAGCGGCAACGCGATGTTGTCGTTCGACGGCAGCAAACTCAGGCGGAAACGGCTCTGCATGGGCGAGCCCCCCTCTTCCACCTCTCCTCTATCACTCCGAACAACACGTGCTTGAAATCGGTGCCCATTTCCCCCACCAAGGAGTCTCCCATGGCACAGCAGATGTTCGACAGCGGCGACACGGCGCCCGTGGTCCGCAACAAGCTCAACCAGAATGCCGCCGATGTCACTGCCCACCACGAAACCCAGACGAATCCCCACGGTACAACCCTGACCCAGGCGCATCTGGCCGTGACGCAAACCGTGAGCGTACCCGATGGCTTCTTCGTGCGGAGCCTACGCAAATCGGGGGAGCCGGCCGGGATCACCGATCACGTCACCTTGTCCGAGGGTGACGGTATCGACCTGACTCAAGTGGGACAGGATATCACCCTTGTCAATACGGGGATCTCCAGGGTGTGCTTGATCCCGAAACTGGTGATCTCGGGCGTCTACGGCGACGGGTATCTGAGCATCCCCTGCACCGACGACCGCACGGCAGCGAACTTCCGGCCGGTCACCGGCGCCGCAGGCTTCCTCTCCGGCGCCCAGACGCCGTACAACGGGACCTCCTCCGGCTCCCACGAGTACCTGCACCCGCAGGACCACAGCGGTGAGGGCGAGCCCTACGACAGCTTCCCCATGGTCTGGTACGACGCCGTGAACGGGCCGGTCTACGAGAACGGCCAATGGCGGTTCATCGTGCAGTACCGCAACGTCAACAATCACCTGGCCCTCTGGTGTCGCGCCGAGCGCATCGGGCCGGAGTAGCGCAGCACGCTTACAGCGGGCCGGATGGCACCCTTCCCGCTTCGCGGGCCCCTTCCATCCGGCCCAGAGCCCGCCGTTTGCCCCAAAGGAGCTGATCCCATGGATTCCCCTTCCTGGGGCGACATGATCCAACTCGGATCCGTCGGCCCCATCCTGTGGTTCCTCTACCGCATGCTGCCCGTACTCGCCAAGGTGGGCGAAGCCTTCACCCGGCTCGAGCAGCGCATCGAGAACCACGAACAGAACCAGGCCCTCCTCATCCATCAGCACGAGGAGAAGATGTCGGCCCTGCTGTCGGAACAGCAACGCTGGTGCAACTACCTCCTCCAGCGGCTGAACGGTCACGAGCCGACATCGTGACACCCTCACAGCGGGCCGGATGGCACCCTTGCCGCTTCGCGGGCCCCTTCCATTCGGCCCAGAGCCACGCAGACACGGCACCCCTCATCTACGCACCAAGGAGCCCCCATGCCCACCATCACCCATGCCACCCGACTACCCGACGGCGGCCTGCGGGTTGTCGTCACCGAAACGCGGGAGTTGCTGCTTCCCGCCCATGAGGCCGTCCGAGGTGGCCGGCTCAAGCCCCTGGCCGAGCTGAAGGTCCTGCTCGCCGCCCAGCTCGCCAAGCAGAAAGGAGCCGAGCATGCCCGCGATTGAGC
Organism: Armatimonadota bacterium; assembly: GCA_029547025.1. Taxonomy (GTDB): domain Bacteria; phylum Armatimonadota; class Zipacnadia; order UBA1398; family JAKPQA01; genus JAKPQA01. Next base: position 1,837 of record JAKPQA010000333.1, read on the forward strand.
TCCGGGACATCTCGCGCCACGAGACCGCGTGGGATGCCCATTTCATCGTCGACGGCCAGCATCGTCACCTGAAGTACCGCGATGCCGCACCGTCTCCCGCCCGGGCACTGAACGACCTTGAGGCCCTGCTCCAGGCCGAGGCCGACGAGTTGGCCCTACTCGCGCTCGTGGGACAGGAGGTGTAGGCCCATGGCCAGCTACACATCAACGGGTAGCGGGAACTGGTCGAGCCCCGCCACCTGGGGCGGCTCCGGCCCGCCCACCAATGGCGACAGCGTGACGATCGCCGCTACCCACACCGTGGTCTACGATGCCACCATCAACGGTGCCGGCCTCGCCAGTCTGATCCTGAACGGCGTGCTGAGCTTCGCCCCCGCCACACGCACCTACCTAAAGATGGCCGGGGCCATCACCTTGGGGACGTCGGGCGAGCTCCGAATCGGCACGGCCGCCAACCCCATCCAAGCCCCTTCCGACGCCATCCCGGAAATGGCGACCCTGGAGCTCCAGGGCAACGAGATCACCTCGGCCAACGGCACGCTCTCGGTACACGGCGAATGCCGGGAGGGTCGGGATTCAGTGGCCCAGCCCCAGGAGCCGGGCGATAGCTCACTGACCCTCGTCCAGGGCATCTCCCTGCGGGCCGGAGACGTGATCGCCGTCTCTCAGGCCGCGGCGGGCCGGCTCACGTCGAATGCCACCTACACGATCCAGAGCTACAACGCGGGGACCAAGATGGTCACACTGACCACGACCCTGGGGCGGGCCGTGGCCGCGGGCTGTTCCGTCATCCTGCTGAGCCGGAACATCGCCATCCTGGGCAACAACACATCCGCCAAAGGGGCATTCAACGGATTCGCCAACACGCCCACTCTCGCCGGGGCGCGCTTCTGCGATCTGGCATATGGCGCATGCCCCGGCCGCTCGGGGTGGACGTTCGAGTACTGCACCTTTGAGAACTGCGCCTCCTACGGCGCCGGCCGAAACGCGGTGCGGCCTACTCTCAACTACTGCACGGCGCTCAATGGCTCGCTAGCCCATGGCATCGCGCCGCAAGTGAACCACAGCACCAGCCACAACTCCTCGAGCAACATGGGCGGGATCTTCTCAACCACGTCCCAAGGCAAGGCCTATGCCACGCGCACCTACAACAGCACCTATGGGGTCCTCAACGATGCCGGAGGCCAGTATGTCGACTGCGTCTTCGCCCATTGCGCCGACGGAGTGCAAGGTGCCAGCGGGACCCTCTTCAGCGGATGTACGTTCACGGGCAACGCCCGCGACCTGCGGTCGCTGGGGGGCTACCAGGTGGTGGGATGCGCGCTCGATAGCTCCTCGCTGGGAGCCGCCACCGAGTTCAGCGGCTACAACACCACCGCGGTCAGTGGCCGCAACGTCTACACCGAGAGTGTGAACCACGACCAGGTCGATGGCGCCTTCAAGGCCTGGATGCTCGGCGGCGTCGTGACTTCCGTCACCGATGTCAAACGTCCCGGCCGGCAGCGCAGCTACAAGCACACGCTCGAGAACGCCAACCACCCGGTGTTCTCGATCTGGACACACGTGGTCGAGCCCGGCCAGACGCTCACCATTTCCGCATGGGCCTACAAGACCAGCAGCCTGGCACATCTGCCCCGTGTCTGGATCATCGACCCGACCCGGAACCCCATCGCCGACCCCACGAACTGCGCCCCGCTGGCCGAAGACATCATGGCGGATGTCAACGGCGAATGGGATGCGCTGGAGGTCTCGTGGACCCACACCGACGCCGGGCCGGTCGAGGTGTGGTTCGTGACCGTCGCCCAGGGGGCGGCAGGTGACGTGTACTTCGACTTCGCCGAGGCCGAGACGGCGGGCCCGGGCGGCCTGCCGGCTACCTCATTGTTGGGAGGCGTTCTGCAATGCGCATAGCCGCCGGTGATGTGAGCCGGCATCTGTACTTCGTCGCCGTGGACGCGGCGGACCTGAAGACGCGCCGGACATCCCTGACCCATCCCGCCGTGTGGTACTCGCGCGACGGCGGCGCCAAGACCGATGTGAGTAGCCCCTTGCTGGAACACCTGGCGAACGGTGTGTTCAAACTGGCCCTCGATCAAGCCGGCATGGTCACCGCGGCAGGCGACTGCTGCGAGCTGGTGCTACACATCACCGCCGACGAGATGGCCCCCGTAACCCGCGTGGTGGAGATCGTCGCCCAGACCGAGAAGGACCACTTCGACCGCCTGGGAGTGCCGGCGGGGGAGAGCCTTGCCGCGGATGTCGCCGCGGTGAACGCCGTGGCGGACGCGATCCAGGCCAAGACCGCCAACCTGCCCGCCCAGCCGGCCGCTGTGGGCTCCCGAATGGACCTGATCGACAGTCCCAATGCCACGGCACTGGGTTCCATCGCCGATGCCGTGCTCGATGAGGAAGTCCAGTCGGCCGCAGCGGCGGGAACCAGCCTCAG
>JAKPQA010000012.1 GCA_029547025.1 Armatimonadota bacterium
CCGGATCTGCCGCGGATCGGGCGTTCAGATCTGGAACTGCTGATTTTCGGCGGCGAGAGGCCGTACCGTCCTCCCCATGACGAGCGCGGTAGAGGCAGGGCCTGCGGCTACCTCGCCGCAGCGCCCAACGTTCATCAAGAAGCACCCAGTGGTCACTGCGGCCATTCTGGCCAGCCTTGCGGTTACTGCCCTCCTCCTGAGTTGGTTCTTCGCCGCCGTCCCGCTCACTGGTGTGGAGCCAGACGGCAACTTCATCGACTGCGGACCTGCCCTGATTGGGCGACCCTCGCCGTTGCCCCACCCAACGTGCGCCGATGCCTACGGAGGGGTGGTGATTCCAAGCCTCTTCTTTGGCCTGGCTGCCGCGGCGAGCCTGGTCGGCTCCGTCTGGCTTCTCGCACGCACCTACGCACACTCCCGGACCTCCGACTAGCGCACGCTCATGCCGCACCTAGTGCGATTCCTTGACCCTCTGAGTTGGTCGGGCGGACGCTGCGGGATGGCTACTTCACAGATTCTGATTCCTGTCGTGCTGCCTCCGGTCTCGGACCGCCTTCGCCACGCTGTCGCTGCCTACCTCGCCCGGTTCAAGGGGCAGTCGCGGGTTCATACCGAGTCCGACCTGCGCTGCTTCGTCACCTGGTGCGAGGAACGCGGCTTGGACCCGTTGGCCGCTCAGCGGGCCCACGTCGAGCTGTATGTGCGGTGGATGCAGGAAGTGCGCCGGTACAAGCCGTCCACGATCAGCCGCCGCGTCGCGGTGGTGGCCGGGTTCTACCGCACCTGCGTGATCGACGAGGTGCTGGCGCACTCCCCGGCTGAGTACGTGCGCCGCCCGAACGTCCCGCCGGAGTCACCCACCCTGGGTCTGACCCACCTGCAGTTCGAGGCGATGCTCGCCACCGCCCGGACCTCAGCCAACCTCAACGACTTCGCGCTGGTGGCGATGCTGGGCCTGCTCGGGCTACGGATCTTCGAAGCCTGTGGGGCGAACATCGAGGACCTGGGCGAGGAGCACGGCCACCGGGTGCTCAAGGTCCGGGGCAAGGGCGGCAAGGTCGTGCTGACCCCGCTGCCACCAGCGGTGTCCCGCGCCATCGAGCGGGCCGTTTCCGACCGGGAGGGCGGGCCGGTCCTGCGCACCCGAAACGGCACCCGGATGGACCGGCACTGCGCCACCCGCCGCCTGCACCGCCTGGCCGAGACTGCCGGCGTGCATGCCGCCCGGAGGCACCCGCACATGCTGCGCCACACCTTCGTGACCACGATGCTCGACGCGGGCGTGGACCTGCGCGACGTGCAGATCGCCGCTCGCCACGCCGACCCGCGCACCACGATGCGCTACGACCGGGCCCGCAAGAACCTGGACCGCCACCCCAACTACATCCTGGCCGCCTACATGGCCTCGGGGACTTGAACCAACCGCAGACTAGGCACGTGGTACTGCTGGTAGTACCATCATCCCATGGCGTCTATCGAGAAGATCCTCACCGCCATGAGGGCCAACCCGAAGAACGTCCGCTACGCCGACCTCCACAAAGTGTGCGAGCACTACTTCGGCCCGCCGCGTACGTCCGGCGGATCCCACGCCGTGTTCCGCACCCCGTGGCCCGGCGACCCCCGCGTGAACATCCAGAACGACCAAGGCAAGGCCAAGCCCTACCAGGTCCGCCAAGTCCTGACCGCGATCGAGAAGAAGGAGGCCCACTGATGCAAACCATGCCCACCGCTGACATCTCCCACTACACCTACCGCGTCACCTGGTCCGTCGAGGACCAGGAGTTCGTCGCCACCTGCCTGGAGTTCCCCTCCCTGTCCTGGCTCGCAGCCACCCAGGTCGACGCCCTCACCGGACTCGAAACCCTCGTCGCCGAAATCACGCAGGACATGGCCGCCGACGGTGAACCCGTCCCCGACCCCCTGTCCGAGCGCACCTACTCAGGCAAGTTCAACCTACGAGTCGGTGAAGCGCTGCACCGACGCCTCGCCATCGAAGCCGCCGAAGAGAAGCTCAGCATCAACCAGCTCATCGTCCGTCGACTCAACACCGCCAGCTGAGAAGACTCCACGCACATGCCGCGGACCGGGCGCTCGATAGTGCCGGGATGAGCGAGCGTCCAGGCACCAGCCCTACGGCTCTGTAATGCGGTGACGACCTGGTTCCGACGGGGCCGGAAGGCGTAGCGCGTGTGCGACTCGGTGGAGTCGGTCGTTCATCTTGCGACGCTTCCCCGAGACCTCCGGAACTTCGACAACGGACCCGTCGCGCATGCGCAGCACGAGCATGAGGAACCGGCCCGATTGTGAGCCCCGGTTGAGGTTGCCCGAATAGCCCGCCGTTTCGACGCCGGATACCGCACTCACCGACCAGGACTGTGTGCGCACCCACGAACGACGA
>JAKPQA010000044.1 GCA_029547025.1 Armatimonadota bacterium
CCCGGGGTTGCCGCGCTCCCGTCAGCCTCCGGCCGACTGGGCCGGTCAGGGGCCCCGCGCCCTCTGGGCGCACCCCTGTGCGGCCCCTCCGCGACACGCCAAGCGTTGCCTGGTTGCGGAGGGGCCCCCAACGCGCCCGGGGTTGCCGCGCTCCCGTCAGCCTCCGGCCGACTGGGCCGGTCAGGGGCCCCGCGCCCTCCGGGCGCACCCCTGTGCGGCCCCTCCTCGGTGGTTCGGACGGTGTTCGGAGGGGCGCCATGGGGGGAACCACGCGTCTCCCAGCGTGGTGGGCCCCCAACGCGCCCGATCCGCACGCCTCAACCTTGGGCCGGTCAGGGGCCCCGCGCCCTCCGGGCGCACCCCTGTGCGGCCCCTCCGCAAGACCAGGCGGGCGAGGCCGCCCGCCCGCTACCCTACCGGCAGCTCCACCGCCTGGCCGCGGTCGGCCGACAGCAGACCGGCCTCCAGGATCTCCTGCGCGTTCCGGCTGGTGCGGGCGTTGCACGTGCCGCGGATCTCCGCACCCGTCTCCAGGCACTCGATGAAGTGCTCCGGCCCGTTGCTGAACCCGGGGGGCATGGGCTTCGGCTCCAGCTCCTGCGGGTCGCTACCGGGCTGATGCAGCACGACCTTACCGCGGAACACGCCGACCGAGCCCTCAGTGCCGTAGGCGATCGGGTTGGGCTCCCATGTGCCGATCTTCTGGGTCCAACAGGCCTCGGCCACGCCCAGGGCGTGCTCGTAGTGCATCAGGATCGATGCATTGTCATCGGGGACGTCATAGTCCTTGATCAGCTTGGCGCGGAAGCCGATGCAGCGCTTCGGCAGGCCGAGGATGTAGCTGTTGAGGACGGCGCTGTAGCAGCAGTAGTCCATGAAGGCTCCCGCGCCGTTCTTCTCCTCGTCGTAGAGCCACTTCCAGAAGTACTCGCTGCAGCCGATCTCCATGGGCCCGTTGTGAGCGGCGCGGTACTTGAGGTAGAACACCGACCCGATGGCACCCGACTCGATGAGCTCAAGGAAGGTCTGGAAGGCGGCGTTCCAGGCGTTGGGCCAGTTGATCATCAGCTTGATGCCGGCCGCGTCGGCGGCCTGGAGCATGCGATCCGCCTGGGATAGCCGGGCAGCCATGGGCTTCTCGCTGACCACGTGGATGCCCCGGGCGGCCGCGGCCTCGACAATGTCGGCGGCGGTGGCGTTATCGCTGGCGGCCTGGACGATGTCCAGCTCCTCCTTCTCGATCATCTCCTGCCATGAGCCATAGAGGCGCGGCACGCCGTACTGCGCCTGGATCTGCTGGCGCAGGGGCTCGTTGACGTCGCCCGCGGCAACGATCTCGACGTTCTGCAGCTTGCTCCAGTGGCCCAGCTCGCCCCACACATGGTCATGCACCATGCACGCGACGCCCAGCCTGTAGGTCTTCATGGGGGTCATCCTCTCGAGTCGCACGTGTCTCGGCGCATGGTTTCGACGGGACCGGTCTCGCCACCTTGGCCCCGCGCCAGGCTCGGGCCCCACCACGGTGCCCGCCGGCCGATGATGCAGGTCTGGCCGTGCCCCACGGCGCACAGGAGGGCCCGACCACAACCGAGAGGGAGTCGTATGACCATGAACGCGCTTCTGCTCGAAGGCGCCGCGCTGGCGCTGCTGGCACTGGCCTCGGCGGGGGCCTCTGCGCCCGATGGCCCCGCCCGCACCGGCACGACGTTCTACGTGTCGAAGCTGGGCGCCCACACGGACGGCCGGTCGTGGGCCACGGCCTTCCACACCATTCAGGCCGCGCTGGACGCCATCCCGGATGACGCCGGTGGGCACCGCATCATCATCCGGCCGGACACCTACTTCGAGGCCATGCTTTCCCCGGCTCAGAAAGGGGCCCAAGGCTCCTACAACGAGATCATCGGCGACATCGATGGCCGCCTCGGCTCCGGCACCTCGGGCTGGGCCGTCATCGACTCGGGCGATCCCGACCAGAAGGGCTTCAAGAGCTACGACTGGTGGGGGCCCATTCGAGCCACCTCGCAGGGCTGGTCTCCCGCGCACACCGATGCCACGTTCTCGGCCATTGGCTGGGACCGGTGGATCTTCCGGAACCTCTATGTCACCGGCGGCGACGGCGGGATCATGTTCGACCTGACCGACCAGGTGAAGCCCTTCTCGGTCCTGGTCGAGAACTGCGTCAGCATCGGCCGGGCCTTCGGCGGCGGTGTGGCGAGCTGTCTCTCGCGCGCCGATGAGCCCATCACCTACCGGCACTGCTGGCTCTGGGCGCTGGACTTCTGGGGCGACACGGCGGGCATGTATGTGCGTGTCGAGAACCCCACCATGCCCGACCGGCCCGACGTGGTCATCGAGGACTGCTCGCTCGTCGGACCCCAGTGCTCGCTCAAGAGCAGCAACTTCGGCTTCCACACCTACAGCCGCGTTCGCGTCAAGGACAGCCGTCTGGTCACACTCAACTTCTCCCAGCCGCCCGGCACGCCCACCGATGGCATCATCCAGAGCGTCCAGGAGGGGAAGCTGCTCCACGTCGAGCTCGAAGACTCTGTCCTCATGGGCTACAAGGTCTTCGGCGTCATCGTGAACAAGGACACGGTCAAGGACATCGGCTACACCGTCCGGGGCAATGTGCAGGCCTATGTCCAGTTCCAGCAGGAAGTCCCCGAGGGGATGTACCGCCTGGCGCAGTGGCCCATCGATGTGTTCCAGACCCTCACGCCACCCGAGATCAGCCGCCCCTCGCCCTTCGTCGATCGCAAGCTCATCCAGAAGGACCTGTGCGAGCTCTCCCCGCTGAAGTGGAAGGGGCGCCCAGTGCACATGGAGTGCGTTCGGCCCGCCACCGGCGGGGGCAGCGCCGACTACTACCTCCTGCTCCGCGACGTGGCTTCGGGCCAGGAGCTGGCGCGGTTCGCCCAAGGGTACGGCCTGGCATCGGCCATCGTGCATGATGGCACCTTCTACGCGTTCGCCTCGCACTGGGAGAACAACGAATGGCACGACGTCACCGTGTTCTGGTCGAGAGACCTGAGGACGTGGAAGTCGACCCGGGCCATCCAGGGGGAGAACGAGGGCATCTTCAACACCTCGGTCTGCAAGGGCCGCGATGGGTTCGTGATGACCTATGAGTCCAACGACCCGGCCTATCCGGCCTTCACCGTCAAGCTGGCCCAGTCCGATGACCTGATCCACTGGACCAAGCTGCCCGACGCCACGTTCGGGACGAACCGGTACACGGCATGCCCGTGCATCCGCTACGCCGGCGGCTACTACTATGTGCTGTACCTCGAGCACCGGACGCCGCGGTGGTTCTTCGAGACCTACATCACCCGGTCGAAGGACCTGGTGCACTGGGAGCTCAGTTCAGCCAACCCGGTCCTCTCGCCCCAAGGACTCGACGAAGGCATCAACGCCTCCGACCCCGACCTGGTCGAGATCGACGGCCAGGTGCAGCTCGTCTTCGCCGTGGGCGACCAGCTCACGTGGATGAACGTGAAGCAGGTCACATTCCCCGGCTCGCTGCGCGAGTTCCTCGAGTCCTGGTACCAGCAGCCCGGCGTGCCCGATGTGGGTTCGATAAGCTACAGCCAACCGCGGGCCGAATAGGGTCCCACCAGGGAGCCTCCCCACCACCGAGGAGGGGCCGAACGGAAGGGGCCCGCGGAGCGGGAAGGGCGCCATCCGGCCCGGTGGACTCACGACACGGGGATCCTGTCGCTGAGTGGGGCGCGGTTCGCTCTTGACCGATTTGACCGATTGACCGAACTTTGCACAACTTCCCCTAGAATCACGCTCCTTCGCTCTCACACGCGTTATGGGGAGGTTTTGTGGAACATCGGTCAATCGGTCAAATCGGTCAAGACGCCTGCTCGCGCATCAACGCGAGCCCTTCCCACACGCGCCCGCCTGTGTGGCTCCTCCCGCGCACCAATCCACGTTCGCTGAGCCGGACGCCAAAGGCCCGCTGGCTGCAGGCTTTCTCGCCCGTGTCCTCGCACCAGGCGGTGAAGGCCTCGTAGAGCTCCCGCGCGGGGATGCTCTCCGCCGGCGCTGGCCGGGTGCGCTCCGAGAGGAAGGCGCCCACCATGTCGCTCTCGGCCCGGTACTCCTCGGTGGCCGCCCGCACCGCCGACGGCAGACGCAGGCCCTCGCGCTGCCACGCCCGGCACCCCTCAACCATCCACCGCAAGATCCCCGAGCCCTGCTGCGCCAGTTCGGCCAGCAGCTCATCCCGCGGACGTCGATCCGGCTCGGGCACCGTCACGGTGAAGGGCACCAGCGCCACCCGGCGCCAGATGCCCAGGTCCGATCCGCGGATCGAGGGCTTGTGGTTCGTCCGCACCATGAGCTTGTGCGTGGGCCGGAACTCGAAGTGCTCGCCGTAGAGGAACCGCGCCACCACCGTGTCGCCACCGGTGAGCTGCTTGAGCTTGTTCTCGGCCAGTCGGCCGCCTTCGGGGAACTCGTTGCACTGCACCATCCGCGCGCCCCGGAGCCGGGCCACATCGCCCGAAGCCCCTCCCGCCCGCGACGCCTCGAGCAGCGTCTCCGTGGGCGTGGTCTGCGCGTAGTCGCCCAGCACCCCAGCCACCGCCTCCATGAGCACCGTCTTCCCATTGGCCCCGGTGCCATAGGCCATGACCAGCGTATCCTCCCGGGTCAACCCGGTCAGACCGTAGCCGAACCAGCGTTGCAGGAACTCGCGCACCGCGGCCTCGGGCACCACCCGCGCGAGGAAGGTCTCCCAGGCCGACCCCTCCGCGTCGGGCTCATAGCGGACCGCCGCGCGGCGGGTGAGCAGATCGTCTCTCGAGTGCGGCCGCAGGGTGGCGGTGCGCAGGTCGAGTGTGCCGTTCTCGCAGTTGAGCAGCCACGGGTCGGCATCGAGCTGCTCGGGCGCCACGGGGATGCCCGGCTCGCACTGCGCGAGCTGGATCATGGCCTGCAGCCGCGGGAGGCGCTCACTGGCGGCGGCGAACCGCCGCAGGGCCTCGCGCTCGCGGCCGGCCAGCGACTCGGCCTCGGTCCGCAGCGCCGCGACGGTGTCCTTGGCCCGGGCCATGACGGCGCCGGTGGTGTCCGGCGCCCACCGCGTGCCATCCCACACCAGCCACTTGCCCCAGAGGTGGCAATAGCGCAGATCGTGCCCGTGGCGGGCCACCAGGCGTCGCGCGTTACCGACATCGGTGTGGGGGGCGAAGGAGGCAAGGTCGGCATTGGTTGGTGGTTCGTGCCCGCGGGGCTCCTGCCCCGCGCCGTTATCCTGGCAGGCGAGGACGCCCGCCACCGCCTTCTGCACCGTCCGCTGGCCGTAAGTGAGCTCGCCGCGCATCTCATCCCACTTGGGCCGCATGAGACCGCTCTGGCGGAAAGCGGCATCGACCTGCGCCGCATCGCCGCCGCACCGGGCAGCCAGGAAGGAACACAGGGCCAGATCGGCTTCGGAGTGCGATGCATAGCCGCTCCAGTCGCCGGCGAAGAGGCGGGAGAACGGGCTGGAGGTCCGCACCGCCTCGTCCACGCCACTGCCCGGGTTGCGGAGGGGCGCCATGGGGGGAACCACGCGGGTTTCAGCGTGGTGGGCCCCCAACGCGCCCGGGGTTGCCGTGCTCCCGTCGGCCTCCGGCCGACCTGGGCCGGTCCGGGGCCCCGGGCCGTCATCCTGGCGGGCGAGGACGCCCGCCGGCACGGAACCCTGAGAGTTCCCGCATCTCTCGTGCCCGCGGGGCTCCTGCCCCGCGCCGTTATCCTGGCGGGCGAGGACGCCCGCCGGCACGGAACCCTGAGAGTTCCCGCATCT
>JAKPQA010000170.1 GCA_029547025.1 Armatimonadota bacterium
ACCATGGCGATCCTGCAGACGCTCTTCGGGACGTGGTCACTCCGCGGCCTCGACCCCCTCGAAGCCTGCATGGCTATGCTTGCCTCCGCCTGACACCCCACGCCCACACCAACTTCACCCACACCAACTCTGAGCTCTCACGGTGTTCAGGCCAGACAGGTGGCGGCCCTCTCGCGCCGAACCATCGCCGCAGTGAGGGAGCGTGGCCCATGCATTCGCGGGTTAGGCTTGGGAGTGGGAGGCTGTCTCGTCGCGAGTTGCTCCAAGGATCGCTCGGGGCTGCCGCGCTCTGGGCGGGGAGGAGTTCGGCGATGGCAGCACCAATCGTCGGCGACAGGCTGTGGCTCTGGGGTCACCCGGCGGGGTGCCATACGCGGAGCCAGGATCAGTGGGGCATCCCCGGCGTGTCGACGATCACCCCCGCCGAGGCGGCCCGGCTGATGGGCATTCGCAACCTGATGATGGTCCGCTACGAGCTCGAGCCCCGGCCTCCCTTCGCGGCCGAAGCTCGCGAGCTGCAGGGCCTCGATCAGGTTCTCTGGTCCGTCGAGGGGGGTGGCGGCGACGACGTGGACGCCGTCCTTGCCCTCGCTGGCCGCATGCCCAACCTCCGAGGCATCCTGATGGACGACTACTTCGGGCGGGTCCCCAGGCCCGCCATGTGGCTGGCGGCGAACGGCGCGGATTTCCCCGTGACGCTGACGCTGCGGCTTGCTCAGCCCGTCGCGGCAACGGCTCTGCGCCTGGTGCAGTCGGCATGGACGACCGGCGACTACCGAACCGCCGATTACGCGGTCGACGTCTCGGCCGACGGCCATCAATGGGAGGAAACCGCGCGCGGTACCATGCCGAACGAGCCCAGTGCTGAGGCCGAGGTGCCTCTCCCCGGCCGCCCCTGCGCGGCGGTGAGAGTACGCATCCTCGGCACCCACGACCAGGCCGGCGCCCGGAGTTGTGGCCTCACGGCAGCTCACCTCGTCGCCGGCGGGGTAGTGATCACTGAAGGCGTCACCGCCGAGGCATCCTCTGAGTACCCGGGCCATCCGGCGTCGAATCTGCTCGCCGACGATCGGGGTGAACCAACAGGCCCCTTCTCGCTGTCAGCGTTGCGGGCGCTGCGTCACAAGCTCGACTCGGCCCCACTACCCCTCGAACTGCATGCGGTGCTGTACACCCACGAGCTTCAGCTGGGCCAGTGGCTCATGCCACATATCGAGGTCTGCGATGCCGTCTCTCTCTGGACTTGGCGCGCGGAGGAGCTCGCGCGGCTCCCTGAGAGTCTCGATCGTTGCGAGGCGATCATCGGAGACAAGCGCAAGCTGCTTGGCTTGTACATGTGGGACTATGGCAACAAGGCACCCATGCCGCTGTCGCTCATGGAGCGCCAGTGTACCCTGGGTCTCCAATGGCTTCGGTCGGGCCGCGTCCAGGGACTGATCTTTCTCGCGAGCTGCATCTGCGATCTTGGGCTCGAGGCCGTGGAGTGGAGCCGCGAGTGGATCCGAATGCACCAGGCCGAGGTCCTCGGCTAGTCGAGCTCCAGAATCAGCCCCTTCAGGTATTCAGTCTTGCGGAACGAGAGTAGGACCGGATGGTCCTGCGGCTGGGCGAGCCGCCTGAGGATGCGGCAGGGCCGGTCTCCAGCCGCTTCGGCCACGAGAGCGTCCAGGCGCGATCGGTCTATGGCCCCGCTGCAGGAGAACGTGGCCAGGACGCCTCCCGGCCGCACCAGGCGCATTGCCCAGGCCTGGAGCTTCCGGTATGCCCGTTCCGCCGTCGCCCGATCGCCGTCCGGCGCGAGCATCTTCGGGGGGTCGAGGACCACAAGCCCGTAGCTCTTGCCGGCGCTCCCCAGCCGCTTCAGCACATCGAATGCGTCACCCTCAGTCCGCTCCGCCCGGCCGGCATGCCCCGCCAACTCCAGGTTCCGCCGGGCCAGCTCGAGGGCCCGACGCGACCCGTCCACCAAGTGAGCGCTGACCGCGCCGGCGGCGAGACACGCCACGCTGAAACCTCCCGTGTAACAGAACACGTCCAGCACGCTGACGCCGTCCGCATACTCGGCAACTGCCTGCCGGTTCTCCCGCTGGTCGCAGAACCACCCGGTCTTCTGCCCGCCTCGCGGGTCCACGACGAACGAGTGTGGCGGCTCGTGTATCTCGATGAGCTCGGGGGGTTCGGCGCCGCAGACCGTGGTCAGGCCATCGACGGTCCGAAGGCTCACGCCGTGGGCATCCGTGGACGAGCACAGCTCCTCACAGACGGGCCCGAGGTAGGGCCGCAGCGCCGGGCATTCCAGCTCAGCGACCAGATGGCCCGCGTACGCGTCCACCACCAGGCCCGGGAGGCCATCGGCCTCGCCAAAGACGAGCCGGTACGCGTCCACCCCGGCAGCGCGGATCCGCTCGCGCCGTTGTGCGGCGCGCCGCGCCAGGTCGCAGAACAGCGCGGGTGTGACGATATCCTCGGAGCGCCAGCTTACCAGCCGCAGCGGGAACCGGGGGTCGCCGGTCCACAGACCCCAGGCCAGGAAAGCGCCCCGGTCGTCGACCAACCGGGCTGCGGTGCCCGTCTGGGCCGGCCCCGTGTGCCGCCGTACCATCCCGGCATCGACCCAGGGATGGCGGGCGATCACCTGCGCCACTCGGTCGGCGCGGATAACGACCGGGTCGGCCATCTACCCCTCCGCGTCAGGCCACGACTGAAGGAAGCGCTGCAGCCGCGACACGACGCTGGCGATCTCACCATAGCGCCCGATGGCCGCAGTGAGCCGCCCCTGAGCCAGATACCGTGACACCTCGCCCGCGGGCTTGGCCAGCGAGTCCACCCCCAACACCGCGGCGGCTCCGTGGATCCGCGTGGCGATCACCCGGGCCTCGGCCGTCCTGCCGGAGCCCAATGCCTCGGCGAGCGGCACCAGCGCTTCCTGTGCCTCCGCCGCCAGATCAGCCAGGGCCCGGAAGCCGGCCTTCGGGTCGGGCCCGTGACCCAAGTGGGTGGCCACGGCCACGGGATGGAAGTCCGACGCGGCCAGCGCCTGCTTCTCGAGTCGGTCCAGTCTCTGGGCCAGCACCTGGGCGTTGGCCGGCTTCACGAGGTAGTCCTGGACTCCCGCCTCGATGGCCTCCTCCACCAGTTGCCTGTCCGCCGCGGTTGAGTACACCAGGATGGGTACATGAGCGGTCCGGGGGTCCAGCCGAACCATGCGCGCAAACGTAAGACCATCCATTCCCGGCATCAGGATATCGGTCACGATCGCATCGACGGGCAGATTCCTCAGCACGTTGAGCGCCTCTTGTCCGTCGGCGGCCGTGGCAACCCGATGGCCGCCCTTCTCGACGGCAGCCGTTACCAGACGACGCAGAAGCTGGCTGTCATCCACCACGAGCACCAGCATCGGCCGCCCCTGAGCGGCCACGCTTCCCCCGGCTATCATGTGACACCTCCCCCGTGGTCCGTGCGGGCAGGCGGGCGACCGGCGCGCCCGCGACACGCGGCAGCCCCCTCGCGGAGGACCTGCAATCGCATGCGCTGAATGCCACCCCACATGGGCCCCTGGGCCCACACTGACAGGAGAGTGTCCGTGGCCGCCTCAATGAACCGGCGCCAGTTCCTCCGTGCCGGCGCCTGTACTGCGCTGGCTGCTTCCGCTCTTGGTGCTCAGGAGGCTCGCCCCATGCTTACCATCGCCCGACAGGGCCACAGCGACTACTCCATCATGTGCCCTGAGAACGCGTCGCCATCCCAGGCACATGCGGCCCGCGAACTCCAAGCGTTCATCTCACAGATGACGGGCGCCGCCCTGCCGGTGATCTCGGACGCGATGCCTCTTCCCAAGTGTGCCATACTCCTGGGCCACACCCGGTACACCGCCAGCATTCTGGCAGATACCAATTCCGAGACCCGGCTCGGAGACGATGGCTTTGCCATCCGCACCGCCGGCCCTCATCTGGCCATCCTGGGGGGCCCCATTCGCGGCACGCTGTACGGAGTCTATGAGCTCCTCGAACACTACTGGGGCTGCCGGTGGTACTCCACCTTCCACAGCGTGGTGCCCAAACACGACCCGCTCACGCTACCCGAGATCGACGACCTCCAGGTCCCGGCGTTCGCCATGCGCGAGCCCTTCTGGTTCGAGATGCTCGACGGCGACATGGCCGCGCGCAATCGCGTCAACGGCAGCAACATGGGGCTCGAGGAGAGGCACGGGGGGAAGATCCGGTTCGGAGGCGGCCTATTTGTGCATACATTCTATCATCTCGTGCCGCCCGACGAGTTCTTCGCGGACCACCCCGAGTACTTCAGCCTCATCGATGGAGAGCGGCGCGTCGGGTTTTCTCAGCTTTGCCTCACCAATCCTGATGTTTTGCGCATCGTCACCGAGCGCGTGCTCGAACGCATCCGCCGCGATCCAAGCGCCAAGCTGTTCAGCGTGAGCCAGAACGACTGGGACGGACACTGCACATGCGATGCCTGCATGGAGATCGAGCAGGCTGAGGAATCCCCCGCCGGCACCCTCATCTGGTTTGTGAACCAGGTAGCCGAGGCCGTCGAACGCGAGTTCCCCGATGTCTGGATTGAGACCCTCGCCTATCAGTACACACGCAAGCCGCCGAAGTCCATCCGGCCCCGGCACAACGTGGTGCCGCGGATCTGCACCATCGAGTGCGACTTCTCGGCCCCCCTCGATGTCAGCACATACCCTCAGAACCAGAGCCTCGTTGAACACATGCGCGGCTGGTCCGCCCTCAGTGACAAGCTCTATGTCTGGGACTACACCACCAACTTCCACAACTACATCGGCCCGCACCCGAACTTCCCGGCATTGCAGGGCAACATCCGCTTCTTCCGCGATAACCACGTCGTGGGCCTCTTCGAGCAAGGGGCAGCCGAAGGGCCTCACGCCGAGTTCGGCGAGCTCCGTGGCTGGCTTCTCGCCAAGCTCTTGTGGAATCCGGATCAGCCCATCCAACCCCTGCTCGACGACTTCTTCACTGGTTACTATGGTGCCGCCGCCGGCCCCATCCGCCAGTACTTCGATGAGCTCCAGAAGCTCCCGGGCGCGGCCGGGGCGACGCTCCGCATCTTCGACTCGCTCCGCAACCCGTGGCTGAACCTCGAGTTCGTTGAGCGGGCCGAGGCGCTCTTCGCCGAGGCCGAGCGGCTGGCGTCCGGCGACGATGCCCTGCTCTACCGCGTTCGCATGACCGGCATTCCGGTCTTGTGGGCCCGCACCCGGCTGATGCCGGAGCCCTGTCGGCGCTATCGGGTCGACGGGGACCGCCTCGTGCTGTGCGAGCTCGATCCGGCCTACCGGCGCGCCGGGGCCGAACTGCTCTGCCGCATTCACCAGGGCAAGGTCCGCATCCGCGAGTACAACGGCTATCACACCCAGGCCCTCATCGACCTGACCGGCGAGATCGAGGGTTTCCCGCTGACCACGCTCTCGGCGGAAACCATGACACTCTCCACGGCCCCCGGATGCGGGGGCAGCGCCGTCGTATGGGGCGACGTCGGAGGCCCCAACTGGCTCTGCCCCGAGCTCGGCGGCGTCGAGATCATCGACCGCCACGATTCCCCGCAGGTCCCGAGCTTTTCTGAGTACGACGTGATCGATGCGGGCGATGCCTACATCAACCTCCGGGAGAAGGAGCCCATCGCGGTGTGGGGGCCGCAGACCAAGGAGCGCCTCGGCCAGACCCGCGAACTGCGGCTCACCGACGGGAGCCTGCGAGTCACACACACCTTCAGCATGGAGCGGCAGACCCGCTCCGTATCCCCGGCGGTCCGGATGGCGCTGCGGGTGGGGGAGTTGAGCCAGGTGCGCGTGGAGTGGCCCGAGGGCGGCCACATGGAGCTGGCGCTCGCCGAAGGTGAGGCATCGCGCACGTTCGATCTGCCCGACACTGCAGGCGCTGCCGCGCGGTTCGCCGTGACCCCCGTCGCCGGCGGCGGCAGTCTGAGAGTCTCGCTGTCCGAACCGGCGACTGCTGGCGTCTGCGTGCATCTCGACCGCGAGGCCGCGGGGGCCGTCCTGGTGGCCCGACTGCCTCAGCGAGAGGTCGGGCCGGGCAACCCACTCGTGGTCACGGCCACTCTGGGGGCAGACGCGGGTGGATAGGGTCCCCCAGTCTCCGGTACAGCGGACGGAGGCCGTGCGAGCGGGCATGGCCGCACTCTTGCTCGCCCCCCTGCTACTGGGCGCCGCAGGGGCAGATGAAGTGTGGGTCGTCGCCCGGGAGCTTCCGCAGGCCTTCGGGCGAAGGCCTGCTGTCCAGGATGCCCTCGAAGCGGCCGGCGTCCGCTACCGGCTCTTCGACGACGTGGGCGACCTGCCACCCCTGAGCCCGCAGGCGCGGGCCCTCTTCCTGTGCGCGGTGGACTACCCGGATCCTGTCCGGCTGCCTCGGCGAACGTGCGCCGCGCTTGAGTCGTGGGTCGCCGGCGGAGGCCATCTCTACGCCGAGTACTGCCAGCCCGACGGGGGCCGTCGCCTTTTCGGTGTGCCGACGGCTGGCCACCCCGTGCTGGCCCGACACGAGCGGCTGGCGCTCACGGGCGAGTGGCCCGAGGCCGGCCCGGCAGGCTGCCTACTCGATGAGCACATGTCCTACGCTCTGCAGCTGCAGCCGCCTGAGGCCGGAGTCGAGGTGGCCCGTTACGGCCGGCACCTGGGTACGTACACGCGCACCGAGGTCGAGACCGGCTACGCCGTCATCGTCGACCTGGGGCGCGAGGTAACGGTCGCATCGGTCTCACAGCGCTTCGGTGCCGGGCGACCGGAGTATGAACCCGAGAGCGTTGAGGTCAGCCTGTCCACCGACGGGGTGACGTTCCACACGGTCGGCAGCGCTACTGGGCCGTTCAAGGCAGGCGTCGCGGCAATCACGGCAGATGGGTTGGCCGCTCGCCTGGTGCGCATCCGTTGCCAGAAGTGGAAGCGCAGCCCGGTCACCGACTTCCTCTTCATGGGTGAGATCGAAGTTCGTGATCCATCCGGCGCCAACGTCGCGCTCAACTGCCCCTACACGTTGGCTCCCATGCCGGACACGGCCTACGGCGACGCGGGCGGGGAGCTGACGGACGGCCGCATCGACGGCGAGTACCCCGACGGCTTGTCCGTTGGTTGGGCGACGCGTTCGCCCGCCGCCGAGTGGGCCGGGATTGTGGCCCGGCCCTGGGGAGAGGGCCGGGCCATCCTCGCCAGCACGGCCCTCAGCGACAGCGCGCGCAGGCACTTCCGCCCATCCCTTGCGTGGTCCCAACTCTGGCGTGCCATAGTCACCCGCACGGTCCCGGGGGCCACAGTGCCGGCCCCTGACCCGCCGTCCACGCCCGCGATACACATCGAGCCCTCGCAACGGCGAGAGGCCTACCGGCGGGCCCTCGACCGCAATCTGTTATGGTTCGTGCGCAGTGGCATCATGCCCAGAGCCGACGGCTCGCTCGGCGTGCACAGCGCCCTTGCCCTGTCCGCCCTATTCGGCGGCCCCGTGGAGGAGCTGGCCTCGTCCTATCGCTGCGACTGCAACGCCATGACTCTCAAAGCGCTGTGGCTCTACGGCGACGTCACAGGAGACGGCCGCTGGCATGACCGTGCCCTTCGCATGGCTGAGCTTCTCGTCGGTCACCAGTTCTCCGATCCCTCCCTGCCGCGCTTCGGTGGCTTCCCGTGGCTCGACGTCCATGCTGACGCCAGCTTCCCCTGGGACGACAACACGCGGATCGCGAACGTCCTCCTCTGGCTCTGGGAGCGCACGGGTGACAGGCGGTGGCTCATGCCCGCTCTGCGCAACACTGAGCTTGCCCGGGCCCTTGCCCGTGAGGACGATGGCGTCATTGCGGGGCAATGGGTCGACCCCGTGGAGCTTGACCGGATCGGGAGGCAATCCTGGCGGGACCGAGCCTCGGGTGCCGGCTACCCGGCGTTCGACATCCAACGCTGGGCCGGTGCCGCGCTCGCGACGCGTGACCCGGTCTACCGGGCGCTGGCGCGACGCGTCTGCGAAGTCCACGGCGGCTCGGTGGGCTCCTTGGGCATGGCGCACGCCGCTCGCATCCTGGGTACCCCGGATGCCGCTCGGTCCCTGGCCGGCTACTGGGCCCGCTACCTGGCTGATCCCGACGTGCGCCGTTACGGTGTCATGCGCCTCCGAGGACCCGGCTCCTACGAGTGGGCGTTCGAGAATGACTGCTCCATCAACACCCTTGCCGGCGAGCCACTCACCGACCAGCTCTACCAGACCTCGTGGGATGCGCTGGCCGCCTGGGCGGCATACAAGGCCATCGGCGACCCGGCTTGCCGCGAGGCGTTCGAGGGCATCGCCGACTACCTGGTCGCCATCCAATGTGCGGATCCCGATCCGCGGCTCGACGGGTGTTGGATGCGCGGATTCGACTTCGAGGCCTGGGAGTACTTCGGCGCACCCTACGACCCCAACTACGGTCCCTATCATGCATACTCCGGGTGGATGAACGCCATTATCGATACCGCTCTGGCCCAATACCTGCTGGACGAGAGCCCATACCCGGTCGGCCGCGACCCAGATACCGTACACCGTGTACTGGCGGAAGTCCGGGCCGAGCGCTAGCGGCGCCAGGGGGCGAGACGCGCGTGCAACCCGCGTTCCTCGTGCGACTTCGCATGCTGAAGCAGCACGTGCACGCCCTCGCGCTCGCGTGCCGGCATCCGCGGACCCCGTGGTACGCGAAGGCGTGGGTCGCGCTCGTCGTCGCCTACGCGCTGAGCCCGATTGACCTGATCCCCGACTTCGTCCCCGTGCTCGGCGCGGTGGACGACCTCGTTCTGATGCCCTTGGGTATCTGGGTTGGCCTTCGCCTCGTCCCGCCGGAGGTGATGGCCGAGTGCCGCGAGGCCGCCGCCGGTACGGCATACCGGGTACGCGGGGCACTGGTGGCCGCTGCCGTGGTCATCGTCATCTGGCTCGCCTGCGCCATAGGCATCGGGTTGTGGCTCTGGGCATACCGGCGGAGCTAGGCCCCGGCGACCAGCGCGATACTCAGCGGCGGCAGGGCGATGTCGAGTGCTCCGTCGTCCGTGCGCCTCTCGCGTTCGAGTGTGTCGGACGCACAGACCACCTCGGTCACGGCGCCGGACAGGCGTTGGTCGGCGATGTGCACCGCCCGCGCGGCCGTGGTCCAGTTGGCCAGGACTACTCCGAATCGCCCATCGGGCGCCCTCCAGGCCGCGTGGGTGACCGCTGGCACGGCGTGGCGCCGCCCTTCCCACTCCCATTCCTCGATGCGGACGCCCTCCACACGGGCCGGGCGCTGCATGCGGCCGTAGACGAGAAAGGGGCGGCCCGCGCCGCGACGCATGGCCGTGACCACACGGATCATCTCCAGCGCATCGTCGTTGCTGCCCACCTTCGGTTCCCACAGCGCCCAGTTCGGCGTGTCCCGGTTCAGGAGCGTGCCGTCTCCCGTCATGACGGCGCCGGGTATCTCGCCCAGCACACCGTTCCACGCCGTGCGGATGGGTAGATGGTACGGCTCCGCTCCCCACCCCATCATGCCGTGCATGATAATGCACTCATGAAATAAGTAATGGTACAGAGGAATGAAGTCGGGACACCCGGTTCCTGGCGGACTCACCCGCACGTCGGCCTGCTGGAACAGCGGCAGGCAGAACTCGGCGCACGGCTGCTCCACAGACTGAATGACCCCAGCCGCTCCGGCCTCCCTCGCGATGTGGCCGAAGCCCTCGATCAGCGACGCCATGGCTTCCGACATCCACTTGCCCGGCATGGGCCAGTGCTGATGGTCATCGGCGAAGCACGGGAACGTCGCGGCGTTGACGTTCTGGTCGAAGTACTGGATCGACTCCAGCCCCCAACCGATCAGTCGGCGCACGAAGTCCATCGCGATCTGCCGGGTCGGCTCTGCTCCCATACAGCACGCGTAGCTCGGCCGCCACCCGGCATCCCATCCCTCGGACCAGAGACGGCCATCGCTGGTACGGCATACGCCCAGTTCGCCCTCGTTCTGGCGGAAGTACTCGTCGCCCTCGTAGCCACAGCACAGGTGCCGTGTCACCCACCGCGTGCCATTGCAGAAGGATCCCACATGCCACCCACGCGCCCGGGCCTCGCGAGCGAACTCGGACACGTGCTCCTCACCGCCGACCGGGGGGAAGCAGTCCGGGTACACCCAGGGCCCCCCGCGCTCCCACGACATGATCACGGGCACCAGGGGAGCCGCCACGCGGTCCGAAATGGCCTGCAGGCGCGGCAAAGTCTTGCGGAGGGGGATGAACCCTTCGATGGGGGGTGCGGGGCCGTCGTCGAGGTAGCCTTGCAGCCGCAATGTCACATGCACCGGCGAGTCCAGCAGCCACGGGGGTACGTCCGTCCGCTCGGCCAGCGAGCGGAACCAGGGCTGCTTCGAGCTCCACTCGCGGTAGAGGTCCGCCGCCTCGTACCAGTCGCCCTCGAAGCTCCGCAGCACCGTCTCGTAGGGCAGCGTGCGCTCTCCTGCTTCGGCCCAATCGCCCATGTGGGCCACACCGAGCCGGACTCCGTCGGCACGACGAGACGCACGCAGGCGCTTGATGTGACCTTCCCGGTCCTCGCACGCGAGGTACACGCCGGCCCGCCCGCCGCAGGTCGCCAGGAACTGGGCGAACACGCTCCCCGGGTAGTGCGCCGTGTCGCCGTTCTCGGGCGTGAGCTGCCACAGACCGGGCGAGTCCTCCGGCAGACTCTCGAGCCCCGCTCCCTCGATCAGGCGGCCGAAGGCAAACGGCTCCACGACCGAAGACACCTCAGACCACGGCACCACGATCACGGGCATCTGCAAGTCGACGACCCGCACGCCGTGACCCGCCCGCACCGACGCCGACCAGCGAGTAACCGGCCAGGCCTCAGACGCCCGGATGGTGAGGCACACCTCCAGGTCGAGAGGCCCCACGCCCTGGTACACCAGGCGCACTAGCGACTCGGAGCCGGCCCGATCCACGGAGGCCACGACACTCCGGGCCTTCGTCGAGTCCGTCCAGCGGTACACCCCGTCGCCGTCCAGGTGGTGCAGCATGAACGCACAGCGACCACACTCAGACTGCAGCTCCGTGCCTGGCGCCCCCAGGGGCCGGAACTTCGTAATGGCCCCGGTGGCCTCATCGACTGTGAGTGCGTCTCTGGAAGTGCGCAGGTGGATCTCGCCCATGCGAACACACCTCGACGTAGTGGTCTGCCGGCCGGTTCCCGCTCGACGAACCGGGATCCTCCCACGGGGAACCTCGGCCGGTCCCTCCACGCTGGATCTTGCATACGGATGCAGCACAGGTGTACGGCACTGACCGGCCGAAAGCACGGGCCGAACTGCCCCGCCGCCGGTCGACATTGTTGAGGTGTTCGCCGTTGGCCCTAGTAGATCTACTGGCCCGCGATGATGTGCCCGAGCACGTGAAGCAGGCCATTCGCGAGGAGCTCGACGCCGCCCGCGAGAGCGAGGAGCGCTATCGGCTCCTCGCCGCCAACGCCACCGACATGATCATCCGCCTGGCGCCGGACGGCACCATCATCGACGTTTCGCCGTCCAGCCGCCATCTATCGGGCTACGACCCCGCCGAGCTCATCGGCCGGTGCGGCCGCGACTTCGTGTACCCCAACGACTTGGGGACACTCCTCCGCGCTCAAGAGGCCCTCCTCGACCGTCCGGAGGCACAGACGATCGAGTGGCGTTTGATCCACAAGAACGGGGCCCCGGTGTGGATCGAGACGACCACCCAAGCCGTGCGTGGCCCCGAGGGTACCATCACCGAGTTCGTGGCGGTCGGCCGCGACATTAGCGACCGCAAGAGAGCTGAGGACGAGCTCGCCAAGCGCCTGGACCTCGAGTCGCGCGTCTCGCACATGTTGGGCTCTCTCATACAACTGCCCCCCGGTGAGCTCGACAACGGCATCCGCGAGGCCCTGGAAATGCTCTCCACGTCGGTGGGGGCCCAGCGGGCGGGCGTGTTCGTCATCGACCGCGCCGCCGGGACCGCCGCGCGGACGCACGGATGGTCGGCTCATCCCGAAGATGCCTGGGATCGAGGCACACTGGCCATCGATACCGAGTTGTTCGCCCACTCGATCCGCCTGATGGAGCGGGGTGAGATCCTGCGCGTGTCCCGCCCCACCGACCTTCCCCGCTCCGCCGTGGGGGAGCAAGCCCTGTGGGATGCGGACGGGTTCCGGGCGGGCCTGTTCTTCCCGTTGGGCAGTGGGGAGACCCTCTACGGCGCTCTGGGCTTCTACGGGCCGACCGGGCGAGAGTTCGCATGGCCCGACCACTTCATCTCCCTTGTCACCGTCGTGGCCGATGCCCTCCTCGCACTGCTCCGCCGGCGAGAAGCCGAGGAGGCCCTCATCGAGCGCGAGGCGCGGTTGCAGAGCGTCTTCCGCTCCGCCCCGGTAGGCATCGGGCTCACTCGCGACCGCGTCATACTCGAGGCCAATGACCGGCTGTGCGAGATGACCGGCTACGCCCGAGAGGAACTGCTCGGCCAGAGCGCCCGAATGCTCTACGGCAGTGACGAGGCCTATGAGGTGGTCGGCCGAGAGAAATACCGCCAGATCCGCGAGCAGGGTACCGGAACCGTCGAGACGTGCTGGCGGCGTAAGGACGGCACGTTCATCGATGTTCTGCTCAGCTCCACACCACTCCATGGCTCGGAGGGATCTGGAGAGATCACCTTTACGGCACTCGACATCACGGCCCGCAAGAGCGCTGAGGCCGAGCTCCGCAGAACTCAGGGGCTGCTTCAGGCGGCGATCGATCAGTCCTCGTCCGGGATCGTCATCGCCGATGCGCCGGACGTGCGCGTTCGCATGGTCAACGCCGCAGCCGCCAACTTGCGCGGTAGAGAGCCCGAACCCGTCTCGGGCGACCCGGGCGAGCGGGCGACATGGCAGTGGCATGCCAGACGCCCCGATGGCACGGCCATTGCCTTCGGGGACCTCCCCCTGGCCCGCGCCATCCAGCGTGGTGAGGTGGTGCGAAACCAGCTCCTGATCGTCCAGGGCTCGGATGGTGGCGAGCGATGGATCTCGGCCAACGCGGCACCGGTCCGCGACGCCGACGGCACCGTCCGTGCCGGCATCGTCGTCCTCAACGACATCACCGATCTGCGCCGCGCCGAGGAGGAGAGGCGTCAGCTCGAGGCCCAAGTCCAGCACACCCAGAAGCTCGAAAGCCTCGGAGTCCTGGCCGGAGGCATCGCCCACGACTTCAACAACATGCTCGTCGGCGTGCTCGGAAACGCCGCCATGGCGCTGGCCCAGTTGGGTCCCGAGTCACCGGCCCGGAACTGCTTGGAGCAGATCGAGACGGCCGCTCTGCGGGCCGCGGATCTGGCCAAGCAGATGCTGGCCTACTCCGGGAGAGGGCGTTTCGTCGTCGAGACCCTCGACCTCGCTCGACTGGTCGAGGAGATGAGCCACCTGCTGGAGTCATCCATCTCCAAGAAGGCCGTGCTCCGGCGCGAACTGGAGCCCGGCGTTGCCATCGTCGAGGGCGACGCGACCCAGCTCCGGCAGATCGTGATGAACCTCATCACGAATGCATCCGAGGCCCTCGACGACGATCCCGGCGTCATCACCATCGCCGCCTCCGTGATCGAGGCGGATCGCGAGTACCTCCTGACCACCTACATCGACGACGATCTGCAGCCTGGGCGATACGTGGCCCTCGAGGTGTCAGACACCGGTCACGGCATGGATGAAGACACCAAGTCTCGCATGTTCGACCCGTTTTTCAGCACCAAGCGCACCGGCCGGGGCCTCGGCATGGCTGCTGTTCTCGGCATCGTTCGTGGCCACGGGGGCGCCATCAAAGTCTACAGCGAACGCGGCCGGGGAACGTGTGTCAAGGTCCTCCTGCCTTGCGTTGAGCCAAGCGTCCCATCGGCCATGAACGGCACGTCTGACACCTCAGCTCCCGGCTCAGAGGTGCTCTCGGGGACCATTCTGGTCGCCGATGATGAGGAGGCCGTCCGGCAGGTGACCCGCCTCGCCCTCGAGATGGCCGGCTTCACCGTCATCACAGCCGCCGACGGCGAGGAGGCCGTCGAGTGCTTTGCCGCCCACGCCTCCGAAGTGCGGGCCATCCTGCTGGACCTGAGCATGCCGAAGATGAGCGGTGATGAGGCGTTTGCTGCGATCAAGCGGATCCGTCCCGACGTCCCGGTCATCCTCTCCAGTGGCTTCAACGAGCAGGATACCACCAACCGCCTCGCGGGCCGGGGCCTCGCCGGGTTCATCCAGAAACCCTATCGGCCCACCGAACTCATCGAGAAGCTCCGCCAACTGCTCCGAGGCGCCTGAGCGCGGTCCGCGCACCGGCTCGATCACTGGCCCTAAGGCTCAGCGAGCACGGCCTCCGTCTCCCCCGGCGGGATCACCGGGATCGTCACGTGCGAGGGGTACTGACCCGTGTGGCAGACCGTCTGCTCGGCCACGCGTGGCTCGGTGTCCGTCCCCGGCGGGTTCCCCGTGTTGAGGTTGCGGTCCCACAAAGGAAAGTTGCTACTCGTAACCTGAAGCCGAATGTGGTGGCCCTTACGGAACACGTTGCTCGTGGGCTGGAGCTCAATGGTGTACTCGAGCACCCGGTTGGGCTCCACCAGCTCGGGATGGGCCCAGTCGCGCTTGCGGTACCGGGCACGGATAACACCCTCGGTAATGTGGATGGACCTCCCATCGGGGTACACGTCAGCCAGCCGAGCCACGAAGTCCGTGTCGCGCGCCGATGTGGAAGCGAAGAGGGTCACCGTCACCGGGCCCGTGACCTCCGTATCCTCGTCCAGCTCGTCAGTTGTATAGACCAGTACATCGTCGCGCCGCTCGTTCGTCCTCTGGTCGTACGGTCCCGGGAGCGCCAGCTCGTACAGGCCCGGGTTGTACGGTCCCACCGAATGGTTTCCCCCCAGGGTCGGCACCGGGCGGTCCGGGTCATAACGGTAGCAGTCGGGCGGTTCCGTCCCTGGCGCTACAGGGGAGAGCTTCCCGTCGGCCAGCGATGAGCCAGCTCGGCCGGACGAGTGCAGGTAGAGCCTCGTGTACTTGGTGCGCGCCAGCGGCCACTCATACTCGTTCCGCCACCGATTGGTCCCCATGACGAAGATCCGGATGGGCGCGTGCTGGAAGTCGGTGGGACTCCCGCCCCCGAGCAGACACTCGAGCCACCGCTGCGTGCTGTCGTTCTCGAGAAGGGCGGCGTCACCGAAGTCGATCTGGCCCAGCTGTGTCTGTGCGTTGATGCCGTGCGTCCAGGGCCCGACGATGACGCGGTGGCTCGCCGCAGCCTCCGGGCTCGGAGCGGACTCGACGAGCGCCTGGTAGTTGCGGAATGTCTCACCAGGATAGTAGTCATACCACCCGCCCGTCAGCAGCACGGGTGCCGTGACCCGCCCCATGGTCTCTCGGACGCTCAGAGCCTCCCAGAACCCGTCGCGCCGGTCGTGCATCACATAGTCGCGGTAGGCCCGCACGGGGCCGCAGCCAGCCCGCTCGTCCATCGTCAGCAGCGGCAGGCTCCGCAGAAGCCTCCCGACGTCGAAGGCCGGCAGCAGCCCGGCGCTGCTGGTCCGCGAGGCCACCTCGAAACACAGCCAACTGAACGTCAGTGCCAGGCTGAACGCCCCGCCGCAGTAGTAGGCGTTCCGCCACAGGTCGCCCGCCATGAAGCGCGGGTTCAGGGCCGCCAGACAGGGGCTTCCCGTGGGCGCAACGTAGAACTGAGTCGCCGCGAGGTAGGAGTCGCCGAACATGCCGATGCGCCCGTTGCACCACGGCTGGGCCGCCATCCACTCGAGCGTGTCATAACCGTCGTTGGCCTCGTGGGCGAAGGGGTACCACTCGCCCTCGGAGCCGTACCGCCCGCGGCAGTCCTGGATGACAAACGCGATGCCGCGATCGGTGAACTCGGGCCCATAGGTGCCCGTGCGGTTGTAGGCCGTGCGGATGAGTACCGCTGGGAATGGCCCGTCGCCGGCCGGCAGCGCGACCGTGGCCTCGAGCCGGACGCCGTCGCGCATCGGAATCGCCACGTTCTGCATCAGCTTCCCGTGGCGTGTCGTGCCGAAGGGTCTCTGTGGCATCCGGGGGTGCCCCCATCGGGATGATGCACGGCGGGTTCCCCGTTCGGGGGCTGCGCCCCTGCGCCGAACGCCCGCCTGCGTGTGGCGGGAGGCCCCCAGGCCAGTCGCGCCGAACCGCGCGGCCACACGAACTCCGCGGTTCCGGCGGTCCGGGAGGCATCCGACATGCTCGCTCTGCGAGTCGCAAACATGGTTCTGGCATTGGGCACAGGGTTCGCCTCGGCGCAGACCTGGCAGATGGACGAGTTCATGATCGGAGGCTGGGGCGGGCCTGTCGATGAAGTCACGGCCAAGGCATTCGTCGATGCCGGCTTCAACGCGTGCATGGGCAAGGTCGAGCACCTCGAGCTGTGCCGAGCGCACGGGCTGAAGGCCATCCTGTTCGACGCCACCCCCGAGTTCGCCAGGGAGCACCAGGGCGACGAGGCCATCTGGGGCTACTACGTGCAGGACGAACCCAAGCCGGAGCAGTTCGTCGAGGCCGGACAGCGGCTCGCCGCGTTTCAGGAGGCCGACCCCACGCATCCGGGGTACATCAATCTGATGTCTTGGATGCCGATCGCCAATTACTTCGAAGCCGTGCCCGCACGCTTTCTGAGCTATGACTACTACCAGTGGTGGTGGGGGACCGCGAACCACTTCACCCAGCTCGCGGCCTACCGCCAGGGGGCGCTGGACGCCAAGGTCCCGCTCATCTGCTGGGTTGAAGCCAATGCCGACAAGCGCTATGAATGGGGTGAAGCCGGTGCCGGCTACCTCCCCGACAACAAGGCCAAGCTGCGGCAGAGCGTGTTCACGGCCCTCGCTTACGGGATGAAGGGCATTCAGTGGTTCACCACTGGGCTGGTGTTCAACCAGGATGGTTCCCTCACCGAGTCGGGCAAGGACGTCCAAGCCATCAACGCCTCCCTCCGAATGCTGGGGCCCATCCTCATCCGGCTCCGGTCGGATGCGGTGTGGCAGACGGAGCCTTTGCCCCTCGCCGGCGAGCCGCTGCCCGCCGCGGGGCCAGTCGCCACGGAGTCCCCCGACCTCGTCATCGGCTCTCTGGTCGACGATGCCGACAGGTCCCGCTACCTGCTCGTCGTCAACCGCGCGGTCGACCGAGCCCAACTGGCCGACGTGACCCTTCGCGGCCTGTCGGCCGGCGCCGAACGGCTCGACCTTCACACGGGCAGATGGCGCGATCTGGGCCGCCCGGCCGAGGATGGCACGCTCCGTACCGAACTCCGGCTCGACGCAGGTGACGGCAAGCTGCTGCGGGTGCGCTGAGTGCCCCGCCGAGCTGAGCGATCTCGGTGGCACGGGCGCCGGCCGCATGAACTCGGGTACGTATGGCCGCGGGCTGTGGGGACGAACGGCGCCCGAGCGGAGTAGCAGCCGTGTCGGTCTGAGTGCCGCGCCTGCGGCGCGAAGGATGTCGACGCTGGGATCCTCAGGCTGACACCCCAGGCCCAGTATGGGCCCCGGCATACCGACTGACCGCTCTCCGGCCTCGAGCATCCAGCTCGTTGGCACGGTCGTTCACCCGGTGCTACAATCCAGAGCATGCCGCTTAGGGAACTCCCGCCCACGACGCGGTCACTCATGTTGGGTGCCGACGAGGTGGGTCATGTGGTGGACCTGGAGTTGGGTCCGGGGGTGTATCTCGACGATGGGCGCAGCGAGGCTGACTTCGAAGCCGATCTGGAAGCCTACTGGAGCGATCCCTATCATTTCGGGGTCCCGACCGGCTCGCCGTTGTCTGCCACGTTCTGCCTGGACCTGATGCTCGCGGGGTCGGGAGCCTGGGACATCCACTACGACGGTGAGGTGTGGGCCCAGGAGAGCCGCACGCCGGAGCCGGGGGTTGCAGCGCTGCTCGCCTTCGCCGGGTGTGTGCGGCTCGTGGCGCGCCGAAGACGCCGGGCCGACTGACTGTGGGCGGTGCCGAGGCCGAGGACTGTGCCCCGTGTGGGGTAGTTCGCGCACCCGGGCCCGTCCAGGGCCTCGGCGCCCTCGTCTGCCCTACGGCACCGCCTTCTCGATGAGAACGAGAACAGTCCATCCGCCTGTGAAGCGAGTCCCCGGCCCGAAGCCGTCGTCACCCGTGCCCGTGCCCCTACCGTCGCGCGAGTGCAGCGGCAAGGGGTAGTTCAGCCAGTGCTCGCTTGTGCCGGGCCACGGGGAGTCGAACCCAAGCACGTCGGCCATGTTCCAGCCCGAGGTCAGCTCGAGCTTCTTGCCGTCCGGGGTGAGGGGCTTGATGGAGGCAATGACCGACCACTCGTGCTTGCCGTCGCCGGTCACGCCCTTGACCGCCACGGGGTTGGAGCCCGGCTTCATACACATGCTGTACACGGGCCCAACGGTGGCCACGAGCCCGGGATGGATCTTGGGTCCGTATGCCTCGGCCAGGGCCACGCGGTCGTAGAAACCGTCACCATCCTCGGGCGCGAAGGAGAACGCCCCCGAACGGACATCGGCGAACTCGCGCGGGTCTAGGCCCTCCGCTACACTCACTGTGATGATCCGGAACGAGACCACGTAGGCCGCCGGAGCCTCGGGCTCCTGCGGCTGGTCCTGCGCCCCCGCGGGCAGGCAGACTGTGGCGGCCATGGCCACGATGGCGACGGCAACAGCGGTTCGGCGGACGAGCTCTACGATGCTCGGAGACCACATGCTGGCACGCTCCCCTCTAGGATGCGCGGGCAGTGGCGGTCTCTGGCCTGCCGCTGCCCGCGCAAGGCAGCCTATCGCTGCTCGGCTACGGCGCTGGGGTGTTGATCTGGGTCACGTCCGAATCCCCCTGGACTTCCTCGCCCATCGCGTACTGCTTGTCGGGGTCCGCCGGAGGTGCGGGCGGAGGGGGTGGGTACTGCACCGAGCAGACGTCTGGCCTTGCGGTCGTCGCGGCCACGAACGCATAGGATCGGGGACCCGAGTCCGGTGGGATGTACCAGGACTTGAGGATCGGGTTCGGGGAGGAGTACATCGTCACGGCCGCATTCCGCGTGTAGGTGTACTGGTAGTGGCCATTCGAGACCCGGTCGCTCTGCGCCCAGGAGGGATACTGCTCCCAGTCGAGCCGGAGCCTGCATGGCAGGTAGTTCGCTTGCGAGGTGTTGAACACGGCTTTGTGTTGCGTAGCACCGGTCACGAGCTGGCCTGCCGCATACGTGCCCGTGGTCGGCGAGAAGACCTTCGATGTGACGAGCACCACTGTGGGTAGGACAACCTGAGCCGAGCACATGGTGCTTGTCATCACCAACAAAGCCAGCGCAGCGACGAGGGTCCCAGGCCAAGATACCGGGGAACTAGCTCTCTCTCTCTCTCTTGGTCATTCAACTCCATCCCTTCAGCGCGTGATCGCCATAGCTTATGACACCAACACAGGCAGGTAACCATACGGCCTGGACGACCTGTTGGTCAAGTAGTCTATAGGTCGGTGCGAAGCCGATGAACGCAGCCCCCCCACCCAGGGATCCGCCACGGCACCGCGAACCCTTCCGCGAGAGACCACCCGGGACGGGAGAGACGCCATGAACTGGTACGCGCGCGTCACGCGGAAGATGCACTTCGACATGCACACTCCGACTGCCGTGGAGGACGTGGGAGTCGACTTCGACGCCGAGCGGTTCGCCGACGAACTCGAGGCCGCCGGTGTCGAGGCCATCTGCTTCTTCGCCAAGTGCGCCTACGGCTGGAGCTACTACCCCACCCGGGTGGGCCGCAGGCACCCCCACCTGGTTACCGATACCTTCCCGCCCGCGGTCGACGCCTGCCATCGGCGTGGTATCCGCGTGCTCGGCTACTACCACGTCAGCGGATGCGAGTGGGCCGGCGATCACCCCGAGTGGCATGGCCGCAACGCCGACGGCTCCTCGCAGGGCGACGGCTCGATCCCCTACTCACTTTGCCCCATCGGCCCGGCCAGCGACGAGCTCATCATCCCTCAGTTGGTCGAGATTGTGACCCTCCAGCCCGCCGACGGCCTGTTCCTCGATGACCTCATCGGCTGGAAGACCTGCTACTGCGAGTCCTGCCGCGCCGGCTTCGGCCGCACCATGCCGGCTGGGCCGGCCGACGAGGGGTGGGATGACTACCTGGCTTGGCGCCGTGCCGCGGCGTCAGCGTTTTTCGGGCGCGCGGCCGCGGCCGTCCATGCCGCGCGGCCCGATGCCCTGTTCGGCGTCAACTACGCGGGTTCGTACCGGCACCCGGACTTCCTGCCCCCGGGCCTCGACTACCTTACGGCCGATGTGCCCGAGCCCGAAAGCAGCTCACTCAACGCCAGCCTCCTGCTCCGCCAGCACGCGACCCAGCCATTGCCGTGCGATGCCATGAACTCGCGCATGGTGCACTGGTGGGCCGACTGGACCCAGAAGCCCGTCACGGCCATCCGGCAAGAGTTTGCCACCGTGCTCGCCAACGGCGGCACGACGTTCCTCGGCGACATCTGCTATCACCGCACTGCCATGCCCGATCCCGCCGTGCTCGCCAATGCGGGCCGGGCATTCGCCCTCGCACGCGAGGTCGAGCCGTGGGTCCACGACGCCGAGCCGGTCCCCGACATCGCCATCCTCAACAGCGCCGCGTCTCACTATTTGTCGTCGCGGAGCCCGAACGCCGACCCAGTTCCCGTCAAGGGCGTCCATCTGGCGCTGCTCGAGGCGGGCTTGCACACCCACATCCTCACCGAGGCGACCCTGGCAGAGCATCTGCCGGCCTACCGGGGCCTGGTGGTGCCCGAGCAGGCCCACATCTCCGCGCAGGCGTGCAATGCCATACGCGAGTTCGTGCGCGCCGGCGGCGGGCTTGTCGTCGTCGGTGACTCGCCTCTCGCCGATATCCTCGGCGTTGAGCGCATCGGGACATTCGACGACGACCGCGCCTACCTCGTGTGTGAAGCGCCCGACCTGTCCCCGCGCGACGAGGCCGCTTGCCCTCCCCGGCTCGTCCATGGCCGGGGCATCCGAGTGCGGCCCACGACCGCCGAGGTGCTGGCACCCCACGTGGCGCCGTTGGGGGGCGGGCCGCCTCACTCGGGCCCACCCCCTGACAGACCCAGCGGCGATCCGGCCATCACCCTCAATGACTATGGGGGCGGCCGGGCTGCACTGGTCGCCCTCCCCGTGGCCACTGACTACTTCGGTCGAGGGCACGCGGCGCTCGCGCCGCTCATGGCGGGCCTCGTTCGCCGGGTCTGCACACCCCTGGTCGAGGTCCGCACTCCGGCACCCGTCGAGGTGTCGCTGCTGCGCCGGGGATCCTCTCTGCTGGTCCATCTGGTGAACTATACGGCTTCACGCCACCCGGGCCGGCCGGCCACCGTCGACCACATCACGCCCGTGCACGAGGTGGTCGTACGCCTACGCCTCGCAGGAGAGCCGCACTTGGTGGGCGGCAGCGATGAGGCTTGGGCGGCCGTCCAAGTTGAGGGCGGGCTGGACCTGGTGCTGCCACGTCTGGACCTGTGGGCCTGCGCTGAGGTGAGTCTGGCCGGGGCCCCGTAGTTGGGCCGGCGCAGGTTCGGCGAACACCAGCCGGGAACACTGAGTCGGCTTGTGGGGAATCCGCTGATCTGGGGCCCGGGTCGGCCTCGAATGGGGTACCATGCGCATCGGCCACGTTACATTCAGCTACCACCCAATCACCGGCGGGGGTGACACTTACCTCGCCGAGTTGCTGAAGGTGCTCGAAGCCGACGGCCACGACCAGCGCGTCTACCAGCGTCCCGTGCCCGGCCCGCCACCGGACGGCGTGCGCTACATACCCGACCCCCTGGGCTGCCGGCTCCGCCGCGGGCAGTTCTGGACAGTACCCCTGGGCCTCCGCCGCCTGCGCGGCGAGTTGGCCTCCGAGGACATCCTTATTGCTCACTACCCAAACTACCATTGGGCCATCGAGTGGCACCCGCGTACCGTGCTCATCTCGCACGGCGTGTTCTGGGATGACCGGCCCGGGGCGCTGCGCAGCCAGATCAAGCGCCGTCTCGCACTTCGGGCCTACCGGTCCGCGGGGCAAGTCGTTGCCAATGACACCTTCTACCTCCGCGAGATGGGCGAGGATGTGCCCATTGGTGCGGATCCCTTTGTCGAGGTGGCCCCCGGCCGATGGTTCATCCCCAACTGCGTGGACACCGAGAGGTTTCGGCCGGTGATGCCGATGGAGGGGCTGTCCCGCCTGGCTCCGGTCCTTGTGCCCCGCAACCTGTTCCGCAATCGGGGCGTTCACCTGGCGATCCAGGCTTTCGCGCTTCTGGCGCCGGACTTCCCCGAGACCAACCTCGTCGTGGTCGGGGCGGACTCCCAGCCCGAGTATCGCGCCGAGTGCGATGTCCTGGTCCGCCGGCTCGGTCTCGAAGCCCGCGTGGTCTTCTACGGCCCGGTGAGCTGGCGGCGCATGCCGCAGATCTACTCGTCCGCCCGCGTGACTGTGATCCCGTCGCTCAGCGGCGAGGGCACCTCACTCGCCGCGCTCGAGTCCATGGCCTGCGGGACGCCCGCCGTGACCACGGCCGTCGCGGGCCTGCTCGACCTGCCGGCTGTCCACGCCGATCCCCGCCCCGCGCCCCTGGCGGCCGCCCTGGGCCAGGTGCTTTCCGACCGCGACCGCGTCGCCGCCGACCAGGCCAGAGCTGTCCGCGAGCGGTTCAGCCTCGATCGGTGGGCCGAGGCCTGGCTCAGGGTGGTCCGGGCGGTGGCGGAGTGATCTCCGTCTGCATCGTGAACTGGAACACCCGCGACCACCTGCTGGCGTGCCTTGCCAGCGTGGCCGAGAGCCGAGCCAGCGCCCCCCTGGAGGTCGTGGTTGTCGACAACGCGTCGACCGACGGCAGCGTCGAGGCCGTCCGGCGTGACCATCCGGATGTGAAGCTGATCGCCAACGGCGAGAACAGGGGCTATGCGGCAGGCAACAACCAAGCCATTGCCGCCTCCACGGGCGAGTTCGTGGCCCTGCTCAACCCGGATGTCGTTCTCCCACCCGACGGCCTGGAGGCCATGGCCGAGTTCCTCCGCACTCACCCGGAAGCCGCTGGAGTGGCGCCGAAGCTGATCCTGCCCGATGGCTCCGTGCAGAGGTCCGTCAGGGACTTCCCCGGCCCGCTGGAGGTGTTCTGCGAGCTGACGAGGCTCTCCCGCGTTTTCCCGCGGAGCCGGCGGCTGGCCCGTTACTGGTTGCCGGACCTCGACTACGACACACCGCAGCCCGTGCCCCAGCCCATGGCGAGCTGCCTCATGCTGCGCCGCTCGGACCTGGAGCGCCTCGGCGGCTTCGACGAAGCATTCCCCATCTTCTTCAACGATGTCGACCTCTCATACCGGCTCCATCTTGCTGGAAGACTCACCTACCTCCTCTCCAGCGTGTGCGTCCGCCACTTCCACGGAGCCTCCACGCGCCAGGTGCGTCGGGAGATGGCCTGGGAGTCGGCCCGAAGCCTCTGCGCCTACTACCGGAAGCACTATCATGGGCGCCTCTCGCCTCTGATCTACTACCCGCTGGTGAGCCTCATCCGCCTCGCTGGTATTGTGCGCTGGCTGGCGTCCGTATCACCGCGGCGCTGACCGTCCATTGGCCCAAGGGTTCGGTGGCTCGCGTGCCGAATGTACTTCCCGTCAGTCCCGGACCCACCTGGGATAGGGGGACATCCCATGCGAGTGCCCCGAAGCCGCCTGGAGATCGCCCAGACCCACGAGGGGAAGAAGTCGCAGCACGGATGGCTCGTGATCAACGTGGCGGGCCTGGAGCTTGAGGGCGTGTCGAGGATCCATGTGAACCTCGATGAGGTGGAGGCGCTGAGGACCAAGCGCGATGCCGTGTCGTCGCGCCTGGCCGAGCTGTTCGGTCCGGCCAACGATGATGACCTGATTCCGGAGTAGTGCTTGGCTCGATGAATGATGTCGGAACGCGGAATCTGCTGGAGATCGAGGCCCTCAACCAGCGCGGTGGACGGATGCTCAGCTTCGTGGATCTGGTCGACGCCGGGACGATGTCGGCCGATCTGGCCGCCTTTCTGCTGGCGGCGGTTCGCTCCGGTGCGAGCTTCATCACCGGGGCTCGGCCGGGCGGCGCAGGCAAGAGCACGGTCCTCGCCTCCCTGCTCTCCTTCCTGCCGCCGGGCGAGCGCATCGTATGCGTCGCCGGGCGAGACCTGAACTCGCTGCCCCCCCACGCCTGCCTGCTGGCGCACGAGATCGGCGATGGCCCCTACTACGGCTATATCTGGGGCCGCGACGTGGGTCGCTGGCTCGGCCATGCTCGAGACGGCACGCGAGTCGCCTCGTGCATCCATGCCGACACCATTGACCAGGTCTACGACGTCTTCGCCAGCCCGGCGCTGGCCATTCCGCGCGATGACTGGAGTCTGTTGCGCCTCGCCGTCTTCTTGCATGTGGACCGCCAGTCGGGTAGCATCCGTCGGAGAGTCTCTACCGTCTACTGGACACCCCCTGGCCGAGACTGGCCCCAGGTGGTATTCCGCTGGGATCCGGATGGAGACCGGTTCCTTCAGGAGTGCGATCCCGGCCTGGACGGCGGTGAGTGGGACCGGGCCCGAGTGGATATCGATCGGGTGTTCCATCGAGGCCTGAGGCAGCTTGGCGAGGTTCGCGACGCATTGTCGCCATGAGTGGCGGAACCTTCGCGGCCGACGGCAGTTGAGGTACACGGGCACGCGTCGACTCCACCGCAGAGTGCTGTTCCAGATCCGCAGTCGGGGCCAGCCCCCCCACCTTGGGTGGTGCGGCGGCCCACATACACATGAGGAGTTGTCACCGAGTGAGAGCCCCAGCAGTTGTCCCCATGGCCGCCATTGCCCTCGTGATGCTCGGCGTCGGGCATGCGTTGGCCGTTGTCGGCAATCCCGTGGCGCTGACCGAGCAGGCGGAGGCCTACGAGCTCAAAGGCCAGTACTCGAGTGCTGCCGCCGCTCGCGACCGGGCTGTGAGCTATGCCAAGAGAACGCTCGAATCGCTCAAGTCCAGCAACTCGGCCGCCGCGAAGCGCGATCGAGCTCTGGCGCAGAGCCTCATCGCCGAGAACCAGCGTTGGGCAGCCGAAGACCGGGCTGGCGGCGGGAAGCTCGTTCACGTCAAGGAAGAGATGCAGTTCGTCGCCGCCAAGCTCCAGCCCGTGAAGGCTCTGGAGAGCCGTTACCAGCAGCTCAAGGCTAAGGGTGCCAACAAGGACGCAGAGTCGGCGCGTCAGCAAGCCGTGCAGCAAAGAAAGGCCTTCATTGCGACGCTAAATCAGAAGATCAGCGCTCTGGACGGCATGGTTAACCGGAAGGAGAAGGGCTGGGAGGCCCGCAAGATAGAGGCTGACTACTACCGGGGCGTGCTTGCCCGCTGGCAGTGGTCTCTTGCGACGCTGTCCGCCTAGGTCCGCCGGCCCACTTGGGTGCCGTTACCGTTTGGCGTTTCCGTGCGTTTCTTGATTGGGTCCCGGTCCGGCCGGGGATTGTGTTAGCTCGGCCGCCTCATCTGTGGAGGAGCGAGTAGCGTTGCATAGTGCCTATTCCGTTGTACTTACTCGCCGGTCCGCCCACCGCGGACTGGCGCTCTTGGGCGCGGCTTGGCTCGCCAGCGTCGCCACTCCAGCCCATGCAGTGGTTCCGGGGCTCTTCCAGCCGCTCCAACAGCTCATGGCGGTGCTCCCGGGTATCCTCGCCATGGCCTTTGCGGGTGTCCTCCTCTGGTTCGGCTCGGTGCGCCGGTTCATCGGGCACTGGGCCCGGGTTCTCATCAGGCGACCCAAGTTGGCCGGAGCCCTCGCCGTGGTGATCGCTGTGGCGGTCCCGGGTTATGTGGCCCTCTCCACTCGTGGTGTTCGTGCGGCGGCCGACTCCGGCCCGACCAATGCCGACTGGCCTTGCTTCCGCGGGAACATCGCCCGAACCGGCCACGTCGACGACGTCGCTCCTCCCAAGGCGCCCCGGGTCATCTGGAAGTTCCGCGAGCTCCTGCCTACCGACCACGAACCATTCAGCAGCTCGCCCGCCGTGGCCGACGGCAAGGTGTACGCCGCTTCCTGGGGTGGGGTTCTTTACTGCTTCGACGCCGCCACCGGTGAGCGAAAGTGGACCTGGAAGTCCGAGACTGGCATACCCATCCACTCATCACCGGCGGTGGCTAATGGCCGCGTGTACGTCGGTGAGGGCCTTCACATGGATGGCGACTGCTCGCTGTACTGCATCGCCGAGGACGCTCAGGGCCAGCCGACGGTGCTCTGGAAGTATACATCAACTTCCCACATGGAATCCAGCGCGCAGATCGTCGACGGCAAGCTGTACACCGGTGCCGGAGACGATGGAGTGCTCTGCCTCAACGCCGACACCGGTGAGCTCATCTGGCAGTATGCCGGGGTCCATTCCGACTGCGCCCCTCTCGTTGCAGACGGCCGGTGCTACTTTGGCACTGCGTACAGCTTCGATGCACCGCGCCGGCTGATCGCCGTCGACGCCGGAACCGGGGCCGAGATCTGGCATGTGGACTACGAGTACGACGTCTGGGGTGCGCCGGCCGCCGACGGAGACTTCATCTACGTTGGCATCGGCAATGGTAATGTCGATATCAGCGATGAGAACCCGTACGGTGAAGTCCAGTGCCTCGAGGCCGCCACGGGCAACATCGTCTGGTCCTTCAAGCCCAAGGACAGCGTCCTCGGTGCGGTAGCGGTGAGCGATGGCAAGGTCTTCGCCGGCTCCCGCGATGGTAACCTCTACGCTCTCGACGCAAAGACAGGTGCCCAGGTCTTCGCCTTTGCCACGTCGTCGCCGGACGACCCCAAGGCCATCGTGTCGTCCCCGGCCGTGACAGATGGCCAGGTTATCTTCGGGTGTGAGGATGGCAAGCTCCGCGGAATCGACGCGGCGTCTGGCCAGCTTGTCTGGGAGTTTGATGCAGGCAGCCTCGACTCGCTTGCGCCTACCGATGCCCGTATACTCCCCTCCCCGGCCGTTGCCGGCGGTCGCGTGTACGTGGGCTCCGACAACTTCTTCTTCTTCTGCGTGGGCGACGCGGCATGACACCGCCGATCTGGCGGCTGGATGACATCCCCGACGATGCGCTGTCCGAAGCCGGCGGCAAGGCACTGAATCTCGGGCGCCTCCGGCGCGCGGGCTTTCCCGTCCCCGATGGCTTCTGTCTGACTGCGTCGGCCTACCGGCTGGCGGGCGGGCAGAGCGTGCCGGGGCACATCGCCGCAGCTGCCTGCCAGGCCTATGACGCGCTGGGTGGCGGGCCTGTGGCCGTGCGAAGCTCTGCCACGGCCGAGGACCTCCCCGAGGCCAGTTTCGCTGGGCAGCAAGAGACCTTTCTGAGCGTCGAGGGCCACGAGGCACTCATCGGCGCGATCGGTGCCTGCTGGGTTTCTCTCCACGGCGAGCGTGCCCGTGCCTATCGCTTGGAGCAGGGCATCGCCGAGGACGACCTGGCGATGGCCGTGGTCGTGCAGCGCATGGTGGCCGCTCGTGCGGCTGGCGTGCTGTTCACCATCGATCCGTCGACTGGCGACGCGAACCGGATGGTGGTCGAGGCCGTCGCCGGACTGGGCGAAGCCCTCGTTTCCGGTCACGCCATACCCCAGCGGTTCGTGATCCGCCGGACCGACGTTTCGTTGCAGGAGGGACCGGCCGGCGCTCCTCTCCTCGACCGGGGTCAGCTTTCGGCCCTGTGTGAGCTTGGGGCGCGGATCGAGGAGTCGCTGGGCGGGCCGCAGGACATCGAATGGGCTATCGATGACGACGGGCCCAAGATTCTGCAGGCACGCGCAGTGACTGGCCTCGGGCGACAGGCGGAGCTGCTGGCACTCATCGACGAGGAGCGCCAGCGGCTCAGCGAGGAGGCGGGCGGCGTACCCACGGTCTGGAGCAGCTATCAGGCGGCCGAGGTCGTCCACGCACCCCTGCCCATGACCTTCGCCGTCCTCTCTCGATGGCTCTCGCATGCCGGGGGTCACGGCGCCGCCCACCGCGCGCTGGGCTACTCGCCTGAAGACACGGGCCGCAGTGTCCTCGAGCTCATCTGCGGTCGTGCCTACTACAACCTCAACGAGGAAGCCCGGTCATACCTGACTGGCGTCCCCTATGCGCCCAACGTCGCAGCCATCAAGGCGCATCCCCCGTCTGCCGCCGAGGCCGTGCCCGAGCTTCAGGCCACGCAGGCTGGCTGTGGGTTCATCTTCGCTCTGCCCGCGGTGATGTGGAGACTATCCAGAGCGGTCTCGGTCCAGCGCCGGCTCAAGGCGACGTACGTCACCGAGCTCACGGAGCGCGTCTTCCCCGAGTTCGAGTCCTACATCGAGCGCGAGCGGGCGGTCGACCTCTCGCGGCTCGACGCGCGGGAACTTGTGGACACCATTCTTCGCTGGATCGACCACCTCGCTTGCGACTTCGGTCGGCACGCGATTCAGCCCTCCATCCTGGCGGGCGAGGCTCTGCTCGGTGTACAGCGTACGCTGTCTCGGTCGATGGACGCCGACGCCGCGAAGCAGGTAGCCCGCCAGCTTGTGTCGGGCGATGAGGGCAACCGGACGACCGAGGCGGCTTACCGGCTGTGGCAGGTCGGCAACGGCGAGGTGTCGCTGGAGGCCTTTCTGGAGGAGTTTGGACATCGGGCGGCCGGCGAGCTCGAGCTGGCAACACCGCGTTGGCGGGAGGAGCCCGAACAGGTGCGGGCCATGGCCGAGGCACTGCGCGGAACCGCTTGTCCCGCTCGACGCGTCGATGAGGCCCGCGCCCGGCGCCAAGCCGCTCAGGCCGATGTGGAGCGGCAACTCGGGTCGCGCGCCGCCACACTCCGCGCCGAGCTCGATGTGGCCCGGCGCTATGCCCCGTTCCGTGAGAACCCCAAGCACTACTTCCTGATGGAGTACGAGCTGATCCGAGCCGGATTGCTCGAGTTGGGTAAGCGTTGCGGTATCGACGACGGCGTGTTCTACTTGGTTCCCGACGAACTACCGCGCCTCGCGGCCGGCGAGGATCTGGGCGACCGGATCCGGCAGAGGCGCCGGCGGCGCCGGCTGGCCCTGCAGGTGCCCGTGCCCGAGGTGATCTTCAGCGATGACCTGGAGGCCATCGGCCGGCCGCAGGCCACTGCTGCCGCCGAAGGGGCGCTGTCAGGCTTGGGGGTGTCCAGCGGGAGTGTGACGGGTGTCGCTCGCGTGCTCGGCCACCCGGGCGAGGGCGCGCAGTTCCGTGAGGGCGAGATCCTCGTGGCGCCCTCGACAGACCCCGGCTGGACGCCCATCGTCGTCCGGGCCGCGGGGCTTGTGCTTGAGAAGGGCGGCATGCTCTCGCATGGGGCGGTCGTCGCCCGCGAGTACGGCCTCCCGGCTGTCACCAACGTGCATGAGGCCACGACGGTTATCCGCACGGGTTCCCGGCTCCGCATCGACGGGACCGCGGGCCGTGTCGAGGTTCTGGAGGGACCCGCATGAGAGATGTCATCCGCTCCTCATTCACCGAAAGCATCGCCCTGCGAGAGCGCACGCTCGAGGAGCTTGCCGGCGCCATCGAGGAGGCTGCCGTGGGCTCCATCACGCGGGTGCGCAACGGCGGCACCGTGTTCGTGTGCGGCAATGGCGGTAGCGCGGCGGACGCCCAGCACATTGCGGGTGAGTTGGCCGGCCGGTTCCGCCGCGAGCGGGACCCGCTGCCTTCGATCTGCCTCAGCGCCAACTGCAGCACCCTTACGGCCATCAGCAACGACTACTCGTTCGAAGAGGTCTTCAGCCGGCCGCTGGCCGGCCTGGCACGCCCGGGTGACGTGCTCTGGGCCATGTCCACCTCCGGCGCCTCCCCCAACGTTCTCCTCGCGCTCCAGGTGGCCAAGCAGCGGGACCTCTACCGGGTTGGGTTCAGTGGGGCTGGCGGTGGCCCCATGGCCTCACTGTGCGATGTGTGCCTCGCTGTGCCCAGCCGCGACACCGCGCGCATCCAGGAGGTCCACGTCACCATCGCGCATATCCTGTGTGAACTCATCGAGGCGCAGTGCTGCGGGGGATAGGGGCGTGCCGGCGGTCGCCGTCGTGAGGCTGTAGGCCAAGGGCACTACGGGAGCCTGACCCGTGCCGTCGCGGCGTCCGGTGCGTTGGTGGGCACGCTCTCGAGCCACTGCACCACGCCGGCCGATTCCCCCAGCGATGGTACCGCTAGTGCACGACCGGCCTGGATGTGGTAGTTGTCGTCGATGATCAGATCCATCTCGACATCGCTCAGCCCCGAGAGAGGCGACGGCTCGGTGATCGAGCCGGGCCCCGTGCTCATGCTGACCGTGTCCGTCTTGCCCGTCGCCCCAGCCGAGAGCCTCAGGCGAATGTAGAGCGTCCGCGGCGGCTCGACGACAACCCCCGAACTGTGCGTGCCCGTGTCGAAGCGCAGCTGAGCCGTGCCGGCAACGTACGAGCCGCCGACCGTCGGCGGCCCGAATGCCAGGTTCCCTCCGCCCGCATACTGGTGGTACCGTGTGGCGTACTCCGGGTTGTCGCCCCCGGTGACCGGCCAGGTCTCCGACCACTGGCCGCTCGCCGACCATGTGCCACTCGAGTCCTGCCCGACTGAGAGACCGGACTCGTAGTGGTCGAACTGCGCCAGCGGGTACCGCCATCGCTGATCGGCTGGCTCGCGCCGGTAACCATGCACGTCAAATCGCAAATGGATCAGCAGGTCGAACTCGTCCGTGCACGCCCCGTCGAAGTAGTCCAGAGCATAGTGCACGCGCACCCACCAGGACGTCAGGGGCACGACATTGCTCCTGTGCCCTCGGTGGGCCAGCTGGACATTGCCGGAGAAGCCGGGGCCGGTCGCCGGGATCTCACATGTGACCTCACAGGGCGTCCACGACAGCACGCGGAGCGAGGTGCCATCGAGGGTGACGCTCCTCTGGCCCTCCCCCGGGTCGTCGCCGAACTGGCCGAACACCGTCAGATGGCTGGTGCCCGGAGGGGCGTCGTCCGGGAGTTCATCCACTTTGGCGAACTCGATGCTGGGCGCCAACGCCCCACAATCGCCAGTCGGTCCGGGCGTGAATACCAGTGTGGGCACGGTTGGGTTGACGATGAGGTCACGGCCGCAGGACGCCTCAGCAGCGCTCGGCATGATGCCCGTTGGGTTGCGGTGCCATCCTCGGGTGACCAGGTCGGAGTAGGCTCGCGCATAGTCGAATGGCCGCTGGGGAGGCACCTCGGACGCCGTCGTGGCGTTCGCGCCAAGCATGCGGTCGAACATGAAGAGCGCCGCCCGCGCCGACACCCAGTCGAGTACCGCTCCGGTCCAGCCCGCGTAAAGCGAAGCTCCGGCGTCGAAGCAGGCCTCTCGGAACTCCCGGTCGTTGCTGTAGCACGCGTCAACGTAGACCAGGCTGTTCGGGCCGAACCTCATGTGGTCCCGGACGAACTTGGCCGTGATGGCATACCGCCGCACCCGAGTGGTGGGAGTCCCGAGGCAGTCGAGAATCATCAGAGAGTGGTCCTTCAGATCCGACTCGTAACGCCGGTCATTCTCATCGGTGACGGGCGTGGTCGTCATGAGGCAGAACAGCGGGCCCTGGCCGCGTTCGGCCACGCCTCCCCCGCCATGGGTGCTGATGAAGAAGACGCCGTCCTGGCCCTGGACGCTTCGCAGCCTCTCTACGGTGGGGTTCTCGAGATCGGCACTCACATCGTACCCGGCCGACCTCAACCAGTCGCGGAGCCACGGCGTTGCATCGACGTAGCCCGAGAGGCACTGGAGCACTCGAGCCTTGCCCACGGGCTGCCCCGTGCGCAGCGTGCCCGTGCACCCTCGGTCCCCGACAATGGACTCACCGGCAGTCGGGGGCGGATCGTCGCGGAAGACCAGGATCCGGCCGTCCACGAATCGTGCCCACGTGCAGCCATACTCCTCGGATACGCCCGACTCCGCGAACTCCGGACGGGATCTCATGTACGCGGCCACCGACGCCAGCGTGGCTGCATGGTCCCCTCCCGGCAGCGAAGCCGCATGCGCCTCAACGGCGTCGATGGCGTCGGACCGCTGCTGGAAAGTCAAGTCCCCCGCCGTGACCGTCCCCGGCCCGCATCCTGCCGAGACCAGAGCGAGAGTCAGGACCAGCAGGCATACGCCGCGCGCGTGGCGCCACATGACCAGCCCCCCCGGGTCCCCGGCGAAGACCCCGCGGGCGCGATGCCCGCGGCCCTCCAACGGTTTCGGCGCAGCCGAGCCGGTGTCCTTTGGGATCCGTTGGTCGCGCCGGCCTCGCCGTGCTCTCCGAGGAGCGCCGGCCTGGCGAGTCGAAGACTCCGGCGGCACCTCTTCCTCACGCCAAGGAGGCCCGAGATGTCACGGGTTCCCGACAACGACTTCGACCGCCTGCGAATGGCCCTCACACTCACCGGCAAGCCGGACCGCGTGCCGCTGATGGAGCTCGACGTCAGCCGCGCGGTCATGGGAGCCTACCTCGGCCGTCCCATTCGGGGCATCGAAGACATCGTCGAGTTCCACGTGCAGGCCGGGTACGACTTCGCGCCCACCCAGGTGGGCCTCATGCGTGTGGGGAGCCCGATCGCCACCGAGGCCACCACCGTGAAGTCGGCGCACTATGGCGTCTACTCCGACGAGCCCACCGCTCGCGAGTGGGCAGCCGAGGGCCGCGGTGTCGTCGCCACGCACGAGGACATCGATGCCTTCGCCTGGGATCACGGCCACGCACTGGACCTGACGGTCCTCGACCAGGCCGCAGCCGTCCTTCCCGAGTCCATGCAGCTCTTCGCCATAGTCGGCAAGGTCTTCACTGCGGTGTGGATGCTCATGGGCTTCGAGGGGTTCGCGTTCGCACTGAAGGAGAATCCCGGAGTGGTCGGTCGCCTGTTTCGAATCGTGGGGGAGATCCAGCTTGAGGTGGTGCGACGCGCGGCCGCGCACCCGGCTGTTGCCGTGCTGGTCCACCCGGATGACATCGCCTATACCGAGGGGCTCATGGTCCACCCCGACATACTCCGCGAGCACGTGTTCCCCTGGTACCAGCGCATGGGAGAGGTGTGTCGGGCCCACGGGAAGATCATGATCTACCACTCCGATGGCGATCTTTGGCCGGTCTTTGAGGACATCATCGCGTGCGGCTTCAGTGCCGTCCATCCACTCGAGCCCAAGGCAATGGACGCCCGCGAGGTGAAGTCCGCCTATGGCGACCGGCTGTGCCTGCTTGGCGGCGTCGAGCTCGATCGGCTATCGCGCGGCACACCCGGGGAGATCCGGCACATGTCGAGCGAGATGATCCGCGACCTGGCCTACGACGGCGGCTACTGCCTGGGCTCATCGAACTCGGTGACCGACTACGTCCCGCTCGAGATCTACCGGGCAATGATCGAGACCGTGTGGCTTTAGGAGTCTCCCGGCGCCTGGAGCTCGCGGGTTCCTCCCGGCACCCCTTCGCAACCCGGCCCATGGGTCCCTGGAGCCTCAAGATACCGCCAATGCACCTACTCCCCCTCCCATGGCGGCCGCACCGTCGTCACCACCGGCCACGACGCCCGCAGGGGGCTCTCGTAGAGCCCGATCCGCTCCGTCGGGATGCGCTGGAAGCCAAGCTTCCACGCCGGTGAGTCCTCGCGCAGGCGAAAGTCGCCCCCTTCGGCATCGACGAACAGCGGATCCACGCCCACCAGGTTGTCGACGAGCTCGACGCCCGGCCTCGCGCTCTCCTCGATCTCATCCCAACTGCCGCCCCAGCAGATGTTCCGCGCCACCAGGTTCCCGCGCGGCTGGGCGTAGTTGCCATCCAGATAGGTCAGGAGCTGCGGATAGCGGCTCCGCCAGGGCTCCTCGCGGTACGGCACGGCCTCGAGGCGCTCCCTCATGATCGGCACCGACGCCGCGGCCCAGTTCATCATGCGGGCATCGACGTGCAGCGCCGGGTTACAGTCGACGAAGATGTTGTTCTCGACCACGTTGTCATGCCCGCCCCCGATGAACGCAGCCCGCGGCACCTTGTAGAACACGTTCCCGTAGATGGTGGCCGAGCAGAACATGTCATCGAGGTAGACGCCGTTGCACCCCCTGTTCTGGAAGCCATAGACGTGATGGAAGTAGTTGTGGCGGATCATGTGCCCGCGCATGGCCGGGTCGTAGCCCGCATACATGATGCCCGCATCATTGGCACTGTGGACCACGCTGTGGATCTCGTTGTACTCGAACACGTGATCGTTCCCGCCCCACATGATGGCCATGTGCGGGCCATCGTTGATCAGGTTGTGCGTCACGCGGTTGCCCACGCCGTTCA
Source organism: Armatimonadota bacterium (assembly GCA_029547025.1). Lineage (GTDB taxonomy): Bacteria > Armatimonadota > Zipacnadia > UBA1398 > JAKPQA01 > JAKPQA01. The sequence continues at coordinate 34,342 of JAKPQA010000170.1, forward strand.
CCTGCACGGCGGGCTTGCAGATGGGGTTCCACCGGCCATAGCGCCAGATGTGGCAGTTGTCGACCGACAAGTTCGCGGGCGTCAGTGATGGCCGGTCACCACCCGACAGGATCACGCCGCCATCGGCCGTATTGTAGATGTCGCACCCGGCCACGCTGCTGTCGCGCCCCGAGAGCTCAACGGCCCACGCGCCCGTGTTGCGGATGACGCACCCGGCGATCTGAACATCCTCCGCGTCTCTGATCGACAGCCCAGTGCCCTGGCAGCACTCGAAGGTGAACCCGCGGAATGTCACGTGGCGGACGCCCTGCATCGTCACGAGCCCCGGCAGCACCGACACCGAGACTGGGCTCCCGTCGATGGGCGAGGGCGGCCAAATGTAGAGGATGCCGGAATCGCGATCGAGATACCACTCGCCCGGCTGGTCGAGCTCGGGCAGCAGGTTGTAGGCGTAGTAGTACATCCCGTTGCGGAACCCATAGGCGTGTTGCGGCGTGGGTTCGAGAGTGATGATGCGCTCTGTGGTGTCGATGCTCTTCACCTTGAGGCGCTGGTCGGCCCAGTCCCAGAACCAGTAGCCCTCGAGCATGACGTCCTTCTCGCGGGTCCAGCGCTGTGGCCGGTCGCCCTCGTAGCGGAAGATACCCTCCATGCACCCTCGGGTGCCCCGGATGTCCTGCGGCGTCGTCCCGAGCACTTCGGGGATGGTGATGAAGCCTTCGTTGGGGTAACGGGCCAGTGTCATGGGCTCGTTGCCGAAGAAAACCTCGAGCCCGGGTCGCGAAGCCCCCCAGCTCTGCCCGGCCTCCATGGCGGGGAAGTCGGTCATCCCGAGAGCCTTCAGGTCCGCCTGGAGGACGCTTCCCCGTGCCGCTGGATCGAGTCGGTCGAGCACGGCGGCATCGGTCACCCGAGTCCAGCCGGTCACCACTCGCCCGCCGACGACCCGCACCTCGCTGCCCGGCCGAGCGCGGTAGACGATGGGGCAGTCGGTGGTGCCGCTGTCCTCGGCGGTGAGGGCGAACGGCTGCTGAAGCTCATAGACGCCGCCGTCGATGTGAACCACCAACCCGCCGCGCGGGAGTTGGCCCGCGGCCTTGAGCTTCCGCACCTCGTCGCGCGCGCGCTCCAGCGTGCGGAAGGGCCCGTCCTTACCCCCCTTGGCAGGCTCGGCCATACGGCCGCTCCATGCATCGTTGCCCTGGGTCGAGACATACACCTTGGATGCCGTGCGCGCCGGCGCCGCACCGAGAGACGCCATGATCAGCGCCGCCCCCAGACTCGTGTATGCACACATCGGCAATCTCCTCCATCGGTGGCGGCCGCCAACCCGCGCACCACACAGCCCATCCGAAGTCAGGCAGTTGCACTTCCAATGCTCTCAGACCTCCCTGCCGCGCACCACAGACGCTCCACACGCGGTCGGCATCGGCCGGGTACTCGCCGGCGGCGCGGACCTTCAACTCACGAACGCCGCAGGCCTCGGCGGGCAGGCCCACCCCGCTTGGCGGCAGAAGCTCCCGAGCACCGGGGCTCCCGGCTCGAGGGCTTCGGTGCGGCCTTTCGCCCAAGCGCGGTGGCAACCGACCGAGTTAGAGGAGCAGTCCGCCATGAAGGTTGTCGAAACGATCCCCTTCGCATCGGAGCTCATCGGCCCGCTGCATACCCAGTCCTACCGCCGCGCCGGCGCTGTGGCTCGCCCCGGCGAGATCGAGCTCGGCGCCCCGTGGGCCATCGCTCGCCAGGACGATGGCCCAATCGTCTGCGCGGCCGAAGAGCACCTCGCGGGCTTCCTGGAGGGGTCGATGGGGGCTCCGCTTGCGGCATCGGGCGGCAGACCCATCCGCCTTCGTGTCGACGAGTCGCTCGATGCCAATCCCGAGGTCCACCGGGTGAGCGTCGCCGAGGGCGCCATCGATGTCGTGGGTGCCGGGCCCATCGGTGTGCTGCAGGGCGTCTTCCACCTCGAGGCCCTGATGCGGGAACGCGGGGGGCCCTACGTGCCGCTCGGCGAGACCACGCGCCGGCCGCTCTTCGCTCACCGTATCCACCGCTCGGCGCTGTCGCCCTTCTACGTCGAGGAGCTCACCGGCTTCGACGGCCCACCCTTCGACCTGCGCTCGTGCGGACTCGCGGTTCGCTATCCGGCTTGGACCGAGGAGGACGCCGGACCTCAGACGTACTACCACGACAACCACCTGCTGCGGATGCTCGAGCACGGCATCAACGGCATCTGGCTGCGCGGTGCGCTGCGCGAGTTCGCCCGAGTGAGCATCTTCCCCGAGCTCGGCGCCCGGTCCGACGCCATCCTCGAACGGCTCTGCGACCTCGTGGCGCGTGCCCAGGGCTTCGGGATGAAGGTCTTCCTGTATCTCAACGAGCCCATGGGGTTCCCCAGCGACAGCCCCTTCTGGCAGCGCTACCCACATCTCGCCGGTGTCCCCACGCGCCACGCCGCGGTCCGTACCTTCTGCACGAGTCAGCCCGAGGTACTGCAGTACCTCCGCGAGGGAACGCACTATGTGTTCGGCCAAGTCACGGGGCTGGCAGGCGTCATCCTCATCTCCGCCTCCGAGTACCCGAGCCACTGCTACTGCCATCAGTCGCGCCCCGATGACTCGGCCGAGCAGCGGCGGCTGATCGAAGAAGGCTTCCTCTGCCCGCGCTGTGTCTCGCGCACGCCCCAAGAGGTCGTCGCCGAGGTCATCACATCGATCCGCGACGGCGTGAAGTCCGCCAACCCGGCGGCCGAGGTCATCGCCTGGAACTGGAGCTGGTCCTTCTACGAACCCGACCCGCAAATGGGCATCCTCACCCGTCTGCCCGAGGATGTTATCGTCATGGGCGACTACGAACGCGGGGAGCCGACCCGCGCACTCGATTTCGACTACGAGAACGACGAGTACAGCATCAAGGTCGTCGGCCCCTCGCGCCGCTTCTGCGGTGTGGCCGAGTTCCAGCACAGCCGCGGCCGTCCGGTGTACGCGAAGATCCAGATCGGCACGACGCACGAGAACCCGAACGTGCCCTACTTGCCCACGCTGCAGAAGGTGGCCGCCAAGTTCCAGACGCTGCACGCCACCGGCGTGACGGGCATGATGATGTGCTGGAACTTCGGCAACGTGCTCTCGCTCTCGACCGAGACGGCACGCGAGTTCTCGTGGGATCCGGCGCCCACCAGCATCGAAGAGGGACTGCTCCGCGTCGCCACGCGCCACTTCGGCCCCGAGGCGGCACCCGACGTCGTTGCGGGGTGGGATCGCATCTCCCGCGCGCACGACGACTTCCCCGGGAGCATCCCGGTGATGTACTACGGCCCCATCTCCCGCGCGCCGTCGTTCGCCTTCGAGTTCGACCGAATCGGCAAGGCCTTCCCGAACTCGTGGCTGCTCGACGAGGACCCTCGGGGCGATATCGTCGGCGAGTGGACCTCACCCTTCGGCGGCCCCAAGGTGGTCGAGTGCTACCGCGCCGTCGCCGCCGGCTGGCAGGAGGGCGTCGATCGGATGCGCCGCGGCCTCGCCAAGGCTCAGGGCGAGGATCTTGAGCGCCTCGACCGGGAGATCGGTGTCGCCGAGATCTGCCGGATCCAACTCGCGTGCTCCGCGAACCTGATCGACTTCCTGATGGCGCGAGACGCGTTCCTGGGAGCTACCAACGCCGCAGAGAAGCGCTGCCTGCTCGACCGCATGGAGGCCCTGTGCCGGGATGAACGGGCCACCGCCGCGCTGGCCATCCCGCTCTGCGAGGCCGACTCGCGTCTGGGATGGCACGGTGAGGCCTATGGGCCGATGTTCACGCCGGAGCTGATCCGGGCGAAGCTCGCAGGCCTCGATGACATCCTCACCCGCCGCATCCCCGAGGAGAGAGCGAAGCTCGATGGCTGAGCGCAGCGCGCGGAGGCCAGGAAACAGGGCGACCCACTCGTCGCCTGGCCCGACCACGCGTCAGCGGAGGGGGTCGGCGCCTAGAACGGGACTGTGTAGGTGAAGGTGAGTTGCACGCCCCGGTCGCCGCCGCCGTGTCCGCAGCCTTGATCCCAGGTCTCGTGTACCAGATCGGTGTGACCGGCCTCGTCGCTGATGTAGATCGCCTGGAGACCGCTGCAGTGCCCGTAGGTGTCTCGAACCTGGAAGGTGAGGACGTCCCCCTTCTTGGCCTTGAACACGGCTGGGCCTTTGGTCCCCGACATCCCGTACCCGGTGGTGTACAGGACCTGCGTGCCCTTCAGGATGTCGAGGTTGTCGTCGACGCCGAAGCCACTGGACGCGCCGCCCTGTCCGTGCACGGTGTACTGCTTCTCGGGCTCCTCGATGTTGAGACCGAAATGGCCCAGGGCGGGCTGGCTGCCCAGGGTCACCTCGATGCGGGCGGCGAGGATCTCCGGCTCATTGGGTGACTTGATCGTGCACTGTGAGTTGTGCACGCCAGACGGGGTGAGCGTTGCCACGGAGCTGGGGGTGAGCGCCCAGGTGGCGGATCCATGGCCGGCACCGTGTTCCCCACCTCCGAAGCCCCAGTAGGCTGGGGGTTCGAGAGCATCCTTGGCGATGTTGAACGCACAGAGCTCCACAGTGAGGGTGTAGTCGGGCTCCATGACGATGACGGGTGGGTTGATGTTGTACCGTTTGAGCAGCCCACCCTCGTAGGGTGTCTTGAGCCCCAAGTAGCACACCATGCAGTAGTTCTCGGCGCTCTGCATCACGAAGGCGTACTGCCAGAAAACCTCCTCCGCCTTCTGCGGGACGATCTTGAGCAGGTTCCAGACGATGACGCCCGTCAGGATGGCCTTCTCCTTCAGCCCGGCCGCGGTGAGGCCGATGGCCGACATCACGGTGGGGTTCACGATGGCGAACATGTAGTCGATGAACTTGGTGAACAGCGCGCGCATCTGGGCCCACTTCAAGCAGAACCACACGGCGCCAATGGCCTTGGCGCGGAACCATTCTGCCGTGTAGGCCGCGGGGCTCTTGAACTGGTTCATGCACTGGACACAGCCGGGATCGCCGCCGTCGGCGCCGAGGTAGCGCGGGCCGGCAGGGCCGGCTCTCACCCCCGCGGCGGTTGCGGCGCCCGCCAGGCCCTGCGACATGGCGTCGATGCCCAGGCCCTCGGCGTCGGCCGGAACGGCCCACGCGAGCACCAAGAAGGCTCCAGCGGAAGCCTCGGCGTCAACCTCGATGGTCCACGTGCCCGCCTCCGGGCCCACGACGAGGAGCCCATCGGTCGGTCCTGGCGGCGTGTCGGACGCCGGGATCGCGTTGGTGAGGCCGTCGATGGTCTCGCGGTAGGTGTCGACCTGGTCCGCGAGGCCATCGGGCAGCCCGGGGAGGGTCCCCTCGGGATCGCCGTTCTTGAGCCGCGATAGGAGCTCTGCCACGTCGTCATCGGACGGCTGCGCAGGCAGCTCGCCGGCGATGGAGTCGGCATAGGCCTCGAGGGCCGGATCCGTGGTAGCGGAGGCCAGATCGGCCTCCGTGAAGCCTGTAGCGGCCAGCGCGCTCTCGCCGAGGGTGATGGTCCGCTCGCCGCTGGGCGAGGTCAGCCTCACGCTCGCCCCTGTGAGGTTCGCGCCGGCCTGATCCGCGCAGGAGGAGACAAACAAGAAGGCCGAGTCGGCGGGAACGGTGAGCGACTGGCTGTCCTGCCACGCCGCACCATCGCCAACGCCCAGGGCTGCCGCCGCCGCGGACGTGGCGGAAGCCCCAGTGGTGACGATGCCGCTGGTGGCGGCAGGCGGGTTCACCGGGTTGCCGCCGCCACACCCGCCCAGAAGGGTGAACAGGAGAACGGAGATGAGTGAGAGCGCAGTGGCCCTCGCACCGCGCGAATGCCTGTGGCGCATGAACGCTCGCCTCCGAAGGCCACAGCCGGTCAACCGGGCCTCCCGGCGCGTGGCCGTGATCACGCCTGCAGTGACGGCTCGCCGACGCTTGGCCGGAGGAGCAGGCTCGCGAGGCCGCGGGATCGGCGGAGCTCTCGCCGCGCGTGTTTGCACGATGGTTCCCCGTTGGCGACAGAAACCCTCCATTCCCGCGACAGAGCCTCCACGCCACCATCGGGCCACGCCGCTTCCACAGGCTCAGGGGGGAGCTCTCGGGCGACCGGCCGGTCGCCCTTACGAGGCGGGGCCGTGGAGCATCTCGGGGACACCGCCCCAAGTCACGCGGGAGGCGGCGCAGCACCTGCCCCCGCTGGCCCATCGAGGGTCGTCGAGGGGTTCGGGCGGACTGAAGTCCGCGCTGCATGGACTTGGGTACGTATGCCTACTGGCTGCGGCAGGACGACCGCTGCTCGGGCGTGCCGCCAACGGTGTCATCCTGAGTGCCGCGCCCGCGGCGCGAAGGATCTCGGTCAGAACCGGCCACGCACCGAAGGCACGGGGCTCGCACAGCCCCCGCAGCGACTGAACCACGGATCGAAACCGCGGCATCTGGCGCTACCATTGGCCGTGACCGGTCCGTGGCGCGGCCGTCTGGCCTGCGGCCCGCCCCTGGCCCGGTAGACCCGCCGGGGAGTCGGCCGCAGGCCGACGACGTTCCCCACCGCCGCGCACGACCCCCAACCCCGTCGGCCCTGAGGAGCGCGCGGTGGCGTGCGGTGGGCGCGTCACGAGAAGGCAAGACCGGGCCCTCCAACCACAGCCGCCCCTGCTCTTGGTGTCATCCTGAGCGCGTGAACGGTCGTTGCCCGCAGGCCGAGGCCAGAACACGGTCGAAAACCGGTGACAGTCACGAATGGCACGCACTTAGGGTCGGCACCCACGCCCCCCCAACCGTAGGCGAGGCTTCAGCCTCGCGCGGAGTGGCTCTACAGGCCATTGTGAGCCGAGGCTAAAGCCCCGGCTACAGAGGTGATGCGACATACACCTCTGGCATTGGGCTTAAGTGCGGACCATTCTTACCTGTCCCCGGTTTCCGATGGCCCTCTGCCGCGGCAGAGAGCTCCGTCCCCTCGTCGTCAGCCATCCGCCACGAGAGGAATCACCAGGGCCTGCGCGAAGCACGCCCCGTGCCACCAGGCTACTGGGGCGGCCCCACTCCGCGGGCGGCCCCGTTTCAGCAAGGGGGATTCCACTACCATGGCAGGAGAGAAGACTCGAAGGGACTTCCTTCGGGACACGGCGCTTATGACAGCCGGCGCATTCCTGGCAGGCTCGGCGGCACGCAACGCGGCCTGCGCTGCCGACCAGGATATCGACCCGTCGCTGATCCGGAACTACAACCCGGGCATGCGCTATCGCCGGCTTGGGAAGACCGGATTGTGGTTCTCCGAGATCAGCCTGGGCGGGCACTGGCGGAACCGCGACGGCTCCCGCTTCTGGAACGAGTTCTCGGAGGAGGTTGTCCCCGACGATGTCCGGAGCAACCGCACCGAGGTCGTCGACAAGTGCATTGAGCTGGGGATCAACTACGTGGATCTGACGACTCCCGCTGAGTGCCTCGCGTACGGCGCCGCACTCAAAGGCCGCCGCGACGCCATGTTCGTGGGCGCCGATAACCACATGCTCGGCCCACGCAACCGCGAGAACATCACGGTGGAGAAGCAGATCTTCAACTGCGAGGAATGCATCCGCCAGCTCGGGTTCGATTACCTCGATATCTGGCGGATCCAGGCGGACATGGGCGGCAGGAACTCCGACGATGACGTGAAGATCTGCGTCGAGGCTTTCCACAAGCTACACGAGCAGGGCAAGGTTCAGTTTCTTGGCTTCTCGTGTCACAACCGCGACTGGCTCAAGCATCTCATCGAGACCTTTCCCGAGGTGTCCATGGTGGTCTTCCCATATACGGCGAAATCCGCCACGCAGGAGGCCGATCCCGGCCACGGGGCCGATCAGAAGCAGAGCCTGTTCCCGGCCCTCGCCGATCGCGATGTGGGCTCGGTCTGCATCAAGCCCTTCGGTGGTGGATCGCTGTTTCGGAAGCAGAACATCGTGTTCGGCCAGGACATGGAGGGCAATGCGGAGGACCACGAGATCGCACAGCTCACCCTGGCCTACATCGTGTCGAACCCCTACATCACATGCAGCGTGCCGGGCATGACCAGCGTGGCCGAGGTCGTGAACAACGCCGCGGCCTCGAAGCGCGCTCAAGAGCTCCTCAAAGGCGAGGCCTCGCTCGATCGACTCAACGACCACGCCGACCGCATGATGGCCAGCCTACCGCATGACTACCAGTGGCTCCACGACTGGGTCCGCGTGTAGTCTACCCCCTGCCCATCGGGAGCCGCCCCCTTTCTACGGGCGGAGAGGGGTAGGGGATGAGGTGTTATTTGGCGGGGCCGGAGCAGCCGTCCGGCCCCGCTTGGTGTGAGGAGGATCCGCTCCATGACCTGCAACAAGGCCCATCTGGCCGCCCTCGCAGCTGTCCTCGGCCTCGTCGCCCTCGCCGCCTGGCCGCAAGACGGCGGATCAACCATGGACCCCGCCGTCCCCGCGGGCACACCGCCCAACATCGCGCTCGACGTCACCGACAACTGGGCCTGCCTCGTCTGCCATCTCGACTTTGAGACCGAGACACTCACCGCCCAGCACGCCGATGTGGGCATCTCCTGCTCGCGCTGCCACGGCCCCTCCGACGCCCATCAGCACGACGAGATGTCGGCCACAACCCCCGACTTCCTCTTCGGCCGCCTGGAGATCGAGCCGCTCTGTAAGAGCTGCCACCCGACGGGACACAAGGATCAGACGAAGGTCGACGCCTTCCTGGCAGAGTGGCGCGGCAAGCAGCGCCCGAACGGCCGGACCATCCTGGACTCCTCGGTATGCACCGACTGCCATGGGGAGCACGCGTTACCGAAGAAGTAGGGCGATGGGCCCGGCACCACCCGGTGGCAGCGGCTGGACGCTCCGAGAGCCGCCGGCGGATCTGGGTTGCCGCCACTACCCTCGGCCCGCAGAGCACCCGCCCGTTGCCCTGCCGGCCGTTCCTTGACGCTCGGACATCGCACTGCTATTCTCCCCACTCAACCCGACGGCCCGCGCGCGAGTGCCGTGCTTGTGCGCGCTGGCTGTGCTTAGACCTACCCCCTTACTTGTGCTGCCCTTCGGGAGATGCGGCGATGAAGAGCGATGCAATGAAGTCCGGCGACGAGGGAATGCCCCGCCGCGCACTGATCCACGCCACGGGTCTCACGCACGATGAGATTCGAAAGCCCTTCGTGGGCATCGCCTCAAGCTTCAGCGACCTGGTGCCCGGCCACACCGGTATGCGCGATCTCGAACGCTTTGTCGAACGCGGGATTCACTCCGCGGGGGGCGTGGGCTTCGTCTTTGGGGTTCCGGGCGTCTGCGATGGCGTTGCCATGGGACACGTGGGAATGCAGTATTCGCTCCCCAGCCGAGAGATCATCGCCGATATCATCGAGTGTGTGGCTCAGGCCCATGCACTAGACGGTCTGGTTCTCCTGACGAACTGCGACAAGATCACACCGGGGATGATCATGGGCGCCGCCCGCCTGGACATTCCTGCGGTCGTTGTCACCGCGGGGCCAATGCTGTCCGGACGGTACGGTGGCCGGAAGCTCGATCTGGTCCGGGACACGTTCGAGGCGTTGGGGCGACTGCGCGCCGGCACGATGGACCGGCACGAGTTCGAGTGTCTCGAGGTCGAGGCATGTCCCGGCGCTGGCTCCTGCCAGGGGTTGTTCACCGCGAACACCATGGCATGCCTGACGGAGGCGATGGGGCTGTCGCTGCCATACTGCGGCACAGCCCTTGCGGTATCGGCGGAGAAGCGTCGCATCGCCCATGACAGCGGCGAGGCGATCGTGCGGCTCATCCGCGAGGGCATCACCATCCGCCAGATACTGAACTCGAAGGCCATCGATAACGCCCTACGCATCGACATGGCCCTTGGGGGATCCACCAACACGGCGCTCCACATCCCTGCCATTGCCATCGAGGCGGGTCTGGAGCTGCCACTCGAGCGGATCGATGCCATCAGCCGCGAGACCCCGCACATCACCCATCTGCGTCCGGGCGGCGACCATATGATGGAGGACCTGCACTGGGCGGGAGGCATTCCCGCCGTGCAGAACGTGCTGGGAGACCGTTTGGCCGACAACCCGACTGTCTCGGGCATGTCGGTCCTCGAGATCGCCGCGCGCGGCCGAGTCACCGATGCCAACGTGATCCACTCGGTGGCCAATGCGTACCATGCGGAGGGCGGCATCGCCGTGCTCCGTGGGTCGCTGTGCCCCGATGGCGCCATCGTCAAGCAGTCCGCTGTGCCCGAAGCTCAGCGGGTGTTCGAGGGCCCTGCCGTTGTGTTCGATGGCGAGCAGGCGTCGCTCGAGGCCCTGGCCGAGAAGCGCATCCAAGCCGGGGACGTGGTCATCGTCCGCTATGAGGGGCCCAAGGGTGGCCCGGGCATGCGGGAGATGCTTCGCGCGACGGCCGAGCTGGCCGGCCTCGGGCTCATGGACAAGGTGGCGCTCATCACCGATGGACGGTTCTCGGGCGGCACCCGGGGGCTATCGATCGGGCATGTGTCGCCCGAGGCAGCCGAACGAGGGGCTCCCATCGGGCTGGTGAGAGACGGCGACCGGATCCGCATCGACCTCGACAAGCGGCGCGCCGACCTGCTCGTGGACGGCGCTGAGCTGGCCAAGCGACTCGAGGGTTGGCAGCCACGGACACCGGCCATCAACCACGGCCTCCTGGCACGCTACGCACGCAGCGTACGAAGCGCGAGCTTCGGCGCCACCTACGCCCCCCCCGAGTAGGGCGGGGCGGCCGGTGCCAGGGTACCATTGCGCCCCGAGCGGTCCGCGCAGCAGTTCCCACCGAGCGCCGGCAGCCATGGAGGTTCGATAGCCCTATGATCACCGCAGCGGAGGCCCTCGTGCAGGGCCTGAGCCGCGCTGGCGTGGACGTCATCTTTGGCATCCCCGGCGGCGTGCTGATCCCCATCTACGACAAACTGCTCGACGCCTGCCAGAGCGGCGCGCTTCGCAACATCCTGGTTCGCCACGAACAGGGCGCCGCCCACATGGCGGACGGGTACGCCCGGGCCAGCGGCCGTGTCGGTGTGTGTGTCGCCACCTCGGGGCCCGGGGCCACCAATCTGGTCACCGGTATCGCCACCGCGTACATGGACTCGGTGCCCATCGTGGCCCTCACCGGCCAGGTGCGCACCTCGGTCATCGGCACCGACGCGTTCCAGGAAGCGGACATCTTCGGCATTACCATGCCCGTGGTGAAGCACAGCTACCTGGTGAAGCGTGGACAAGACCTGCCCCAGATCCTGTGCGATGCCTTCTACATCGCGTCATCGGGGCGGCCCGGGCCCGTGCTGATCGACATTCCGGCGGACGTCTCCGTCGCGCCCTTCGAGCCGGTCGTGCCCGAGGGGCCTGACACGCCGGGGTACCGGCCCACGGTGCGTGGCAACTACCGGACCATTCGTCGCGCGGCGGAGGTCATCGCCGAGGCCCAGCGCCCCCTGCTCTATGTGGGCGGCGGCGCCGTCAGCTCGGGTGCGGCCGACGAGGTGCGGAAGCTCGCGGAACTCACCAACATCCCGGTGTTCACGACCTTGCTCGGCAAGGGCGTGTTCCCCGAGACGCATCGCCTGTCGCTGGGTATGGCGGGCATGCACGGCACGGCCTACGCCAACTACGCCATTCAGGAGAGCGACCTGCTGATCGCCATCGGTGCACGGTTCGATGATCGTGTGACCGGCGACCTGAAGAAGTTCGCCCCCATGGCCCGCGCCATTCACATCGATGTCGACCCGGCCGAGATCGGCAAGAACGTCTCCGTGACCGTACCCATCGTCGGTGACTGCAAGACGGTGCTGGCCGAGATGATCCCCATGGTCAAGCCCCGCGAGGCCGACCACTGGAATGCGCGGTGCGACGACCTGAAAGCGCAGTACCCGCTGCGGTACAAGCAGTCCGCAGATACCATCATGCCCCAGCAGGCCATTGAAGAGCTCCATCGGCTCACCTCGGGGGAAGCGATCGTGGTCACGGGCGTGGGCCAGCACCAGATGTGGTCGGCCCAGCACTACCTGTGCTCTCGCCCGCGCCAGTTCCTCAGTTCAGGTGGGTTGGGAACGATGGGGTACGCGCTGCCTGCGGCCCTGGGGGCCCAGGTGGCTTGCCCCGACCAGCTCGTCGTGGCCATCGATGGCGATGGCAGCTTCCAGATGACGCTCCAGGAACTGGCCACGGGCGTGGCCGAGCGGCTGCCCGTCAAGGTCATGATCCTGAACAACGGGTACCTCGGGATGGTCCGCCAGTGGCAGGACCTGTTCTACAGCAAGCGCTACTCCGGGGTGGATCTGGCGGGAAGCGTGGACTTCGTGAAGCTGGCCGAGGCCTATGGCGCCGTGGGCCTACGCGCCACGAGACCGGACGAGCTCGTACCGACGCTCGAACGGGCCATGGCGGTCACCGACCGCCCCTGCGTCATCGACGTGGTCGTGGACCGCGAGGCCAATGTGATGCCCATGATCCCATCGGGCAGATCCGTCGACGACATGCGCTTCGAGTAGGCGACGCGACGAAAGGAGAGCAGCGATGACCCACACGATCACCGCCATCGTGCAAGACCATCCGGGTGTGCTCGCTCGCGTCGCCGGGCTGTTCGCGCGGCGCGGCTTCAACATCGCCAGTCTGTCCGTGAACCGGACCCACCGGCCGGGGATGTCTCGCATGGTCATCTGTGTCGACGGCGACCAGCTGACCCTGGAGCAGATCACGAAGCAGCTCCACAAGCTCGTCGAAGTGCTCAAAGTCTGGGACCACGTCGACGACCCCGTCGTCCAGCGCGAGCTGGCGCTCATCAAGGTCGACGCCGACGCGCGAACACGATCCGAGATCTTCCAGATTGCGACCATCTTCCGGGCGCAGATCGTCGACGTATCGGATCGCACCGTTACCATCGAGTGCACCGGCCTAACGGACAAGATCGACGCGCTCGTCCGGATGCTTGAGCCCTTTGGGATCAAGGAGACGGCACGCACCGGGCGCGTTATCCTGGTGCGGGGGTTCCAGGACACCTAAACACACGAACGGAGCCGCGCCATGGGGTCGGAGACCATGCCCGAGCTGATCACGCGGGAAGCCTTCGACATGGGCCTCAAGGTGTTCTCCATCGCGGTGTTCGTGGCGTGCCTGACCACCGGCGCGGTGTGGGGAGCGAGAACCGGGGCCGCCAAGCGAGGACTCATGCTTGGCGGCCTCTCTTCGCTTCTGGCCCCCCTGATATACGGACTCTGGCTCTTCTACTGCCACAACGTGGCCTACGACCCCGCCACGGGTACCGCCGGGCTCCACAAGGTGAGTGTCCTGCTGATGCACATCGCCGTCTTCTCGGCCGTCGGCATCGCCATCGGTCTCATCGCGGCGGGGGTCACCCGACGGCGCCCTCGGACCACCAGGCAGTAGGGCCGACCCGCCGTCGCGCGGGAATTGCCGCGTGATCTGCCATCCGTCATCTGCCCTGCCGCCAGTGCGGCGAGCGCACGTCGCCGTCGTCCGGGGCGACGATCGAAAGGCCCTGGCCGTCGACACTCACCGTATGCAGCATCCGCCGGCCATCCACTGTCGCGGCGAAACACACCCGCTGCCCCCCGGGCGAGAAGGCTGCCTCATACGTCTCGGTGCTCCCCGAGTGCAGCCGAGCAATCCCTCCCGTGGCCACGTCGAGCACACACAGCTGGAAGCAGAGGGCGTCACCGCTCAGGTCGGCCCGGTCCACCAGCAGCAGGCCACCATCGGGCGAGAACGCCAGGGGACGATCGAACCGGGTCGATTGGTCCATCTCCCGCGACTGGCGGGAAGCCAGCTCCATGATGTACACCCGTGGGTCATCGCTGGCGAAGGGCATGCGGTAGGCGATACGGGCCCCGTCTGCCGATACCACAGCCTGGCAACCATAGGGCACCACGAGCTCGTCGGGTCCGCCCTCGACGCTCGCAAGGTGCAGGCCGATCTCCTCATCCTCTTCGCGGGCCCCGGTCTCATAGATGAACTGGGGCCCACCCGCGACCCACTGGCCGCGGTCGCCCCGGGCGACCACCCGGGTCCGGCACGACGGCAGATCTACCAGAACCACCCGCCCCCCACCCGAGTAGAGCAGGGCCGACGAATCGGGGCGGAAGCCAAGGCAGCCCACCCGTTGGTTCCGCCCGCGGATGACATCCACGGCCATGGTTGTCGCGGCATCCACCTGCACGTACACGTGGCTGATGAACGCTGTTCCGCGGACCCACGCCATGGTCACGCCGTCGGGGGCCAAAGCCACGTCCTGCAGGGCCATCCGCGCGTGCGCAAGCTGCACCTTGTTCGTGCCATCGGGAGAGATCAGATAGGCGAACGGGCCCGAGCAGTAGGTGATCAGCCCCTCGCTCGCCGGCGAGTCCGCGGCCGTGGCGTGGCCACCCACCAGTGCCATGCTCAGGCTTGAGAGGAGACACCAGGCACGCATGATACGCTGATTCTCGCACGCCCCCAGGGGTGCGTCAACGGCGTCACGCGCCCGTGGGCGCTAGGGTTGACGCTCGGCCGGACCGTGGGTACGCTTCCGGCGGCCCACAGGCGATGGACGGCCCCGCACGGGCGGGCGGCCGCCATCCAGCTCCCGAGGAGGTTCCACCATGAATGATTCGGATCACGGCGGGATGTCCCGTCGCACGTTCCTAAGAACCGCTACTGTTGCGGCGGCCGCTGCCGGGGCTTTCGGCCTCACGCGCCGCGGCGACGCGCAGGACGAGCGCCCCCTGCGGGCCGGACTCGTCGGGTGCGGCGGGCGCGGCACCGGGGCGGCCCACGACTTCCTCAACTCGTCCAAGAACGTGACCATCGTCGGCCTGGCCGACGCGTTCCAGAATCGGCTCGACGGCGCTCGCCAGAGCCTCAAGGACGACAAAGGCATCGACATCGCGGACGACCACTGCTTCGTCGGCTACGATGCGTATGAGAAGCTCATCGGCCACGAGGATGTCGATATCGTCCTCCTGGCTACACCTCCGTTCTTCCGCCCCGCCCACTTCGCGTGTGCCGTCGACGCCGGCAAGCACGTGTTCATGGAGAAGCCCATGGCCGTCGACCCCGTCGGTTGCCGCGAGGTCATGGATGCCGCCGCCAGAGCCGATCAGAAAGGCCTGTCGGTCGTCGTTGGCACCCAACGGCGCCACCAGAAAGGGTACCTGGAGTGCCTCCAGCACGTCCGCGATGGCGCCATCGGCGACATCATCGGCGCCCGGGCTTACTGGGTCGGAAGCCCGCTTGGGGGATGGGATCGCACGGACCACCCCACCGACCTCGACGAGCAGGTTCGCTCCTGGTTCCACTGGACCTGGCTGTCGGGTGATCACATCGTCGAGCAGCACGTCCACAACATCGACGTCTGCAACTGGTTCGTCGGCAAGCATCCCGTGCGCGCCCTCGGCTTTGGCTTCCGGGCTCGAAAGACGTACGGAAACCAGTACGACTTCTTCGCCGTCGACTACGAGTATGACAACGGTGTCCACATGGACAGCCTCTGCCGCCAGATCGCCGGATGTGACCAGAACGTCTCCGATTGGGTCATCGGCACCAAAGGCGTCGCCAACTGCGGCGGTCACATCATGGACCACTCCGGGAAGACCATCTGGCAGTTCCAGGGCGACCAGCCCAACCCGTACGTGCAGGAGCACGCCGACCTCGTCGACTCCATCCGCAACGGGACCCCCATCAACGAGGGTAAGGAAGTCATCGAGTCCGTGATGACCGCCGTCATGGGCCGCATGTCGGCATACACCGGCAAGGCCGTGACCTGGGACCAGGCCATGGAGTCGAACATGCGCCTAGGGCCTGAGGAGTGCGTCTCCGGCGCGACCTACGTCGCCGATCCGTTGCCGGTACCGGGCGAGTAGCCCGCCCAACCGGCGAAAGCGAGGGGTGAGGCATGTCCGTAACCCGAAGACAGTTCCTGGCCGCGGCCTCGGCGAGCGGCGCGAGTCTTCTCGCCGGCGGGGCGGCCATCACCGCCGCGCGGGGCGAGAGGACTGAAGGCATGCTCAAGCTGGCCAGCCAGGAAGGGCGCATCCCGGGCGATTCGCTCAAGGAGAAGATCGACCGCATGGTCGAGTGGCAAATGCAGGGCATCGAGTTCGGCGGCGGCGGGCTGCCCGACCGGGTCGACGAGATCGAGAAGGCGCTGGAAGGCAGTGGCATCGAGGTGGCCGCCATCTGCGCCGGCTTCCAGGGCTGTATCATCAGCGACCAGGAGTCGGAACGTCAGAAGTGCATCGATACGATGAAGCCGCTGCTCGAAGCCGCTGGCGTCATTGGAGCCACCGGTGTCATCCTCGTGCCTGCCTTCCACGGTCAGACCAAGCTCTCGAACGCCGAAGCCCGGCCGATCCTCGTGGACCTGCTCAAGCAGCTCGGCGAGTACGCGGTCAGCGTCCGCTCCCGGGTGCTGCTCGAGCCCCTGAACCGCGGCGAGTGCTTCTTCCTGCGACAGCTCGCCGATGGAGCAGCCATCTGCCGCGATGTCGATAGCCCGGGCGTCGCCCTGATGGGCGACTTCTACCACATGAACATCGAGGAAACGAGCGATCTCGGCGCGTTCCTATCCGGCGGCCAGTACGTGCATCATGTGCACCTGGCATCACGCCGGCGCGTGCTGCCCGGGCAGGATGAGCGCAGCTTTGTGAGCGGGTTCCGCGGGCTCAAGCTCATCGGCTACCAGGATCACTGCAGCTTCGAGTGCGGCTGCGATGGCGACCCGATGGTCGAGATACCCAAGTCCCTGGATTTCCTCCGTCGGCAATGGGACGAGGCCACTGTCCCGGTGGGGGTGGCGGACGTCTAGAGGCTCTGCAGCCAGCACGACCGACAAGAGCGAGGAAGCAGGGGCCGGCGCCTTGCCCGTCCCCTGCTTCCTGGTGACGAGCAGACCCATGGCTTGCAGCCCCCCCGCCCATGCGGCCCACGGCCTCCACGCCGCGGGGTCGGTCGGGAATCCAAAGGCGCTCCCGTCGCCTCGCCTCAGCCTGCTCAGCGGTGGGCCCCCAAGGGGCCCGCGCGGACGGCTGGTGTGACGGCCATGTCCGGAGGCCCTCTTGGCATGGGCGCGGAAGCAGGGGGCGGGCGGCTCGCCCGTCCCCCGTGCGCATACCGGCCACCCCGAGGAGGCACCCGCCGTGAACATGGGTCTCGCCGTCTTCAGTACCGCCGCTCTAGCCCTCTGCGCCCTGGCCGCTCCGGCAGACGATGCGGCGCCGCCGGCCGAACAGCAGCACCCGAGTTGGTGGGGCTCCACGGAGGGGATATCCGAGGCCGTCCTCGCACCGTGGACCCCCGTGCGCCGGCAGGGCAGCGAGGTCCGCGTTTGGGGCCGGTCGTACCGCTTGGGCGCGCTGCCCCTCCCGGCCGAAATCGAGACCGCCAACGAGTCCATCCTCGCGGGACCCATCACGCTCGAAGCCGTCGTCGACGGAAAGCGCCAGAGCTGGCGCCCTGACGGCGCACTCCACGTCGACTCGGCCCGGCCCAACCGCCTCGTAGTCACCGCCCGTGCGGTCTCCGGGCTCCTACAGTGCGTCGGCCACGTCACCACCGAGTACGACGGGCTGCTCCGGTCAGACCTGGTGATCCAGCCCGAGGGCGCACGGCAAATCGACCACCTGAGCCTCGACGTGCCCATCCGGCCCCAGTTCGCGCTCTATCTGTACACGTTCCCGGGCCAGTGGGGCAGTTCACGCAACGCCCGAGCGCTGCCCGAGGGCGACTGGGCCTCGCCCTTCAAGCCCATGGTCTGGATCGGCGACAACGATCGTGGGCTCGAGTGGTTTGCCGAGTCCGATGAGGGGTTCCGTCTGGCCGATGCCAATCGCGCCCTCGAGATCATCCGGTCGGCCGATGCCATCACGCTCCGTGTGAACCTCGTCACGGCACCCCTGCCGGCCGAGAACCTCGAGTTCAGCTTCGGGTTCCAGGCTACGCCCGTGAAGCCGCTCACCCCCGATGTCTGGGACTACCGCATCTGCCATCACGGTGGCTACGGCATCGAGAGCCAGCCGTGGAAAGCCCCGGCGACGGTCACCTATCGCGCCGAAGGGCACATCGACCTGAGCCAGGGCACATTCGAGGCATGGGTCCGGCCCCGGTTCGATACGCAGCCCCGCGTTGACCCGGACGACCCCGCCCGCGGCGCCCTGAACCGCAACCTGTTCGATGTGCTTTTTGCTGACAGCAGCCGCATCGGCTTCTACTGGAACATTGACGACCTCGGCATGCGCGTCTACTGCCGCCAGGGCACCAACACGTTTCCCGTGATCCTCGGCTCACGGGCGGCGTGGCAGCGCGACGAGTGGCACCACGTCGCCTTCACGTGGGGTGAGCGACTGGCCATATACTTGGACGGCGCCCTGGTGGCCGAGACCGCCCATCGCGGCCTACTCGATGCGCCGCTCAGGGATGCTCGCATCGTCCTGGGCGAGGGCGAGTCCGAGTTCGACCTGGATGAGGTCCGCATCTCGGATGTCTCTCGCGACGCGTTTGACCTGACGCACGCGCCCGAAGCCGACGCGCACACGCTGCTCCTCGACCACCTCGCGCTCGATCCGGGTGCAACCCGCAGGACGTCGCCGGCCAGAGGCGAGGGGGGCGTGGCGACCGGTTGGGTCGTCGGCGAGGGCCGTTTCGGGCCGGCCCTGGCCCGGCCGGACGAGGCCGCCCAGATGACCCTTCTGGACCGCCTCGCCCAGCTGGGCGTTCGCACACTGGTGTTCCACGAGCACTGGACGGACATCCAGAACTACACCAGCACCACCCATGGTGACCAACTCCGCAGCCTGGTGCGAGCGTGCCACGACCGCGGCATGAGACTCCTGCTCTACTTCGGCTATGAGATCTCCGACATCGCGCCCGAGTTCGCCGCCTACGCCGATGAGATGCTGGTTGCGCCCCGCCAGGGCGGCTACACGCGGCAGCCGCCGCAGACCGCCTACATTGTCTGCTACCAGAGCAAGTGGCAGGACTTCATGGCCCAAGGCATCGCCCGCGTGATGGACGAGTACGACATCGACGGCGTCTACCTCGATGGAACCGAGTATCCCTGGGGCTGCGCCAATACGCGCCACGGATGTGGCTACACGCGCCCCGACGGCACCATCGGCACCACCTGGAGCATCTACGGGGCGCGGGAGATGCTGCGCCGGATCTACACCATCGTGAGATCGCGCAAGCCCGACGGCCAGGTCAACGTCCACAACTCCACCTGCATGGCCATGCCCTCCCTCGCATTCGCCACGAGTAGTTGGGACGGCGAGCAGCTCGGCGGCATGGAGCCGGGACCCGACCCGCTCACCGTCCTCCCGCTCGACACCTTCCGCTGCGAGTTCATGGGGCGCCAGTGGGGCGTCCCCGCCGAGTTCCTCTGCTACGACCGCCCCTACACGTGGAGCCAGGCCCTCTCTTTCACTCTGCTGCACGATGTCCTGGTCCGAGGGAGCCTGGGCGGCAGCCTCGAGGCCGAGTCCAAGCTGTGGCACGCCATGGACGACTTCGGCCGGCACGAGGCCACCTGGTTGCCCTACTGGGATAATGGCCGCTATGTCACCCTCGGGCCCGATGCCTCCATCAAGAGCAGCCTCTACTGGCGCCCGGGCAAGGGCGTGGTCGCCGTGGTCTCCAACCTCGGGCCCAAGGCCTCGAATGCCGAGGTCAGACTCAACACCGCTGCCCTGAAGCTCGTCGGTGACCTCCAGGCCACAGACATCCTCTCTGACGACCCGGTCGACATCAGTCGCGACGGCCGAATGTCTTTCCCGCTGCCTTCCTTTGGCTTCCGAGTCGTGTGGGTGCGGGAGCAGTAGGGCAAGCCCCGCCGGCAACGCCGCGAAGCCGAGGCGGGTGACCGTCGCCAATGGTACGCGCCTGACGCCGATTCCGACCCGCGGGCCTTGCTCAGACCACAAGCTAGGGTGTCATCCTGAGCGCGTCTACGAGCGGTGCCCGCAGGCCGAGGTCCGCAGACGGCCGCGAACCGGGGACCGCCACGAACGATACGCGCTTAAGGCCGGCACCCGCGCGCCCCCGACCGTAGGCGAGGCTTCAGCCTCGCGCGAAGTGGCTTCGCAGGCCATTGTGAGCCGAGGCTAAAGCCTCGGCTACGAAGGGAATCAGACATGCGCCTTCGGAGCTCGCCAGATGCGGCCGTGTCCTTGGGAGCGCACCGTCTGCGGAGCGAAGGATCTCGGCTCGAACCGGCGGAGCGCCGAAGGCATCGGCCCGTGCCCACGTCTGGAGGCCGTTGCCGGCCGAGATCCTTCGTCGCTGACAAACCTCGGGATGACCCCATCGCCAGTGGTGCGAGGGAGATCCCCTGGCCGGCTCGCGTGAGCGCCGCACCCCCGCGGCGAGCCCCGGGTCTGCAGCATTCGCTGCAGTCACCCATGCCTTGGCTTCCGGGACCGTGACTGACGCCGGCTCCCGCCCGGAGATCCGACCCATCCCCGCTTCCCCCGCGTCACCGGTATACTCCTGGCAGGCGCAGCCGGCGTGCCCGGCGCACTTCGAGGAGCCCAGGGCCCATGGCCAGTCTCGACATCCTCCGCGACCCGGCAGAGCTGGAGCGTTTCGCCGGCCAGTGGCCCGATGCGGCCCAGGCTGACGGAGGAGCCGCTCTCGGCACCAGCCTGCTCTGGATCGAGTCCTGGTTCGCGGCATTCGGCGCCGAGGGCGCCCCCGAGATCTGGTCGTTCTCGGAGACTGGGCGCTGGCTGGGTGCCATCCCGCTCGTCCGCCGCCGCGAGCCGAGCCCATGGCGCGTGTCGCCCCGGCTCGATGTCCTGGCCGGCGCCGCCAACGTGCATACGCCCGACTACGGCATCGCCGGCCCATCGCCGGATCGCGTGCTCGATGCCTTCTGCCGGGAGCTGGCCGCAAGGCGGCACCGCTGGGATCGAGTCATCCTGACGAGAATCCCGGCGGCATCCGCGCTCGCGACCGATGGGCCTCGTGCCTTCGCCTGCCACGGGCTGAGCTGGCTGCGACTCCCCACGGCCTTCCAGGCCAAGATCCCCACCGGTCAGGGCGAGGATGCGTGGGCGGCCGCCCGCCGCAGCCTCGTCAGGAAGACCGGCCAGTACCGACGAGCCCTGGAGCGCCAGGGCGACCTGCGGTTCGACATGATCTGCTCCCCGCCCGGGTCCGACACGGCCTTCGAGCAGTTCACGACCCTCGAATCCGCCGGCTGGAAGGGCGCCCGCGGGTCCGCCATCTCGTCGTCGGAGGTCACGCGACGCTTCTACTCGACCCTGGTGCGTCGAGCTGCCGAGGACCGCTCGCTCCGTCTTAGCTTGCTGCGCCTCGACGACAGACTGATCGCGGCCAGTCTGGCCGTCGTGTCGGGCGGCACCGTCTACTGGCTCAAGTCCGCATTCGATGAGTCCCTCGCCCGCTGGTCGCCGGGAAACGTCGAGCATCTCGAGGCCCTCCGGCGCTGGTTCGCCGACCCCGAGATTCGCGAGATCGACATGGGCGCAACGCTGCCCGGTGACACCAAGGAGCGCTGGGTCCATGAGCGTCGCCCCGTCTACGCCATACATCTCTTCGGGCGGCGCCCGTCATGCCGGGCCATCCGCTGGGACCTGGCCGCGCGGGCGTACCTGAAGCGTTCGCCACTTGGACAGGCTGTCGAGGCGCGCCGGGCCAGGCGCCGCGGCTCTGGCCGCAACCTGTAGACCAGGGCGCACCCCGCCACCCGCCGTCCGCGCCGAGCACCGGCGCCCGGTGTCTGGTGCCGTCCCGTCCGCCCTCGCTCTCTGCCTACGCCCCTCCGTCCTCGATCCGCACGCCGCGTGGGTCGGCCACCCACTTCAGCCCTCGCCCGGCAACGGTCTCGATCACGGGTGGCAGG
The DNA here is from genome assembly GCA_029547025.1 of Armatimonadota bacterium. Taxonomy (GTDB): domain Bacteria; phylum Armatimonadota; class Zipacnadia; order UBA1398; family JAKPQA01; genus JAKPQA01. The sequence continues at coordinate 56,207 of JAKPQA010000170.1, forward strand.
CCGTCGGGGGCCGACGCCCGCCTCAGTGCCCGAACGAGTTGAGACTTCTGGTCTCGTACCCGCTGCGCGTCCGACGGATCACGGAAAGGTAGCGCACGCGCCAACTCGGCGTAGGAGATGACGACGCCCGGCGACCCGGCGAGCCTCAGCAGCAGCGCGAACTGCGGACGCGTGAGCCGTACTGGCTGGGCGCGGACTGTCACACGCCGGCGCGAGGGATCCAGTACCAGCCACGCGGCATCGGCTGCCGCGGCGGGAGCGACCTTGCCAGCGCTGGGCGCGCGCGAGACCGCACCGTCGAACGGCGTCGCGCGGCGCCTCCGCGCCAGGTAGGCGCCCGCCGCGCGCCAGAGCGCCTCTGCCACGGGCACGGGCATCGCCTCGGCCAGGGCGTCGATGCCGGCCGCCCGGACGTCCTGGGGAGTCGTCACGCCCATCGCCACCAGGTCGCGCAGGTGATCCCGCCCCACGCCTGCCACCGACAGCTCCGCCAGCTCGGACGCGGCCGCATTGCCCCCCGAAGTCAGCCGCGCCGATAGCTCCCGCAGGTGCCTCGACACCCCCTGGGCGGCGGGCCCCGGCTCGGGTGGAAGCTCGGCGCACGCCTGTGCCAGGCGGGCGAGATCGCGGCATAGCCGCTCCACGGCACCGCCCAACGCCCGATGCCGTTGCTCGATGACGGCCGTCGGCTCCTCGCCGATCCAGTCAGCCGCCGCCAGGGCCACACGCTGCGCCAGCGCCAACTCGGGGGCACTGAGCATCGCCAGTGGGCTCAGATCGCCGGGTTCCTCAAACCCTTCGGCCACCAGCCGCCCCTGGTAGGCCCGGTCCCACTCGCCCGGGTCCAGACCGAACCGCGGGAACGGGAGCGGCACCGCCTCAAGACCCGCGGCCGCCAGACCAAGAAGCACCTCCAGCTCAGGCCCCATACTCTCCACGAGGTCGGCGGCAAGACCAGCCAGCGACATCGCAGTCGTGGGCGGTATGCCCCAGCGAGCCGCCGCCCTCAGCGCCGCCGAGCCCCGCAGCGCAGTGGAATCCCCCGTCACAAGGCCCCGGTCCCGCAGGGCGGCGACGGCTGCCGCAACATCCCCCTCGCTGCAGAGCCCCGACGCGCAGGACCAGCTCCCCGCGTAGACTCGGATCACTTCGGCCTCGGCCATCGGGCCCTGCTGGCCGATGAGGCGTCCCACTGCCACCGCCAGAGCGTCGCCGGTCAACGTCGGCAGTGCCGGCCCGGGGCGCGATTCCACATACTCGGCCAGCAGCCGCTCGCGCTCCAGCACACTAGTCGAAGCCAGAATGCACCGGCCATAGCGCCCGGCCGCCCCCGGTCCCGGCCGGCCCGCCCGACCACCCATGTTCTCCACATCGGCCGCCGTGAGCGGGGGGATGGCCACACAACCTCCCTCCGACGGGCTCCGGCCCAGGTCGATCAGCACGTTGTCCATCGGGAGGTTCACGCCCATGGCCAGCGTGCTCGTGGCGCACACGACGCGCAGGCGTCCCTCCCGGGCCCAGCGCTCCACCAGAAACCGCAGCTCGAAGGTCATGTCGGCGTTGTGGAACCCGACACCGTGCGGCGCCGTCCGCGCCAGCAGCCCAGCGGCCGCCGAGGCCTCGGCCCGCTCCAGGTCGCCCAGGAAGCCCGCGTCGTCCACCCGCGGAAGCGCACGCGCCAGCGTGTCCGCCGTCGCGAAACACTCCGCCTTCTCCCGAACGAACAGCAGCACGCTCTCGCCCGACGATGCCAGCGATAGGGCACAGGTCAGCAGGTCCTGCCGCTTGCCGTCGCCCGTGTCGAGCTCATCCAGCCCACCCTGCCAGCCCTCGGGGACGAGCCGCTCCTCGCCCCACAGACCGCTGTTGTGCTCGCGGTAGTAGAACACCCCGTCGCCGAGTACCCCTTTGCGCAGCTCAACGGGGCGCATTGCCCCACGGACCACCTCCGCACCGAGCCACTCCGCCAGTCCGTCGGCCCCGCGCAGAACCGCCGACAAGCCGACGACCTGCTCCGGCACCCCCCGGGCCCGCAGGCGCGTCAGCAGATCCTCCAGTGCCGCTCCGCGGCCGGGATCGGCCAGAAGCTGCAGCTCGTCCACCACCAACGCCGCGCCCTCGAGCCAGCGCGATGGGCCCGCGGCGAGCAGGGCCAGGAGCTTCTCGGGGACCGTCACCGCCAGGCTGAACGCCCCACGGATCACGTCCCGGTCGGTGGTGCGGCGATCGCCCGTCGAGAGCAGGCACCGCAGACCCAAAGGCTCGTACGCAGCCGAGAGGTCGTGCCACTTCTCCTCGGCCAGTGAGCGTGTCGGCACGAGGATGATCCCTCGCCGACCATGCGTCGCGGCTCGCAGAGCCGCCAGCTCGCCGATGAGGGTCTTCCCCGAGCCCGTGGGGGCGCACACGACTAAGCTCCGGCCCTCCAGCAGCCCATGCTCGGCCACGGCCCGCGACTGGACCTCCAGCAGATCGGCACCGAACCGGTGCTCGAGCACCGGGATGAGCGCCGGGGGGAGTCCGTACTGCGTGAGGGCGGCGATCCGCATGGGCAGGCTACCTCACTCGCGTCGCTGTCCTTTCAGTATAGCAAACACGCGTTTGCATGTCCAGCACGGATTCGCGAACCCGGGCTACCCCACTGCCGCGCCTCATGGGCCGCCTCGGCCGTTGACGCCCCTTCAGCCCCGTGCTAGCCTTCCGCCACCCCCACCTGGGCCAAGCCGCTTTGGAGAGGTACGTGGTGCCATGACCTCGCGTGAGCGCGTCCTCCTCGCCCTCGACCACAAAGAAGCCGATCGCATCGCCATCACCGACGGGCCCTGGGGAACCACCATCGCCCGCTGGCACCGGGAGGGACTGCCCGAGGACAAGTCCCCCCATGAGTACTTCGGCTTCGAGTTCGGTGGCACCGGCTGCGACGGCAGTCTCCAGCTCCCCTCCGAGGTAATCGAAGACACACCCGAGTACTCGATCGCGCGCAACGCCGATGGCGCGACGGTCAAGAACTGGAAGAGCTCCACCTCCACGCCGGAGCTTCTTGGGTTCGCCATCAACACCCGCGCCAAATGGGAGGAGCACCGCGACCGCATGGCGTGGAACGATACGCGCGTCGACTGGGACAACGCCCTCAAGAGCCACAACGCGGGCCGGGAGGCGGGCCTATTCTGCCCCTATGCCGCCGCAATTGGCTATGACCGCACCGCCATGCTCGTGGGGCCCGAGGACCTGCTCATGGCCTTCGTCGAGGATCCCGACTGGGTTCGCGACATGTTCCGCGCCAACGCCGAGCTGAACATCAACGCCATGGAGGAAATGATGGCCCGTGGCTTCGTCTTTGATGGTGTCTTCTTCTACGACGACATGGGCTACAAGCATCGCCCCTTCTTCTCGCCCCGCGCCTACCGCGAGGTTCTGATGCCCTACCACAAGCGCCTGTGCGACTTCGCCCACGGCAGAGGACTCAAGGTCATCCTGCACTCCTGCGGCAACGTGAACCAACACGTGCCGGCGCTCATTGAGGCTGGTTTCGATTGCCTTCAGCCCCTCGAAGTCAAGGCGGGGATGGACCTGGTCCAGCTCAAGAAAGACTACGGCGACGTGCTCGCTCTCATGGGCGGCATCGACGTCCGCGCCATGGCCGATCCCGACCCTGCGGTCATCGAGCGCGAGATCGCTACCAAGATCCCCATCGCCAAGAAGGGTGGCGGCTATATCTACCATTCCGACCACTCGGTACCCGACAACGTCAGTTTCGCCCAGTTCTGTCGGACCATCGAGCTGGTCCTCAAGTACGGAACCTACACGTAGGGACGATCGACAGGTCACCCGGAGCAAGACGGGCGGGGTAGGCCCCGCCCCGACGCACGGCGGTCCGTGTCCGCCTCCGGAGCCAAGCCATCGAAGGATGCTTCAGCCTATGCCAGACAACAGCCATCGGGGTCCGGTGAGCCGGCTGCCGGACGGCGCGCGTCCCGGCCTGGATGCCGCCGACCCCCTGGCATACGGGACGGACGTCTCGAAGTTGCTGGCCGGCGCGGCCACAGCCGACCTCGCCGAGGTCGTGATGGACCAGCGGCGGCGGCTCCACGAACGTCCCATGCGGCGCTCGGGCCTGGCCCTGGCTGCCCTCGAGACCGCCCTCATCGACGCCGCCGTCGGTGAGATCCTCCGGCGCGCGTGGGACCAGGTCGATGCCGAGGGCCACCACTGTGGCGAGTCCAAACGGTGCCCCGTCGTCATCGGCGCCCTCGGGAGCTACGGCCGCCGCGAGCTCATGCCTCATTCCGATGTCGATGTGCTCGTCGTGGCGCCCGAGGGCAACCGGCCCGGATGCGACCAACTCGTGCGGCTGGTCTACCACGGCATCTTCGACATACTCGCACAGGGAGTGAAGCTCCAGATCGGCTACTCCTGCCGATCGCCCGAGACCCCCGGCGAGCTCGACCACAAGACACAGACAGCCCTGCTCGATCTGCGATGGGTCGCGGGCAGTGCCGACTACTTGCGCGAGTTCGAGGCGGCGCTCGACGAGCGGTTCGATCGCGCCGCATTCCTGCTCGCGCTGGCCTCCGAACGCGACCAGGCCCGACTCGATGAGACGCCAGAGCTCTACCGCATCGAGCCCGACCTCAAACGCGGCCCCGGCGCCCTGCGCGACTTCCTCTCTGGGCTCTCGCATGCCCGCGCTGCTTTCCGGATCCGCGGGCCGGACAGCCTCGACCAGCTCGCCGCCCAGTCCGTGCTCTATGACCGCGAGCTCCGCGAGCTCCAGGACGCGCTCAGCCAAGTCCTCGGCGAGCGCCGCGCGCTTCACATTGTGGCCGCCCGCCCGGCTGATGTGCTCTATGCGTCCCTCCAGGAGCAGGTGGCGGCCTTCCTGGGCTACGCCGGGCTCGGCGGACTCACCGGTGTGGGCCAGCTCCTGCGCGACCACTACCAGGCCGCCCGCTGCCTGCACCACTACAGCCGCGTTCTGTGCCGGCGGAGCCACGCCGCCCGCGTCCGGGTCGGCGGCGGGTTCATTGTCTGCGAGCGCGAGGTCCGACACCCAGTGCCGATGGAGGTGGTCTCCTCGCCCGAGCTCTCCGTCGCCGCCATCGCTCTGGCCCACGCCTACCGCGTGCCCATCGGCGCCGACCTTGCCGACGCCATTCGCCTCTGTGCCGATCGTCTTGAGCCTGCCAAGGCCCCGTCTCCCGCCGCCGCCGGCCTGGTCCAGATCCTCAGCCCCGACGGCCAGCCCGATGTCGCGATGCGCTACCTGCGCGATCTGGGCCTCCTGGGCCGGCTCATCCCCGAGCTCGGCCGGTGCGAGGACAGGATCCCTTCCGATCCCAGCCATGAGTACGCCATCCTCGAACACAGCCTCCGGGTCGTCGAGCAAGTGGTGGCCCTGGAAACCACGGCCGATCCCGCTCTGGCCGCTCTGCGGAAGGTCTACACATCATTGTCGGGAAGCGCGCGGCGCGCTCTCCTCCTTGCGGCGCTGATGCACGACACCGGCAAGGTTGTCGACTCACGCGATCACAGCACCGCCGGAGCCATCGTGACCCGCAATGTGGGATACCGGCTGGGCTTGCCTCCCGCCGAAGTCGACCGGGCCGCCCGGCTGGTCGAGATCCACCTGCAGATGGCCCAGACCTCACGCCTCAAGCCATTGCACGAGCCCGGCACCGTCCTCGAGTTCCGCGAGGTGGTCCGCGACGCCGAGACGCTCGAACAGCTCTACCTGCTCACCTATGCCGACACCAAGTCGGTCGGCCGGGGCGTCTTCCGGGATATCGAGAGCCACCTACTTGAGGAGCTTTACGCCAAGACTCTGGCCGCCCTCGCCGACGGCATGCAGCCCACCGACCTGCGGGAGGCGGCCCTGGCCATCACCGAGCGCGCGGTCCGCGAGATCCGGTTCCGCGATATCTCCGAGGACCGCGTACGCGAGCATTGCCAGCTCATGCCTCCCGCCTACGTCGTCAGCACACCCATGGAAGCCATCGCCTCTCACATCATGATGGTGCGTGACCTCGTGGCCGACCGGGCGCCGGTCATCGATGCGTATAACCCGCGAGACGCCGCCTACACGGAGCTCACAGTCTGCGCGTACGACGATCCCCAGCCGGGCCTGTTCGCGAAGGTCTGCGGTACGCTGCTCTCGAACGGGATCGACATCCACTCGGCCGCCATCCACACCCGCGGCGGGCCCGAGCCCATCGCGCTCGATACACTGCTCATCGGGTGCGGCGATGAACGCCTGCCCGATGACGTCCTCCAGCGTACCGTCGCCGATCTGCGTGCGGTGCTGGGGGGCCAGGTGACCGTCCGGTCGCTGCTCGAACGGCGACGACGCGTGCCCGCCGATGCAGTCGAGCTGATCAGTCTCTGCCTGAAGAACCCGGTGGCCGAGAGTCACACCGTCATCGAGGTCAGAGCCAAGGACGCCCGTGGGTTGCTCTACCGGCTCTGCCGAGCCATCGCCCAGTGCGGGCTCGACCTCCACTCGGCCCAGGTGACCACCTGGGCGGGGAACGCTGTCGATTCCTTCTACGTCACCCACCCGGGCGGTGATCGGCTGTCCGACGCCAGCCTCGAACCCATGGCCCAGCGCCTGCGCGCCGCCATCGAGGGAACAACCCCTCACGACACACCTGCCGGAGAGGTGCCCACGTAAGCATGGATGACGCGACACTCCTGATGGAACTCGAGGCCGTAGCCAGGAAGCTCGAGGTCCGTGTGCGCTACGAGGATATCCACACCCCCGGCGGGCTCTGCACCGTCCGCGGGCAGCGGATGATCATCCTGCCCAGGGCCTATGCCGCTCGCGATCGCGCCGCCGTGCTGGCCCGCGAGCTCTCCGCCCTCGACCACCAGGATCTCTTCATGCCGCCGCAGGTCCGCGAGGCGCTCGAGTCCGGGGCCCTCGAAATGGCGCGAGCCCGCCGCTCAGTCCACCCAAACGCGGTAGTTCGGCTCCGCCCGACGGCGCGGCCGTCTGGAGAACCAGACCCGGGTCATCCAGAACCCCACGACGAACCCGAACACATGGGCGAACCAAGCCACGCCGCCGCCCGCGATGCCG
>JAKPQA010000171.1 GCA_029547025.1 Armatimonadota bacterium
CAGAGGTGTATGCCGCATCACCTCTGTAGCCGGGGCTTTAGCCTCGGCTCACAATGGCCTGTAGAGCTACTTCGCGCGAGGCTGAAGCCTCGCCTACGGTTGGGTGTGCGTGGGTGCCGACCCTAAGCCCAATGCCAGAGGTGTATGTCGCATCACCTCTGTAGCCGGGGCTTTAGCCTCGGCTCACAATGGCCTGTAGAGCCACTTCGCGCGAGGCTGAAGCCTCGCCTACGGTTGGGTGTGCCTGGGTGCCGACCCTAAGTGCGTGCCATTCTAGCCAGTCGCCGGTCTCCGAGTGGCAGGAGCGGAGCGGGGTGCGCCGGAATCGGGCGGGTCGATGAGAGGATGGTCGCCATGTCGCTCGAGGCAGCCCCGAAGCTCCGCCGTGTGCAGTCCTTGGACGGGGACTGGAAGCTCTGGAACACCGATCCCACTCCGGCTGGGCAGGAGGCAGCAGCTTGCGGCCAGGCGGCGCTCGATGCGATCCCGGCCACCGTGCCGGGCGACATCCATCTTGACCTCATGGCGGCGGGGCGCGTTGCCGACCTGTTCGTGGGCGATAACTACAAGCAGGCGCTGTTCGCCGAGGAGCAGGACTGGTGGTATGAGCGGACCTTCGTGCCGGACACCCAGCTGGCCGGCGCGGACCGGGTCGAACTCGTGTTCGACGGACTCGACACGTTCGCGACGGTGTTCCTGAATGGGATGGCCATCGGCCAGAGCCGGAACATGTGGGTTCCGCTTCGGCTGGATGTCACCCGTCTGCTCCGGCATGGCGAATCCAACACGCTCACCGTCGTGCTGCGGTCGCCTCGGAAGTCGGTAGAGGCGGACATGGCCGCGGAGCACCCGGAGCCGATCAATGCGTTCTTCAGCCCGCCGGAGCGCGTGTGGTGCCGCAAAGCGCAGATGAGCTTCGGGTGGGACATCGCGCCACGGATCGTGACGTGCGGCATCTGGCGACCGGTGCGGCTCGAGGGGCACTTCGCAGGCGCCATCCGCGACGTGTGGGCGCGCACGCGACTGGTCGAGGGCGGACAGGCGGAGCTTGCGCTCTCGGTCGAGGCGGACGCGTTGGCCGCGGGCGGCGAGTGGTCGGCGCGGTTCCGCGCGGCGTGTGGGGAGAGCGTGGTCGAGGGCCAGCTCCCGCTGGTGGCCACGTGCGGCCGGCTCGCGGGGCTCGCGACCGTCGCGGTCCCGTCGCCCAGGTTGTGGCGGACGTGGGACATCGGCACGCCGAACCTATACGACCTGACGGTCGAGCTCCGGGCCGATGGCAACGCCGTGGATGAATGGCAAGGGCGTTTCGGCATCAAGGACATCCGGCTGGTGCTCACGGAACCCGACGATGGCCGGAACTGCTTCCGGTTTGAGCTCAACGGGCGGCCGACGTTCATGCGCGGGTCGAACTGGATCCCCGTGGATGCGCTGTTCGCGCGGGTCACGCCAGAGCGGCTGGAGGCGGTCATCGACCTGGCGATCGACACGGGCTGCAACATGCTCCGCGTTTGGGGCGGGGGGATCTACGAGCATCCGGCGTTCTACCGGTTGTGCGATGAGCGGGGGATCCTCGTTTGGCATGACTTCATGTACGCGTGCGGGCTCTACCCGCAGAGCGAGGCGTTCCTCTCCGCGGCACGGCGCGAGGCCGAATGGGTGGTCCGCTCGTTGCGGAACCACCCGTGCATCGCCCTCTGGGCGGGCGACAACGAGTGCGATTGCGGCTACGGCTGGGACGGCGATGTGGGCCGCTATGTGGACAACCGCCTGACGCGCCGGGTGCTGTCGAGTGTGGTGGCCGAGTTGGATCCAGACCGGCCCTATCTTCCCTCGAGCCCGTGCAACCCTTCGGACAAGGGCGACCCCAATACGGCCGACGAGGGCGATGTGCACATCTGGAGCCATAGTGAGCACCCGCGAGCGCCGATGTACTCGCAGGAGCGCAGCCTGTTCATCAGCGAGATGGGACGCATCTGCGCCGCTAACGTGGAGTCGACAAAGCGCTTCCTCCCTCCTGAGAGCCAATGGCCCCATGCCAATCCCGTGTGGGACCAACACTTGGGCACGATCCCAACCAGTGACTTCCGCCGGCGCGACCGGATGGACGAGGGCATCGGGGCCGTGTTCGGGTTCGTCCCGGATACACTCGAGGAGTACGTCGAGGCATCACAGCTCATGCAGGCGTTCTGCCTCTCTGAGTGGATCCAGCGAGCGCGGCGGCGCAAGTGGGAGTGCGGCGGCATCCTGTGGTGGAACCTGTTTGACAACTGGCCGCAACACGCCGACGCCATTGTGGACTACTACTTCGAGAAGAAGATCGCGTACGCCGCGGTGAGAGATTCGAGCCGCCTGGTCATGCCTACCGTCGCGCTGAACGAGGATGGCGACGGTTATGAGGTGTGGCTGCTGAACGACACCGATGGGGCCGTCGAGGGGGTGGTCGCACTCGCACTCCGCGGCGTGGATGGGTCGAGTCGCACACTGCTGCAGACACCGGGGCGCGCAGAGGCCAACGCCTCGACCCTGGCGGTCACGGTCCCGGTTGAAGTGCTCGGCCGAGTCGACGCCAACCATCTCTACCTCGTCGCCACGCTCGACACCGGCCAGGGCGGGGTCATCGCGACGCCACACATCCTGAACGGATGCGCCAGCCGGGAGGTGCTGCGGGCGGTGTTTGGGGCGCAGTCCGCCGGGCGGACGCCCGACCCTGCGAGGGCGTACGCACCGGGCACATAGGTGACAGAACGCACCGGGGACATGGGTAACACTCTGGCGCCTCCACAAGGCAGTGGTCTCTTCCGCGGGGAGGAACACGCTCCCTGTTATTCGGCCGGAGGACAGGGCGCTGCAGGGGTGCGACACGAGCGCCGGTCGGTGTCTCTTGGATGAGGGCAGAGCGCCGCGCTCTGCCCTTCCTTCTCATCCCGAGACGCCCATGAGGTAGATCCGGTATGCAGCCGGACTGCCCGGACATGCAAAGGCCGCCGGCTGCCAAACCGAACGGCCGGCGACCGGTTGGTGGCCCCTACTCGACGCTGCTGTAGACGTGCACGCCCCAGGGCTCGAAGGCGTCGGTGACAGTCGCATCGCGGGCCGCCAGGGCTGGGCCCTCTTCGGCGACGCGGGCCAGTCTCGTGACACCGCCGGGTAGGCTCAGTCGAGCCTCAACAGCGGTGTCGCTCTCGTTCACGGCGATGACGAAGAGCCGGTCACCGACCCTGCGGCCGGTGGCCCTGACGGCGTTGTCCTCGGATGCGGCGGCGATGTCGACCCACTCGGTGGCCGTGAGCGCCGGCGCCAGGTCGCGCAACTCGCCGGCGATGCGGCGAAGGCTGGTCCAGATGTCGGAGTCCCGCTTTTCGTAGCTGGCGCCCCAGTAGATGATGCCGACCGCCCCGTGGACGACGGAATCGTAAGCCATGAAGCGAGTCTCCTCCCATGTGGGTGTACGCTTGTGTGTGGCGGGATCCGCCTCCCAGACACTCCAGCCGAATCCCTGAAGGATGGCCCAGATGGGCTTGCGACCGGCGACGGTTTCACGGTTCTTGTCAACCTCGTCGCCGACGACGCTGAGCGTCTGGTTCGGTAGATCGGAGTGTGAGGAACCCTCGACCGGGTAGATGTCCATCCCTGAGACGTCTGCGAACCGGCAGTAGCGGGCCAGGTCCTCGATGGTGTTCCGGGGGGCCTGGTTCTGCCAGAAGAGCTTCGTCGGCATCAGCCGCCGGAAGGTGTGGTAGGCATGGGCGACATCGGCCAGCGGGACGCCGTTCCAGATAGCCTCATCGCACATGAGCCCCAGGAAGGCCGGGTGGCCGCCGACGTTCTCGGCCAGCTTGCCGAGCGCCTGCTCGCGAGCTTCGGCCGTCACCTGACCCGTTGGGTAGACCCAGCCATTGTTCCACTCCATGACGTAGAGGCCGAGTTCCTCGGCGCGGTCGAGCAGCCTCTGGGCGTCCTCTGGAGTCCCTTGGGAGAACGTGCCGGGAACCAGCAGGTTGAACCCCGCCGCGGCGAGGCCCGCCGCCTCGTCATCCAGGGGCGAGATGCTGGTCAGGCCGATGGGGAACCAGGGCGTGCCGTTTGCCGCGGCGACGCCGTGCGCACCGAGGAATACTCCCGGTGCGTCGGCCGGCACGATATCGACGTGCGCCGCCTCGGCGGCCAGTACCTGCCCGTCCGCACTGGTGATCTCCGCGTGGACGGTGTAGCCGCCAATAGCCGCTTGGTTCATATCGAATGTGACCTCGGAGGGCTCATCCTGCACCGCCAACCCGCGGCGCTCGAGGACGGTCCCGGCGCGGTCGGAGAGGGTCACTGAGGCCGAGGCACCCTCGATCGGGGTCTTCGCCAGGCACACAGCGCGGACTACGGCGTCATCAACGCCCTGGCGCACAAGGCCACGCGGGTTGGGGCGCTCAATGTCGAGCGTCACCTCGGCCACCGATTCCCTGGGAGATAGGCAGACATCGTCGAACCAGACCGTGCCATCGGAGACCAGCTCGAGGACCACGTTCGCCGCATCGGCCTCGGCGGGTGAGGCGGCGCGGAGGGTCTTGCGCTGCCATGTCTGGAAAGTCTGGTCGCGGAACTCGGCGGTTTCGAGCACCTGCGGTCCCTTGGTCCACTCGACAGCCAGACGCAACTCGCGCCCGAAGACGTCCGACCTAGCGCCGGCGGAGAGCTCATAGGCGCGACCGGCGTCGACGCGGATGCCGTCTTGCCGGATGGAGGCGACCGGGGCGTCAGCGGCGGCGCGCTGCAGCCGCATAGAACGTGCGCCGGTTAACGGGTTCTCGGCGTCCCATATGACGCCAGCGGGGGCGAGGGTCCAGCCATCGGGCGCGCCATCGCCGTCGGCGTCGGACTCGAAACCGGGGTTCGCGATGAGGTTGCGTGGCATGGGTTCCACCTCAACTAGCTGGACGTCATCGAAGTCGTAGACGCCGGGATCGTAGCATCGGAGCAGTACCGCCACGGATGTGGCGCCGTCGGGCGGCCGGACCGGGCCAATGGCGACGGTGACCCAGCGGCCGGCCACGTGTGCGGTGCCGATGTGGCGGCTCAGGAACCCCGCGGGCCCGAACCACTGAAGCTCAGCCGAGTGGGAGCCCTCGGCCACGTTGGATGTGCGGACGCGAGCGGTGAGCAGATAGGCCTGCGTTGCTCGCACGGGGACCTGCCCGGCCGACGGCCGGAGGTCGGCCTGGCCCCTGTCGGCACGCTCGAGGCGCAGGAATGGGCCGTCCTCGTCGACCCGACTCGCGGTTGCGGCGCCGACATCGGTCTGGAGCATCCAACCGGCGGCCAGGCCGTCGCCGGGGTCACCGAAGCCCGAGTTCGGCAGCAGGTCGGCGGGGAAGGCGATACCCGACGCCAGGCCGATGCCGATCACGACTTGGCCGATGGTGCGGGTCATGGCGAGTCACTCCCTCATGGGGGCCAGCGCGGCCCCAGTCGCCACTCCAGCTGATCGGGGGCGCCGGGATCCCCCAGCGCGGGCGTCGGCCGGCTACCCCTGCTGTGTCGCGATCTCCATCAGCTTCACGAAGCGCTTGCCGATCGCCAGGGCCGGGTCGAGGGGGACATCGGCGCGCTGAACGTCAGCGGGGATGCTGATGATGGGCGTGGGCTGGATGGACTTGCCCTCGAACTGCGGCAGCCATGGCTTCTCGGCCTCGAGCATCTCGGCAGCCATATCGCGCGCCTCTCGCGGGGTGAGCACAGCCGAGGTGAGCGGATCGAGAGCCACCGCGGCGACGATGAGCTCGGGATCACCTGAGAGCGCGGCCTCAACGGCAAGCCCCTGGACAGTCACGTTGCTCTGGTTGAGGGCCGCCAGTTGGGGAGGCAGCGCACCGACGTGGGTCGGGTGGATGCCGGTCCCGTCGGTGTAGCACGGGACCTCGACGCAGCAGCCCGTGGGCAGGTTGGTGATATAGCCATCGTTGCGGACGTTACCGTTGAGCCGGAACACCTGATCGGTCTCAATGGCTTCGATGATGTACGAGCAATACTCGGCACTGCGCGGCTCGAGCGTGGGGGTCTCGTGGGCCAGTGGGTCGGTCTGCTCGAACTTCTCGGCCACTGTCTTGCCCCACTTGTAGTAGGCGCCGGACTCGCCTCCGAAGGCGGGCTCGTCGCAGTAGAGCTCCAGCGCCCGCTGGCTGCTCCGGAACCAGGGCAGGTACTCCGAAAGATGCCCGGTGCTCTCGGTCATGAAGTACCCGAACTGCCGCATGACCTCGCAGCGGACCTTCTCGTTGACGTAGTAGCCGGGCTTCTCGATGTTGGCGCGCAGAACCGGATAGAGGTCCTGCCCATCCTTCTCAAGACGGAGGAACCATGCCATGTGGTTGATCCCGGCTGCGACGTAGCGGATCTGGTCCTTCGGCACGCCCACGTAGCCCGAGATCAGGTCGAGGGTCGTCTGGACGCCGTGGCACAGGCCGACGAACGAAATCCGGCTCTCGCGCCCGAGGCTCCAACAGACCATGGCCATCGGGTTGGCGTAGTTGAGCAGCAGTGCACGAGGGCACAGCCCATCCATATCGCGAGCGATGTCGACCACGGGCGGGATGGTCCGCAGTGCGCGGAAGATGCCGCCCGGCCCGAGGGTGTCGCCGATGCACTGGTCCACCCCATACTTGAGGGGGATCTGGTAATCCACCGCAAAGGCATCCATCCCGCCGACCTGGATCATCACGATGACGTAGTCGGCGTCCTTGATGGCCTCGCGGCGGTCGAGGGTGGACCAGACGCTGGCGCCGAGCCCGTTCTCGGCGATGACGCGCTTGATGAAGGCTTCCATGCGCTGCAGCTTCGGCGCCGTGCGGCTCATGAGACAGAACTCGCTGTCCGCCAGGGCGGGCGTCGCGAGTAGGTCGTTCATCAGCGTGCGGGTGAACACGAGGCTCCCTGCCCCAATCATCGCGATCTTCGGCATGTTGGTCCCCCCAGGAGAAGGTGGCGCGCCCAGGCGTCGCCCGAGTAGCATTCGGTGTGCGGCATGCTCGAACCTCGGGCGGCGAGAGGGATGCCCTCGGCAGTCGTGGAACAGCATGGCGCTGCAGCACTGGCCGGGCGCAGTGCAGTACCTTAGCAGGGAACGCGGTCGCCGCAGTGGCGACGGCTCAGGGAGGTCACTCCGGTGCGTGCAATGACCGCTTCGAATCTTCGCAGTGCCCATGGCGGCGAATCCATGGCCCACATGCGCTACAAAGTATGGGCTGACAAGGCGGAGAAGGACGGGTTCCCGAACGTCGCGCGGCTCTTTAGAGCCGTGTCACACGCTGAACACGTCCACTCTTGGAACCACTTCAGCCGCCTCCGCGTGGAGCCGGGCGACCATACGGTGATCGCCGGTGCCGGTTTCGGGCTGGCGAGCACGTCGGAGAACCTAGCTGGTGCGTGTGGCGGCGAGGAGTTCGAAGTTACCGAGATGTACCCCGCCTATATCGCGATCGCCGAGGCTCAGGGCGAGGCGGGTGCCGCGCAGAGCATGAAGTTCGCCTTCGAGGCTGAGAAGGTGCACCTCGAGATGTACTGCAAGGCCAAGGAGTCCGTCGACGCGGGGCAAGACCCGGCCATCGGTGTGATCCAGGTCTGTGACATGTGCGGGCACACGCTGGAGGGCGACGCACCGGACACGTGCCCGGTGTGTGGCGCGAGCAGGGACAAGTTCATCGCGTTCTAGGTGTGGCCGGGCAACGGGGAGCGCAGAGGGCCGGAGTCACATCGGCTCCAGCCCTCTTGTGTCCTAGGACGGGAGGTCGCCCTATTGGAGTCCGGGACCGACATTCCCGATGACTGCCTCCCCCACGAGGACATCCGCGTGGCCTTCGGCGATATCGAGTATGTGCCGCGCCGACCGCTCCGTTCAGAGGGCCGGTCCACGCTTCGGCTCGTGGCGGGCATCCTGGCCCTGGTTTTGGGTATGTTCACCAGCATGCTGGCTCTGAGCACCGCGCTCCCCGTCTTGATCTCGGTGATCACCGCCACGCCGATCCCGGCGAGCATGATCGCGGTGGCGCTGGTGCTGGTAGGGGTCTCTGTCGCATCCATCTGGGGCGGAGTACGGCTCGTATCCACGTAGCCGCTGATCCGCCAGCCCTCGAGGAACGCGGCCGGCCACCCCCACTACCCTAAGTCGTTCAGGCGCTCGCGCCGCAGGTTGGGGCCTCCGAGCGCGATTGTACAGACAACTGGACAACTCTCCCGGCCCTCGTCGGAGGTGCGCAATGAAGCTCCTGACCCACCCCATCGTGGAAGCGATCCTGCTCGTAGCCCTGTGGGTGCTGTGCCTGCTGTACGGCAAGCCAGATCCGGCGAACGTCTACGCGCGGTTCTGACCGAGAGGGGGAGCGACGGCCACGGCTGAGCAAGCGCAGGCAGATGCTCGGGCACATATGCAACTCGTACGCGCGTGGTGTATCACCTTTCTGATCGCCAACGTCACTATCGCTGTCCTGGGGCCATCCCTCACCGATCGCTTGCCCAAGGAGCGAGTACCGCACAGCCCGCCCATTCTGGGTGTCGTCTACACTCGCGACTTCGCCGGGCTCTTCCGCAGCCATGCTCTTTCAAACCCCAAGCAGCCCGATGAGGAGCGCATCGTCGTCACGGGCAACTGCATGGTCGCCGCCCAGGAGACCACCGAGAGCCTGAGCGCCGCTATGGCACGCGAGCTGCCGAAGGCCCGGCTCTACTGGCTCGCCTGGCAGGCGCTGACGGTCTCCGGACAAGCTCAGTTCCTGGCGCGGTCGCTCGATTACGAGCCCGACGGCCTGGTCTGGGCGATGTCGCTTCACGACTGCCGTCTGACGCGCGGCCTGTTCGTCGACAGGGTCCCCGCCCTCGCGGTGCGCTATGGCGAAGGCCTGGGGCCGGCACTGGCCAACATGCGCTACATCAACTGGGACAACGGGCGGAACGTGACCTACAACCTGATCGGGTCTGTGCTGCCCGGCGAGCGGTATCTCGGGGTCTTGCAGCTCTCGGTGCCGCAGCTCCCCGAGCCGCAGGAGTCTGAGGAGGGGGGCCAGGGGCCGGGGCCGCGTAAGCCGCTCATCGAGAAGCACCCACCCTCCCGCTATCCGCCCCAGATGGCCATCGACACGCTGGACGAGCTGCAGCCCCTCGTGCAGGCGGCGGGGTGCCGCCTCATCGTGACCGTTCTGCCGCACGCCTACACGACGGAAACCTATGGCGCCGGGACGTTCGAGGGGTTCCTCTGCCAACTTGGCGACTGGTGCCGAGAGCACGACGCCGGGTTCGTCAACCTGTCCTCCATGGTGCCGCGCGAAGCGTTCGGCGACGCGGTTCACTTCGACCGCGAGTACATCCCGCTGGTCTGCGAGCGGTTGGCTCAGGCAGTCGCATCCGATCTGCGAGGGCGCCGGAGGTGAGCCTGGCGCAACTGAAGCTGGCCGCGCGGATCCTCCTGAAGACCGCCGAGGGAGCACTCCACCTCGCGTATGTTGCCGGCGTGATCGCCTCATTCTGGCGGTGGCGGCCCTGGCAGCTCCTCGTGCACTTTGCGCTGCTGATCGTCGTCATCGCGCGGCAGCTCAACCCGATGGACGCGGTGACCTCGAGCGAGTCGGTGCTCGGGACGCACCTGATCCTGCCCGTGCTCTTGGCCGTGTGGACCCACTGCGCGCTCCGTGTCGCCGCGCGGTTCCCGGGCCACAAGCAGCTCATCCTCTGGTCGACCATGGCCGGCCTTCTGGCGCTCTGGATGGCGACCAAGGTCGGTGCCCTGAGGACGGCGGTGCCGCCACTGGGCGATCTGCTGGGCCCGGCAGGACTGTCGGTGTTCGGGCTGTCGTACATCCTGGTGAAGCTCCTCCATGTGCTGGCCGACTCCGCTGGGCCGCGGCCGCCGGAGGTGCGCCTGACCACTCTGCTGGGCTTCACTTGCTTCGCCCCCACATTCCTGTGCGGACCCATGCACCGCTATGACGAGTTCGCTTCGTCGTTTGACCACCTCCCCTCTGCGTGGAATCGCGACTGGGCAACCGTGATCCGCCGCGTGACCTGGGGGACGTTCAAGCTGATGGTGCTAGCCGGGGCCCTGGGCGAGGGCGTCCTGCCCCTGTTGGCCCATCCGGCGGAGCAGAGCGCCGGTGTACTGTGGCTGGCAGTCTATGGCTACAGCGCCTACATCTACCTGAACTTCTCGGGCGTCTCGGATCTGGCCATCGGGCTCGGGGCGGCGTTCGGCGTCGTGGTGCCGGAGAACTTCGACCGGCCGTACCTCCAGCTCGACATCCAGTCGTTCTGGCGGACGTGGCACATGACGTTCACTCGATGGCTGACGGCCTATGTGTTCATGCCCATCACGAAGCGCCTGATGCGGACTTCGTTGCGCAAGCAGCCCAAGGTGGCCGCTTCGATCGGCTACGTACTGACGTTCACATTCTGCGGCCTGTAGCACGGCGACACGGCTAACTTCCTTGTCTGGGGCGCCTACCACGGTCTGGGCTTGTGCATCTACTCGCTACTACCGGCCTCGCTGAAGCCCTCGGCGGCCGGAGCCCTATCGACCCGTCGACGGCTGGCTTGGTGGCTGATCACGTTCCACTTCGTGACACTCGGATGGGTCCTCTTCGCATGCCCGCTGCCCGACGCGGCCAGGGCGTTCGCGGGGCTGCTGGGGCTGTAGGCCGGGAGAGGTGGGTGCCGCGGAATGACGCGCGGTGGAACGTCGATCGCGCCCCCACCCCGCGGCAAATCCCTAGTCGCTGGCGCCCCTCGAGAGACCGGCAGTGTTGGCGGGGCGCAAGAGGTCTCCACGCCGGGCTGGGTCCTAAGTGCGTGCCATTCGTGGCTGCCACCGGCCTCCGGGCCCCGCGTCACATCTGCCTATTCGCCCCACACCGTCCACGTCCGCGGGTGCTCGGCGATGTAGATGAACTCGACGGATGGGAACCGCTCCGCCAGGTGGCCGCGGAGGGCCATCAGACCGGGCATCTCGCTCGAGCCGTGCTCCACCGTGATGATCGCGGCACCGCTCTCGGCATTGCGTTCGCGGTGGCTCCAGTAGCTGGCGCCGTCGAAGCAGGTGATCAGGACATCGGCCCCGGCGTCGACCATCTCCTGGTCCGGGACGATGCAGCCTACGCCGACGGCGACGCGACGGACGACGCGCTCCGGATCGCCCATGACCTGGATGCCCTCCTCGCCGAGCTCGCGCACCCGCCGCGCCACATGCCGGGCGAAGTGCTTCAGCGTCTGCTCCTCGACGCCGTAGAGGGCCGTCCAGCGGAGCTCTGAGCCCTCCTGAACTGGCTCGCCGAGGCCCAGGAATCGCGCCCAGGAGTCGCGGATGCCATCTACGGGCCAGTTGTCCCACGTGTCGTGAGCCCTCAGGATCACGAGGCCGCTCTCCTCCAGTACCCGGCTCTTGACCGCGCCGGGCCCTCGGGTTCGCCACGGCACCTCGTCCTGCGAATGGTGCCAGAACGTGGGCTCGTGGGCGATCAGCAGGTCGCATCCCGCCGCCACCGCGGCGCGGATGTCCCAGATGCTCGGGTACCAACAGACGCCGGCCTTCCTCACCGGGCGGCTCGGGTCGCCGGACTTCACCGTGTCGACCGTCCGCTCCCGGTCGACCCACGGGCTATTGGCGAGCAAGTACTCGTGGATGTCCTTCGTGGTCACCACGGCGTTGCATGCCTCCCTCGGTTGATCGTTGCGGCTGCGGGATGGCGCGCGGGCGGAGCGCGGCAGCGCCGCTGCAAGAGCGGCGCCCATCAGCTGGCGTCGGGTCAGACCCATGATTGGCGGACCTCCTGCGAGTGGCCGCCTGAGCCGCGCGTCGGTGTACCGGCGGCCAGGACCCTACTTCGGCTCGACAGTGAGGACGCGCTCCGAGGTCAGGTCGCCGCACAGAGGGCCCAGCCGGAACGTGGCGACGATGCGGTACTGCCCCGCCGGGGCGTCGTCCGGCACTTGGAGCACGTGCCCGCCGCACGTCGCACAACCAAAGCCGCCCGCCGCCCGCGCGACCTCGGTGCCGGCCGCGTTGACGAGGCGCACCTCAGCCGGGACGGGCGGGCCGTAGGCGTCGACACCCGATGTGCAGGATGACAGCTCCAGTCCGGCGTCCGACCGCACCTTGAGCGAGGCCGACACAACCTGACCAGCTCGTGCAGTGGTGACGGCCGTCTCGATATCCATCGACCACGCGCCGGTCAGGTCCCACTCCTGCGCCGGCTCCTGAGCAAGCGGATGCATGTTCGTCCCGCCCTGGCCCTCGATGAGCGTGTAGCTCCAGGTCGTCCCGACACTATCGGTCATGGAGAGCGAGCAGCTCGCGACCCGGTACCCTCCCACCTGCAGCACGATGGGTTCGTCGATCTGGCCGATGCGGGTCGTGGAGCCGTCCTCTCCGATGACCAGCACGGCCACGTGGTCGAGGACGGCCGGTTCGGCCATGGACACGCGTGGCCTGACCAGTGTTGTGGCATCGGGCCGCGGCCGGACGGTGAGCGTCGTGCCCAATGGGTCGAACGCGAGTTCGACCACGCGTCCGCCCAGGTTGGTGACGCGGCGGAGGCGGACCAAGTCACCCGGTACCGGTCGTCCGTCAGACCCCGGCGTGAGTGGAAGCACTCCGTCGTTGCCGTCTGGCGTCAAGACCCCATCGCCGTCGCGGTCCACGAGCACGGCCTCGGCCGGCGGCCCCAGGTCCCCCAGGGCGACCCGGTAGTACCCGCGCGGCATCACGATCGCAACCACGCCAAAAGCGTCAACCTGGACGGCCACGGTGCGCTGGAATGGCACGGTTCCCCCTTCGCTGGGGATCGCGACACTGATCCCGGCCACGGCGGCCGCCGATGCGGTCGCCAGAGGTGTGGGGGCTGAGGGATCACGGACCGCCTTCTCGCCTGGTTCGATACATCCATCGCCGTTGCCGTCGACATAGACGTCAAAGCCGGCCTCGCCAGGTTCGTCCGCGAAGTCCACGACCACGGCGACACAGACGCCCGGATCGTGTCCGAAGCGGATCCGGCCATACCTTGGGTCGCCGCGATATGCCGGCTCTATCCTGACCTCGTCGGGTCGAGCACTGCCGAGTGCAACCGTCTGCTGGCCGTAGGCGATCGTTTCGCCAAAGAGCCACGAGTCCACGAAGCTCGG
Organism: Armatimonadota bacterium; assembly: GCA_029547025.1. Taxonomy (GTDB): domain Bacteria; phylum Armatimonadota; class Zipacnadia; order UBA1398; family JAKPQA01; genus JAKPQA01. The sequence continues at coordinate 13,147 of JAKPQA010000171.1, forward strand.
ATGGAGCGGCTCCGCAGGCGCTCCGAACGCCGGGAAGGCCCAGAGGACGCCGACGGCCAGGCGAAAACGCGGGGCAAACTGAGCGAAGCGGGTCACCGAGCCACCCCCGGGGCAGAAGCCCTGTGCGGTGCTGAACTGCGTGAGCACGAAGGGCTCGCGCTGCCACAGTATCAGTAGCGGACAGATACCACAATGGTCTTTGTGACCGCTGTGCCGCCGCGGGTGCCGGGCCGGAACCGCCAGTTGCTCTGCACCCATGAGGCTGCCGTTCGGTCATACTGAGCATAGCCTGAGCCCTTGATCACCGTGGCTTCCTGGACGCGGCCGTCAGGACCGATTCGGACGCGCACGCTGATGGCGCCGTGAATCTCGAGTCGCTCCATCTCGCGTGTACGCGGAGGCGGGGGGCCACTGATCTTCACGGGGTCGGTCTCCTTGGGCGCGGCGGGAGCGGGAGCGCTCCCGGCGCCGCCGCCCGGGCTCCCAGCGGCGGGGCCCCGGCCGCCTCCTCCGCCGGTGCCGGTCCCTGACGATGCGGACCCGCGTCCCTTGCCGCCCCCGGTGCCGCCCTGGCCGGTTGCGCTCTGCGTCCCACCGCCGGCCGCGCCACCGGCGGCGCCGGACGCGCCGCCGCCGCCGCCGGTGCCGGTGGGCGAACCCGGCTTCAGGGTCGGGCTGGCATCGGGCGTGGCAGTCCCTCCGGGGCCCGGCCCCGCTGAGGGGCCTGAACCGTCGCCCGATGGCGGACGCCCGCGGCCAGGGGCCGACTCGCCGGGACCCTTCTGCCCGGCCTGAACACTGGAGGGCTTGATGGGATCGGGCGATAGGTCTCCGATGGGCCGCTGGTCAGCCATCCCCGCGCCGGCCGTGGCGGGCGCCGGCGGCAGCGGCGACTCGACATCGGCCTGCTCGTGCGGGCTGGGGACGGGCTGGTCCTCCGAGCCGCCGAGGCCCGCGAGAGGTCGCTGGCTGGCTCCCGGGGCCGGCGACCCGGATTCACCGGGTGCCGCGGTGCTGGCGCCCGGCGCCATGGCCTGGCGCTCGGACACTGGGCCGGCATTGGTCCACGGGGCGGCGCCCCCTTCGCCGAAGGTGCCGGGACGGTACACAGGTCCAACGGTGCCACGTCCCACACCCGCCGGAGCCGGGGGTACGGCCAGACGCCGTACCGGCTCCTGCACCATCGGGCCCAGCGATACGAGCCGCACGCGCGTGGTGGCCTCGTCCTCCGGCGCCGGCTGGCGCAACAGCACCGTGCCGAACCAGTAGAGACCCAGCGCGTTGACAACCGTCGCGATCATCACGCAGTAACGGAGTCTGATCATGCTTCGTTAGGGCTCTTCCCGTCAGCAGGGGCTTCCGCCCCGTCCGATGACTTGGACATCCGGTGACTCCGCAAGTTCCACCAGCCCCCGGGTCCACACAGGTAACGCCAGCATGGCCCGGCGGGTTCCGGCCGTCGGGGGCCGAGACGGCCGAACTCGGTGAGTCTCCCGGCCGTTGTGACCACACGAGCGCCACTGCGGCCGCAGCCGTGTGGCGCCGCCCCCTGGCTGATCACCTGACTGCCACGTACGCGCGGCTCGGTCTCACCGTCTGCAGGTGCCCTGGCCTGTCACCGATCGCGCCTGGAATCGCCGAAGCTGGCCCGAGCGCCCTGGGTGGCGGCGCGTGCCCTCGGCCCGGGCATGTGTTGGAGGACTGCGCGTGGCCACGGCCCCCGCCACACTCGACTCGCTCCTGCTCGATGCCTTTCCAAGCATCCGCTGTGCCGAGAGAGCCCTATCGCCCCGAGTTCGCTACCCCGTCTACTCGGGCGAGTTCTGGACCGCACAGCAGAGGCAGATGGATCCCCTCCACTATGTGCTGTCGTACCGGGGCTCGTTCAAGCCCGAGCTCCCGGCATTCTTCATCCGCCGGTACAGCCGCCCGGGCGATGTGGTGTTCGACCCGTTCGCCGGGCGCGGCACCACCGTGCTCCAGGCAGTCCTCGATGGCCGCCGCGGGTGGGGAAACGACGCGAACCCCATGTTCGAGCGCGTGTGCCGGGCCAAGGTGTGCCCGGCGACCGTCGAAGAGGTCGAGGCGTTTCTGGATGAGGTCGACTGGGACCGCGAGGCGCCCGAGGCTGAGGGCCTCGACCTGGGGATGTTCTACCACGAACGGACGCTGCGGGAGCTGCTTGCTCTGCGTCACCACGTGAGGGCGACGTCGTCGCCCACGGCGCGCTTTGTCGAGCTTCTAGCGCTGTCGCGCCTTCACGGACACTCGTCGGGTTTCTTCTCGGTGTACTCGTTTCCGCAGATATCGGTCCCGCGGGAGGCACAGCGCCGGATCAACGCGCGCCGGAACCAGGTGCCGGAATATCGCGACGTCGCCTCACGGATCGTCCGCAAGGCGCGCCAGGCCCTCCGAGGCTGCGATCCGGTCGCCCTCCGCAGGGCTGGCGCGCGGTGCATGCTGACCACGGGTGACGCCCGCGATCTCGTGGACGTGCCCACGAGCAGTGTCCACCTGATCGTCACCTCGCCCCCTTTCCTCGACAAGGTCGACTACTTGCTCGACAACTGGCTCGAGATGTGGTTCCTGGGCATCGACCTGGGCCCGCAGTCCGAGGCCATCGTGCAGACTCCGGACCTCGAACGTTGGATGGAGTTCATGGCGGGAAGTCTGGTCGAGATGCGTCGGGTGCTGCGGCATGGCGGCACCTGTGTCGTTGAGGTTGGCGATGTGAACCACAACCACAGGGACATCAACCTCGACGAGCTCATCGCCGACCTGGCCATGGACGCTGGCTTCCGCGTCGAGGCTGTGCTCGTTCAGGTTCAGAGTTTCACGAAGCTCGCCCACTGTTTCCGTGTGGAGAACAACCGCAAGGGCACCAACACCAACCGATGCGTGGTCTTGCGCAAGTAGGGGAATGTTCCTGCAGGGACGCTCTGGCGTGGGGGGCGGCGGGGCTGCCAGGGCGTCCCGCCGTCTGGCCCGCGCCGAGTCGCCCGGCCAGGTCCGCCTTCTGCTCCGCGCTGAGTAGGTCGAGGTGGCCCGAGAGACACAGCGCGTCGGCCGCCTCTTGGCTCCCGGCCGCGCGTTCCTTCGTCGGCTCTTCGACTGCCTCCGACTCCGTCGCCGGAGGCTTCCCACCGGCGCGGCGCGTCAGCAGTCGCGCCTCCACCGGCCCCAGGTCGTGCCACCACAGGAGCGTGGCGTGCCGCAGCCGGTTGCGCCGCACAGGCTCGGCAACCAGGGCCTTGCTCTGATGCCGCCGCATGGCCTCCTCGTTGCGCGTCGCGACCAGGGCTGAAGCCAGAAGGGACCTGAGCTCCGCATCCGCGGCGGTGTGCAGATGCGCGCCAATCCGGTCGGCTTCGTCGTGCAAATCCGGCCCCATGCTGCGGCAGATGACGTAGATGGCCTCTCCACGCCTGCCCGTGCCGGTCCAGTCCAGGGCTCGCAGCACCAAGTCCCTCGCCTTGGCCTTGTCGGCACCGGACAGGCGCGGATAGACGGGACCCTGGGTCAGCATGTCATCAGCATGCAGATCGTGAAGGCAACGCACCCTCGTGCGGATCTCCTCGCGCTCGACATCAACCGTGCGCGACGCCCTGCGCCTGGTCCCGTGGTCGTCGACCCACCTGGCCACTACGCGACGCTCATCCTCTCGTGTTGCGCGACCGGCCTGTATCGCAACCTGCAGCGCCTCCATCGGCTGTGTGTAGAAGGCAGCGAGAGGCCTGGTGGCGAGCGCTGTGAGCTCCTCCCGTTCGTCACCGCCACCCCGGCCGCGGCGGCTCAGGCCTCACTCCCCGTCGGCCCTGAGCCTGTCGAAGGGAGGAACGCGCGGCGGCCCTTGGGCCGGACGACGACAGAGCGGCCTCCAGATCGGGCGCATTGGGGGCCCACCACGCTGAAGCCCGCGTGGTTCCCCCCGTGACGCCCCTCCGCAAGACAGGCAACGGCTGGCGTGTCGTGGAGGGGCCGCACAGGGGTGCGCCCGGAGGGCGCGGGGCCCCTGACCGGCCCGAGGTTGAGGCGTGCGGATCGGGCGCATTGGGGGCCCACCACGCTGAAGCCCGCGTGGTTCCCCCCATGACGCCCCTCCGCAAGACAGGCAACGGTTGGCGTGTCGTGGAGGGGCCCCTGACCGGCCC
>JAKPQA010000173.1 GCA_029547025.1 Armatimonadota bacterium
ACCATGGCGATCCTGCAGACGCTCTTCGGGACGTGGTCACTCCGCGGCCTCGACCCCCTCGAAGCCTGCATGGCTATGCTTGCCTCCGCCTGACACCCCACGCCCACACCAACTTCACCCACACCAACTCTGAGCTCTCACAACCCTAGCAGGATGCAGGCGTTTCTCGCAGAAGGCTCATGTGTGTGCTTCTGCTTTGCGCTATGGCCTTTCCCGTGCCGTGCTGTGGTGGGTGTCCGCACTGGGCTGACCGATGGCCGTTAGGCAATGATGTCATCGTAAGGGAGGGCAGCATGAGGATCGGTGCACTGGTCGTCTTGGCGTTGTTCACAGGAGCCGCGCTGTGTGGTTGCAGGGGGCAGTCGCCCCCTCCGGAGCCCGCCGCCGCTACGTCGTCGGTGGGAGCCTCCAAGTGCGCGGGGAAGACCGCGTACAAGATGCAGGAGCCCTCGGGTGGTGGGTGTGGCGCGGGGCTCAAGAGAGGTTGTGGAGCAGGACGGTAGCGCGGCGCCGTTCGTGCCGTCGAACTCTGGTTCACGGCGGCGAGGTCCTTCGCGAGAGGAGACACACGAATGCGTAAGCGCGGTGGAGGGTTCACGCTCATCGAACTCCTGGTCGTCATCGCCATCATCGCGATCCTGGCGGCGATACTCTTCCCCGTGTTCGCCAAGGCGCGAGAGAAGGCGCGGCAGGCCAGCTGCCAGTCCAACCAGAAGCAGATCATTATGGCTTTTCTCATGTATGCGTCTGATAACGACCAGACGCTTCCGGGCGTCCGGATGGGCAACTGCCCGGCGGACACCAACGGCAGCTGCTGGGACGGCACATGGGTGACCTGGCGCGTGATCATCCAGCCCTATATGAAGAACGAGCAGGCTCTGGTGTGCCCGTCGGTGGTTCCGCCGAATCCGGAGAACAACCCACCCAGTACGTACGACATCCGATCAAGCTACGGAGTGAACAACCGCTTCTGTGGCACATGGGGGATTGCCGTCTGGGCCCATTTCGAGAGCATCACCGAGCCGGCCCAGCAGATCTACCTGACCTGTCATGGCAACGTCGACGCCACATCTGGTGCCACCCCAGCAACACCGGATCAGGCTGTTTCCGGCAGCCCCACAACTCGGGGGCGAACTACGCGTTCCTCGACGGCCACGTGAAGTGGCTCAAGGCCGAGCAGACGATTGACCCCGTCTTCCTGTGGGCGCGCTACAACCCGTCGGACGAGTGCGGTGGTAGCCCGGGCGGATGGGCCGAGTGCCAGCGGAATACGGCACGTGACTACATCCGCGGATGGCGCCAACGCAATCCCAACGTGTAGCGCGAGTCGTGCCACCGCAACGACGGCCGGAGCCAGCCATGGCTCCGGCTGTCTGCGTTGGGGGGGATGGCGTTCGGGGTCGATGGTTTGCCAAGGCGGCACGTGTTCGGTGCCCCACCTCACTTACTGCGCCACGCTCTCCGATGTGATCACATCGAGCTTCACGCACGTGTGTTTCTCGTCGTCGGTGAGGGGCTTTCCGCTCTTGATGCGGACCGCGTATTCGACTCCGACCGAGCCCATCTCGTCGGGGTGCTGCTCGATGGTGGCTGCCAGTTCACCTTTCCTCAGTGCTGGCTGGACCTCCTCGAGATTGTCATAGCTCACCACGGTGATCTTGCCGGTCTTGTGGGCTCCGGCAATGGCCCGCATCGCTCCCAGGGCCATCATGTCGTTGGCGCAGAAGAGCCCATTGAGGTCCGGATGGGTGCTGAGCAGGTTGGTCATGATGTTGTACGCGGGGTCCTGCTCCCACTGGCCGGATTGGAAGGGCTTGAGGACGCGAATACCGGGGTTCTCGGCCATGGCCTTCTCGAACCCCTCCCGGCGGGCGATGGCGTTGTCGGCCGAGGGGATCCCCTCGATCATGGTCACCACGCCCTTTCCCCCGAGCTTCTCCGCCAGGTACTTGCCGGCGAGATAGCCCCCTTCGGCGTTGTCGGCGCCGACATAGGCGTCGAGCTCGAGCCCGGCCGCCTTCGCCGCCTCGGCATCCACGCGGTTGTCGAGGTTGATGACGATGATGCCGGCCTTCTTGGCCTCGACCAGCACGGGAACGATCTCCTTGGATCCTTCGGGCGCGATCAGGATGGCGTCGACCTTGCTCTGGATCATGTCCTGCACGTACTTGGCTTGGTCGTCGAAGCTGCTCTCGGTGCTTGTGGCTGACGAGACGATCTCCGCTCCCAGCTCGGCCGCCTTCTTCTGCGCGCCATCGAGCATCCGCTGGAAGAAGGGGTTGGTCATCGTCTTGAGGACCAGCGCGATCTTCATCCCTTCGCCCGGCTGGTCGGTCGCGGCCTTGGCCGTGGGGCCGGGGGCGGGCGTGGGTGCTGGTTCGGCTTCGGGCTTCTGGCAGCCCAGAGCGAGGAGGCCGAACGCCAAGGCCGCGGCGGCCGTGAGTGCGACGGCACGAGGGCAACGCATGTGACTACACACCCCTATCGTCTTCGCATGGATCGATCCACCAGGGCGCCAATGACGATGGCGACCCCGATGGCGATGTTCTGCCGGTAGTCTTCGACGCCGGTCATGCTCATGCCCTTGCGGAGGGCCTGGATGAACACGGCACCCACGAAGGTGCCGACGGCCGAGCCTTCGCCGCCCATCAGGCTCGTGCCTCCCAAGACCACGGCGGCGATGGCGTCGAGCTCGTAGGCCACCCCCACCGTCGGTGAGCCGGTGCCGAGTTTCATCGATGACAGCACGGCCGCGATGCCCGCGGTCAGGCCGCTGATGGCGTAGACGCTGGTCTTGATCCATCCGACACGCACGCCCGAGACCCACGAGGCCTCCTCGCTGCCGCCCACGGCGAAGATGCATCGCCCAAACACGGTACGCTGTAGGATGACCTCGGCCACGATCACGGCGATGCAGGCCACCACGACGGGCATCGGCACGCCCAGCGGTCGTGCCGTACCCATGGCCATGAAGGGTTCACTTGCGATGAGGATGGTGCGGTCGTTACAGATCCAACGGGCGAGGCCGCGGAGCGCCCAGAGCGTACCGAGGGTGGCGATGAACGGTGAGAGCCTTCCGGCGACCACGAGGCTTCCGTTGAGGGCGCCGCAGAGCGTCCCAGCCAGCATCCCGATGCCGATGCCCACGGCTGGCGGCGCTCCCTGGCGGAGCGCCAGCGCCAGCACGATGGTCGAGAGACACAGCATCGAGCCGACCGAGAGGTCGATGCCTGCCGTCAGGATGACGAAGGTGACGCCCACGGCCAGCAGGGTGTTGATGGAGCTCTGGCGGAGTAGGTCCAGCAGGTTGTCCGGACCCCAGAACTGGTCGACTTTCAGCCGAAAGTAGACCATCACGGCAACCAGGGCGATGACGAGCCCCAGTGCTTGGACGGACCGGCGGGAGCCCAGGAGCGGTTTGAGCCTTCGCCACAGAAGCTGCATGGATCGGCAGACCACCTCAGCCGTGCTCGGGGGCCGGGTCGACCCCGGTGTGGCGTCTCTTTTCGGTCCACCCCGAGGGGCAGTCCTGCTCCGGCGTCAGAGGCCCTACTGTCTCGATCCTCGCTCTGCAGCGGCGTTCTCGCCGGGGGCCGGCGCGGGACCGGCGGCGTTCATCGTGGCGAGCACATCATCGGTGACGTCTTGGCCGCCGTAGAGGACCACGTTCTCCCAGACCTGCACGAGCGAGTCGCCGGCGGCCGAGGGTTGCCACGAGCGCACATGGCTGCTCAGCACCACATCGAGGTCATGCTTCTTGACGGTCGCAGCAAGTGCATCGATGAGCTTCTCGTTGCCCCGAGCGGTCATGGCTTGGCGCGCTTGTTCCAGCTCGGCATCGAGCGCCGCATTGATCTGGCGCAGCTCCTCACGTCGGGCGTCGGCGATGGCTTGGAGGTCGCGAAGCCGGCCGAGCTCTCGCGAGTCGAGATAGTCCTTGGACTTGAGCGTGTACCACTCGAGATCGAGGTCACTGTGTTCCTGCCGAAGCGCTTCGAACTCCTGCGTTTCCTCCGGTGTGCGCGCGGTACCCTTCATGGCGAGGGACACGGCGCGGGCGGCCTTGTCGCCCGTGAGGAACCGCCACTCCCGTTCGAGTGCCTTGCGCGTCTCGGCCGCGCTGCGGCGCCGGTCCATCTCGGCCAGGCTCTCACCATAGATCCGCGCATTGGTCTGCAGTCGGAACACATTCACGTACCCGACGACCGCTTTTGGTGATGGTGCGCTGTCCGAGCCTGCCGGCGCCGGGAGCAGACTTCCGGTCAGGAGCAGGGCCGCTGCCGCGAGGGGAACCTTGGCCCGGCTCAGGGCCCGCGGAGCACGGCACGAGGCGAGGGAGGAGGTGAGGGGCTCGCTGGTCTCAGACATGAGGTGTCCTCCGGGCATGATGGTTACCTCTTGGACCTTCGACGCGCACGGAATGTTGCCTGTGTCGAACCGTGGATGCGGGTGCGGCGTCGCGCGGCACCCGGGGGACGAAGGATCCCGGCCGGCTCGGCGCTGCGGTCAGGACGCCGCGCGCCGGGATCCCTCGTCGCCGTCCAGGCCGCAGCCGATCGCGCCGCAGCATCGGCCCTCGGTCTGGTCTCCCACGAAGCACACCGGGGCGTGTGGGCTCTCCCGCGCATGGTCGCGAGGCCGAGGGCCAGCGGCACTCTTGCGCTCCCCAGGTGGCGTGGGTTGCCACACGGAATGTGGTCAGCCGGTCGTGCAACGTTGGAGGTGTCTGCGCGATGTGCCGATGGTTTCGGGCCAAGTGTGTGCTGGGTGCGTTGGCCGTGTGGGTGATGGCGGGCGCGAGTCCGGGCCAGCCCGCCGCCGAGGGCGGTCCTGCGCGGCCGGGCTTGCACGCGCGAGCCGACGGTACCCTCACCCGCAGTGGGCGGCTCTACCGTGGGATCGGGGTGAACTACTTCGATGCCTTCTACCGGCACCTGAAGGACCCCGCGGACACGACCTACGATGCCGGCTTCGCTGCTCTCGCGGCCGCGCAGATCCCCTTCGCGCGACTGATGGGGTGCGGTTTCTGGCCGGTCGACCAGAAGCTCTACACGGAGGACAAGGACGAGTTCCTTCGGCGGTTCGACGATGTCGTCCGGTCGGCCGAGAAGCACGGCATCGGGCTCATCCCGAGTCTCTTCTGGCATACGGCCACGGTGCCCGACCTTGTGGGTGAGCCCGTCGGCGAGTGGGGGAACCTGCAGAGCAAGACCCATGCCTACATGCGTGAGTACGTGCGTGATATCGTGGCACGCTATGTGGACTCGCCGGCCATCTGGGGGTGGGAGTTCGCGAACGAGTTCAACCTGGGCGCCAACTTGCCGAACGCGGCCGAGCACCGGCCCCCGGTGTGGCCCGACCTTGGGACTGCCGCAAGCCGGAGTGAGAGGGACGAGTGGACGTATGAGACCATCCGCACGGCCTTCGCCGCGTTCGCCGACGAGGTACGGAAGTACGACGCGTACCGCGTGATATCCACCGGTGACTCCCTGCCTCGCGAGTCGGGCTGGCACAACTGGGCCAAGGGCACGTGGACGGCCGACTCGCCGGACCAGTTCGCGCTCTTGCTCGGCGCCGATAACCCCGATCCTGTCGACATCATCAGCATCCATGCCTACGCCGGGGACGCCCAACGTCTTCGGGACGCGCGTTTCGCAGCCGCTGCGCTCTGCAAGCCGCTGTTCGTTGGCGAGTTCGGTGCACCGGGTCCTCGATCCGACAGCGAGGCTGCGTTCTCCGAGCTGCTCGCGACCATCGAGCAGGCCCAGGTGCCCCTGGCGGCGGCATGGGTGTACGACTTCGGGAATCAGGATGACTTCTGCATCACCGGCGGCAACGAGCGGGCCTACCAGCTTGAGGCTATCTCGGCCGCCAACGAGCGCATACGCGGGCAGCTTGCCACCGAGGAGGCCGAGCGGGGGCAGCCATGACAGTGCGGGCTGCGCTGCCAGCGTGCCAGTAGGCTTCGCGGTCCCAGCGGCCCGTTGCAGGACAGGCCGTCGGGGCAGACGCTGACAGAGGGGAAAGGGGCCCGGCCCGATGCCGCCGTGGCGTTCGAGGTCCCCCGGGTCGCCAGCCCCAGGGGCACCCGGCCGCACGGCCCGCGCGTTACCCACACGGCGCCCTTCCGCTGCTTGGCCGCGAGCGCGCCCAACGAGTTCCCACGGCAGTCCTCCTCCCCGGCGGTGTTGGTCGCCGAGGGTTTCAGTGCCGCGCGGCGAAGGTCGATGCGTCATTCATTCCACGATCGCGACGAGGTGTCTCTCATGCTCACGCACCTGTGCATCCTCATCGCCACCGGGGCCGCCCCGGCGGCGCCATCGCTGGTGACGAACGGCGACTTCGAGAAGGACCTGGCAGGGTGGAGCCTGGCTCACACGTGGTATGAGAAGCCGGCCGGGGGGGGCCTCAGTGAGGCGATTGTAGTGGACGGCGAGGGGCGCGATGGGGGTAAGGCGCTGAGGATCACCGGAGGGGGCAAACGCGGCCTGGCCATGCAGGCGCCTGTGGCCTACCCGGGCCGCTACCGCGTGACCGGTTGGTTGAAGTGCGAGGGACTCGAAGCCGGTCAGGCCGGAGTCCTCGCCGAGTGGATGGATGGCAAGGGCACGTGGCTCCGAGGCGACTGGGCGGCCGCAGTGACCGGGACCCGGGACTGGCAGGCGTTCGACACCACCGTTGAGGCGCCGGCCACGACGCGGTCGGTGCACATCGACCTGATCACGACGGAGCCCAACGACGGTACCGTGTGGTTCGACGACATCACCTTCGAGCGTATCGCGTCAAACCTCCTCAAGCCCAACCCGCCGGTCATCGCGGCCGAGACACCGGAGGGCGCCGAGGGATGCCTGAAGGTCACCTGGGATCCCGCCTCATTGGAGGATGGCGTGATTCGGCTGGTTCTCTACTGTGTACAGCGCGGCGATGACGGCGAACAAGCTCTCCCCCGGGGTGTTGCCGATGCCGAGTCCGGTGAGGCGACGATTTGGTCGCTTGCGAACGGCGAGTACTACGATGTCTCCGCCGTGGCCGTGAACGGCGACGACGTGGTCTCGGAGCGCGGCGAGGCCGTCCGCACCCGTGTGTCCGATCGTCAGCCCCCGCGCGCCGGGTTCGTCGAAGCCCGCTGGCTCGGGCGCAGTCGCGTGAGCCTCTCCTGGTCGCCGCATCCACTCGACTTCGATCTCGAGGCCATCCGCATCGTCGCGCCCGGCGCGGCCGAAGGTGAGCTCGTAGCTCTCGAGTCGCTGGATGCGAAGCAGATCGCGCGGGAGGCTCGACCGTTCTACTGCACCGCGCCGTGGGCCGAGGTCGATGTGGAACTTCCCGCAGGCCAAACGCGTGTGGGTGTGCAGACCGAGGACGCTGCCGGTAACGCGAGCCCGGTGGCCTGGGTTGAGCCCCTGCCGGTCCGGCCCGCCGATGCCGGTCCGGTGCCCTGTGCTCTTTGGACGGAGCCGCCGACGGCCCAGCTCGCACGGTCGGCCGAGCCGCCGGCTGTACCCAGTGCGTCGTTCGAGCTCGAGCTCATGGGTGGTCAGGCGAAGGGCTTCCAGGTCGCCATTCGGCCTCAGGCCGACCTACACGATGTCCGCGTGGTCTTCGAGCCGCTGGCGCGCGAGGGCGGGGGTACCATTGGCCCGCGGTGGATCGCCGCCCACTTTGTGGCCTACTGCAACCTCGAGCGCAACTCCATCGCCACGCCGGCCGATGAGCTGGTCTGGAAGGCACCCGGCGACTTCCCCGACGAGTTGTCCGACGCGCCGGCCATGGACCTGCCCGCGGGGCAAACGCAGCCGGTGTACATCCGTGTGACAGCCCCTTCCGGGTCCGAACCGGGTGTCTACAGCGGCCGGGGGTATGTGGACTGCGCCGAGGGGCGTTCGGCCTTCGACATTCGCGTCCAGATCGCCGACGCCAGTCTGCCTGCCCGGCCCAGACTGAAGTTCGTGTACTGGTTCGGCTGGGGCGAGCCGTGCAAGCAGTTCGGCGTGGAGCAGAGCTCCGAGGACGGCTGGCGGGTGCTGGCCCGTCTCGGTCAGCTCATGAAGGCCCACCACCAGAACACGGCGGTCGTCTCGTACGGCCTCGTGCGGTCCTGGCGCATGCCCGATGGCTCGCTCGCCCACGACTTCGCGGACTTCGACCGCTTCGTCCGGACCATGCAGGAACAGGGAGTCGACGAGCTCTTCTGCATCGGCCACATGGGCTCGCGGACCACCGGCGAGTGGGAGTGTCCCACCATGTCCTCGCACGGCTATACGATCACGCGGGCCGACACGGGAGCGTCGGAGCAGATCGATGTACTCGAACTGCTGCCCGCACTGCAAGCTCACATCGAGGACATAGGTCTCCTCGATCGCTTCTGCGTCCACGTGGCCGATGAGCCAATCCCGCAGAACCTCGAGAGCTACAAGCAGCTCTCCGCACGGGTGCACGCGGCCGCCCCCAAGCTCCGGCGCATCGATGCCATCCACGTGCCCGATCTGCAGGGCTCGCTCGAGATCTGGGTGCCCCAGCTCAACTACTTCGAGCAGTGGTTGGACCCGTATCGAGCCGCCCAGGCAGCGGGGAATGAGCTGTGGTTCTACATTGCCTGGGTCCCGCAGGGGAAGTACCCGAACCGGATGATCGACAGCGCCGCCATAAAGCCCCGTGTGTTGCACTGGTTGAATGCGCTGTACGACACGACGGGCTACCTGCACTGGGCGCTCAACTGGTGGGACATCTCGCTCATGAGCCTGAACTCGCCGGGCGATCAGTACATCACCTGGCCGAGCGAGCGGTTCGTCGCGAACAGCTCGCTGCGCTATGAGGCTGAGCGGGAGGGGCTCGAGGACTGCGAGCTCATGTTCATGTTGCGCGATGCGCTCGAGAAGACGCTCGGATCGCGCGAACAGGCTCAGGCGGAGATGGAAGCCATGGGCCGGAAGGCGGTTCGAAGCATCCAGGACTACACCCGGGACTGGCGCGAACTCGAGGCGACGCGGCAGGAGATCCTGCGGCGCCTGGAGGACTCGAGAGGCTGAAGCGGCGCCGAGATGGCGGGCCAGAAGAACGACAGGAGGCGGTCCGTCCGCCGTGCATCATGAAAGCGCAACCCTCGCATTGCTGCCGTGTCTAGCTTCCCGATGGGTGTCTGGCTCCGATGGCCGTGTGCCCGCGAACGGAGGGATACCGCTGGGTCGCGCACTCGCCGTCCTCGCGTGTGTTCTTTCGGCGGCGCCGTCCATCGCCACAACACCGGCCGACCGGGCGCTGGCCCAGGAACTGACCGCATCGTTCTCGCGAACTACATCGCGCGTGTCAGCGCTGGTGCTGGACCGGTTTGACCGCGCCGGCGTGGAGCTGGCGGCCTACGACCGCAACCGTGTCTTTCACTACCCGCTCGACTCCGCGCTCAAGGAAGCGCCGGCTATCGGCGTCGCCGAGTTGGACCTGGGTGGCGCGCTGGTGCCGGGCTCGGTCGTGGACACGGTAGTCGATACGCCCCTCACCGCGAATGACCTGGCTCAGGCAATGGCCTGGCGGGCATTGACCAAGTACCTCTCGGAGTGGGACTGGGAGGCCTCGGAGCCTCTGCTGGCGGCGGAGGCGAAAGTTGCAGGCGAGACCTGGGGCAACGGGCGCTTGCCGAAGCCGCTCCAGCAGCTCGCTGTGGCCTATCTGCACGAGGGCGAGCTGTGGGCGAAGGTCGAGTTTCGGCCGGAGCTGACATGGGTCCGCGCCGACGACGAAGATGGCGACGGCTACGCTGAGGTGTACGGCAGGGTGGACCCGGGCCCGTCGGCCGAGGCGATCCTCCGGGAGATCCGCGACAACTACCTCGGCCCCAAGCTCTCGGCAGCCGAGATCGAGACCGTTCTCCTCGAGCTCGCCTCGGACTGGTACGGTGAGCTTCAGACCATCGTGCTTGACCCCCCGCTGACTCGGCCCTGGCCCAACGAGGAGACGGAGCCGGATGTCCGGGATCTGCTCGGTGGCCGTGTCTTCGAGGACGCCTTTGCTGTGTTGCGGAGTAAGCCGTATGGCGAGCCGATCTACAACGTCATCCTCCTGGGGTCGGGGGACGCGGTGGCCGGGCCCGAGGATGGCACCGTGCCGGATGCGGGAGAGGCATTCGGTGTGGGGAACCCGTGGGCGACGGAACCCGTCCAGTTCGGCGGCACGTGGGATGCGTGGGCGCAGTCGCTGGGACCGTTCACGGACGATGTGCGGGCGCAGCTGGATGCGCGCCCCGCTGAGCTCAAGGCGCTGATCGGACGCGAGGGCTGGCTGTTCTTCCGCGGTGACCTTGAGTACCTGCTGTCCGGGGAGCTACGCGGCCAGCCAGACGAACGGGACCCCTACCCTGCCATCGTGGACTTCCGCAACCAGCTCGCCGCCAAAGGCATCGACCTGCTGGTCGTGTTCATCCCGACCAAGGCCGAGGTCTATCCCGAGCGGATCTCGGCGGCTGCTCCCCCGGGGGCGCGGCCCTATGTGGCGCCCTACTGCCGGAAGCTGATGGCCGAGCTGGCGGAGGCCGGTGTCGAGCTCGTTGACCTGCTGCCGGCGTTCATCGATGCCCGAGCTCCGGCGCCGGATGCCCTCTATCAGGACTGCGACGCCCACTGGACCAATCGCGCGGTCCGTCTGGCAGCCTCGCGGATCGCCGAGCGGGTGCGGCGCTATGACTGGTATGACGGGCTTGCAGGCCAGCCGGAGGCCTACACGACTCGTCCGGCCACATTCAGGAGACGCGGCGACCTGTGCGACATGCTGGCGCCTGATGAGAAGCTCGCGTTCCGCCCTCAGGAGCTCACCGCTCTGCAGGTGGTCGGTCCAGACGGTCAGCTCTATGTCGACGATCCCTCGAGCCCGATCGTGGTGTTGGGCGACAGCTTCACCGGCGTCTTCGAGCTGGAGGACTGCCAGCACGCGGGGCTGACGGCGCATCTGGCCCGGGAGCTCGGTGTGCCTGTCGATCTGGTCATGGCCCAGGGGAGTGGCCCCACGATCCGAGGGCAGTTCGTTCGGCGGGGCGCGGAGGCGATTGCCAGGAAGAAGCTCGTGATCTGGACCGTGGTGTCGCGCGACCTCTACCACTACTGGTCGCCGTGGAAGTCGATCCGGGTTCCGTAGATGGTCTTCCCGTCCCACGTGTTCCTGTTCTACTTCCTGCCGGTAGCTCTAGGGCTGTACTACCTCTGTCCGGCGCGCTGGCATGGGTTGTTGCTCATCGGCCTGAGCTACCTCTGCTACGGCTGGGCGAACCCGTGGTTCGTGCTATTGCTCGTGTTCTCGACGGTGCTCAACTACGCGTGTGGCGAGTGGATCAGCGGGCGGTGGCGGATGCCGTGGCTTTGGCGAGGCGAGCCCGCGGGCCGGGGCCTGCCCGCCACGCGGCAGCGCAAGGCGGCCCTCGGCCTCTGCATCGGCGGCAACCTCGCATTCCTGGGGTTCTTCAAGTACCTGGGGTTCGTGGAGTCCGGCCTCAATGTCATGCTGGGGTGGTTCGGGGGCGCGTCCGTCCACTTTCTCACTGTCGCCCTGCCGGTGGGCATCTCGTTCTACACGTTCAAGGCGATGAGCTACGGTCTGGACGTGTACCAAGGCGCGACCAAGCCCGCCAGGAGCCTGCTGGATTTCGCCAACTATGTGGCGCTGTTCCCCCAGCTCGTGGCGGGGCCAATCGGACGCTTCCGGGACTTGGGCGCGCAGCTTGAGGGACGCACCCACACACTCGAGAAGTTCTGCCAGGGCGTGTTCTTCTTCGCCCTCGGCATGTCGAAGAAAGTGCTGCTGGCCGACCCGATGGGCCAGGTTGCCGATGCGGCATTCGCGGCCGTATCGGTACCGTGGCATGCGGCCTGGGCTGGGGCGTTGGCCTACTCGTTCCAGATCTACTTCGACTTCTCGGGCTACTCGGACATGGCCACGGGGCTCGGGCTGATGATGGGTTTTGAGTTCCGCCGCAACTTCGACCTCCCCTACCTCTCCCAGAGCATTACCGAGTTCTGGCGCCGCTGGCATATCTCGCTCCAGAACTGGCTGCAGGACTTCATCTTCATGCCGCTCACGAAGCGGCTGATGCGTACGAGGCTGCGGGGGAAGGGCCATGCGATCCCGTGGATCGGCTACATGATCACGTTCGTCGCGTGCGGCCTCTGGCACGGGGCCGCGTGGACCTTCGTGGCGTGGGGCGGGCTCCACGGCCTCCTGCTATGTCTGGAGCGGCTCGCGGGCAGGAAGCCCATCTATGCAGGTCTGCCGCCGTGGTGCCGGACGCTAGCGACGTTCGCGCTGGTGCTCCTCTCCTGGGTGCTTTTTCGAGCGGAGACGCTGGGTGGAGCACTCAGCTACCTGGGCGCGATGTTCGGTCTCACCGATGCCGGACCGTCGGCCGCCTTGGTGCCGGGTCTCGTGTACCAGCCCCACTTCCTGCTGGTGTTCGTGGCATGCCTGCTGATCCACATCCTCCGGCTGGACACATGGGACCTGGCGCAGAGCCTGAAGCCGGCGAAGCTGGTGTTGGCGGCAGCCGCTTTTGCGGCATCGGTGGCCATGCTGTTCACGCAGAGCTATGAGCCATTCCTGTACTCCCGGTTCTAGGGCAGACGGCAGACGATAGATGGCAGATGGCAGATGACGGGCGACACACGGCAGACGGCAGACGGCGGCAGGAGCGCGCCAGTCAGCGGGGTGTGGCACATCCTGCTCGTGGGGGTGTTCCTCGCGTCGATTGTGGCCCTGCCCGTGTCGCAGGTGGCCATCGAGTGCGCCCGGGGCGAAGCGGTTCGGGAGCTTCGCGTGTTTGCGCGGTTCCCGACGGCTGAGTCGCTCGCGGAGTACGAGCGTGGGCTCGAACGGGACTCCTACGTCGGAGCCGCGGTGCGTCGTGCGGTCCAGCGGCGGCTGTTCGGGGCGCTCCACGCGGGCAACGAGAAGTGTGTGGTTGGGCGCGATGGGGCGCTGTTCTACCGGCCAAGCATCGACAGCGTGGTGGCCCCGGGCTTCATGGCCGGCCCCCAGGCGGAGGGTCACCCCGTGCGTGCGATCACCGCGTTTCGCGATGCCCTGTCCACACAGGGGGTCGAGCTGCTGCTGGTTGCCGTTCCGGGCAAGGAGAGCGTGCACCCTGAATGGCTAGCCCCCGGGTACCCGGCCGAGGGGCCGCCTCCGGCGAATGTGGACCTACCGGCGTTCATGCAGGCCCTGGGCGAGCACGGCGTACGATGCATCGACCCCACCGGGGCACTCTGGGCGGCCAAGGCACACGGCCCGATGTACCTGCGGCGCGACACACACTGGTCGCCCGCGGGTCTGAATGTGGTAGCTGACCTCGTGGCTCAGGCGGTGCCGCCCGAGTTGCGGGGCGAATCGCGGTTCGATATCGAGCGTCTGACGATCGGGCATGGCGGGGACCTGCACGACATGTTGGACATCGGTCGACCGCCGGTCGTCGAGACGGTTCGGATCGACCGTGTGATCGACGAGAGCACAGGGGAGCCCGTCGAGCCGGACGCGCGGTCGCCGGTTGTGCTGCTGGGCGACAGCTTCACCAACATCTACTCGGTGCCCGATCTGGGATGGGGCGACCACGCCGGACTCGCGGAGCAACTCGCGTTGCGGATTGGCCGGCGGATCGACGTGATCGCGCTCAACGACGGTGGCGTGAACACCTCGCGCGCGAGCCTGTGCCGGCGGCCTCACCCCCTCGAGGGCAAACGGCTGGTCATCTGGCAGTTTGCCGCGCGGGACCTGGTTTTGGCGAACGGCAACTGGAAGACCATGCGTATCCGTAGGTAGCAGAGGAGATGCCGATGCGCAGTTCACGCATTGCGACAGGCCTGCTGGTGCTGCTGCCCGTGTTGGCCCTGGGGGCCGCAACGGGCTGCGGGCGGAAGGACGGCGATGGAGCCGATGCGCCGGTGGCGGCCCCCCGGATGCCACTGGCGGCGCCCAAGACTTCGCCGCCTTCGGGGGTCGCCGAGGGCGTTGACGGCCCGGACGGGGCGAGCCCCGAGGCCGGTGCGGCGGCGCCGACCCGCCCGGACGAGCCCGTGGCCGTGGGGGATGTGCAGCCGGGTAGCCTCGGCCCCACGACCGGTGACTCCGACCGTAGGGCGCCCGGCGCGACGCCGGGCGAAGGACCGTCCCAGCGCGCCGAGCCGAAGGCGGCGGCCGGCGATGGCCTGGTCGTCGTCGGCACCGTCGAGCTCGTGTCGCACGTCCCCAAGCCGGGTGAAGCGCCCTATACGGAGTGCTTGACCTACCTGAAGTACCGGGTTGATGCGGTCGAGTCGGGCGAGTACGGCGCGAAGGAGATCCTCGTGGTCTTCTGGGGCATGAAGGGCAACAAGCTCGAGCCGGCGGCCTCGTTCAAGAAGGGCCAGCAGCACCGGCTCCACCTAAGCCCGTTCGCCGATCACCCCGAACTGTCGCGCGTAATGGCCGCGGACGATACCGAGGAGTATGAACTGACGGCCTACTGGGCCGACGAGTGGGCAGCCGCCCGATAGGGCGGCCGGGGGGAGGGTACCATGAGGCTGCGGTGGATCCCGTACGCTTGCATCGCGTTCCAGACGCTGTCGATCGCTGGGACTGCAGCGGGCGCGGCTGAGGCAACCGATGCGGAACGCGAGGCACTCGCCCGTCTGCGGGGGAGTATCGATGGCCAGATCGTCTGGGAGAGCAACCGGAGCGGTTCGTGGCGTATCTGGACGATGAACGCCGATGGCACGGGGGTCCGTCAGCTCAGCGAGGGACCGGGCGACGATACCGATGCCCGGTTCTCGCCCGATGGGAAGACCATCGCCTTCACTCGTACGGAGCGCGGCCAGCGCTCGGTCTGGCTGATGGGCCGAGACGGCGCTCACCCTCGGAAGCTCATCGATGATGCGGGATCGCCCGTGTTCACTCGTGACGGCCAGCGCCTCCACTTTGCCCGGAAGCGCGGGCAGGGCGGCGAGCACTTTGACACGTGGGTGTACGACCTCGTGGCGGGCGCGGAGAGGCGCGTCTTTCCCCCCGATGGCGTGACGTACGAGCTGGATGTCTGGGGCGCGGAGGCGAGTGATGACGAATCGCGGTTCGTGGCATGGTCGCCCCGGCCTCGGGGGACGTGGGTGCTCTCCGCCGATGGCACGGTGCGGGCCCACGTCCACGGCGGGTGTGAGGGGCAGGTGTCGCCCGACCAGCGCTACGGCTACGGGGTCAAGTCCGCCGGCACGTTCATTCGGTTCAACCTGGCCGACGGCGGTAACCCCCTGGAGTTCAACGTGCGGGAGGGCGCGTGGAGCCACACGTACTTCCCGCGGGTCTCGGCCGACGGGAACTGGCTGGTGTATGGGGCCTGCCCGCCCAACCAGCACGACCACGACACGAGCGATTACGAGCTGTTCATCGTGCGCCTCGCCGACTGGCATACTCAGGGCGAGCCGGTGCGGTTGACCTTCAACGAGGCGACCGACCGCTGGCCCGACATCTGCCTGGTAGCGTCGCCCTGGCCGGGTGGCGAGTATGACATGGCGGGTGGCCGTCCCGCACCGCTCGGTCCCCTCCCGCTGCTGACCTTCGCCGCCGAGGGCAAAGACGCCGATGCGGGCACCTGGGGCACGTGGCCGGGTGAAGGCGATGTGAGCATCCGCGCGACCTACGTGAACGAGGATGCCGAGGGGGGCGTCGGAGGAGCCGTGCGGATCGATTACGAGATCCGCGGGGAGCCGAACAGCGTGGCGCTGTGGCTCTCGCCAGCCAACGGAAGGTTGGACCTGCGGCGCTACGACCGGCTCGCCCTGTGGGCTCGCGGCACGGTGTCGTCGTTCACCGTGGTGATCGAGGACGCTCATGCAGAGCAGGCCGGCGGGTCGCTTGGAGTCGGGGATCTTCGGGTGAGGGGGGTCACCGGCGAGTGGCAACGATTCGAGCTCCCGCTGAGCGAACTGGTGCCGCGGACCGAGGGCGGGAGCGTCGACTTGGCCGCGGTGCAGACACTGGCCCTCGCCGCCATCGTACCGCACGATGCGCGGGAGGGCACGCTCGAGGTCGACAACCTGGTGGCGTTGCCGCGCGAGTAGGCGCGGGAGGCGCGATGGCATCCAGGTGCGAAAAGGGGCAGTACTCAAGGCACCACCGGAGGTCCTTGCATGTACGCCATCGCCCCACCCCGGATCTACGCACTGGCCGATGTGGTCGGCCATGCGGAGGCGAGCCAGGCTCTCCAACGCATCCGGGCCGCGGTGCCGCCTGACACGCCGTTTGAGGTCGTCGAGGAGCCGCAGCTCGCGGAGCTGTTCCGTCGACCTGAACTGGCCCGGATGCACGAACGAATGGGGATGCACGAGGATCCCGGCGACCCGGCGTTGCTCATCGCTCTGGCGCGGTATGACGG
>JAKPQA010000097.1 GCA_029547025.1 Armatimonadota bacterium
CGGAGTCTCGGGCGTTGTCGGCTGGTCGGTATTCGCGATCATCGGAGGGTATCTGCTCACCGTCGCGCTGCTGATGGTGCTCTTCCTGCCCAGGGATGGGGCGAGCAACCGGCTCGCCCGGTTCGTTCCCCTGGCTGTGGGTGCGGTCGGATGGCTGGCGGTCTTCCTGCCCAGCGCGATCGGGTCGGGGCATCCGTCGCAGGTGGTGATCCCACTCTGCTGGATCGTCGCCG
The DNA here is from genome assembly GCA_029547025.1 of Armatimonadota bacterium. Classification (GTDB taxonomy): domain Bacteria; phylum Armatimonadota; class Zipacnadia; order UBA1398; family JAKPQA01; genus JAKPQA01. The sequence goes on from JAKPQA010000097.1 coordinate 234, forward strand.
GATGCCTCGCCGCCGAGGGCAGACCCGTCGCGTTCGGTGTGCTGCTCGGGATCTCGGCGGGCTGGGAGGTGTGGGGCATCCTGGGCGCACCACTGGTTCTGCTCGCAGCGCGACCGCGTCCGATTCGCGCCGGGCTCGCCGCGCTTGCGACCGTCGCCGTGATCTATGTCCCGTTCGTAATCGCCGGTCCGTTCCGTATGTTCGGCAAAGAGTGGGGAATCGACGGTGGCTCGCTCGTGCACCTACTCCTGCCCGGCGCAGACACCTTCCCCTGGCCGTGGCGTCTCGTGCAGACCGCGGTGGCCCTGATTGCGGGCGCGGGGCTCGCGCTGCTCTGCCGGCGCACCGACCACGGACTGTGGCTCGCCCCGCTCGCGATCGTGGTCGCGAGGCTGGCGTTCGACCCTCTCGTGCTGCCCTACTACTGGATTGCGCCCGTGACGATCGCGCTGTGCTGCGCGGGGGCGCTGGCGCTGCGGCACCGATGGCTGGGTGCTGGTGTCGCAGCCCTGGTCCCGGTGCTGGCGCTCGTGCCCGGGGGTCGGTCACCCTGGGGCGCGCTGCTCGTGCTCGCGGGATGCATCGCCGCGGGCATCATCATCGCCGCACGAACACCCGCAGAACAAGCGGTGCGGTAGTCGCCACGGCGATCAGGAAGAAGATGCCGGCCTGCACGCCGAGGGCGATCGCGAAGATGTCCGCGCCGCCGTTGATGACCGACAGGATGACGATCCAGATCAGGTTCACCACCGCACCGATGAGGGCCGCCAGCAGCGACCCTCCGATGCCCCATCCCAGCCCCCTGCGCCGAGCCGCGCCCACGATGAGTAGGACCACCCAGGTGACGATACCGATGTCGACGAACCCCAGCACGAGCCGGATCGCCTGGTCGAGGAAGGCCTCCGACGGGCCCATGCCCAGGATGAGCATGAAGTAGAGGCCGGCGAGCACGACGGTCAGTACCGTGCCGATGACGGCCTGCAGAACGACACCGAGAACCCTGCCAGTCATGACGGCATCCTATCGACCGGGGCAGCCGCGTCGACAGGGAACGACGAAGGGGCCGGACCCGTGCGGGCCCGACCCCTGTCGGTGTTTCGGATCTCGATACGCGCTGCGCGCTACTCGATCACCGAGACGGAACTACTTGAGGATCTTCGTAACCGTTCCGGCGCCGACCGTGCGGCCACCCTCACGGATGGCGAAACGCAGGCCCTCCTCCATGGCGATGGGCTGGATCAGCTCAACCGTCATGTCGGTGGTGTCGCCGGGCATGACCATCTCGGTGCCCTCGGGCAGCGTG
>JAKPQA010000121.1 GCA_029547025.1 Armatimonadota bacterium
GTCTACAACGCCCTCAAGCGGCAGGGCAAAGAGCACCTCATCGAGCAGGTCGGCAAGGAGCTCCGCGGCATGATGAGCTGGATCCAGGAGGGCGGGCTCGACATCGACGTCTGAGGACCTGAGGTCCTGGGCCCGCCGCGACGGTCGGTCAAAGGCCCTGCAGAACGGGACGGGGCGGTGGGCTGCGAAGGGCAGCCCGCCGCCCCGTTCGCACGCAGGCACATCCGCGGCGTCGAATCTCATGCCGTCGGATGAGGTGAGCGTGCGCACGGAGCGCCTCGTGATGCTCGTCGGACTGGCGCTGTGGGCTGTGCTGATGGCACTGGCCATCGTGACGGGCGACGGCCTCTTCCGTGCACGCCAGAATCTAGCCTTGACAGCCCGATGGCAACCGACTATGAATGTACTACTATGCCCTAAGAAGGAGGCTTTCGTATGAGCATCTTCAGACCGAAGGCGATGATCGCGGTGGTCGTCGTGCTGTTGTTCGCCTTCGCGGCGCCTGCCCTGGCCACGGGGGTCTGGCATCCGATATCCGGGACGTGCTACGAGACCGGCAAGTGGTACATCTCCAGCAACGTTCGCTACACCTCGTCAGGCGGCACGAGCGCCATCAAGGCCAAGTTCAACTACGTGCCTCAGAAGGGTCTTGTGTTTGGCGTCAACAACTACAACACTGGCGCGCAGATGGGCGTTCTGATCTACTCGCCGCCGCTGACGGCCCAGAAGATCGCCGGCTCGCAACCCGGCGGAAAGCCGTTCGTGAACAAGTTCAAGCTGCAGGTGGCTGGTCACCAGGACAACTACGATTTCACGGGGAGCGAGTACTACTGATACTTGACAACTTCTCTGGCCGCGGCCTGACTGGGCGGGGGTGCCTGGTCTCACCCCCGCCCAGTGCGTAGGTCCGTGGGCGGCGAGATGGCGGTGTCGAATGGCGGCGCGTTCATCGAGTCATGACATTCCGATATTGGTCTGGCTGGTCATTGCGCTGGCGGCCGGGCTCTCGGCCGGTAGCCTGTACTGGTCCTCCTCCCGGGCCGCTTCGCACGGTCCGGACACCTCTTTGACGGCCCGGCAGGTAGCCGTGGAGTATCGACGCGAAGCAGCTCACCTGACTCTCGCCCTCGGTTGGGAGTGGCCGTCGCGCGTCGCCCCTGCGACGCGCGGCTCGGACGGCGCCCCGACGCGGTACGAGTCGGACTACGGCACGGGTCAGGCAGACATCTACTGGTTCTACAGCTGGGCCAGCAAGGCCGTAGCGCCTGACGTGTCGGATGCGGTCAGGCAACGCGCCCTGCGCGAGCTGCCTCGAGTGTACGATCTGCCGCTGTTCACCAGGGACATCCTTGTCGACAAGAGCTACTACAGGGGGATGATCGACCGGGCACTTGAAGGGGATACGACGCAGCTCAAGGAGTTCGTCGCGGCCAACAGGCCGGAGATGCAGTGACGACGTCAGCCACAAGGCGTGAGGGTATCAGGCCGTTTGGCACGGCCTCTCTGGCTTATGCTGTGCTCTTAGGGCTCGCCGCCGGCGTCGGCGCCCAGTACCTACGCCAGTGCGTGGGCCCCGTCGGGGCTCTGGGGGGGAGCACCGCTTTGTGGGTCACCTTGGGCTGCGTACTGGCCTGGCGGTCAGTCCATGGTCGGCCGCTCGTGGATGCGTGGGTCTGGGCCGTGGCGATAGCCGCCAGCTACCTTCTGGCATGGATCTTCTCGTATCACGGCGTCTTTGCCATCAGGGAGAGCACCGGGTTCGCTCTGGCATGGCACGAGGCGCGGTTTTGGCTTGCCGCGGTCGCGCCTGCCAGTGGCATTCTTGGCTTGGTCGCAGCTGGCGCGTCGCACCCGGGTCGTTTCGGTGACATCTGTCTGGCGCTGCCGCTGGCGTGGTCTCTTCCTGAAGTCGTCGCCGCGCTAGACAGGGGCCTATCGTACTTCCTGGTCGTCAGTCTGCCGGCTCTTGTGGTCGCCCTCGTGCCGCTCGCTACTGAGCGTTCCAGAGGGCTGAGTCGTATCACCATCGCTGGCACTGCGTTGGTGGGTGCACTGGCGGTCTACTTCGTGCTCTCCTACACGGCTCGCTTCTAGCCCCCGTGTCGTTCCCTGGCCAGGATGACGGCCTTGGCTCTCACGACAGGCCGTAGGCTTCTTCTGGCCAACGCGAAGCGCGCCGACGTCGTCATGATGCTTGTCCCGGACGAGACGCAGGCTGTGGTCTACAGGAACGACGTCGCCCCGAACCTCAAGGACGGCGCCACGCTCATGTTCGCCCATGGCTTCAACATCCACTTCGGGCAGATCGTCCCGCCGAAGACGGTGGACGTCAGCATGGTCGCCCCCAAGGGCCCCGGCCACCTCGTGCGTCGTCAGTACGAGGAGGGGAAGGGCGTGCCGGTGCTGATCGCCGTCTACCAGGACGCGAGCGGCAAGGCGAAAGAGCAGGCGCTCGCCTACGCCGCCGCCCTCGGTGGCCTGCGCGCCGGCGGTCTCGAGACCAGCTTCCAGGAAGAGACCGAGACCGACCTCTTCGGCGAGCAGGCCGTGCTCTGCGGCGGCTGCACGCAGCTCGTGACGGCCGGGTTCGAGACCCTGGTCGAGGCCGGTTACCAGCCCGAGATCGCCTACTTCGAGTGCCTGCACGAGCTCAAGCTCATCGTCGACCTGATGTGGGAGAAGGGCATCTCCGGCATGCGCTACTCGATCAGCGACACGGCCGAGTACGGTGACCTCACGCGCGGCCCGCGGGTCATCGACGAGGACGTGCGCGCCACCATGCGCGAGCTGCTCGCCGAGATCCAGAGCGGCGAGTTCGCGCGCGAGTGGATCCTCGAGAACCAGGCGCGCCGGCCCGTCTACAACGCCCTCAAGCGGCAGGGCAAAGAGCACCTCATCGAGCAGGTCGGCAAGGAGCTCCGCGGCATGATGAGCTGGATCCAGGAGGGCGGGCTCGACATCGACGTCTGAG
>JAKPQA010000140.1 GCA_029547025.1 Armatimonadota bacterium
CCGGTGTTCTCGGTGCTGGCGGGGACCGGCCTGCACGCGGGCATGGGCAACCTGAGCATCACGATCGCGGCGTCCACGGCGGACTACGCCATCGGGCCGCTGTCCACCAGCCGCTTCAAGTCCATGAGCGGCACGAACGCCTACATCAACATCTCGATGCCGACGGTGTGCACCACCGGCGAGATCGCGGTGATAGCTGTCCCGTAGCCGGGACAACCGGGGGCCAGGCCCACGACGGGCGGCGACACTGGCCCCCACCTCTGTTTGTCGCAGGAGGACTCTCTTTGCAACATCTGAAAACGTGGATAGACCGCAACGTCCTGTCCGGGTCGCACATGATGGCGGCGCCGGACCTGGACACGCTTGCGGCCGTCATGCCGGGGCACCGGCGCATCATCGAGGTCGGCTGCTACTGCGGGGCGCTGACGCGGCTGTTTACGCTGTTCGGCGAGCGCGTTTGGAGCGTGGACTGGCTCATCGGCGACGACGCGGCGGGGCACTACAGCACCGCCGAGGTCGAGGCTATCTACCGCGAGAACAACGCGGAGTCCCTCGCATCGGGGCAGCTCGAGCTTCTGAAGATGTCGAGCGCAGAGGGCGCCGCCGAGCTGGCGCGGCGCGGGGTGACGGCGGACCTGATATGGATAGACGCCGGGCACGAGTACCCGGACGTGAGCGCCGACATAAAGAACTACCTGCCGCTGCTCGCGCCGGGCGGCATCATGTGCGGCCACGACGCGGGGGCGTTCGAGGGCGTGACGCAGGCGGTGGATGAGCTGCTGCCGGGGTCGCTCTACTACCCGCAGACTGTGTGGCTCTGGCATGAGGGGCTGCCTGCGCTGGGGCCGGAGTGCGACGTGCGGTTCGAGATGCACATCGTACCGATGCGGCAGGCGATGATTACTGTGGGGGCACGGGCTTGAAGCGGCTCGTGCTGACCATCGCCATCGGCGAGGCGTGGCAGTCGCTGGCGCAGGTGACGCACCCGCTGATGCGGGAGTATGCGGCGCGGATCGGCGCAGACTTCGGGGCCATCACCGAGCCGAGCGGCGAGCGCTGGGGGCCGCACTGGGAGAAACTGCAGCTCTACAACATCCTCGGGCGCGAGTATGACCGGGTGATATACCTTGACACGGACTGCGTGTTGA
>JAKPQA010000151.1 GCA_029547025.1 Armatimonadota bacterium
GCCCTGCGCCTGGCGCGCTACTTCAGCACGACGCCGCAGTTCTGGCTCGGGCTGCAGGCCGACCACGACCTCGACGTAGCCGCCGACGAACTCGGTGAGCGCCTCGAGCGCGAGGTCCAGGTGCGCGCCGAGGCGAGCTAGTGTTCTGAGTCAAGAATACGCTTGAATGATGGCCTTGTCTGTGCTCTCATCGTCGCAAGCTGCGATGATGGGAGGGACCATGGCCGGCAAGGGACGACCGAAGGCTCTTCTTCTGCTCACCGGCGAGGAGCGCGAGACGCTCGAGCGCTGGGCGCGGCGGCCGACCAGCGCCCAGGCGCTGGCGCAGCGCTGCCGCATCGTGCTGGCCTGCGCCGAGGGGCTCACGAACCAGCAGGTGGCCGCGGCCGAGAACGTCAACCAGGTCACCGTCGGCAAGTGGCGCGCGCGCTTCTGTGAGCGGCGCCTCGACGGCCTCCACGACGAGCCCCGCCCCGGCGGGCCGCGCACGATCACGGACGCCGACGTCGAGCGGGTGATCGCCAAGACGCTCGAGGAGGCGCCGCGGGACGCGACCCACTGGTCGACGCGCTCGATGGCCAGGGCCACGGGGATGAGCCAGTCGGCGGTGAGCCGCATCTGGCGGGCGTTTGCCCTCAAGCCCCATCAGCTCGAGAGCTTCAAGCTCTCCACCGACCCGCTGTTCATCGAGAAGGTCCGCGACATCGTCGGCCTCTACCTGAACCCGCCCGAGGCGGCGGTCGTGCTCTGCGTCGATGAGAAGAGCCAGATCCAGGCCCTCGACCGCACGGCGCCGATTCTGCCCCTGCTCCCGGGCACGCCGGCCAGGGCCACCCACGACTACCGCCGGCACGGGACCACCAACCTCTACGCCGCCCTCGACGTGGCCTCGAGGTGCGTGATCTCGGACTGCACCGAACGTCACCGCGCCGAGGAGTTCCGGCGCTTCCTTGCCCTGATCGACAAGAGCGTTCCCGCAGACCTCGACGTGCACGTCATCGTCGACAACTCCTCGACCCACAAGACGCCCGCCATCCACCGCTGGCTCCTGCGCCACCCCCGCTTCACCTTCCACTTCACGCCCACCTACTCGTCCTGGCTCAACCTCATCGAGCGCTGGTTCGCCGAGCTCACCGAGCGCTGGCTGCGGCGCGGCACCCACCGCTCGACCAAGGAACTGGTCGCCTCGATCCGTACCTGGATCGAGCTCTGGAACGACGACCCGAGGCCGTTCGTGTGGCGCAAGAGCGCCGATGAGATCCTCCAGTCGGTCGCTTCGTATTGCGAGCGAATCTCTGACTCAGGACACTAGCCTGTCCTATCCCCGAGCAGTAGCGACACTCGGAGTGCTCTTGCCTCAGTGAGATGGGGCGACACATCCTTTCTGTCAGAGAGGCCAATCTCGACAGGAGGAGCGTCGCCCCATGACCGATGATGAGGTGCTTTTCGCGTATCGTCTACGTGTGCTCGCCAGCGCAAGAGAGCTGGGATCGGTGGCCGCGGCCTGCCGCCTCTACGGCATCCACCGCTCGACCTTCTACCGCTGGAAGGCGATGGCCGGGCGTTTCGGCTCGGAGATCCTCCGGCCCCGGGAGCGCCGTCGCCCACAGATGCCGAACGCGATCCCCGTGCTCATCGAGCAGCGCATCGTCGCCTTCGCCCTCGGGCATCCCGGCTACGGGCCGGCCCACATCTCCAGCGAGCTCGCCCACGAGAAGTGGGGCGGCTTCCGAGTCTCGGCCAACGGCGTCTGGCGCGTGCTGCGCCGCCACGGCATCCACACCAGGGCGCTCAGGCTCGGCCTGCCGGCCGGCTACGCAGCTCCGCCGGAGCCGGCGCGGGAGCCCGAGCCTGAGCGCCACAGCGCCGTCGATCACCCCGGCGAGCTTCTGCCGATGGACTGCTTCCGCATCGGCCCCCTCGCCGGCACCAAGGGCGTCGTCTGGCAGCATGCGGCGATCGACGCCGCCAGCTCGTTCTGCTGGGCCGAGCGGCACGTCACGCCCCGCAACCCCGACGTGCGCTTCGCGAGCGCCCTGGCGCGGCGTGCGGCCCGCGAGCTCAGGGAGGCCGGCTGGGAGCTCGAGCGGGTCAGCCCAGATGACGGCTCCGAGCTCCGCACCCACGTCTTCGACGCCGAGCTGGAACGGCTGGGCGCGGTGCACACCCTGATCAGCCCCGGCCGGCCGCCGTCGAACGGCTTCGCCCGAGCGCCTGCAGCGGACCATCCTCGAGGAGTGCTGGAAGCCCTCGTTCGCGCGCTACCTGGTGCCCACGTACATGGGCCTCAGGCGCGAGCTCGAACGCTGCCTGCGGCTCTACGACTGCGACCGCACGCACAACGGACGCCACACCAAGGGCCGCATCCCTGCCGAAGTCCTGGGTGCGGCTAAGATGTGGCGGTGACAGACGGGATGTGTCGCCACATCTCGGGGTCAGTACACACTAGCCGTGGGGGCAGCTAACAAGCGCATCGAGCAGAACGCCAGGGGGTCTGCCGCACCTCGGCAGGTCAGCGGCGTCTGCTCATGTGCGAGGCGTTCGCCACAACCCTGCGCACTTGACATCCGGCTCCTGAAGACGTACGCTTTCCCGTACGTATTAGGAGGTCCGTGATGACGACCATGAGTGCCACAGAGGCGCGCAAGCAGCTCTACCAGCTCCTCGACGAGGTCGCACGCTCGCACGAGCCGGTGCAGATCACCGGCAAGCGCGGCAATGCCGTGCTGGTCTCCGAGGACGACTGGCGCGCCGTGCAGGAGACGCTCTACCTGGTCTCGATCCCCGGCATGCGCGAGTCCGTCCTCGAGGGCATGGCGACGCCCGCCGATGAGCTCGAGGACGAGCTCGACTGGTGAGCTGGCGGCTGCTCTACACGAAGCAGGCGCGCAAGGACGCGCGGAAGCTCGCCGCGGCCGGTCTCAAGCCCAAGGCGCAGGAGCTGCTCGCGGTGCTCGAGGCCGACCCCTTTCAGTCGCCGCCGCCGTTCGAGAAACTGGTCGGGGACCTCAGCGGCGCCTGCTCGCGGCGCATCAACATCCAGCATCGTCTCGTGTATCAGGTGCTCACCGAGGAGCGCATCGTCAAAGTGCTCAGGATGTGGACCCATTACGGGTGAGGCGAACAAGCGGATCAAGCCGGCTCGCCAAAGCGTCGCGGCAAGACGGGCCCGCGGCGCTCGCAGCTTATCCGCGGTGCGTTAGGTGTAGCACGCGAGGGGCAACCGTTAGCCGAATGGGGAGGCGTCCCATGAGAACGTTCATCGATCGGTGGTTCCTGCTCGCATTCGTCGTACCCCTGCTCCTCCCGCTGGCGACGCTCCTGAGTTCCGGCTGCGGGACTACAACAGAGGCCGAGGCGTCATCAGCCTCGGCGCAGGCCGGCAGGCAGGCGACCGCGACCCTCGACGTGTCGGGTACCCTGCTTGTCGTGCGCCGGCAGGATGGCGCCTGGGGCCTCGTGCGGCTTACGCCCGCAACCGGCGCGGAGCAGATCCTCGGCGCGTTGCGGTTCAGACCGTGGCAGGCCTTCGCCTCCCCCTCCGGCGCTCGGGTGCTGTACGTCGGCGAGCGCAGCCAGCTCGCGGTCGTCGACGCCGTCACCGGCGCCGTGCAAAGTATCTCGCTCAAGGGCCTGCCCATCCGCTCCATCGACGGCGCGACCTGGACGAGCGACAACCGCTTCCTCTTCGGCGGCTCGCGCCGCATCGTCGCCTCACCCCAGTACAGTTCCCTCTACCGGGCCGACCTGCGCACCGGCAAGGTCACGCGCTTTCGCCGCCTCGCCGGCGGCGAGCCCAGCTATGCGACCGGGCAGGGCTCACTCATCTACGTGACCCGGCGGCGGGTCGGCCGCAACGCCCTTGAGACGATCAGGCGGCTGCGCTCCCTCAGTGCTCAGCCGCGCGTCTTCGCTAGTGCCGCGAAGTACTGGGAGGCCGGCCGCAGCTTCAACACGCCGCTCTCCTCCCCGGACGGTGCCTGGCTAGTCAGTCCGGAGACCGGGACAGATGTGAGCGTGACCTACAGCTTCTACAACACCGGCTTCTACGGAGTGCCGTTCCTGACTTCGATCGGCGGCAGCCCGGTGGCGGCGGCGTGGGGCGCGGGCAAGATCGCGTTCCTGCAGTCGTGGCCCCGTGATGCTCGCCTCGCGGTCTACGTCTACGACACAAGCGACGGTTCCCTGACCCAGTACGCCTGTCCGGAGCGCTCCGGCTTCGGTGCGTTCGACTGGTCGCCCGAGGGTGATCTTGTTGGCCAGTCGTGGCGCACGTTCACCGAGGGGGAGGTGTACGCTTCTGCGGCCTCGAGCCTCGGCGGGTGGGTAGACCTGGGTCCGGGGTTGGTACCCGTGTGGGTCCAGTGAGAGGCACACCCAACAAGCGCATCGAGCAGAACGCCAGCACGTCTGCCGCACAGCGGCAGGCCAGCCGCGTCTGCTCATGCGCGGTGCGTTCGGCGTAGTCAGGAGGGGTCATGAAGTCCCAGCGACAAAGGCGGGCATGCCTCACTGCGACCGCCACGATCGTTCTCGCCGCAGCATTGCTCGTCGGCTGCGCGTCGAGCACGAGTCCCTCGCCGTCACCAACGTCGTCGGTCGCTGCCCCGGACTTCGCCATGCACGTCAGCGTCGGTCACGGGAAGGCGACCATCAAGATCACGGCGAACAACGCGTATTCGGCGCTGACTGAGCTGACCCTGACGTCTCCCGGGGGTGACGAGCAGACGGTGTCGGGAGGCATCTACGGAGGCGCAGACTCAGGACGTATGACCATCGAGGGCCTGGCGCCGGGCACTTATACGTCCACTCTCTACGCCGTGCCTGCCAGCCCCGGCGGCCCGGATACGTTGCCGGCCGCGGACCGAGTCCCTGAACACATCGTGGCATCTGATCGGTTCGTCATTCCATGACCCCGGCGGCTCCCCGGCAATTGCTGGTGGCCCACACGCCGAACAAGCGCGTCAACCTGACGCGCCCAACGGTTTCTGTAGTAAGTTCAACCCGCAGCCCGCGCAGGTTACGCGCGGTGCGTTGGGCGCAACGCAGGAAGGAATGCCGGTGGACGTAATCTCGTGGGTCCTGCTCGCCGTCGTGGTGGCCTACGTCAGTGCCCTTTTCTACGGCATGCGCAAGGGCATGAATGAGATCATCACGGCGCTCTCCTCCATCGATCAGCGCCTGGCGCATCTCGAGGACGCCATGACCCGGGGCGGTGGCTCCTCTACGAAGCCGCCTAAGGCGTAGCAGCGGCCATGCTGTTGAGTGCGCCCAACAAGCACGTCAACCTGACAAACCCCGCGGCAGACCGAAGGCCGATGTCCGCTCGCAGCGAATCCGAGGTTTGCAGGTTACGTGCCGGGCGTTGGGCGTAGGAAGGGGCGACTCGCAAGGTTGTCGAAGCGACACTGGATCGTTGTTGCCTTGGTCCCCGGCTGCGCGGTACTCGCTCTGGCCCTCGGGTGGGTCGCGCTGGCCTACCTCAGTCCACTCGACCTCACGGTCCACAACGAGACCGGCGCCGCGCTGTCGGGGCTGACCCTGCGTTCCGAGGCAACCGGCCAGCTGACCGCGGTCCCCGGCCTCGCGGCCGGTGAGTCCGCCACTGTCCAGCCCGCTCTCGGTCCCGGCGAGGACCAGCTCAGCCTGGTCGACGCGCAAGGGCGAACCTACGTCCTGCTCGGCTACGTCGAGGATGATCCCGGCGGCAGCGTGACGGTCACCGTCACCGCCGTCACCGCCGAGGGCCTCAGCGGCAGCGTGCTCGACGAGACGCGGTACTCTCCGAGCGGGGAATCGGCCCTTGAGGCAAACGCGGAGTGAGTTCCACGCCCAACAAGCGGATCAAGCTGGCTCGCAGGAGCGCCGACACTGTCACCAGAGCTCGGCAAGCTCGCAGCTTATCCGCGGTGCGTTAGGTGCACATGGATCCGCTGACACTCGCACTCGCAAGCTACGTCTTGGCTCTTCACCACGGCGCGCAGGGGACGCATCGAGCCGAGGACCGTCCGGCCTATCGGCACCTCCTCGCCGATGCCGCTGTGCT
>JAKPQA010000160.1 GCA_029547025.1 Armatimonadota bacterium
CGCGCTGTTGCCCGAGTTCGGCGGCCACGAGCAGCGCGCCGTAGCCGCCCATCGAATAGCCGGTGAGCCCGATCCGCGTCGAGTCGGGCAGCTTCGCCGCGGCGAGCGCGGCGGGCACCAGGTCCTTGGTCACCATGGACAATCCGTCCACGCCATCTCGCCAGTGCCACCAGGTGCTTCCGCCGTCCACCGCCGCGATCGCGATGCCCAACTTCTCGACGTGCGGACTGAGGTCCATCTCCTCGAAGGCCCGATCCGCCGTGTGTCCGGCGCCGTGGAGCATGATGACGAGGGACTTCGGCGTTGCGGCAGAAGGCAATTCGATGCGCCACTTGGTGTCGCGGCCGCCCCCGAGGTGGGTGGACTTCAGGGGTTTGGCCTGCGCCGACTGCGAGGACGGCGTGAGGAAGGTCCCCTCGATCGAGCCGCCCTCGTTGCCTGCCGGCGTCGAGGTGCCCGCACCCGAACCAGCGCTGCTCGATGAGATGTTGGAGCTTGGGGAGCAGGCGCCCAATCCCGCGAGTGCGGCTCCGCCGATGACGAGTTGCCGTCGACTGAGCGCTCCCGTGCTCTCCCCACGCGTGGTCATAGTTGCCAGCGTAGGCGCGCCACGGCATACCGGATCAAAGCCGGTATGCCGTGGCGCCCTTGCGCGGGCCCGCGGCTCAGGCCGTGGCAGCGGCCAGCGCCGCTGCCTCCCCGAAGAGTTCGTGTGCGTCGACCGCCAGGCCCTTGCGGCTGAACCAGTCACACATCGTGCGGACATCGCGCTCGAGGAAGCCGAAGCCCTGCGGGTTGCCGATGACGTCGACGATCTGCGGCCAGTCGATGACGACGAGCCGGTCCTCATGGACGAGGGCGTTGTAGGGCGAGAGGTCGCCGTGGGTCCAGCCGGCCTCGGCAAGGTCGAGCAGCAGGTCCCGGAATTGGTCGAACAGGCTCTGCAGATCGACGTCCGTGCGGACCTGATGGAGACGCGGTGCAGCAATTGCACCGTCGGGTCCATCGGTGCCGATGAACTCCATGAGCATCTCGGCCTCGTCGAGTTGCACGGGATAGGGGACCGGCAGGCCCCGCTCCCACAACTCCACGAGCGCAGAGAACTCGGCGTGGGCCCACTGCCCGGTGAGGAGTTCCTTGCCGAAGTCGGTCCGCCGGGCCATGGCGCGCATCTCGCGACTGCGCCGGACCCGACGCCCCTCGAGATAGCCCGCGTCACGGTGGAACATCCGGTGCTCGCTGCTGCGATAGCGCTTGGCGGCGAGCAGGCTCGAGCGCGTCGTGCCGGGGACCCAGCGCCGGACGACGTGGACATCGGCCTCCTTGCCGGACTTGAGGATGCCGAGATCGGCCTCGACGGCGCCGAGGTCGGTGATGACCCAGTCGGGCCTGGGGACGGGGCCGTGCGTGGCGCCGTCCCACGTGCTCCAACGCTCACCCTCGGGTGGGCTGTCGGGACACGTGTCAGTGCTGAAGAGGGCCTGCCGCTCCGGCAGGTGAAAAGGCTGATGTGCCAAGGGAATGCTCCAGATCGAGGAGGGATGTGGGGGCGGTCTCGCTGTGGACCGCGACAGGCATCGACATGTCGACCTCCTCTGATCGGGGCTGGACACCCGGGCGTATGCCGGGTGCCCACCAAGCGTGCTCGCCCGGGCTTGG
>JAKPQA010000167.1 GCA_029547025.1 Armatimonadota bacterium
GGGCTCCCTTCCCAAAAGTGTCAAGGCAGTGGGAGCTCGGCACAGCAGTGGTAGATGTTCGCGATATAGGTCCACGTCGTCCGGAAGCCAAACGCCCGATGACTGATCGCCTTCACCTTGTTGTTCATGCCCTCCAAGGCCCCATTCGTCACGCGGAGCGTGGTCCAGGCCAGGATCCCCTCCTGGTGGGTGCGGATGGTCTGCGCCAACGTCTGGAAGGGCGCGAGTCGGCTATGGCTGGCGCGCCAGAGCCACTGGCGCAGGGGCCCTGCTGCCCACGCGCTGTACCGGTAGGCCCAGAACCGGCGGAGGTCTTCCTTGAGCAGGTAGGCCTTCACGATGGGGGCATTCAGGCGCAGGAGCCCCGAGAGGCGGGTCCGCTCCTTCCGGGCCAGGTTTTCGGGATTCTTCAGCCAGAGGAACCGGGTCCGCTTGAAATCCGGTCGCTCTGCCTCGGCCAGCTGCCGCCACCTGTGTCGCCGGACGATGTCCACGGCCGCCGTGGCGTGCTGGGTGAGGTGGAACCGGTCGAAGACCACGGTCGCGTGTGGGACCTGCGCCCGGAGCACCGCCAGGTAAGGCCGCCACATGTCGCAGCACACGACCTGGATCGCGCGGGCGCGGCGCCATCCCAGCCACGCGAAGAAGCGCTGGAGCGTGGCTTCGTCGCGGTCCTTCCCCACCCAGACCACGCGGCCGCGCGCCAGGTCGTAGACGAGCGTCAGGTACTGCTGCCCTTTCCGCCGGCTCACTTCATCGATCCCCACCTGGTGCAGGGGCACCCAGCGCCGGTGGGCCAAGCCCCAGAGCACCACGGCCTCCACCACGCTGGCGACCGTCTTCCAGTTCAGGCGGAAGTGGGCCGCGACCGAGGCCCAGTCCAGCTTGCGGGCGAGGGTCGCCACCGCCCGGACCAGGGCGTGGGTCACGCGTTGCCACTTCTCCGCCCACGGGATCCGTTCGACCCGCAGGCCACACGTGGAACACCAGACCCGGTGGGGCGCGTAGACGAGCCAGAGGGGTTGGTCGCGGAGGGCGAGGTCTTGCCAGCGACGGGCGGGACGGCGGGTGGCGGCTACTTTGGCGGCGGGGCGACCACACTCCCCGCAGCAGAGCCGCCGACTCGGCAAGCGGTCCACCTGGGCCACCAGACCGCCGCCGGGGAGATCTTCCACCTTCACCACGGTATGGGCTTTCATTCGGAGCGATTTCCTGATAAACGTTTCCAGGCGCATCGGTCCTTGGCCTCCTCTCTCTGGGTTGCGAGCCCCGAGAAGGATAACCGAGTTCCCCGATGCGCTTCTACTTTTCCACCGTTACGTGCTCAGACACTGTTGGGATAGCAACC
>JAKPQA010000176.1 GCA_029547025.1 Armatimonadota bacterium
CCGAACTGGCCGATGCCCCAGTAGGCCGTTGCGCCCAGGGCGGCGAACCACGGCTTGAAGGGGGCCGTGTTGTCCAGCGTCGCCAGGAAGGAGATCTCCTTGACGTTGTCCGGGTAGGCCTTCATCAGCCGGTTGCGCGACCTGCACAAGCCAAAAACCAGCGGCAGCTCGTAGTTCTCGAGGTACTTGAAGCCACCCCACACGAGGTTGCTCGACTCCTGGCTGGTGAACCCGCCGAAGTCAGCCCGGTCGATCAGGGCCACCGTGGCACCGCGACCGGCCAGAGCCGCTGCGGACACCGCACCGTTGATACCGGCACCGACGACGAGGACGTCGACGTGGCCGTTCTTCATCCTGCTGATGGCGGTGCGGCGCAGTGACATGGGCCAAGCGTCCCAGATCCGCGCGTGGCGCGGGCGAGGGGGCCAGACGCGCGACTGGCTGCGCGTCTGGCCCCCCTTCGGGGCGGACGGCGTGTGGTGTCAGAACGAGTAGTGGACGCCCGTCAGCTCTTCGCTGCGTTCCCAGAGCAGGGCCGCCAGGGCGGGGTCCTGCGCCCACTGGCTCTGCTTGGCCGTGCCGACCGCGCCACGCGTCTCGCCGATGCCGGTCGGGCCCGAGTACGAGGCCGGTTCGGCAACGGTCGCGGCATACAGGATCGCCTCGGCCCCCCGCTCCGGCGAGGGGAACGCGAGCTTGACGGCCCAGCTGCCGACGGTGCCGATGACAGGGATCGAGCCCATCCCGTCCCGGCTGCCGAACAGGTTCGTCCCCGAGACGCCCGGGTGCGCCGCCGTCGACGTCAGGGACGAACCGGATGCCGTCGCCCGCCGCTGGAGCTCGAGGGCGAACAGCAGGTTGGCCAGCTTCGAGCGGCCGTAGGACGTCTGCGGGTCATAGCCGGATGCCGGGTTGCCCTCGGCAACCGCACCGTCACCCCGGTGGTGGGCGATGGAGGCCACCGTCGTCACCCGCGGTGCCTCGGCCTCCAGCAGGCAGGGGAGCAGCAGGCCGGTGAGGGCGAAGTGGCCCAGGTGGTTCGTGCCGAACTGCAGCTCGAACCCGTCGACGGTGGTGCGGTGCTTCGGCGGGGCCATCACCCCGGCGTTGTTGACGAGCAGGTCGAGCGGCCCCTCGAGACGAGCGGCGAACTCCCGCACCGATTCCTGCGACGCCAGGTCGAGGCGCTCCACGC
>JAKPQA010000179.1 GCA_029547025.1 Armatimonadota bacterium
GACCAGGTCCGAAGCCTGGAGGCGAAACTGGCGCGCGGCTCGGCACTGACCCGCCCCTACGCCGTGTGCACGGTCACCGCCCCCAAAACGGCCCGGATCGCCGAGTACGGCCGCCGCCTGGACGCCTCCATCCGCAGGGCCGGGTTCGCGCCACTGCGGCTCGATCTCGCCCAGGATGCCGCCTTCGCGGCCTCGGTCGTGCCGCTCGGCATCAGCCTGACCCGCAAAGGAGAATCCTGACCCTCCAACCGGCTAGCGCTGCTTTAGGTGGCATGACCAACCTGAGACGACCCGAGCGGGACATCACACCCGCGGTCACGGCGGTGACCCGATGAGCCGACCCAGCCACACCGGCCGCGACATGAGCCAACTCCTGTCCGACTTCGGCCACGAGCTGCCCACCACCCACACGGCCGCAGCACCCCCGAAAGAGGCGCGACTGTTCCGACACGTCGCGCGCCACGGAATGCGCAAGCCGGGCCGCGGATGGTACCCGGCCTCGGCGCCGGTGACGCCCTACCGGATGACCTCCGACCAAGCCCCAGTGTTCTGGCCGTTCATCGCCGGCCCCGGCCTGCCCCCGACCGGGGCCCAGATGGGCGTCGACGTCCTCTCCGGGTCCTCGTTCTACGCCGATCCCATCGGCTGGGTTCTGCGCGACGACATCCCCGTCACCAACGCCAACGTCGGCTGCTTCGGAAAACCAGGAACGGGCAAGTCAGCCACCACGAAAGCGTTCTGCCTGCGCATGGTCGACTTCGGCTATCGAGTTCTCGTCTTCGGCGATCCCAAGGACGAGTACGAGCGCCTCTGTCACTTCTTCGGCGTCCAGCCCTTCGTCCTCGGACCAGGCATGCCCGCACGGATCAACCCCCTCGGGCTAGGCCCCCTCGGCGAGGGTTGGGCGCAGCTGTCGGCCGAGGAAGCGCAAAGTCGCTCGGCGATCGTGTTCAGCCGTTGGCTCACCCTCATGCGTGCCCTCATCGGCAGCCAGCGCATCGGCAACGAACGCGTCCCGTTCGGCCCCTCTGAGGAGGCCGTCGTCAAGGCTGCCCTCCAGGACCTCACCGGGTACGCCGCCGGCAACACCACCTTGGTCGAGACCACCATCCCGCGACTGTGGCGATGCCTCGACCAACCCACTGATGCCCTGATCGAACAGTGCCGATTCCGCAGTAGGCAGCACTTCTACGACCACACCCGGCTCCTGCGCGACGCCCTCGGGCAACTGGTCTCCGGTGCCCTGGCGGGCCTGTTCGATGACCACACCAACATCGACGTCGACTGGGCCGCCCCCATCGAGTCCCTGTCCCTGTCCCGCCTCAACCCCCTCGGCGACGAAGCGATCGGCATCGCCCTGGTCTGCCTCAACAGTTGGGGGAGGGGAATGCGCGAGATCGCCGCCCCCGGCGACCTGCGCGTCGTCGTCCGAGACGAGATGTGGAAAGCCATGCGCCTTGGTGTCGAGGCAGTCAAGAGCCTCGACGAGGACCTGCGCCTCTCCCGCGGCGTCGCCGGCCGCGGCGGCGACATCCAATGGTTCAACGCCCACAAACCCTCGGACATGCTCACCGTCGGCGACGAAGGCTCCCAAGCCGCCAACATCGCCCGCGACCTGCTCCACCTGGCAGACATCAAGATCCTGCACGGCCAGAAGCCCGGGGTCGCCAACGAACTCGACGCGATGCTCGGCCTGGGCCAGCAAGCCACCGATGTCATGACGGACTGGGCCATGCAACGCAAAGGACGTGCCCTGTGGGTTGTCGGGGAACGCACCTACAAAGTAGAGACGCGGCTGCACCCCATCGAGGAGAGCCTGACCTGGACCAACGAAGCCATCGAGGGTGCGGCCTAGCCGACCGAGGCCATCATGAAGAAGCTCACCCTCCTGGCCACGGCGTTCCTCGCGTTCCTGATCGCCCTACCCCTGATGGCCGCCGCCTTCGTGGTCTCCAGCGCGCCCGCCGTAGCCCAAGCCGTCCAGTGCACCAGTGCCGCCCTCCCAGCAACCGGACAGTGGCGACCACCCTTCCAACAGGCCTACACCGTCAGCGCCCGAGGCTTCGGCAACCAGTTCCACCCCATCTACCAGGAGTGGCGCGCCCACACCGGGCAGGACATGTCGTCCCTGCCCGGCCCCGGCCCGGTCGTAGCCGTCTCCCAAGGCACCGTCGTGAGTGCTGGCGTCGCCGGCGGTTACGGCAACCTCGTCGTCGTCGACCACGGCAGCGGAGTCAGCACCTACTACGCCCACCTGGCCTCCATCGCCTCGAACATCACCGCTGGCGCGAGCGTGTGGACAGGTCAACAGCTCGGGGTCGAGGGCACCACCGG
>JAKPQA010000042.1 GCA_029547025.1 Armatimonadota bacterium
ACCACAGGCCTCTACTATGGGCAGATCGTCACCCACGACCTGACACTGCCAAGCATCCGCAATAGCCTGATCTACAGCGCCCTGAGCACGGTGATCGACGTGGTGGCGGGCGTCGCCATCGCCTACCTGCTCACACGCCGCCGCATTCCGGGCGCGGGAGTCCTCGACGCCCTCTCGGTGCTCCCGCTCGCGCTGCCCGGCCTCGTGCTCGCATTCGGCTACGTCGGATGTTTCGCCGGCTGGCCGATCGACCCGAGGGCTAACCCCACCGCGCTGTTGGTGGTGGCCTATGCGGTCCGGCGTCTGCCCTACGCAGTGCGATCGGCCTACGCCGGGTTCCAACAGACGAGCATCACACTCGAGGAAGCGTCGATGAACCTCGGCGCCTCGCCCATGCGCACCTTGCGCCGCATCACGCTACCGCTGGTGACCGCCAACCTCGTTGCGGGAGGAATCCTGACATTCGCCTTCGCGATGCTCGAAGTCAGCGACAGCCTCATCCTCGCCATGAAGGAGCAGTATTACCCGATCACCAAGGCAATCCTGTCCCTGCTACAGCGGATCGTCGACGGGCCGTACATCGCCAGCGCAATGGGTGTGGTAGGGATGGTGCTCCTGGCCGTCAGCCTGATCGTCGCCGGGAGGTTCCTGGGCAGGCGCATGGGAGAGCTCTTCCGTGCATGATCAACGGCCTCCCGGGCCCTGTCGACGGAGGATTTTGGCCCGATTCGCCGAAAACTGAAATAGCGTCACGACCGCACGAATCAGCGATGCCGGTGCCACCCAACGACAATGAGGAACAAGACGCTCTCACAACCGGTGAGCCTTCCCGTCATCATCGTGGTCTTGCTCATGTTCGCCGCGATGCTGTACGTGCTCTTCTACCTCACATTCGGTAGACAGAGCACGCCGGCGAACGCTGCGACCCCCCAGCACTATGCTGCTGCACCGCGGGACTCCGGGCACACGTCGCCATTCCGGTCGACCGCGGTCGGAGTAACCAGCAGCATCCGCACCGGCGAATGAGGTCAGCCCCGCTGCTCCGTGACGCGGCCTACGGACGCGAAAGGCCGCTCTGGAACTGCCGCGCCGCCGCCAGCAGCTCGCTCTCGGGCAGCGGTGAAGCCAGCACATGGAGGTAGCCCCCGCCGCGCCACACGCAGAACTGACTCCCAAGGCGCTTGACCCGCCCGGTCGCCTCGGCGGTGCGGAAGAACGCTCCGAAGAATGGATCAGTCTCGCCCAACCGGTGGCGTAGCAGCACGGCCGACCGGTCCCGGGATCGAACGTAGTAGCCGAACTGGGCCACGCTGAGCCCCCCATAGTGCAGCATAATGCAGCCCGTTGGAGACCACCCCGATGGCACGGCAGGCACCGGCGGTTGCTCGACGAAGGCACCCAGCCGCTGGCGGGTATCATCACCCACCGGGAATGGGGGGCCCGTGGGCTCCGGAAGCACCAGCACATCGGCCCCGGGGCGGTACTCGAAGGCCGACGAGACCAGACGGGTGTCGAAACGGATGTCGCGGAAGTAGGTTCGGCTCCGAAGACCGTGCATGCCATACTCACGGTTCTCGAGGATGGCCAGGTTCTGGCGGTCCAGCAGCACCTCCCGGATCTTGTACAGCTTCTGGTCGAAGCCACGGAAGCTGAAGACCAGGAGGTAGGTCGAACGTCCGGCAACGCCCTCGTTCGCCCCCGAGAGCTGGACCACACTATACTTCAGCGCTTCCCGCGCGAACTGGACCTCACGCTCATGACGCTCCGAGGGGTCACCCAGATCCGGCGACCGCCATGCCGTCCTGCCACCAGGCAGAACCCAGTAGCGGAGGCGTCCGTTGCAGATTGTCTTGAGGCCGGTGAGGAATGGTGGTCCCTTGAGAACCTCGGTGAACTCTTTCCCAACGGGAGCCTGAAGCACCCTGCGTTCCACGGTCCACTGCTGGCCATGGGGGCCCTTGTTCTCGACCACCTGGACACCGGCCAGCCGCAACATGCCCTGTTGCGCTGCCGCACGCAGATAGAGGGCCGCCGCATCCTCGGCGCGGCTCGGCGACCGGCCCAGGGCGTAGATGCTGAGAGCCACCGCAGCGAGGCGCCACAGGGCACGCCGGGGGATCACCGCAGTCCCAACCCCGAGCGCGCCAGCGCGATGCCCATGCTCACCTCGACGCGCGCCCGATCCGCGAACGGATCATGGCTGGTCTGCCCGAGGTAACTCTCGTAGATCTTCTCGATCGCCTGGGTCGCCGCGGCATTCGCCATGGGCGTCCCCCGGCCGGCCGGGTCAAGGAACTGAGACCGCACCAAGGCGTACCCGACGATCAACGAGCCGCAGAGGGCAAGCAGAGGCGCGAGGCGGCGAGGGCGCAGCCAGGCCACCCACCACGCGGTGGGCCGGTGGCCGCCGAACTGGGCAACGAGCCGCGCACGGAGCGCCTCATCGAAACTCCGGGGCAGGGGAGGCGGCGCGAGCTCGGAGGCGGCCCGGCGCAGCAACAACAGCTCCCGCGCCACCGAGCGGCACGCTGGGCACTCGAGGCAATGCGCCGAGAAACGTGCCTCCGCCCTCTCGTCCGCCACGCCGTCCACCACGGCCCGGGCGTCCCGCATCACATGCCTGCAGAACAGCTTGTCCGCCATCTCTCTCACCCCACGCCACTCTCAGCGTCGGCGGCGAGGTAGGGCGCCAACTTGCGGCGCAGCTCTGCCCGCGCGTTGAAAAGCCTCGATTTGACCGTGCCGACCGGGCAGCCCAGCACCTGAGCGATCTCCTCATAGGGCATGCCCTCAATGTCGTAGAGCACCACGACCGCTCTGAGCTTATCCGACAGCCCCCGGATGGCCTCATCCAGGCACCGCGAGAGCTCACTGCGCTCCACCGCTCGCGCCGGCTCGGCGGCCAGGTCAGGAATCGGCACCTCGGCCTCGGAGCCATCGTGCGAAGAGACGCTGTCGAGGCTTCGCCCGAGCACCAGGCGGCGCCTTCTCTCTCGGCGGTTGTGGTCGATGACACGGTTGTGGGCGATACGGAAGATCCATGTCTGGAAGCTCGCACGCCGGCCGAAACGGCCAATGTGCGCATACGCGTTCACGAAGACGTCCTGGACCAGATCCTCGGCGGCCGACGGATCGCGGATCCCCCGGCTCACAAACGCGTGCACGCGATCCCGGTACATGGACGCCAGCGCGCAATAGGCCTCCATGTCGCCCTCTTGGCACCGCCGGACAAGCCGGCTGTCGGGCGAATCATTCATGGCGCGCCCCGCGCCCCTCAGCGGCAGGGCCACCGCCCCTGGCTGTCCCGGGCTCCTGTCCAACTCCCCGGCCTCCCGCGTCATGTCGGACGGCATCTCCGAGGTTGTCCGCGTGCACCTCAACTCCATCCTGACTGACGTCCGGCGCCGTCAGTTGTTCACCAGGGCCTGCCGGAGGTACCGACCCGTATGGCTGCTCGCTACCGCGGCCACCTGCTCCGGCGTCCCTGCACACACCACAAGACCGCCGTCATCCCCGCCCTCAGGCCCCAGATCGACAATGTAGTCGCACGATCGGATGACTTCCATGTTATGCTCAATCACCACAATGGTATTCCCCGCGTCGGCCAGGCGGTGCAGCACCGCAAGTAGTTTTTCGATATCGGCGAAGTGGAGCCCTGTGGTCGGTTCGTCCAGAATGTAAAGAGTGCGGCCTGTCGCACGCTTGCCGAGCTCACGCGCGAGCTTAATGCGCTGTGCTTCACCACCAGAAAGAGTCGTCGCTGGCTGGCCCAGGTGGATGTACCCCAAACCCACCTGCTGAAGCGTCTCCAGGTGCCGAGCGATCCTGGGCAGGTTCCGGAACAACTCCAGAGCATCGTCGACCGTCATGTCGAGCACCTCGGCGATCGACGCCCCCTTGTACCGCACCTGCAGCGTCTCCCGGTTGAACCGTTTGCCCTTACACGACTCGCACGTCACGTACACGTCGGGCAGGAACAACATCTCGATACGCTTGAGACCATCGCCCTGGCACGCCTCGCACCGGCCCCCCTTGACGTTGAACGAGAAACGGCCGGGACGGTACCCACGCAGCCTCGACTCCGGCAACTGCGCGAACGTCTCCCGAATCGGGCCAAACAAACCCGTGTAGGTCGCCGGATTCGAGCGCGGAGTCCGCCCGATCGGCTGCTGGTCTATGTGAATGACGCGATCGAGGTACTCGAGACCCTCCACCGAATCATGCGCGCCGGGCCGGACTCGTGCCCGGTTCACATGCTTGTACAAAGCCGGAAGCAGGACATCGCACACCAATGTGCTCTTGCCGCTACCCGACACACCCGTCACGCAGGTGAACGCCCCAATGGGGAACCCCACATCGATGGACCGGAGGTTGTTCTCCCGGGCTCCGCGGACCGTCAGCCATCCTCGCGGCTCGCGGCGTTCCTCGCGGCGAGGGATCCGGCGCCGCCCCGAGAGGTACTGCCCCGTCACGGACTCCTCCGACCGCAACACGTCCGCCACGGTACCGCTGGCCACCACGTGACCGCCTTGCGTCCCTGCGCCGGGGCCGAAATCCACGATGTGATCAGCCGAGAGGATTGTCTCCTCGTCGTGCTCAACCACCACCACGGTGTTGCCCAGGTCGCGAAGCCGCAGGAGTGTGTCCAGCAGACGGCGGTTGTCGCGGGCGTGAAGCCCAATACTCGGCTCATCCAATATGTATAGACAACCCATCAGGCGTGACCCGATCTGGGTGGCCAGGCGAATCCTCTGTGCCTCACCTCCCGAGAGGCTCGGAGCCGAACGGTCCAGGGTCAGATACTGTAGTCCCACCTCAACCATGAACTGCAAACGTTCGCCGATCTCCTTCAGCAGTGGCTCAGCGATCTGGAGACGAGCACCCGACAGCCGCGTCGAGAGGCCCGCGAAGAAGACCGCTGCGTCGCGCACGCTCATACGCGACACGTCGCACAATGACATGCCGGCGATGCGCACCGCGGCGCTTTGGGGCTTCAGCCGCCCCCCCTTGCATGCCGGGCAGGGCGTGTTGGAGAGGAACTGCCCCAGCTCCTCCCGCTCCTCGTCGGTCTGGCTGTTGATGAACCGTCGCTGGGCCTGCGAGAGGACACCGTCATAGGTCCGCGAGTACTCCCACGTGTGCCCGTTGCGGGTGCGGTACCGGAAGCGGACCGTGTCCGGTGAGCCCTGGAGAACGATCCTCCTGTGTTCCAGAGGAAGCTCCCGAAACGGACGATCGATATCGACACCAAAATGGCGGTGAAGGGCTTCAAGAACATGCTTCGTATGCTGGGTCTCCGGATTGCCCAGTAGTTCGATGGCCCCCTCGCTCAGCGAGCGATCCGGATCGGTCACCACAAGGGTCTCATCCATCTCGAGGGTGGTCCCCATGCCGCTGCACTCGGGACACATGCCTTGGGGGGCATTGAATGAGAACATCTGAGGTTCCAGCGGACCGAAGCTGATCCCGCAGTCCGGGCAGGCGGCATGCTGGCTAAACAACAACTCCTCAGAATCCACGACGTCGACGAGCACCATGCCGTCGCCCAACTTCAGCGCGGTTTCCATGGACTCGGCAAGCCGCGCCTGGCTCTGCGGGCGAATCACGAGACGGTCCACCACGATCTCGATGCGGTGCTTGCGGCGCTTGGACAGGTGGATCTCCTCGGAGAGGTCGATCACCTGCCCATCGACGCGGGCCCGCGCGTATCCGTCCCGGCGGGCCTCCTCGAAAACGTCCGCGTACTCCCCTTTTCGGTCCAGGACCACCGGGGCCAGAATCTGGAGCCGAGTGCCCTCCTCGAGGGCCATCAGGCGATCCACCATCTGGTCGGGGGTCTGCGAACTGATGGGCTTGCCGCACTGATGGCAATGCTGGACACCACACCGCGCCCACAGCACCCGCATGTAGTCGTGGATCTCGGTCACGGTGGCCACGGTCGAGCGAGGATTCCGGCTCGCCGTCTTCTGCTCGATGGCGATGGCTGGCGAGAGCCCCTCGATCAGCTCGACGTTGGGCTTCTCCATCTGGTCGAGGAACTGCCGGGCATAGGCCGATAGGCTCTCGACGTAGCGCCGCTGCCCCTCGGCGTAGAGCGTGTCGAACGCGAGAGACGACTTCCCCGATCCGCTGACTCCAGTGAAGACTACGAGCTTGTCTCGAGGGATTGTCAGTGTCAGGTTCTTGAGGTTGTGCTCACGGGCACCTCGGATCGTGATGTCGGTTCTGGGCATGGCATGTCTCTCTGGGTCAGAAGGCCAGCGACTGCTGATGCGGCCCTGTGGGGTTGTCTGCATCGGGCGGGGAGCCCAGCTTCGACAGGAACTCGTCCTCGGACATGACCTCGATGCCGAGCTCGCGCGCCTTGTCGAGCTTGGACCCGGCGCCGGGGCCAGCGACGACGCAATGAGTCTTGGCACTGACCGATGAGGCCGCACGGCCTCCCCGGCTCCGCACCAGTGCCTCCGCCTCCTCGCGCGTCATGTGCTCGAGCTTGCCGGTGAACACGAAGGTCTTGCCCGCGATGAACGCGTCCTCCATGTTGCTCGTGGACCGCGCTTCTTCCCAAGTCAGGCCCGCGGCCACCAGCCGATCGAGAAGCGCCTGGGCACGCGGGTCGGCGAAGAACCCGGCCACGCTCGCCGCGATCTGGGGACCAATCTCATGGATGGACGACAGCTCGTCCTCGGTGGCCGAGCGCAGTCGCTCGAGTGACCCCATGTGTGAGGCCAGCACGTCCGCCACATGTTCACCCACGTGCCGGATCCCCAGCGCGAACACGAGGCGCGCCAAGGATGTGCGCTTGCTGGCCTCGATCGCCGCCAGCAAGTTCGCCGCGGACTTCCCGGCCATGCGGTCGAGTCCGGCGAGTTGCTCATGGGTCAACTGGTACAGATCGGCAAAGTCGCGAACCAGGCCCCGGTCGACCAACTGCTCGATGATGGCTGGCCCCAGCCCGTCAATGTCCATGGCCCGCCGTGAGGCAAAGTGCTGCAGCCCAGTCTTCAGCTTGGCCACGCACAACGGATTGCTGCACCGCGCGACGGCCTCCCCCTCCTCACGGACCACGGCCCCGCCACAGACCGGGCACTCGGCCGGCATGGCGAACTCCTGCTCATCGCCTGAACGCGCGGCCACATCCACCTCGACGACTTCGGGGATGATGTCGCCTGCTTTCTGGATCCAGACGAAATCGCCGATCCGGACGTCCTTGCGGCGGACCTCATCCTCATTATGCAGCGTCGCGCGGGACACCGTGGAACCATCCAGGAAGACGGGCTCCATCTCGGCCACCGGTGTCACGGCACCGGTGCGCCCGACCTGGGCGACGATCCGCAAGACCCGAGTCCGGGCACGCTCCGGAGGGAACTTATAAGCAATGGCCCACCTTGGGCTGCGCGACACCTGCCCGAGCTCGGCCTGGAGAGCCAGCGAGTTGACTTTGACTACCATGCCATCCACCGCAAAGTCCAGGGCCGAGTGGGTATGCTCTGCCTCACCACAGAGGCGCACCACTTCCTCCACGCCCAGCGCCATCTGGGTCGGGTCGTTGGTGGGGAAGTGCGCCGACCTGAGGAGTTCGACCACCTCGAGCTGGGTCGACGCGGGAATCCTGCCATCGCTGCGGATGTCGTAGAAGCGTGCCTGCAAGCGTCGGCGTGCCGCGACGGAGGAGTCCAACTGGCGGATGGTCCCCGCCGCCGCGTTGCGTGGGTTCGCGAAGAGCGGAAGCCCCTCGATCCCTCGCTCGGCGTTGATGCGCGCGAACTCCGTCTTTGAGAGGAAGACCTCGCCGCGAACCTCGAACGACGACGGGAGCCCAAGGCCGTCGGGCAAGATCGTGGGGATCGCACGGATGGTGCGGAGGTTCGCGGAGACGTCCTCACCAGTAGTGCCGTCTCCCCGCGTTGCCCCGCGCACGAAGTGACCTTGCTCATAGGTGAGCGAGATCCCGAGGCCGTCGATCTTGGCCTCGACGGTGTACTCGATGATCGCCTCCGGGCCCATGCCGAGCATGCGTTTGCAGCGGGCGTCGAACTCCCGGAGATCGTTGGCATCGAAGGCGTTGGCCAGACTCAGCATGGGGAAGGCGTGAGGCGCGGGGGCAAACGACTCGACGGGCGGAGCGCCCACTCGCTGGGTGGGCGAGTTCGGCGTCACCAGCTCGGGGTGGCTGGCCTCGAGGTCCTGCAGCTCACGGAAAAGCGCATCGTACTCATGGTCGGCAATCTCGGGGGCGTCCAGCACGTAGTAGCGGTGGTTGTGGTACTCGATGAGCCGACGCAACTGCTCGATGCGCGCCGCGGCACCCCCATCGTCGGGCTGACCCATGTGCATTGGCCCCCTGCGGTCCGAAGGCATTCATCCGGCGTGAAGGGCACGGGCCGGTACCTTGGCCCCAAGTCTACACCTTGGTGAGCGGTGCGAACGCCAGCGCCAGCTTGCGAACGCCCTGCCGCTCAAATGCCACCTGCACGAAGCCGGGCTCTGCAGAGACCACGACGCCGTCGCCATAGGTGCGATGCCGGACGCGATCGCCGGGGCTATAAGTGGCGTCAGCCATGCCCGGCTCAGTCCCCGTTTTCGTCCCCTGCGCGCCGGGCCTCTTGTGCCGGGCCACCACATCGGTCAGGTCGAGTCGGCGCCGCGGCTCCGCGCCGTGGGCCGCCAGCCCAAGGTCGAGGTCGACTCGGAACGCGCTGGAGGCCCGTTGCCACTCCAGGATCGTGTGCGGCACCTCAGCGAGGAACCGCGAGGGCGGGTTGCACCGCGTTTGGCCGAACATGGACCGCACGCGGGCATGAGTGAGCACCAGCTCATCCTCAGCCCGCGTCATCCCCACGTAACACAGGCGTCGCTCTTCGGCCAGCTCCTGCTCGTCGATCATCGCCCGCTGATGCGGGAACACGTACTCCTCGAACCCCGCGATGAAGACCCGGCTGAACTCGAGGCCCTTGGCCGCGTGCAGTGTCATCAGCGTCACGGCATTGCTCGACTGGTCCAGGCTGTCCACGTCCGACACAAGCGCCACGTGCTCGAGGAAGCCCCCGAGGCTCCGGTCTTCGCTGTCCGCCGCGTACTTCTCCGCCGCCGTGGCCAGCTCGTACAGATTCTCGAGCCGTCCGTCAGCCTCGGCGGATCGCTCCTTCTTGAGCGAGGCCTCATAGCCCGAGTCCACGATGATGCGGGTGATCAGCTCGGGAACGGGCGTCGCCTCCGCCGCCGCGAGGAGACTCCTGAGCAGGTCGGCATAGCTCTTGAGGGGGGCGTAGCTCCGCGCCAGGCGCTCCTTGTAGCTCTCGAGCCGCATCAGACTCTGGAAGGGTGTCACCCCATCGTCAGCCGCAGCCGCCTCCAGACGCTCGACCGCGGCATCGCCGATGCCCCGCGCCGGCGTGTTAATGGTCCGTCGCAGACTGACGATGTCGAACGGGTTGTACAAGAGCCGGAGGTAAGCCAGTAGGTCCTTGACCTCCTTGCGATCATAGAACCGCACGCCTCCCACGAGGCGGTAGGGGATGCCCTGGTCGCGGAACACCTCCTCCAGGACGCGCGACTGGGCATTGGTGCGGTAGAGGACCGCGTGGTCGCTGTAGGCGCCCTCCTTGCCGGCCCACTGCTTCACCTCGCCCGCGATCCAGAGGGCTTCCTGCCGCTCGTCGATGGCCTCATAGGCCCGCAGCTTCTGACCCTCGCCCCGGTCGGTCCAGAGCCGCTTATCGGCCCGGGCGCGGTTGTGCGAGATCACCGCGTGAGCGGCATCGAGAATGCGCTGGGTCGATCGGTAGTTCTGCTCGAGCTTCACCACATGCGCGTTGGGGAAGTCCTTCTCGAACTGGAGGATGAGCTTCACGTCAGCTCCGCGCCAGCGATAGATGCTCTGGTCATCGTCGCCCACCGCACAGATGTTCCGGTGCACCGCCGCCAGTCGCATCACGAAGGAGTATTGCGCGAAGTTGATATCTTGATATTCATCTATGAGCACATGCTGAAAACGCTGCCTCCACTCCTCGAGCACCGCCGGCTGTTGCACGAGGAGATCCACGACGCGACGTATCAGGTCATCGAAGTCCAGCGCCCGCGCGGCATCGAGCCGGCCCTGGTACAGCCGATATGCCTTGGCCGTTCGCTGGTCGGCGTAGTCCGACGCACGCCGTGCGAACTCGTCGGGTGACAGCAGCTCGTTCTTGGCCCGGCTGATGCGCTCGAGCTGGGAGCGAGGGCTGTTCGCCTGATCCTTGGTATCCCAGCCCAACTCGGCCACCACGGCCTTCATGACGGCCTCTTGGTCCGATTGGTCGTAGATGGTGAAGTCGGGGCTGACGCCGATGGCCTCCCCGGACTGCCGCAGGATGCGGGCACACATGCCGTGGAAGGTACCGACCCACATGCCGCCGCTGTAGCCGGTGAGACGGTGCACGCGCTCCCGCATCTCACCGGCCGCTTTGTTGGTGAAAGTGACCGCCAGAATGGAGTGCGGCTTGGCGCCGCGCGCCGCGATGAGGTAGGCGATGCGGTGTGTGAGCACTCGAGTCTTCCCGCTGCCCGCCCCCGCGAAGACCAGCAGCGGGCCGTCCCCGTGGGTTACGGCTTCACGCTGCTGGGGATTGAGTCCCCGGAGCAGATCCTCTGAGCCTGACAATGGCGGTTGGCTCCCT
The DNA here is from genome assembly GCA_029547025.1 of Armatimonadota bacterium. GTDB lineage: Bacteria > Armatimonadota > Zipacnadia > UBA1398 > JAKPQA01 > JAKPQA01. Next base: position 10,659 of record JAKPQA010000042.1, read on the forward strand.
GCCCGTAGCGAAGAGCCCCTCCGCGAGACACACGGAGAGGCGGCGACACCACGTTCCGGCTCGCCCGGGCACTAGCCCAGCTGAGCCAGCATTCGGCTGATGTTCTCGAGGCATGTGCGGGACGCGTACTCGCCGGACTCGGAGTAGGCAGCACCACCAGGCCGCTTGACCTCTTCCTCCGTCAGCGCCTGGGGCCGCCAGTGGGTCTCCAGTGAGCAGTAGCCCATGTAGCCGTCGTCGGTGAGGGCCTGGAACTGCCCCTCATAGTCCACCGCACCATCGCCGACGGCCGTGCAGACACACTGCGTGCCCTCCCATTGGGCGTCCTTGACGTGCATATGGATCATATCCGCCCGGACGGCCTCATACCCATCAGGATATGGCGTCTCCGGCACGTTGGCGAAGACCTGATTGGCCGGGTCCCAGATGGCACCCACACGCTCACACCCAGGGTAACCGCATGCACGCAGGTCGTCCAGGAACTTCCGGAGTTCGAGGCCCGTGCCCACATTGCACGAGTGCTCGTTCTCGATGCCCAGTCTCATGCCCTCGCCCGAGAGGATCCGGCAGGGCTCCTCAAAGTGGGCCAGGATCTGGCGGTACTGCGCCTCGGTCAGATCGGGCACCCGCCAGAAGGTGAACCCGCGGATGATGTCCGTGCCCATCATGCGCGCGACCTGGCAGCAGCGCCGGAGGATGCCCAGATGGGCCCGGTATGCGTCCTCGTCACCCAAGTCGCACTTCAGAAAAGGCGAGGCGATGCACGCCGTGGTCATGCGCGCGGCGCCCAAGATGTCGAGCATCCGGGCCAACTCGCCGTCCAGCAGATCCTGTGGACCCTTCTTCTGCCAGACCGATCGGATCTCCACTGCCGGAACACCATACTCCTGGCACACCGCGACCGCGTGCTCGAAGTCCTGAGAGATCTCATCGGTGAACGCGGCGAGCTGGAACATGGCACATGCGCCTCCCTCGGGCTGGTGGGACGCGTATTCGCCCACCCCCAATGGCGGTCCTGCCGTGCGCCGGACCTCACCCCCCAGGGAGGGGGCCGACGCGGCGGCACCGAACCCGGCGGCCAGGATTGCGACTACGGAAAGGCACGAAGCGGTGCGAACCACACGGAGGAGACACTGGGCACTCCTGGCCCTCACGGCATCGATCACGCTGGCGGGCGCGCATGCTCAGCCGGATGATGGCGTATACGCCGATCTGTGCGTGTACGGGGGAACCGCCGCCGGCGTGGTCGCTGCCATCACCATGGCGCGGCTGGGCGGATCGGCCGCCATCGTCGAGCCCGGTCAGCATCTGGGTGGGCTCACATCGAGTGGGCTCGGCCAGACCGATGTTGGCAATGCGGCCGCCATCGGTGGGATCTCGCGCGAGTTCTACGGTCGGATCCTCCGGTACTACACGGACCGGTACGGTGCCGACTCGCCCCAGGTGAAGGCATGCAACGGCGGGTTCTGGTTCGAGCCCCATGTGGCCGAAGTGGTCCTCGGTCAGATGGTGAAGGAGCAGCGCGTCCCGGTCTACTTCGGGGAGAGACTCGACCGCGTGGGCGTTGAGCGAGGCCGGGTGCGCTTCATCAGGACAACCGCAGGGACCCGGTTCCGCGCTCGCATGTTCATCGACGCGACCTACGAGGGCGACCTCATGGCCAAGGCCGGGGTCACATACACCGTGGGCCGCGAACCGGTGGACCAGTATGGCGAACCGCACAACGGCGTTCAGTTCGGGCAGCCGTACCACAACTTCAAGGCGCCAGTGGACCCCTATGTCGTGCCGGGCGACCCATCATCCGGCCTCCTGCCCGGCGTCTCGGGCGAAGACCCCGGTGTTCACGGACAGGGCGACCACCGCGTCCAGGCCTACAACTTTCGCATGTGCCTCACAACAAGGCCCGGTAACCGTCGGCCGTTCCCCAAACCCAAGGGGTACGACCCCAACCGCTACACGCTGCTGCTCCGGTATATCGAGGCCGGCGTGTGGGATGCCCTACAGCTCGCGGCCCTGCTCCCGAACTGGAAGACCGACACGAACAACAACGGCGGGTTCTCGACCGACAACATCGGGATGAACTACGAGTGGCCCGAGGGCGACGCCAAGACGCGCCAGCGGTTGTTCGAGGACCATGTGAACTACCAACAAGGGCTGCTGTGGTTCCTGACCCACGACCCGCGCGTGCCCGAGACCATACGCCGAGAGCTCCGCCACTGGGGGCTTGCGCGCGACGAGTTCACCGATACCGGCGGGTGGCCGCGGCAACTCTACGTCCGCGAGGCCCGGCGAATGGTCTCAGACTATGTGATGACCGAAAACAACTGCATGGGCAACGCCGTAGCCCCAGACTCGGTGGGTTTGGCTTCCTACACCATGGATTCGCACAACTGCCAGCGGTTCGCGAAAGATGGCCGGGCTCTGAATGAAGGCGATGTACAGATCCCCGTGCCCGCGCCATTCCCCATCAGCTACCGATCGATCATTCCCCGTCGAGGTGAGCCCGGCAATCTGCTGGTTCCCGTATGCCTCTCGGCCTCGCACATCGCCTTTGGGTCGATCCGGATGGAACCCGTCTTCATGGTGCTCGCGCAGTCCGCGGCCACGGCGGCGAAGCTGGCCATAGACGGGGGAACCGCGGTCCAGGATGTGCCCATGGACTTGCTCACCGCTCGGCTGCGCGAGGACGGGCAGGTCCTCGTCTGGGAGCCGCCCACGGTGGCGCCGCTCATCGATCCGCAGAGCCTACCCGGGATCGTGCTCGACGACACATCGGCCAGCCGAACTGGGGAGTGGCTGCCCTCGAACATGGCCAGCCGCCGCCGGGTCGGCACCGGGTACATCCATGACGGCAACGCGGGCAAAGGCGCCAAGTCGCTGACGTACGAGCCCGAAGTGCCCACTGCCGGCCGCTACCGGCTCACACTCATGTCCGTCCCCCACGAGAACCGCGCCACCCACGTGCCGGTCACCATCGAGGTGCCCGGCCAGGCGCCCGTCACAGTCTACGTGGACCAGCGCGCCGCCGGCGACGGGGGCAGCGCCGTCCTGGGCGTGTTCGATCTGCCTGCCGGCCACGGGCTCCGAGTCACGGTATCAAATGCCGAGACCGATGGTTACGTGGTGGCCGACGGCCTGCAGCTGCTCCTCGAGGACGACTGAGCCGCGTGCCGCTGGGCCAAGGGCGTCGCCCAGCGGCGCCGGCTGCGCACGAGGCCATGGAAGAGGTGGTCAGATGTCCCCCAGCGCTCTCGCGTTCACCGCGTCGGCTCTCGCGGCGGCCGGGCTTGTCGCCGCGTGGCCGCCCGAACGGCCGTCAGGCACGACGCCGACGCCCGAGCAACTCGCATGGCAGGATCTGGAATACGGCATGTTCGTGCACTTCTCGATCAACACGTTCAATGACATGGAGTGGAGCGACGGCACGCTCAGCCCCTCCACGTTCAACCCCACGGCCTTCGATCCGAAGCAGTGGGCGCGTGTCGCCAAGGACGCGGGAATGAAGTACCTGGTGTTCACCGCCAAGCATCACGACGGCTTCTGTACCTGGCCGTCGGCCTACACCGACTACAGTGTCCGCAGCAGCCCTTGGCGTGATGGCAAGGGCGATTGCGTGCGCGAGGTGGCCAACGCCTGCCGCGAGGCGGGGCTGCGGTTCGGCATCTACCTCTCGCCCTGGGATCGCCACGCGCCGTCCTACGCCGACAACGCCGCCTACGACCGCTACTACACGGACCAGATACGCGAGCTGCTCACGAACTATGGCGACGTCATGGAGTGGTGGTGCGACGGCGCGGGCGGCGAAGGGCATGTGTATGACTGGGCCGGGTACTACCGCGCCCTGAAGCAGCTGCAGCCATCGTGTCTTCAGGCGATCGCGGGCAACTCCGACATCCGCTGGGTCGGCAACGAGGATGGCCTCGCGCCCGACACGCTGTGGAACGTGGTCCACGTGGATGGCCAGCCCTACTGGTGGCCGGCCGAGTGCGATGTCCCCCTTCGGCGCAACTGGTTCTGGCACACGGACGACGCGGACTCCGCCAAGTCACTCGACCACCTGCTCGATATCTACCACCGCTCCGTGGGCCACGGCGCCGGCCTGCTCCTCAACGTGGCCCCCGACCGGCGCGGGCTGATCCCCGAAGCCGACGCAGCGCGCGTCAGGGAGCTCTGGGACACGGTCTGCCGGCTATACCGGCTCGACATGGCTCGCAGCCGGGCGTGCGATGCCAGCTCCAGCACCCCCCTCCATCCGGCACGTTTGGCCTGCGACGGCGACCCCAACACCTACTGGCGCGCCGCCGAGGGTGACGCGCGGCCCTGGATCACGGTGAAACTGGGCGACACGCGGCGCATCGACCGCGTCGTGCTCGAGGAGTACCTGCCCCTCGGGCAACACGTCAGTGGGTTCCGCGTGCAGTGTTTCGACGGAGACGAGTGGACGAACGTCTTTGAGGGCACGACCATCGGTCATAAGCGCATCGCCGTCTTCGCCGCCGTGCCGGCACAGGTGGTGCGCGTCCGGTTGCAGACCGAGGCGGGCACACCGGCCCTGCGTTCCCTTGGCGTGTACTTGGGCGAGGAGTGAGTGGCCACGGCATTCGGATGCTCAGGTGGCCCCAAGCGCCGCGCACTGGCCGCAGGAGGATTCCGGGTTTGCCGCCACGAACTGGCCCCTCGCTCCCGGACGTCTGGAGCTCACTGTGGATGGCCTTCATGCCCGACCTGAGATGGACTCGATGATGCGGAGAGGCGGCGGAAGCCGCTTCCGTCTTGTCTGCCGTGCCCTACTGACTGCAGCCGCATGGGCCGGGGCGATAGCGCCGGCACGCGCGGCGAAGGTCGAGATCGATCCACGCTACGCCGTGGACGAGCTCGTGGCTGCGGTCAGCTCGGCGCGCCTCGAGCGTACCGTTCGCGACCTGGCATCGATGGGCTCGCGGGTGCCCGGGCTGCCCGGGAATGCCATGGCGGCACGTTACGTGGCCGACGCCCTCAAGCGGGCCGGCGTGGCCGAAGTGTCGTTCGAGCCCTTCCAGGTTGTCGTTCCGGTTCCGGCCAACGGCGACACGGGCGCGTACATCGACCTGAGCACGGGCGAACGGATCACACTTCACCCTCTATGGCCGAACCTGATCCGCACCTGCCAGACTCCTCCCGACGGTGTCTCGGGGCCAATCGTCGACGCGGGCACGGGCGCGCTCTCGGCCTACAACGGCCATGAGACACGGGGCAGCATCGTGCTGATGGACTTCAACTCCGGCCGCGCATGGTATGACGCGCGCATGCTGGGGGCCTCAGCGATCCTGTTCGCCGAACCGGATCTCACGATTCGGGGAGAGGCTACTGAGAAGTTCTCTGAATTGCCTCTCAATGTACCGCGCTTCTATGTCCGGCGGGCCGATGTGGAACGCATCCGTGCGAGCCTGGGGGCCCGAAGCGTCTCGGGCACTATCCATTGTGACGTGCGGATGAAGAACGCCACCACCTGGAACATCGTGGGCCGCCTCCGCCGTCAGGCACCGCCGCGGGCCGGAGCGGTCGATGAGAAGGCTCTCCAAGCCCAGACCGTGGTGCTGAGTGCCTACTACGATTCCATATCGGCCGTGCCGGATCTGGCGCCGGGAGCTGACTCGGCAGCGGGCGTCGCCGTGCTGATCGAGCTGGCCCGCGCCTTGGCCGATCACCCGCCGGCCCGCGACGTCGTTTTCCTGGCCACCTCGGCGCATTTCCAGGCGATGGCCGGCATACGGGAGTTCATGGCATCGCGAATCCCGGAGTCTGGCGAGAGCCCGGCTTTCCGGGCCTTCATCGGCCTGGATCTGTCCACCCACGGCCGCGGCGTCGGCACCTTCTGGAAGGGCAGCTTCTACGGCATCTCCGAGGCCCACACATACAAGTTTTCGGATGTGGGGATGGCCTGCGGCAGCTTGGGCAGGGCGGCAGCCCGGGCCCTGGGGGTCGCCCCCGAGCTCTCGGTGCGGGACACGGTCAACACCGGTGCCGAGCGCCACTGGTCGACTTTTCTGCCGCTGGCGCTCTGCCTCGAAGGCGAGGCAGCCACACTGGCCGGCTACTCAGGGATAACTCTGGCCAGCATCGAAGATGCCCGGCCCTACCTCGACACGCCCTTCGACACACCCGAGCGCGTCGACTTCGCGAACCTGGCGCTCCAGGCCAGAGCCATCTGCGCGACCGTGCCGAACCTGCTGGCCGATGTGAGTGTGCCCGGGCTGTTCACGGCCGACCCAGGGAACGGGTTCGCGCTGGTCCATGGCGGCGTCTTCGAGTTTGGGCGCAGCATCTCGTTCCTGCCGCAGGACAAGGTGCCGGGCGCCATCGCGGCATGGCTGCGACAGCCCAAGTCCGTGGGGGGTGTGCGCCGCACGGTGCTGGATGAGGTCGACGAGAAGAGCCAGTACCGCTTCGCCGGCATGGTGAACCAGTCGCATCGTGGCGGGGGAGACGAGCTGGGCGCCTTCCACTGCGACCCGGAGACCGGCGACATCGACTACGCCGCGGACTATGGGCCGACCGGTGTCAAAGCGCTCGGTTTCGACAACTTCGCCGTTGCCTCCAACGATGCCGGCAAGGACATTGTCGTGTTCCGGTGCTGCCCGCTGGAGATCTACGACATCTTCGATCCCGCCAGCTTCAGCCACCTGAGCCAGGTGAAAGTCCTCGACCGGCAGACCAACGCCACGCCTTTTGACTGGGGCCGCATCGTGCCGAGCTTCCAGAGCTTCGAACCGGCCGCCGTGGTCTTCGGGAAGCCGGGCAAACATCTGATAGTGACCCTGCGCCCCGGTGGGCTCTATGCCCGCATGTTGGTGCTCAACGGCACCGACGACAACCCGCTGGGCAATGGCATGCGGATGGGGCAGGACCGCGCCGTGTTCTATGGTGCCTACTCGGCCGTGAAGGATCTGTGGCGGCTCGACGAGACACGCATCAACAAGTTCTCCGCCTGGGGCGTGGGCGACAAGAGAGCCCTCCAGCTCCATGCGGAGACCGCCGCGCTCATCGCAGAGGCAGAGCAGGCGCGCGACGCGGGCCGGATCGACGTGTTCATCGCTACCTCTCGCAAGGCCCTGGCCATCGAGAACCGGGTCTACCCCAAGGTGGAGGGTACGGCACGCGATGTGGTCAACGGCGTGCTGTTCTACCTGGTCTTGCTGGTGCCGTTCTCATACCTGGCGGAGCGCCTCTTGGTCGCGGCACGCACGCTCAAGTGGCAGGCGGCATGGACGTTCATCATCTTCGCCATCGTCTTCCTCACGCTGGTCTGCGTGCACCCGGCTTTCCGGGTCACCACGACGCCGGTGGTAGTTCTCCTCGCATTCATCCTGGCAGGTATGGCGGTGTTGGTGACTCTGCTCGTCATCCGCCACTTCGATCAGCTCATGGAGGACTTCCGGTACAAGAAGTCTGGGCAGCACACGGCTGACGTGGCGCGGCTCAGCACGGCGGGATCGGCGTTCGCGCTCGGTGTGGCCAACATGCGGCGCCGCACGCTCCGAACCTCGCTCACCTCGATCACCCTGATCCTGCTCACCTTTACCGTGCTGTCCTTCACCGCGGTGACCACCAGCCAGACGGTCCGGGCCATCCGGCAGAGCTACCCCCCGGCGTACGATGGCCTGCTGCTACGCACACCGAACCTTGGGGCCTTCGCCGAGAACACGTACGTGGCGTTGCGGAACGAGATCGACCCGCAGTACCCCATGGCCCCTCGCGCCTGGCTCCTCTCCGTCGGGTCCGGCAATGAGTCCGTCGTGCCGATCTGGCATGGTAACCAGAGATACCAGGCCACCGCCCTGCTCGGCTGCCATGCCGATGAGCCCAAGGTCACCCCGGTGCTGCAGACACTCGTTGGCCCAAGGAGCCGGTGGTTCAACGGTTCGCAGGCCGACCTTCTGACCTGCATCGTCCCCTCGAACCTGGCGAAGCGGTTCAGCATCGGCGAGGACGATGTCGGCACGGCCACGGTCAGCATCAACGGATACCAGCTCCGTGTGATCGGGGTCTTCGACGAGTCGGCCATGGATGCCATCAAGGACCTCGACGACGAGCAGCTCATGCCCGTAGACGAGATCCGCGAGGCCAACCTGCGAAAGAGTGGCGAGTCGAGCAGGAAGGAGGAGACCAGCCAGGACCCATCGGCCCTCCAGACGCGAGTCCGCATCCCCTCGCAGTCGGTTGTGCTGGTGCCCTACGACCTGTGCCTTCGGTGTGGCGGTCCCCTGCGATCCATTAGCGTGAAGTTCGGCGCGGGCGATGTGGCCCGGCAGGCGCAGGATGACATGGTCTATCGGCTCGACCTGAGCAGCCTGTCGGGATACGACGGCCAGGTCTACTACCGCACGTCCATCGCGGCGGCCAAGGTCAGTGGTCTCGAAGGCAGTCTCGTGCCGATGCTCATCGCCGCGCTCATCGTCCTCAACACCATGTTGGGGAGTGTGTACGAGCGCATCAAGGAGATCGGTATCTACAGCTCGCTCGGGCTCTCGCCTGCCCATGTGGGCTTCCTGTTCGTGGCCGAGAGCGCCGTATACTCGGTGTTGGGCGCCATGGTCGGCTATGTGCTGGGCCAGGGCGCCGCCAAGATCGTGGTTGCGAACCCCGAGTGGAGCAAGTACCTGAGCCTCAACTACAGCTCGATGGCCGCAGTGGGCTCGACGCTGATCATCATGGCCGTGGTGTTCCTCTCGACTCTGTACCCGGCCCGCAGGGCCGCCGACTTGGCCGCTCCGGGGGTCGAACGTCGTTGGCGTCTGCCGCAGCCCGATGGCGACTCGCTACGCGTGCGCCTCCCCTTCACGGTGGCCCGCGCCGAGGCCGCCGGGTGCTTCCTCTACGTGGGCGAGTACCTGGACGCTCACTCCGACTACACCCTCGGCGAGTTCTCGACTGACGGCTGTGCGTACGTGCCGCCCACCGACGGCGGGGTGGGGCATCGGCTGGTTTTCACGGCATGGCTGTCTCCCTATGATCTAGGAGTGAGTGAGCGAGTAGTTCTTGAAACGGTGGAGACGCCGGAAGAGGAGGTCCTCGGCATCGACGCACTCGTGTTCCGGGTCAGCGGCGATGAGGGAGCCTGGCTGCGGACCACTCGGAGCTTCGTCTACCTGCTGCGTCGGCAATTCCTGCTGTGGCGCGTCCTCGGGCCGGAGCTCAAAGCGAGTTACCACGAGCAGGCCGCGGCCGCGGCGAAGGGCGCGGGGAGCACCGAACGCGTCGGGGCCAGCGGGGAGCGAGGTGAGTAGCCATGGCGGAGCGCGCACAGGCCGACCTTGAGGAGTATCGGCAACTGCTCGAAGTGCCCGACACATTCGAGGAAGGGTTCAACCTCAAGCTCGTCCTCGGCGCGGTGTTCATCGGCTTCGTCATGATGCCGGCGTCCATCTACCTGAGTCTGGTGGCGGGACAGGGCATCGGCCCGGCCGCGCAATGGACCACTCTTATCCTGTTCACCGAGATCGCCAAGCGCTCATTCGCGAGCATCCGCAAGCAAGAGGTGTTCGTGCTCTTCTACATGGCCGGAGGCCTTGCCGCCTCGGGCGCCGCGGGCACGGGCCCCGTGGGATCGCTCATCTGGAACCAGTACCTGCGCCAGTCCCCCGCGGCCGAGGGATATGGTATCGCCGATAAGATCCCCACCTGGGTCGTGCCGCCCGCCGACTCGGCGGCCCTGGCGGAGCGCACCTTCTACCACCCCGACTGGCTCGCGCCCATCGGCCTGATGGTCCTCCTCACCATCCTCTCGAAGATGAACTGGCTCGGGCTGGGGTATGGTCTCTTCCGTTTGTGTTCCGATGTCGAGAAACTACCCTTCCCCATGGCTCCCGTCGGGGCGCTCGGCACGATCGCCCTGGTCGAGTCCACGGGGCAGGAACAGACCTGGCGCTGGCGGGTCTTCTCGGTGGGCTCAATGATCGGCTTGCTCTATGGCCTGTTCTACGTCGGCATTCCGGCGCTCTCTG
>JAKPQA010000242.1 GCA_029547025.1 Armatimonadota bacterium
GGTAGGGCTATACCTCCGGTCGGATCGATGATGCAGACGTCACCGCCGGCGCCCTCGCTGGCCCTGGCCCAGACCGTGAGCCGGTATCGTGCGCCCCTGACGACGAAGAGGTCGGTGGTGTACCAGCGCGACCAACCCTCAGTCACGCCGTCCGCCGCCGTGATGGCAGTGCACCGCGTCCCGGTGTGGGCCTCGGGCGAGACGGTGAATGCATATTCGCCTCGGGCGATGTGGGTCCCCCACCCCACGACGGTGCTCCGGCCGCCCTGCTCGAAGCCGCCGTTGGCCAGCATACTGGCGTCCTGGGCCCAAACAGAGGCGGCCCACAGAGCCAATGCGGAGAGGGCACCGATCACGCGCGGCACAGCCAATGTGCTCACTCCTTCAGCAGTATCCGGCCATCGAGGGGCGCCAGCCACTCGTCGACCACCCGGGCTCCGTCGTTGTAGCGGGAGGCACTTTCCAGCCGGATGGCGTCGGCAGCCGTGAGGCCCGCGCCCCCACTCTGCAGCGTCACCGAATAGGTGTGGTCCGGCGCCAGATCGGCGTCGAAAAGCCGCACCCACCCGCCATCACACGGCCGCTGGTCGACGGTGGCCGAGGGCGAGCTCTCAGCGCCATCGAGGCGATAGACCGCCGCGTCGGAGAGGTCGGCCCCGCCCGGGATGCAGGCGAAGACGGTGTAGCGGTCTGCGGCCGGCGCTCGAAAGAGCCACGCGGCCGTGTCTCCGGGCTTCCGGGCAGTTCGGAACCCCGCCCCGGCGTAGTGCCGCTCCCCCGCGACCCGCTCCCAGGCGCCCTGTGGGTCAAAGGCACCGGAGGAGTCATCGAGCTCGATGATGTGGAGCGGGGCCTGGTCGCCTCGCAGCCTGCGCATGGGCCGGGGGAGCCGAACCGGCAGCGGGCGCGTGCTGGTGTTCAGTATTGCAAAGCCGCCTTCAAACTCACGCATGAGGTAGCTCTCGCTGATCGAGTGTACACTTAGATGTGTCAGGCGGAACGCGCCAGCCCCTCTCAGGTGCCACTCGATCGAGTAGTCGTCAAAGTCATCGGGCACGATGGTCGTCTCGATGTGCCAGGTTGCGCCCGCCGCCGTGGCGCAGGTCTGCACGCCCTTGTCGTGGTGCTCCCACCCACCTTTGGCGGTGCGAACGCAGAACTGGAGGGCCTCGGTGGGCCGCTCCAGGATGTCGACGTCGGCCTGGATGCGGTACCGCTTGCCGGGCTCGAGCCGGACATCGGAGGGCCGCGTCCCGATGGTGCGCTGCCAGCCGGCCGCCGGATCGGTGCACCGGGCTTCCAGGCCCTCGGGCGTCTCTGAGGCCGATGCGTCGGCGATGATCCCGCCCAGCGCCTGCCCAGCCGACCAGTCGAGGACGGTCACGGGTGGGACATCAAAGACCTCTTGGCAGCTGCCCAGGGGCTGTCCCAGCGAGCTGGTATACTCATCATACCAGTACGGAAGGCCATACCATACCGTTCCCATGTCGTATGCGAAGTACGCATCGGTCATGAGAGTGGTGAGCAGGCCCAGGCGCATGCGGGCGAAATCGCGCCGGACACGGTCGACCTCGCCGGGCGTCGTTACCGCGTTGCCCTTGCCGACGCGCCAGCCCTGCCAGCCCATGGGGTGGGTCATGATGGCGAAAGTGATTCCGGGCTGAAGGGAGGCCCTCATCCACTCCTGCAGCACACGGACCGCGTCCCTGGGCCCAATGGACCCGTTGGCGACTCGATCGAGCAGTGGACCGCCCTCGAACAGCCGCCCGTGCAGATGCGCCGCGTGGCCCAGGTCGACGTCGTTGGCCATGATGGCCATGGCGGGGTGCCTCGCCCTGAGGTCATCGAAGAAGGCGCACTGATAGCCATGCCAGCGGGGATCGATATC
>JAKPQA010000261.1 GCA_029547025.1 Armatimonadota bacterium
CATCCGCCAGGGCGGTGACCTCGCCGAGATCACCGGGCTGATCGACCCGGCAGTGATGAAGAAGTGGTCCGAGCAGATGCGGGTCATCGTGCGACGCGAACGTCCGCACCCCGGGGCGCAACTGTCGCTGTTCGAGGAACGTGACCGATGGCGCTTCCGGGCGTTTCGTCACCAACACCAAGGCCGGGCAGCTGGCCTTCCTCGAAGCGCGTCACCGTGCCCACGCGCGGGTCGAGGCCCGCATCCGGCACGCCAAGGACACCGGCCTGGGACGGTTCCCGTCCCGGCAGTTCGACATCACCGAGGCATGGCTCATGCTCACCCAGATCGCCGCCGACCTGACCGCGCGAACCCGACTGCTCGCCCTCACCGGCAAGGCAGCCGCCCCGGCAGCGTGTGAGCCCAAAGCGCTGCGCTACCGGTTGCTCCACGCCCCAGCCCGACTCACCCACGGCGCCCGACGGCGCCGACTGCGCATCCCCGAATCGCGGCCCTGGGCCACCGCGATCGTCGCTGTCTTCGCCAACATCGCCGCGATCCTCCAACCGGCCTGACACGACCTGTCGCCACGACATCACCACCCGGAGAACCGCAGCCCGGCAGCGCAGCCAGCGCCACCTCACGACCTGATGGCCTCCAACGCAGCGGCCAGCCCTTCACCCCCGCCAGATCGACCGCAAGAGCACTCTAATGAATGACCGGGGCGAGCGAGCCTGCACAGGGTCCTCTTGCCGGCCCAACGGGCCGTCGTCCCGGTCCGGGCTCATCGACATCCGAGTGGCGTGCGATCTCCGGGCCTGAGGAGGCAGCGGCACAGCGCCACGGAGGGGCGGGCGTCCCAAGTGGAGGCACCTTGCCGCGGCGCCGCGAAGGCCTCAGGCACAGTGCTGATTCGGGGCAGCCGCGGGGGGGATGACAACGGATACCGGCCCCGGGCAGCCTCGGCGGAACGGCGGTGTCACGGCCAGGCGACGGATCCACCTGGCACTCGGCGACTCGGCGGCCGACGCCCCGATTTCCGCACAATTTCTGCACGGACACCCACACACGGCCGGCCAGGGCCGCCGCCAGCCGGACACGACCGACGCCCACGAGGAAGGCCTCTGACCGGCGTTTCCGCTGGTCAGAGGCCTTCGGTGCACGTGGTGGCAGGTCAAGGATTCGAACCTTGGAAGCTTTCGCGACGGATTTACAGTCCGCTCCCATTGGCCGCTCGGGCAACCTGCCGTGGTGCGC
>JAKPQA010000271.1 GCA_029547025.1 Armatimonadota bacterium
TCCCGTGGCCCATCAGCCGGGTTGCGGAGGGGCGCCATGGGGGGAACCACGCGTCTCCCAGCGTGGTGGGCCCCCAACGCGCCCGATCCGCACGCCCCAACCTCGGGCCGGTCAGGGGCCCCGCGCCCTCTGGGCGCACCCCTGTGCGGCCCCTCCGCAAGACCAGGCAGGGGGCTGTGTGAGGCTGTTTTGACACCGATCCCGCCTCGTGGTAGCATATGGGTTTGTGTGACATGAATGGGTGCGGGCGCCGCGCCCGCTTTAGCTTCGGTTTGGAGAAACCCCAACACATGAGCAGGAAAGCCAGGTTCGAGGACTACGAGGCCGACGAGTTCGAGGAGCGCGTCATCCACATCGACCGTGTGAAGAAGACGGTCAAGGGAGGACAGATCATCAGCTTCCGGGCGCTCGTCGCCGTGGGCAATAAGAAGGGCGTCGTAGGGTTCGCCGTGGGCAAGGCTCGCGGCACGCCAGACGCGATCCGCAAGGGCGTCGAGCGGGCCAAGAAGAGCCTCGTCCAGGTGCCACTTAGCGGGACAACCCTGCCCCATGAGGTCACCGCGCGTGTCGGCGGCGCGACGGTCTTCATGCGCCCGGCTTCTCGGGGTACCGGTGTCATTGCCGGGGGTCCCGTGCGTCCCATCGTCGAGCTGGCCGGCGTTCACGACGTCCTCGCCAAGTGCCTGGGCAGTGAGAGCCGCCTGAACAATGCCGCAGCGGCCTTTGATGCCCTCAGGGCCGTCCGCAATCCCGAAGAGGTCGCCGAGCTTCGGGGCAAGACCACCGATGAGGTCCTGGCCTGGAGCTGACCGGCCGTCGGGCCTGCGCTTGTCCTCTAGGGGCTGTCGCCATGGGCGACGGCCTCTTTCGTGCGTCTGCCGGGCCATCGAAGGCAGACGGACCGTGAGTGGCGAACAGCTCCTTGCCCCTACCGCGCGGGTGAGGCTGTTTACAGCCTGAGGAGGATGGACCATGCCTGACACCGCCGCTCTCGAGTGCCTTCGTGCCCTCATCGCCGGTGCTCCGGTCTCGCTCCTGGTGACCAACCGCGCGGATGGCCCGCCGGCCATCCGCCCCATGCAGACCGTCCTTGTCGATGCGGACTTCGCCGTGTGGTTCGCCACCGGCCGTGCCTCCGACAAGTGCAGGCAGATCGCCGCCGATCCCAGGGTCACGGTCTACTGGCAACAGCCAGACGTGTGGCACTACGGTGAGATCAGCGGTGTGGCGGAAGTGGTTGACACGCCCGAGGCGCGTCACCGCTTCTGGCAGGATGACTGGTCGCAGTACTTCCCGGGGGGTAGGGACGATCCGCAGTATGTCCTCATCCGCGTCACTCCGGAGCGCGCCATCTGCCACCATATGCAGGACGGGAGCACACGAAACGTGGAGTTCTGAGGGCGTGTCCTCGCCGATCGCCGGCGGGGACGGGTCGCATGCGCTCAGCCTCGCCTGGCTCCGCGCCCCCGGCGAGTCCGGTTAGCCGCCAGTCCGGCACCGGCTGCAGCGAACAGCAACGAGAGGACCACCGGCTCGGGTGTCGCCACGGGATCGTCGTCGCCTCCCCCACGTGGAGGGTTCGGCGGGGGCTCATCGTCAGGGATGTTCTCCTCGGGTAGCACCTGCTCGTCGCTCTCGTCGAGCACTTCATCCACGACGCCCCCGGCCATGACGGGGGCTGCCGCGGCGCCCTCCCACGGGAGTAGCCCGCCCAGCGCGGGCAGGGGCAGGGCAGCTAGCGCGCCGCCGCCGCCGCCTCCTCCCCCCGGACTCCCCCCCTCGTCGAGGGTGAGCGCCAGGCCGTCGTTCAGGCAACTCGCGGCCACCATAATGTCAGTGATGGCGTGAGCGACGTCGCCGGTGTCGATCACGACTTCGTAGGCGTAGGTGTTGTTCGCCGGCGCGGCGTCTGATGGGTCGTCGGAGCCGGTCAGCACCAGACGCCAGTCCGACACCCTCACGATTCCGCTGAACTCGCTCCCGGTACCGTGCCAGAAGTTCGAGGCCCAAGGGTAGCCGGTGAACTCACCCACTTGCTCTCCCGGAGCATACCCTTTTGGGTTCTCCCCCTGATCAACCGCCGGGTCACGCCAGTCGGCCGATGGGTCAGCCGTGGGGCCCTGGGAACCGTAGCCCCACCGGGCATAGCGCTCGGCGTGGCCCGCATGGGGACCGGCGGTCTTGATGCCGAGCTCAGCCGTGTACGCGTATGACCTGGCCGGGCCATCCTCGGGCGCGGCAGCAGCTCCACGGTTCAGCGCGAGGTCGCCAGCCATCACGTAAGTTCCTCGCCGATAGGCGGGGTCATATGTGCTGACATCCACAATGCTCTCGGGGGTGCTCAGGACGACGAGGATGTGAAGCTTGCGGCCCTGCTGCTTGGCGAACAGCCCCTCAACGTCAAAGACCTCGCCCACGTCACCATCGGGGATGGAGTGGTCGTCCGATTGGATGTAGTCACTCACGGCGCCCCACACAGAGTCCGACCACGTCAACTGGAGACGTGTCCCCGGTGTGTTCGGGCCGTAGAAACCCGGCACAGCCGTGACCGACACGGGCCAGTCGATGGACCAGCCCGCCGCCCGACTGAACTCATATCCGTTCGCGGCCACGGCGGTGACGAGACACGCCAGAGCGGCAGCCACCAGCAGCCTCTGGTTCCTGCTCATCGTGATCCACTCTCCCACGGGTACCGCCCCCACCCCAACCCACTCCAACCCAGGCAGCAAATGCCGCCCGGGCCACTCCTCCATCTCAGGTATTCCCCATCTCTGGCCCAGTTCATCGCCCGTGAGCTGGATTTGGGGCGGGTTTTTCAGGGTTCTACCTGACAATCGCGCCCACCTTCGTGCGTCTGTGGGCGCGGTTCTGGCGGTGCCTGCGGCGAGACTGAGGGGCGGAATCGGTTAGATCAGGTGATCGATGGCGATACGGATTCCAATGAGTATCAAGACGATACCACCGGCGACCTCGGCACGCTGACCCAGGCGCGACGCACCGCGGCGCCCCAGCTTCATGCCCATGAAGGTCATCGAAGCCGCACAGACCCCAATCGCGACACACGGGAACCAGAGGGTCACCCCCGCCGCCTTCAAGCTCAGGCCCACCGCCAAGGCGTCGATGCTCGTGGCCACGGAGAGCATGACCAAGGACGCGCCTCGCGTCGGATCACCCCTGACCTGCTCGTGATCGCCGCGGAGCGCCTCCACGATCATCTTGCCGCCGATGAACGAGAGCAACCCGAGCGCGACCCAGTGGTCGACGCGGGCCAGGACGGCTGAGGCGCCCTCGGCGGCGAACCAGCCGATCACCGGCATCATGAACTGGAACAGACCGAAGTGAAAGGCTAGTCGAAAGAACTGGCGGCTTGTGGGTCTCCCAAGGGCAGCGCCTACGGCAATAGCCACCGCGAAGGCGTCCATCGCGAGCCCGAAGGCCAAGCCCGCCACGATCAGCACGCTGTGCAACTATCCGCTCCTTCGGGGCCTCCGCGACGGATGGCCTTCACCGGCGGCAAGCCGTACGTCGGCGTCGCGGAACTGCAGAGCGTACAGCCTGCCGTACAGGGGGCAAGTGGCCAGGAGCTCCTCGTGAGTGCCCTCGCCCACCAGACGCCCGCCGTCGAGGACCAGTATACGGTCCGAGTCCATCACTGTGGACAGCCGGTGCGCGATGATCAGCGCCGTGCGGCCCGCCAGAAGCTGCCTCAACGCGTGCCGGATGACTCGCTCGGTGCAGACGTCGACGCTCGATGTCGCCTCGTCCAGGATGAGCAGTCGCGGGTTGCACAGTATGGCACGCGCGAAGGCAACGAGTTGGCGTAGCCCGGTCGAGAGAGCCACACCGTCGCCCCCCACGGGGGTGGCGTAGCCCTGCGGCAGACGCAGGATGAACTCGTGGGCCGAGACGGCGCGCGCCGCGGCCTCGATCTCCTCGTCAGTGGCCTCCGGCCGCCCATAGCGGATGTTCTCGGCCACGGTCCCGCTGAAGAGGTATGTCTCCTGCAGCACCACCGCCATCTGCCCGCGGAGGCTGCGGAATGTGGCACGACGCACGTCCACACCATCGAACAGCACGCGGCCTTGCTGCGGGTCGTAGAAGCGCGAGAGGAGTTTGACCACTGTGCTCTTGCCGGCACCCGTGGGCCCCACCAGGGCTGTGCGCTGCCCGACCGCCAGGGCGAAACTCACATCCGAGAGCGCCTGCCGGGGGGCTTGTGTCCCGCGGGAGGCCTCGTCGCCCGCACTCGGATAGGCGAAGCTCACGCTCTCGAACCGCACCTCGCTGGAGAGCGGTGCCAGAGGCTGAGCATCCAGCGCTTCGGCCACCGACGGCCGCTCGTCGAGGATCTCGAACACCCTCTCGGCTCCCGCGAAAGCCGACTGGACCGTCGAGTAGAGTCGCGAGAGGTTTCTCACCGGGACGAACAGACGGTTCAGATAGCCGATGAAGGCCGTCACCGTCCCTAGCGTGACGGCTTCGGCGGCATTGGAGGCCGTTCCATCCGCGGCCAGCAGTCGGCCGGAGCACCACATCACGGCGACCAGTGCTAACACCGCGATGGCTTCCACCAACGGCACGAACTGCGCCATGACCCGGGTCGCGGTGATGTTCGCGTCGGCATTGTCCTGGTTCACGGCGCGGAACCGGGCCGCCATGCGCGCCTCTTGCACGAACGCGCGTATCACCCTCACCCCGGCGATCTGCTCGGCCACGGTTCCGGTGAGCACTCCCACCTTCTCGCGCACGGCCAGGAAGGCACGGCGAATGCGGCGCCCGAAGCGCAGTAGACCCAGGACGAACAGTGGCAGGAACAGGCACACCACGGCTGCGAGCCTGGCGTGGAGCACGAACATGGTCGCCAGGATGCCCACCAGCGTCAGCAGGTCGGTGATGGCGCTCACCAGGCCGGAGGCCACGAACTCGTTCACGGCCTCGACGTCGCTGGTGGCCCGGGAGATGAGTACGCCCACCACCTGCCGGTCGTGGAAGGCGAGGTCGAGGGCCTGGTACTGCCTCGCCAGCCGGTGCCGCACATCGAGGATGGCCGTCTGTGCGGTCCGGGCCAGCAGGTTGCCTTGCGAGCACCGGCAGAGGAACTCCACCAGCGAGATCACCAGATAGGCCACACCGGTCCAGACCACCATGGGGGCGTGGTGGCGTTGGATGCCCTCGTCTATGGCCAGCTTGAACATATAGGGCCCCGCCATACCACATGCGGCCAAGACAATCATCAGCGACAGTCCCAGCGCGAGCTGCCAACGGTAGGGCACCATGAGGAGCAGGAGCCGCGCCATGAGGCGCGGGTTGAGGATCCGCACGTCCTCCTCGGGCCTCGGCCGACCGAAGCCGCCGCCCATCCGCAAACCGGCCCCGCGCATCATGGGGCACCACGACCGTCCGCTGTCGTACCGGAGGCCTCCAGGACCTCGCGGTAGAGCCCCGATCTCGCCGCCAACTCGTCGTGGGTCCCCATCTCCACGAGCCGCCCGCCGTCGAACACCAGGATCAGGTCGGCCTGGCGGAGAGTAGAGGGCCGCTGTCCGATCACGAACGTGGTGCGCCCGGCCATGGCCTCATCCAGGCCTGCCTGGATCGCCTGCTCGGTCGCCGCGTCCACGCTCGACGTGCAGTCGTCGAGGATCAGGATCGCGGGATCGGTCACCAGGGCGCGAGCCAGGGCTACCCGCTGCCTCTGGCCGCCGCTAAGCCCGGCGCCGCGCTCCCCCAGCTCGGTGTCGAACCCCTTCTCAAGCTCACCGACGAAGCCCGACACCTGGGCCAACTCGGCGGCCCGGGCAATCTCTTCGTCGCCGGCATTGGGGCGCCCGAATGCGATGTTCCCGCGGATGGTGTCGCCGAAGAGCATCGAATCCTGCAACACCGCCGCCATGTGCGACCGGAGCGACGCCTGTCGCACGTTCCGGACATCGACACCGTCGACCAGCACCCGCCCACCCGTCGGGTCGTAGAAACGCATCAGCAGCGCCATCAGTGTCGACTTGCCGCTTCCCGTTGGCCCGAGCAATGCCACACGCGACCCCGCCGGCACCCGGAAGCTCACGTGCTCGAGGGCCGGGAGGCGACCGTCGTAGGAGAAGCTGACGTCGTCGAACTCGACCTCGCCCCGGACGGTGTCGAGATCTACCGCGTCGCGTGCGTCCTCGACCTCAGACGGCTGATCGATGATGCCGAACACCCGCTGGCCCGCCGTAATGGCCTGCTCGGCCAGGGAGACGGCGAACCCCGCCATTCGCACCGGCCAGTTGAGCCGGGCTTGATAGGCCATGAAAGCCACCAGCGAGCCGACCGACAGCTTGCCCTGCATGGCCAGGGTGCCGCCGTAGGCCAGGACGACGCCCGTTCCCAGCGCCGAGAAGAGCTGGAGCAGGGGGAGGTAGAAGCTCATGAGCCGGGCGGCCTCGACATGGCCTTCGCGCAACCTCTGGGCCGAATGGAGGAAGCGCGCCACCTCGCGTTCCTCCTGGAGATAGCACCGCACAACGCGTGTGCCGGCCAGGCCCTCCTGCAACCGGGCGGTCATCTCGGCGACCCTGGTGCGGATGTCCGCGAACAGCGGCCGGGCTCGATGGGCGTAGCGGGCGGAGACCCAGACCATGACCGGAGCCGGCGCCAAGGATAGCGCCGCCAGGCCCGGGTGGAGTTGGATGCAGATGACGAGCACACCGATGAAGCTCAGCAGCCCCCGGGTCAGCTCGAACACGGCGAACCCGAGGAATCGCCGGAGCTGATCCACATCACTGGTGGCGAGCGCGATGGTCTGGCCTGACGGGGTACGGTCGAAGAAGCCGATGGAGAGCCGCTGCAGGCTGCCGTGCAGGTCCTGCCGGATGTCGCGGATGGCGCTCTGGGCGGAACACTCGACCATGAGAGCCTGGCAGTAGGCACAGACGCAGCCAAGACCCGCTGCCGCCACCAGGCCCAAGGCCAGGGGTCCAAGCGCCTCCAGGTCGTGTCCGACGAGCACCCGGTCGATGGTCGCCCGGATCAGTAGGGGCGGGATCAGGTCGGCGCCGATGCCGGCCACGATGGCCACCAGGCCGCCGATCACGTATCGCCGGTACTTGAGTTCGTACGCCAGACAGCGTCGGAGAATCGACATGAGGCGCGGGACCACCTTCGCCGGCATTATGGCAGAAGGCGGGAGGGGAGATACAGGGCGACGGGCGAGGGCGACCCGTTTGGGGCGTCTACCGCATGGTCTCAGCGCTGAATGCGTCGGGCAACAGATCGGTGAGCGTTTGTCGCAGCGGTTCGCCGCCAGGGCCTTCGGTGAGCACGGCCATGTCCGGGCCGAACTCGAGCAGCATCTGCCGGCAGCGGCCGCAGGGCCAGACGGCGTGGGCGCTCTCCGCGCTGACGGCGATGGCGGTCAGGCGTCGCTCGCCACTGCTAATCGCCTGGGCCACCGCGACCTGCTCGGCGCAGAGGGTCAGGCCGTAGGAGGCGTTCTCGATGTTGCAGCCGGGGTAGACGGCCCCCGACTGTGCGCGGACGGCGGCGCCGACGCGGAAGCCTGAATAGGGCGCATAGGCACGTTCGCGGGCGCGGCGGGCAACACTCAGCAGCTCAGCATCAGGCATCGAGCACTCCCTCCAGATGCGTACCCTGTGAGGCCATGCGCCAGGCAGGGTCGCAGTGCCCCGACGGCTCACAGTCACCGGCGCTGGCTCAGGCCACCCGCCAGTCCTGATGTGGCGCCTAGTTCACTTCCTCGCCCTCTTCGCCATCGCCGACCACGAGCAGCACCGGGATCACCATCGGCCGGCGGCCGGTGCGGTCGCGCAGAAGCTTCTGCACGGTCCGGCGCACGCGGGCTTCGATGTCCTCGAGCTCCTCGTCCGGGTCGGCTTCGGCCAGCGCCTGGGCCACCTCGTCGACAGTGTCCTCGAGCAACTCCGCCGCGCCGCTGACCTGAACGAACCCACGGGTCTCAACGACCGGGCCGTCGAGCACGTCACCGGTCAGGTCATCGATGACGGCGGTCACAAACACGACTCCGTCGGTGGACAGGATGCGCCGGTCGCGGAGTACGGCGTCGCCCACGTCCCCGATGCCCATGCCGTCGACCATAACGGCCTCGCCCGGCACCCGGCCGGATATGCTCGCTTTCCCCGGGCGGACAGTAATCCTATCGTAATCGTCCGCCACGAGAACTCGCTCGCGCCCGATGCCCAGCGTCTGCGCCAGCTGGACCACCTGGTTCTGGTGCCTCGGCTCGCCGTGGAAGGGCAACAGGAACTCCGGGCGCACC
>JAKPQA010000273.1 GCA_029547025.1 Armatimonadota bacterium
TCTTGGGGTCGTTCCTGGAGCTGACACGGAACGGGTCCCGCTCAGGCGCCGGAGCGGCGGTATCAGCTTCAGGCACGGGGGCTCCTCTGAGATCGTTACAGATATCAGGGGAGCATAGCCCCTATCACACCGGGGGTCGAGCCTCCACTACAGGAGCAGGCTCGGGACCTTGGCCGGGGAGATGATCTGCCCACCCCGCATCGACCATCAGCTCCATGAACTCGGGCATGGGCATGATGGCCACCATCTGCTCGAAGTTCGGCCGCCCGTGCATGAGCACGGCGATGAAGCCGATGTCAGCTCCGGCGTTCTGTGTCTCCTTCTCCAGCTGGCGCAGCCAGTCAGGGATGTTCCACTGACGCCCGGCCTTCACCTCGACGCACACGCCGTCCCAGCCAGCCACGTCACCCTGGTCGAGCGCACCCTGGAGGCGGCGGCGCTCCACCCGTCGCTTGAGGTACGCCTGCACGCCACGGACGAAGACGTTCTCACCCTTGAGGCCGATGCGCTTGGACTGCTGCGGGCTAGCCATTACCAGGCCCCTCGGTACTGCCAAGCAGGACTCCCTGCCTTGGGTCGGCTCTCGATCTTGTAGCCCATCGCTCGTAGCTCACGAAGACGTCGAAGCCCTTCCATTCCGCCGCTGAGGGGGTGTACGAAGTACCAGCCGTCAACCCAGCCGTCGGGGCAGAGATACTTGCCACCATCGAGCAGGATCCACCCCTGCCGCCCCGCCGTCAGGAGGGCCAGCACGGCTGCCTGGCGGGGGGTCAGCTCAGGTGGCCGAGCGAACGCCACTACGCACCGCCGTAGCGGTCGCTGCGGCGGTTGGCGGGCTCCCGGCCGATGCGTCGGGACAGCTCCCGGCTGACGAAGTTGCTGGCCCGGTTGACGGACTCCATTGTGGCGGTGAGGGTCTTCATCGAGCGCTTGGCCTGCGCCGCAGCCTGCCGGGCCTCGACCACTTTCTCGTCGGCGGCGGCCGTGAAGCGGCGCTCGGTCACGGTGCCGGTGGCGCCCGCCTTGGCGATCGACTCGGCGATCTCGATCTGCGCCTTGGCCCACAGCTCGGAGCCTTCCTGCTCGGCCAGCACGCTGGCGAAGAAGCTCTCCCACACCACGTACTGCCGGAACAGCGACATGAGGAAGGAGTCACTCACCTCGGTGATGTCCTCGGGCAGCTCCGGGATGTCGAAGCCGGGGAGGTTGCTACCCCACGCCCGCCATGGCTCGGCGGCGGGCTGCGGCGGGGGCTCGCTTGATGGTGAGGACGGGAGCTGCGGGGAGGGCAGCTGGGGCGGGGGCGGTGAGGTCGGGCTGGACGACCCCGGGGGGCGACTGATCATTCGTGCTCCAACATAGTGTCCGATAGGCGCACTTCCTGCACGCCGGTGTGTCCATCTTACGCTCTTCTGCCCAGGCCGGGCGGCTCGGGGCGATCCCGTAGCGGAGACCGTCGGCGACGGCCTTGGCACCGGCCAGCTGAGAGTCGATCAGCTGCTCGTTGTAGGTGAGCACGAACTCCTTGACCTTCTGGGTCGGCTTCCACTCGTAGATGAAGACGATCTCGTTGATCTTCGGCATGATCTGGTGGCCGATGAGGAGGTTCCAAGCCATCGCCATGCGGAGGTAGAGCATGCCCTGCCGGATGTGGGCAGCGAAGGGGCGCTTGATCCTCCACCACATCTGATCCATGGTGATCTCCCCCTTGAGGAAGGAGTCATACAGGCTACCGTTCATCACCCGGACGGTACCGAGCCCGATGCTCTTCACCTCCAGCAGGCGGGGCTTGTCTGGCAGGATGAGCACGCCGTCGGTGTGCCCGATGAGGGCGTGGCTCGGCAGCGAGAGCGGCGCCTCCTTGTAGAGCCAGGGGTCGGGGTGCCCGCAGCGAGGGCACGGCCCGAGGTCGCAGCTCTGGCCCCAGGTGTAGATCTCACACCGGAAGCACTTCCACTTCCCCCAGAGGATGCCCATCTCCTTGAGCCACAGCTGCCACTTGGCGTGGATGTCGTGGCCCTCCTCGAAGATGCGCAGCGTCTGGAAGCCGAAGTCCTCGGGGATCGCCAGGTGGGGGACGGCGATGGAGAAGTAGTCCTTCGTCGGGCACCAGCGGTTCTTGCTGATCTCGCTCGGGTGGAGCTGGGTCATGTCCCGGTCGCCGTCATCCGGGCGCTGAAGCACGTGCCGCTCGATCGCACCGAGCACCACGGTGGTGTCCTTGTGCGTCTTGGCGTACGTGTCCAGCGCCTTGGATGTCGGCGAACCGCTCACATCAGAAGCCGTGGGTGAGAATGCAGTTGCAGCCCGGGTGACGGCAGCCGTCCTCGCCGTGCGCCCCCTTCAAGGCGCCGTGCTCAGTGCGGGCGTGGGAGCACACCGAGCAGGAGGCGTCCTCATTCTGGGGCAGGCCGTCGGGACCGGGCACGTAGACGGAGGACCCGTTCGCCACGTCCGGCACCACCCCGGCGAACTGCACGCTGAGCCCGGCCACCACGATGGGCGACCCATCCATGGCCTGGAAGTTGTCCACGTGCTCCCGCAGTGCGGCCAGCACGTTGGCGGCGATGTCGTCGGGCACGAGCCCGTCGGGGGCTTCGACCTTCACCTGAAAGAGGTAGTCCATTGTGAGATACTCCGATGGTTGATAGGGGGTATGAGCTACTGGCCGGGGTCCGGCGGCTGAGCGGTGGGGTGCTTGTCCTTGGACGCTTCGAGGTCGGCCTGCACGAACATCTCCGGCGTCAGCTCCAGGTCACGCAGCTGGACGAGGAACCGCCAATTCTCACGAGTACCGATGGAGTCGTTGATGGCGTTGTGCAGGGCGTCAGTGCGCTGCTCCTCGTGGGGGAACGGGCCGTCCCAGCCCACGTCAGCACGCAGCTGCTCCAGGTCCCGGATGAAGTAGGGCCATCCTTCGGGGAGATCATCCATGGTGCCGAAGAGCTGGCACACCAGCACCCAATCGTAAGCACCGCAGTCGGCCCAGAACTCAGGCGACCAGGCGCCCTCTTCGAGGTGCTCGTTCACCCACTGCAACAGGACGTGAGCCGCCTCCTGCTTGCCGCAGCGGACGTACCGCACGCCGGGCGGGGGCTCGTCATCCAGGTGCGGGATGACTGCCACCTGGACGAAGGTGTTGGCGAGGCTCCGGTCGGCGTCCTCGAACACGATGTACAGGGCGGCCCCGCTCTCCGTGTTGATGCCGAGGGACAGCGGGATGATGGTGCTGCCGTCCTCCATGAACTCCGAGTCCAAGAAAAAGCGCATCACAGGCTCCCTTCGTAGCGGCTGATGATCTCGTGTGCCCATGCGAGGGCGTCTTCAACACGTTGCTCCATCAGCTCCAGGAAGTCGTCCTCCTGGAGAATGACATACTTCTTGCCGTCACGCCCGATCTGGACGTGGAACACCGGCATGCGGTCGGCGAGGATGGCGTTGGTACGCAGCTCCTCCAGGTCCTTGACCTTGACGGTGATCTGCTTCTCGCCGTCGGTGTGCTTCATCTCCCACAGGCACTCGTCGTCCCGCAGGTCGTTCTTGTGGCGCCACTGGTTGCCGGAACCGGCGTGCAGCGTGCCGCCCCTGATCTCGGCGATGCGGGCCTCCTGCGCCCGTGAAGCGTCGAGTGGCGTCTTCGGCCTACGCACCTACTCCTCCAGCACGTACTGGCGCACGGCGGCGTCCAGCTCGGCTTGGAGCGTGAGGTCGCTGAGCACCTCCTTGTAGGCGGCGTCGCCACCGTTCCAGCGGTACTTGGCCTTGCCCGTGCTCTCGTCCACGGGGCCGAAGGAGTACCACGAGCCCGCCCGGGTCACCACGTCGTACTGCATGGCGACGGTGAGGATGTCCTTCACCTTGTCGATGGCCCCGGCCTTGTAGAGCCCGTCCCCGGCGTCGTCGGTGTAGAAGTCCACCTGGGCCGTGCGCTCGGCGGGCGCCGTCTTGTTCTTGATGGTGCGGGCCTTGATGCGGAGCCCGACCTTGAACCCGCCCTCCTGGATCCACTCCAGGCGGCTGAACTCGACTCGGGTGAAGAAGGAGTAGTTCTTCCCCTTGCCGCCGGGCGTGATCTTCGGCGTGCCCTGCGGGCTGAAGCCACCGATCTGGTCACGCCACTGGTTGATGATGATGCCGAGCACCGGGCGGTCGGGCTGGGTGAGCGAACGCTTGATCGCCTTGCCCGACTTGCGCATGAAGAGGTTGAAGAGCTTGGCGCGGGTCCCGACGGTCAGCTCGTCCATCGACTTCTCCTCCTCCAGGAGGGTGGTCAGCGCCGGGTAGGAGTCGATGACCACGCAGTCGCAGGCTCGGGCGTTCAGCCACTCGGTGACGACCTGGAACGCCTCCTCCATGATGTTGGTCCGGACGATGTACACCCTCGACAGGTCCACGCCGAGGCGCACCGCCCAATCGAGGACGAAGTGCTCGGCGTCGATCCAGAGCACGGTCCAGGTCGGGTCCTTGGCCTGGTTGGCAGCGATGGTCTTGAGCACCATGGCCGTCTTGCCGTTCGACTCGTAGCCGATGATCTCGTTCCACTGGTTCAGCGGCCAGCCGCCGCCCAGCATGAGGTCGAAGGCGAGCACGCCGGTCGTGCAGCGGAGCACGGACTGGTCATCAATCTCGCTGCCGAGGAAGAGCGAGCCCTCGCCCAGCTCCTTCTCGGCCTTGGCGATGAGCGCCTTCATGTCGGCGTCGGAGGCCCGCTCGATCGGCTTGCCGCCGATGGTCGTGGGCTTCTTCGCCTTCTTGGTATCGGTATCAGACATCAGGCTCCTTGGGCTGCCCAGGTTGATTGATCACCTTGCATGGGGATCCGGCCGGTGAATCCGCAGTCGTAGCACTGCGGGGCGGCGCCGCCGTTGAGGCTGCGCACCCCGGCCTGCACGCCGCCGTCGCCGTTGCGCTCCATGAAGTGGGGGCCGCCGCAGTTCGGGCAGTGGTGTGTCCCTTGTCGAGCTGCGTTGGTGCCCTGCCACGTGCCGGAGAACACGGCCTGGCGCAGAGCCTCGGGCGTCTGGATCGCCTGCTTGCTGAAGTTCTGCATCTGCGGCGGATACACACCCTGCGGTGGGTAGCCCTGGGGCGCCTGCGGCGGGTAGTAGCCCTGCGGGAGCCCCTGCTGCTGGGGGTACGGCATCGGACCCTGGGGCGCCGGGTAGTTGCCCGGCGGCATGACGGCGGGGCCTGGCTGCGGGATGTAGAACCCCTGCGGCGGGCCGATCGGCACCGGGGCCTGCGGCTGTTGCTGCTGGACGATCGGGGCCACCCGGCGGGCGTACCAGTCTGCGTTGCTCACTTCGCCTCCAGCCAGTTGTCGCCGATCCCAGCACTGGCGATCAGAGGGACCGGGCCGAGAGCAGGGCGTCCGTTGATGGTGACACCCTGCATGTAGTGCGTCACCATAGCACCGACCTGCTCGGCCTGGAACGTCGGAGCCTCGACCATGACCTCATCGTGGACCGTCAGCTCCAGGTGGGCGTCGGGAGCGTACTGCTTCAGCCCGTAGTGGAGGTCGATGAGGGCCTTCTTCATGATGTTGGCGGCGAATCCCTGCACGAGGGCGTTGATGGCCTGGCGCTGGCCGGAGGCACGCACCTTGAAGTCGTCGCTCATCAGCTCCTTGATCCGCCGTCGGCGGCCGGAGCCCGGGATGACGACGTACGGCGGCTCGCCGATGGGGTTGCGGGGGTTGCCCCGGCGCAGAGCAGTGAGTAGCTCACGCTCCTTCCACCCGGGCACAGCACTGAAGCGCTGGAAGTAGCGCTCGATGAAGAGCCTCGCCTCCTCCACGGACCGGCCGGTGATGGCGGCGACTCGGTACTCGCTGGCGCCGTAGCCGACGGAGAAGTTGACCTGCTTGCCGACGTTGCGCTCGGCGTCGCCCACCACCTCGATGGGGAGCCCGAGCATGGACGACGCAGCCTCGGCGTGGATGTCCATCCCGCTGGCGAAGAGCCGGATCATCTCAGGGTCGTTGGCCAGGTAGGCGATGCAGCGCAGCTCGATCTGGTCGTAGTCGGCCACGATGAGCTTGTGGCCCGGGGCGGCGGCGAACACCTCACGGAGCTGGGTGCCCTTGTCGGCACCCTTCTTCGGTCGAGGAACCTGCTGGAGGTTCGGCCCGGAGCTGGAGAGGCGCCCGGTCTCCGCACGGTGCTGGTTGAAGCTCGTGTGGATGCGGCCGTTGACTCGGGCCTCGGTGAGTGACACCACGAACGCCGACTTGAGCTTGTGCTTCGCGGTCCACTCCAGGAGCGCCTTGGCCAGCGGGTTGCTGTCGGCGTAGTGCTCCATCACGGCCTTGTTGAGCTGGGGCTCGTTGGTCTTCTCGGTGTAGGTGAGGGGCTTCAGGCCCTGGCCGCCCTCGCTCTTGGGACCGAAGAAGTAGTGCCGGAGCTTGCTCTTCAGCGTCAGCTCGAACTGCTCGCCGCAGATCTTCCAGATCTCCAGCTGGAGCATGCGGATGTCGGCGTCGAGCTGGCGGCCGATGGCCTCGATGACCGCCATATCGGTATAGACACCAGTGTTCTCCATGGCGAGCAGCACGGTGAGCAGTGCGCACTCCAGGTAGTACGCCTCCTCCAGCTCCTCGGCGGCGAGGCGGGGGCGGTTGTTGCACCAGTAGGTCCAGGTGTAGAACACGTCCTTGGCCAGGTACCGGGCGATGTCGTAGAGCCCCTCCTCGACCACGTGCTTGCCAAGATTGGGGTAGAACTCGTCCCGGGCCTCCTTGCGGCGTGCCTTGGCGCCGAGGATCCACTGCGTGATGAGCGGCTTCAGGGCGTAGTCGGGGCGGCTCTCGTCCAGAACGTGGGTCAGGAGGATGGTGTCCTCGAACGGACCCGGGGGCATCTCGGGGTAGTACTTCCCGATGGACATGATGTCGAACTTGACGTTGTGACCGATGATCGTCTTGCCAGAGAAGAACAGGGGCTGGAGGATCTCGAAGGCGATGTCCGGCCGGAGCTGGCGGGGCACAGGACCGAACGTGGCCGGGTGTGTCACACTCACCAGCCGGGGCTTCGTCATCCTCGTGCCGGTCTTGTCGTTGGCGTAGGGGCGCACCGTCGAGTAGTCAGGCTCCTTGGCCGTGAACTCCGGCGTGATCTTGGGGCCGTGGGGGTGGCCGATGGGGATCAGGGCAACCTTGCCGTACGTGGCGAGGCCGATCCACAGCACCTCGTTGAGGGCTGGCGTCGGGGCGATGGTGGTCTCCACGTCGAGCACGAACGCCGGGTGGGCCATGAAGTAGCTCACGACCTCCCGCAGCTCTTGCTCGGTGGTGACGAGGTGGGGAGCCACCCGGGGGAATGCCGGGTGGCTCACCTCCTCCAGAAGCGGGACGCTCATCCCTCGGACGACAGCTCCATGGCGACCTGCTGGAGGTCGCTCATCGAGGCGTACTCGATGACGCTGGCGTCGTAGCGCTGGGCGGCAGCGGCCGTCACGGCCTCCTGGCTGGGCAGGATCATGCCGTACTGGCTGACGATGGTCGTGGGCTCGATGGGCCACAGCGTCGCCGCCTCGCCCTGGGCCTTGGTGACGGCGTACCAGCTCTTCGTGATCGGCCCGGTCTTGGCGTCCATGCTCCAGTCACGGAGGCGGTTGAAGATCTTGGCGCCAACCTCCCAGAGCTTCACGACGACGGAGCCGTCCTCGGCGAGGAGCAGCACGTTGAACGCCGACACCGACTGCGGGCGGTCGGCGATGGCGCAGAGCGGGCAGTTCTGGCCACGGTGGGCGAGGCACGTGTACGCCCGCTTCACCGACTTGCGCTCGATGATCCGGTCCACCCAATGCCGGGAGTAGCTGGCGAAGGGCTCGGGGTCGAGGAACAGGATCACCGACGGGCTCGTGCCCGGCGAGAACTTGTTGGCGAAGCTGGACGTGGAGTCCATGACCTGCTGGGCGACACCCCACCCGGCGGCCGGAGCGGGCCGGTACGCCTGCTGAACCTGGGGGGCGGGCGGCTGCACCGGCACCGGGCCGGAGGCCTGCTGCGGGTAGGCAGTGGGCATGGGCTGCTGCTGGACCGGCGGCGCCACCACGGGCTGCTGGTACTGCGGCTGCTGCGGGGCGTACTGCGGCTGCGGCACCTCCTGGACGTAGACCGGCTGGCCCTGCTGCGGGACGTAGGTGTCACCAGCGCCGTACACCGGGGCCGAGGGTGCCGGGGCGGCGGGCGCCGGGGGCTGCCACGCCTGCTGCGGGGCGGCCTGGGCCGGGTCCTGCCAGCCGGGGGTACCGGCGGGCTCGCCCATCGGGACCGGGACCTGCATCGGCGCTGCCGCCTGGCCCTGGTCGAACGTCATGGGCGCCGGAGCCTGCGGGAACGCCTGCTGCGGGAGCGGGGCGGGACCGGGCAGGGGAGCGGGGCCGGGGAGCGGTGCGGCGCCCGGGAGCGGGGCCATGACGGCGCCCTGGGGCACCGGGGGCTGGAGCTGCGACGCCTGGATGGCGCCGGGCGGCGGGGTCGGGGCCTGCTGCGGGGCCTGCGGGAAGGGCTGCTGGTACTGCTGGGAGGTGTCACTCATGACGGGGTTCCTTGTGGGGGTTGTGGTTGATGGACCTGGAGCCGGAGTGTGTCATACAGGGTATAGACACGCTCGGCGAACTTAGGGGTGGGAGGCCCTCCGTTGTTGAGGATGACTCCCTCTTCGGAGGCGATCTGGAGGATGCCCTCGATCTGTGCCCGGAGGTAGAGGCGGCGGCCCTTGGCCGTCTTGCCCAACGTCGCCAGCGGCGAGCGGGAGGGCATCGCCGAGCGGAACGGGGTGCCGGGTAGGAGGCCCTTGGTCTCCCAGCTGCGGATCGTGACGGGCTGTCGGCCGAGCGCCTCGGCGAGGGCACCGACCTGGAAGAACTCGTACTCCACGCCGTTGACGAACCGCATCAGCGGGTGCGAGTCCCACAGGATGTCGGGCTCGGGCACGGGAGCTTCGGGCTGGCGGTTGACGGGCGGGCGGCTGCCGGGGAACTCGTCGGTGTGAACGAACTGGTGGCCGGTGCCGGGCTCCACGAGGTCGCCGAACTGGCTCCACGGGTCGGGCTGCGGTGTCATACTCATTGGTCCTCCAAGACCATGGCGTAGATCTCTCGGTAGGTGAAGCACGCCTTGAGCTGCTCATCGCTGAGTCGCCCGGCGAAGTTGAGGGCGTAGAGCTTGCCCTCGTCCAGCTCGATCTCGTCGTGAGCCGGGACGTGGGTGGTGGTGTAGACCTCTTCGGTGGGGATCCCGGCGTCGGCCAGGATGCGGTTGACCACCTCGGGCTGCACGGTCGCCGACACTCGGCGCTGGCGGGTGAAGCCGGTGATCGGCTTGCGGGGCTTGCCCGTCTTCGGGTCCGGCGGGCGCTCGACGGGCTCGGGCAGCATGACGGTGCGGGAGCCCTTCTCATCCACGGTGTAGGCGGTGGGCTCGGCGGCGAGGATCTCGTTGAAGATCTCCTCCTTCAGGCGCCCTTCCTGGGCGTCGGCCTGCTCTCGGATGCCCCGTGACTGGAGGTAGAGCCGGAACCTGGCGAGCAGGCGCTCCGGCGCCGGGAGCGGGACGAAGGCAGGGTCCTCGGGCTCAGGAGGTGCCTGCTGTTGAGCGGTGGCCTGGGCGATCATCTGCTCCAGAGCAGTGACTACCTGTTCCTTCTCGGCCAGGGTGACGGCGAGCTGGCCCTGGTAGAGCTGCGCACCGCAGTAGCAGTACACGCAGCGCCCGACCTGCTTCCACACACCGTGGTCGATGTGGTCCCGGAGGGACGGCTGTGGCTGCTGGTCGTTCATGGGCACCCGCAAAGGGTGGCGGTGGGCTCTCGAACGCAGCGGCCGTTGAGGCCGGTGACCTCGCCGATGCCCCACATCGCCGCTACCAGCAGGATGACGGCGGCGAGCGCAACAACGGTGGTCCGGGTTACTCCTGCCATGATTCCTCCACAGCGACTGACCACTCGTGCCAGAGCCCGTAGGCGGCGGCAGCGAGAACGGCGGCGGTGACGATGAGCTTCTTCATGGGGGGAGAGTCGATCACAGATTAGTTGCTACGTCAAGTCATGGTGTCACTTGTCAGAAGACTAGCGGCGTGTCCATGAAATCACGTAGCGATGACAGTGAAAGCTCCAGGCCCCCCTTGGCGTCGATGTTGCGCCCATCCACCCAGGCGTCGCCGATGGCCTGCTTCTGCTCCAGCATCATCTTCTGGTAGTGGTCGATGGTGCCGAAGCCGTAGAGGTAGCTGATCAGGATCGTCGGCGCCACGGTGGACGTTCGGTCGATACGGGCTACCCGCTGGCCGAGCGTGCCCGCTGACCAGGGGAAGTCGTAGCTGATGAGGTGGGTGCCTCGGTCGAGGTTCACGCCGTAGGCACCTGCGTCGGAGCTGACGAAGGCCCGCACACCGGGGTTGGTGTTGAAGTTCTCGATGGCCAGCTGGCGGTTCCGGGGCGTGGTCGAGCCTGTCATGGAGACACACCCGAACCCCAGGTCCCGGATCTCCTTCTCGATCATCTTCACCATCGACTTGAACACCGAGTAGATGACCACCTTGGCGTCGGGATCCTCCTCGAAGATCATCTTGAGCTGGGCCACGAGGGCGTCGAGCTTCGCCGAGCTGGCGGGCAGGTTGTCGAGGAGCCCGGCGGCATCCATCTCGGCGGCGTAGGCCGAGCCCGAGGCGGTGTTCGGGTCGTCGTAGTCCTGGGCGCTTGCAGAAAGCAGCGACGGGTGCGAGCACAGCAAGCGCATGGCGGTGATGCGGGCCATGACTAGGCCCTTGAGCTTGTTGTTGTCGGAGTTGCCCCCGCCGCCGTAGTGTGACTCCACGTCGAAGCCGCTGACGCCTCCGGCCATGGCCTGGTCGATGGTGTTACACAGATCGTCCCGGATGTAGTCGTAGAGCTTGGCCTGCTGGCCGGTCATGTGGACCGGGATGTCATTCTCGATGCGCTGGGGCAGGTACTCGGCGATGTCGGCCCGGCTCCGGCGGAACATGGCGTCGCCGAGGGTCTGCCGGAGGAGCGGGAGGTTGCGGTGTCCGACGGTCTTGCCCCACGGCGTGCGCACCAGGAAGGTCCGGTCGAAGTGCTCGGGGTCTCCCAGCACCGTGGGGTCCACGAACTGCATGATGGAGTACAGCTCCTCGGGCCTGTTCTCGATCGGCTGCCCCGATAGCCCATATCGGTAGCGTGCGTAGTGGCCCAGCATCTTGAGGCGCTTGGACCGCTTGGCGTTGAGGCCCTTGATGAACGTCACCTCGTCTGCCACGATGAAGTCGATAGGGAGATACTGCTTGATCAGGTCCCAATCGTGTACGAGGGCGTCGTAGTTGAGGATGGTGTACCTGTACTTGTGCGCCTCCTGGTACTGCTGGGTGCGCTTCTTCTTCGACCCGTCGATCACGATCGCCAGCTCGGCGCTGTCCCACTTGGCCAGCTCGGCGTCCCGCCACTGGAACTTCAGCGAGCTGGGGCAGAAGATGGCGCCGCCCCGCACCGAGCCCTCCTCGGCCAGGATGCGGATGGTCTCGATGACGGTGCGGGTCTTCCCGGCGCCCTGCACGAGGGCGAGCAGGAGCGACCGGCGGCAGAGCGCCTCATCGACGGCACTTTCTTGATACGGCCTTAGTGGCAAATGACTATGAGTCCCCACGGATCCCCAAGCTGTGGCGGAACGCCTGGTAGAGGGAGTAGTCGTCGGCCACGTCGCCGGGGTCCTTCGCCACGTTGCCGTCCCGGTCCACGAGCCCGGTGTAGTCGAACACGATGGCGGGGCAGCCCCGGCGCCGGAGGCGGGCCATGATCGGCTCCAGGGCCTCCCGACCTGCCTTGTCGATGGCGGGGTTGTCCACGGCCACGACGACCATGGTGAAGTTCCGGGAGAGCAGGTCGAGCTGGGCGTCGCTGATGTAGACACCGAACGAGGCCACGGCCCAGACCCCGGCGCACCAGAGGCGCACCACGTCGAGCGGCGACTCCACGACCACGACGATCTTGACCGTCGGCGGGATGAGGTGGAGCCCGAACAGGGTCGTGCTCTTCTCCAGCTCCTTCGGGAAGTTGTCCGGGCGCTGGCCGGTGGCTCGGTACTGGACGCCCATCAGCTCGCC
This sequence comes from Armatimonadota bacterium, assembly GCA_029547025.1. Classification (GTDB taxonomy): domain Bacteria; phylum Armatimonadota; class Zipacnadia; order UBA1398; family JAKPQA01; genus JAKPQA01. The sequence goes on from JAKPQA010000273.1 coordinate 12,101, forward strand.
GTGCGGGCTCATAATGGGTATCACCCACCTCTTGCCGTCGAAGTCCCAATGGAGGTCGTACATCTGGGCCGCCTCGGGCCGGATGAAGCGGTGCGCCAGCATGTTCTCGGGCATCGGCGGGAAGCTCCGGAGCCACGGGAGGTCCATGATCATCGGGCTGGTCTGGGTGTAGACCGTCTCCTCCCGGGTGGCCCTGGCCAGGCTCGCCTCGATCGACTGCTTGGCCAGCTCGGACTCCAGGTCTTCGGGCACGACCTCGCCGACGGCACGGTACACGTCGGCCAGCCCGCCCTTGAACCCGCAGGAGTAGCAGATGTGGGCGCCGGTCTCCCGGTTGATCGACCACGCCTGCGTGTTGGTGTTGGCCCGGCCTGTGCGAGCCTCGTGCGCTGGGCAGAACCCCGAGATCTCCTTCGCACCTACTCGAAGCCCTTGGATGCCGAGATCTTCTAGTAGAGGGAGTAGATCCAACATCACGGAGCCATCGTGAACGACTGGTTGGAGTTGGCACCCCCGGCCGGAGCGTTCGGGTCGGCGTTGGCCAGCATGATCTCGGCCTCGGCGTCGGTGACGTGGCGGATCGAGCCCTTCGTCCAGTCCACCTCGATGTAGAAGTCGGCCTTCATCACGTTACGTCCGGCGATGACGCTGAACTTCGACAGGATGAGGCCGTCCTTGCGCTGGAGCAGCTTCTCGGCGCCGAGCAGCACGTCGGAGTCCTGGGCGAACGACTGTGAGTACATCGCCGTGCTCATGTTGACGCCGCCCTTGGCCCGGAACTGCGAGCCCTGGGTGGTGAGGATCACGGGGATGCTCTCGGCCTGAGCCATGCGCTTCAGCGCACGGGTGATGTTGGTCAGCGCCTGGCTGGAGCCCTTCGCCTCGCCCTCCTCGTCATCCATGAGGTAGGCGCCGTCCACGAACACGACCCGGGGCTTGTACTGGCGGATCTTCGCCTGGATGGCGCTGACCGTGGTGACCGAGCTGGTGTCGGCCACAAGAGTGAGTCCCTCATGGGAGTACTCCCGGAGCTTGTGCTCCCGGGCGATGATGTCGATCTCCCGCTGGGTGATCGTGCCGTCGAGGATGGCGTTGTAGTCCACGCCGGAGACCATGGAGACCAGGCGGTCCTCCTGCTCGGCGGCGCTCATCTCGAAGGTGAAGAACATGGCCCGGCGGCCGACGGAGCGCACGTGCAGCGCCGAGTAGAGCGCCAGCGTGCTCTTGCCCGTCTTGGGCACGGCGACGATGGAGATGAGCTGGCCGTCCTGGTAGCCCCCCGTGATCGTGTCGAGGATGTCGAAGCCGGTCTCCACGCCCCGGAGGCCCGGGTTGTTGGCCCGGTCGATGAGGCGCTCCAGGGTGTTCTCCTGGAACATCGTGAAGTAGTCCACGTCCTTGCCCTCAGGCACCTCGAACCAGGCGGTCTGGAGGCCCTGCCGGAGCGTCTCGGCGAACCGGCGGCCCTTGTCGGGTCCCCCGTCGTCCAGGATCTTCATCGCCTCCTGCGTAGCGGCGAGGGAGATACGCATCCGCTTCCGGTCACGCAGCTCTTCCAGGTAGTACCTCAGGGGCTCGGGGTACTCGTAGACGGTGAAGGTCGGGTACGCCCGGTTGACCGAGGTGTGGTCGGGGACGGCCCCGTGCTCCTTCCAGTGCTCGGTGATCATCGTCCAGACCCGGAGGTTGGCCGGGTCCTCGAAGTACTCGTCACCGATGTGCATCTCGATGGCGGTGGCGATATCCCTATCGGTGATGATGCGGCAGAGGGCGCCGTGCTCGATGTCCATCAGAACACCCCGCCGACGACGGCGTAGCCACGCTGGCCGTACCGCTGGATGCGCTGCGGGCTCGCCTCGTAGATCGTCTGGATGTCCTGGCGCCAGGCCAAGCTCGTGCAGAAGGTCTCGAAGTTGTAGGACTCCACCCCCGCCACGCCGATGTCGTAGCGCTGGAACCACTCGGCGGCGGCGTCAGCGATCGCCTGGCCCTGGAAGGTCACCACGTCGATGAACATACTCAGCCGGTAGATCTTGTCCTGGAGGGACTTGATTGCCATCTCGGACCAGCGCCAGTTGTCGGGCTCGTCCAGCACCTCGACGGGCACCCGGAGGCCCCGGCGCTTCTCCCGGTAGGTCGGGACGCAGAGGAGCCCCTCCAGCACCACGATGGATCGTGAGGTGCCCCACGTTGCAAGGTCGCCGCCCTCCATCATGCCCCCAGCTGCGGGAGGTTGATGATCGTGGCGTACTCCGTGAGGAGCCGCCCGAGCATGGAGTTGGGCGGCGGGAGCTTCCGGCCGCAGAGCACGGTCACGAGCCCGAGGTCGAGCCGCTGCTTGATGAGCTTGTCCAGCTCCATCTGCTTGTAGTCGGGCAGGTCCCAATAGAAAAGTTCATCAATGACCAGGGGCTCGATCATCGTGAGCTTCAGGAAGGCGTTCTCGTAGACCCGGAACTCCTCCCAGAGCATGTCGTTGCGGGTGTCGTTGACCAGCATGCGCTCGTACCAGCGCTTGCGCTCCAGATCCTCGACGTAGCGTGACTCACTCCAGTAGCCCATGCGGTGGGCGCCGCAGAGCATGGCGGCGTACACGCCGAGCCACGTCTTGCCGGACTTGTACTCGCCGTGGAGATACAGACACCGTGAGTCGTCGTCCTCGGCCCACTCCTTCATCCGCACGTGCATGTTGATGCCCCGGTGCGGGAGCTTGGAGGCGCTGAGGTGGAACACCCGGGGGTCGCCGGGCATCGTCGCCGTCTCGGCCACCACGGTGCTGATCGGCTTGCCGATGTCGGTGACCGGCCGGAGGTGGGGGATCTCGTCGTCGCTCATTGGGCCGCCCGGAACTGCTCAGGGATATACACATCGACGGGCGCAGCCTCCTCGGCGGCCCGGCGAGCACGATACGCCTCCTGCTGGGCTCGGAAGGCATCGGCCGTCTCGTCCACGGGGGCCGCAGCCTCCTGGGCACGGCGCAGCTTCTCGAAGTCCTTGGCCATGTACCGGAACACCGGCATCCGATCACCAGGCTGAGGGACCTCTCCGGAAGCGACCATCGAGCAGTAGGCCACGATGGCCTCGGCCGCCGCCTCCTCGGAGCCGCAGCGGGGGATCAGATCCTTGTTCAGCCAGGCGTGGAAGACGGACTTCTGCGAGCCCGCCCAGGGCTGGAACGGGAGCGAGAGCTTGTTGACGGCCGCACGGGTCTTGGCCCACTCGGACTCGAACAGCAGCCCGAGCCGGAAGGCAGGGGCGTGGGTCTTCTTCGGCTTCTGCACGTGGTCGTCGGGCTGGGACTCTGGGGCTCCCAGGTCCACGCCGTTCGTGGGTCGCTTCAACTCGTCCTCCTCGACGGTCGCAGACAGTATCACACTCCTGGGTCGGCGGGGGCGAAGCCGCCGCACTTCTCTAGAAGTACTACTCTCTCCCTTACTATCTATGGTGCTCGTGGGGAAGGAAATACCCTCCAAAAAGCCCGAGATTTCGGGGGTCTCAGGCTGTAGCAACAAAGTTGCGAGCGTGCCATTCTGGCACTCTGAGAATGCCAATTTGGCACTCTCACCGCTGAAGACTTCCTGCGCCAGCTTGTCGTCCAGCATCAGGATATCAACAACACAAGCAAATGTGACCCGGTAGACGGGGTACTCGCCGGGCTTCTTGAGGGACGCCACGGAGCGCACCTCGGAGGTCATGACGCCTGCCTCGTGGAGCATGGTCAGGTGCCGGTGGAGCGACCTGAGTGACACACCGAAGCGGTCGGCCCAATCGCTCATGCTCTTCGTCTGGACCCAGGCCCAGGGCTCGGCCGGGTGGCTCCGGCGGATGATCTCGGCCAGCAGTCCTCCGGCCGGTCCGAGTCGGTTGTTCTTCGCCCAGCGCTGCGCATTGTTGGCGGCGGTGGTGCGGTAGCGGTAGAAATCTCTGCGCATCTCGTCCTGAGTAGGGTGTTGCGCTGCGTGGTAGATACCGTCTATGTTGGAAGGCGTACGCAGCGGGTGTTGGCTGTAACGGTTGCTCGGTGTTGATGTCGGTGGTGGAGACACTCCTTCGTTGGCCGGTTGTGGTGACCTGACGGGCTGACCATACAGCCAGCACCCCTGCGGTGTCTACCAAGGCAGAGGAATCTCTCGGTGATCCATCTCGTGCTCGTTGCTCTCGCAGTCCACCTCGTCTCGACGGTGTTGACCATGCAGCCGCTCACGATCACGCTGCCCCGTTGGGCCTGGCACTCCGTGTGGGGTGTTGTGTGTGTCACTGTAGAGTGTGTTACTGTCGGCGGCGACCACTGGCTCCAGGGCCTGGCCGCCGGAGGGCTCGCACTCATGCTGAGCCGCTTCGATGATTTCCTCGTGACGGCTGCCGACCTGGCGCTGCTGCGACTCAAGCGTGCAGCCTTCGATCTGCGCACCAAGCCCCCAACCCCATAGGAGTATCACATCATGGCAATCATGCACTTCGTCGCCGGTACCGGCACGATGCCCAAGGCCGAGGCCAAGGCCGTCCTCAACGACCTCTGGGCCGCCGAGGACCACCTCACCCCCACCGGCCAGCCCGTCGGGATCTACTTCGTCATCGAGGCGCAGGTCGATCCGGGCGAGGGTCACCAGTCCATCGTGGAGTGGATGCACGAGCAGGGACTGACGTACTACGTCATCTCGCCCCCCGGCCAGCAGCCGCACGTGCTCTACAACGGAGCCACCCAGGTCATGGACGGTGCGGCGATCACGCCCTTCATCTACGCCCAGAGCGCCGTGGCGCAGGGCATGCCGGTCCAGCTCCTGGCGCTGTTCGTGGACGCCTCCAACGAGAACCCGCTCGACGCCCAGCTCGTCCAGACGGTGGAGTCCTTCACCGATGCGGGCTACCCGGCCAAGGCGATGAACGCCCAGATGTGGGACCTCAACATGACGGCGCCCGAGGAGGCCGTGGTCGATCCGGCCCAGACCGCCGTCGCTCAGCTCCCGCAGGCGGCGCCCGTCGCTCCGGTGCAGCAGGCGCCCGTCGCCCCGGCGATGCCCGCCCCCGTCGATCAGACGGCCGCTCCGGCCGGTCCCGTCGGCCAGGTGCAGGCGCCCGCCTTCATCCAGAGCCCGCCCGAGCAGCTGGCGGCACCCGTCGCCCCCGCTCCCCTCGACCCGGCGGCGCAGGCCCAGGCCGACGCCTACCAGCAGCAGCTGGCGGCCATCGAGGCCCAGCAGGCGCAGCTCCCGGCGGCACCGAACCCGCCCTCCGTCGAGGCCCCGGCCAACCCGAGCCCGGCGCCCGCCCCGGCCCCGGCCCCGGCCGGTGGTGTGCGCTGGCCCACCGACGGCGAGCTGGACGAGATGACCATCGCCGACAAGCGCACGCTGGGCAAGGACCTGTTCGCCAAGAACCTCATCCCGGCGCCGGTCGCCGATGATGGCCGGGCGCCCAGCTGGAAGGCCGGTGACCCCATCGTCCTCGCCATCAAGCTCGGTCGTGCCGCCGCCCTCGGCACTCCCGCTCCGGAGGCCACGGCGCCGCCCGCCGCCGTCGTGGAGCCGGTGCAGCCCCCGACGCCCGCCGGTCCCCCCGGGATGACCCTCACCGAGGCCGTCGCTGCCCAGCACGGCGGCGTGCTCCCGTCGTACATCACGCCGCCGGTTACCGAGGGTTCGGTCGTGCCGGTCGCTCCGGGCCAGGTCGTCAGCGCTCCCGTCCTGCCGGTGGCGGCCCCCGCCGACTACCAGGTGGCCATGTCGGCGTCGGCCGGTGAGGAGGAGATGTCGGCCAACGCTCTGCCGCCGGGCGAGCCCACCACCCTCGGCCAGCTCACGCCCGAGCAGTTCGCCCAGCAGGGCAAGGACATGCTGGAGCACCGGGCCACCGAGCGTGGCATCGAGATCTTCCGCTCGAACTTCCCGGTGGCCACCATCGGCACCGAGACGGCGAACGACATCTCCCTGCTCCACGAGCACGGCAAGGACTTCGCCGAGGCGGTCTACCGCATCACCGGCCGCCGGAGCCCGGAGCTGACCGTGGCCATCAACAAGGTGCAGGAGGCCATCTTCTGGGCCGAGGCCGCCATCACCCGCTACGACGGCGTGGAGCCCGACATCAGCTTCATCACGCAGTCCCCGGCCTTCCCCAAGGAGCCGCAGGTCTGAACCAAGACGCCAGGGCATGCCGAGCGCCTGGACAGGAAGGCCCGTCGGGTGGTGACGCATCACTTCCCCGGCGGGCCTTCTGCTTGATACCCATATCCCAAGAGAAGAGGTACACCATCATGAGGAAGTTCACACCCGAGGAGATCGCCAAGGTCACCCACCAGGCCAACCAGGCGCTGCGTGAGATCCTGGGCGAGGAGGGCGACAACCCGAGCTGGGACGACGCCCCGTTCGACCAGCGTGAGTCGGTGCGCATCGGCGTCGTCGGCATCATGGAGGGCAACACGCCCGAGCAGAGCCACCAGCTCTGGCTCGACACCAAGCGTGCCCAGGGTTGGACCCACGGCAAGGTGAAGGACGCCGAGGCGAAGACGCACCCGTGCTTCCTGCCCTACGAGGAGCTGCCGCCGGAGCAGAAGCTCAAGGACCACCTGTTCTCGGCGATCATCAAGACCTTCGTCGGATTCGCCTACGCAGAGGAGCACGGAGGGGTGTAGTATCTCCCTCGTAGCACCGGGTACCCACGAAGCGGCTGAGACGGTGTACGGCATCCCTGTTCGAGTCAGGGCCAGCTGCTTCAGAGCGAGAGCCTCGGTCTTCGGGCCGGGGCTCTCTTCGTTACCCGATGATGCCGTTGGCCACGACGCCCGAGGAGCGCCAGTTGGCGTCGCTGAAGATCGTGCCGTAGTGGTCGCCGGTCGAGACCGGGAACACCACGCCCCCGGCGTCGTAGGCGTCCTGGAACGAGTCCACCGGGCCGAGGGACACCATCGACATCGACATCTGCTGGAGCGTGGCGGTGAAGTGGGCCGGGTTCTCGTCCACGGCTCCCGTGAGCGTGGGGGTGAGCACGCCGTCGGCGAAGCTGTAGGTCAGGGCCTTCTGCTCGGAGGCGCCGAAGTACTCGAAGCGCCAGCGCAGCTCGTCGTTGGGAGCCATCATCACCAGCTCGGTGTCCTTCAGCACGAAGGGGTACTTGGCCGTGTCGGCGGGCGAGATGCCGGTGTCGAAGGGATAGGCCGACTGACGCACCGAGGCGCCCGGCCAGCTCTGGCCACGGTAGAAGCCCACCGAGCCCGACATCGAGTGGCTGGTGAAGCCCCGGAGGCTCCACTGCACCAGGAACATGCGGGAGAGCCCGTCGGCGGGGGCGATGTACTTCCAGCCCGCCAGGTCGGTCGTGGGGCGCAGGAGGGCCGTGATGCGGCTGAAGCGGGTGGCCTGCGAGGCGATGAGCTTGCTGCGGAGCCAGAACCAGTCGGGGGCGTCGGTCTCGACCCGGCCCGGCCAGTCCGGATCCTTGTAGGTCCAGGTCGTGTCCCGGTCGAAGGGGATGCCCGAGGTCGTGTCCTCAGTGACACCCTGGAACGACTCGATGCCCACCGAGGGACGGAGGGTGTCGTAGATGTCGCCGATGTCGGAGGGCTCGATGCCGCCCTCGTCCTGGTCGTTGCTGAACTTCGCCTTGAGCTGGGGGGCGGTACGGTCGGGCATCAGATCTCCTCGATCTCGGTGACGGGCGTGCTGCTCACGTCCTTGACGGGAATGAACAGCTCCCCAGGCCAACAGGGTAGACGGATGCCGTACACCTCGTCCCACTGCGGGATCACATCGGCGCCTTCGGGCACGTAGCCCCAGGCTGCGCCGCCGACCCGGTGGAGCACCGTCAGGTCCGTGAGGTCGAGCTGGCCCAGCAGCTCGGGCACGAGGCCGCCGGGCGTGCCGGGGTCGGGAATGAGGTGTGTCACACCCAGCGTGGCGCCAGCGATGCCGGTGGCCAGGAGCTTGTCCCGTGCCTCCTGCACCGAGGCGTTCTCGTCAATGATGATCGTCGGCGAGCTGACGGCCCCGTACGGAGCGAGGTCGAAGACGGCGCCGTCCTTGGCCACCTCCTCGGTGTACCCGAACAGGTAGGCGTCCTGATTACGGCGGTCGTTGTAGTAGAGGGAGTAGCTCCGGTTGCGGAGGTTCATCAGCGGGTCGGGAGCGTAGGGCACGATGGCCCCGGTGTCGCCCCACGAGCCGTACCAGCTGAAGTCGCCCTGCATGCCGGTGTGCCAGTCGCCGTCGAAGAACCCGAGCTGGGCGGCATTGTTGTCCACCAGCACGTTGTCCACCCACATCTCCTCGCCCAGGAACTCCAGGCGGAAGCACGCCTCCTCGGCACGATCCGGGAGCTGCACGAGGTGCCGGAGCGGGTGGAACACGGCGTCCGAGCTGACGCTGACCCAGGGACCGTGGGTGTAGCTCGGCACCAGCTTGGCGGGGTCCCACGTCACGAGGCCGATGCGGGCGAGCCCGGTGCCTGCGACCTGGGCCTCCAGCGACATGAAGCGGTCCTGGCTGACGGCGGTGGGGAAGAGGTTCGACTCCAGCACGATGCGGTTCATCGTGACGGCCTCGATACTCCCTATCGAAGGGAGATACTCATACGGATCGCCACCCGTGATGTGGCCCGACTTCGGCCGGGCGCCAGAGCCCAGCGGGCGGGGGCCGGGCACGCCGACGGTGCCGCTGTTCACGATGTCTATGTCGCCGTTGGTGCGCCAGCCGAAGGCAGCGAGGGGGACCGTGGAGAGGAACTCCATCGTCAGGATCTCGGTGACCTTGTTCTCGTTGCCCGGCGTGGTGGGATTCGGCAGGCCGGTGAAGCTCAGGGGCTCGGTGCCGAACTGCACGAGGTAGTTCGAGGCCGACGACGGCACCCAGCGCCCGGCGATCTGCATCACGAACCGGCCGTTGACGTGCTCGCCTGCCTCGGGGATGAGGGGGTTCGAGACCACCGTGGTGCCGCCGAGCTGGTTGGTGTCGAAGCCGACGGCCACGATGCCGGTGTTGAACTCGGCGCCCGCCACGATGACGAGTGACTCCTCACTGGTGAGGTCCACGCCCGAGATGCCGTAGAGCACGGCGTTGAAGGTGCCGATGGCCCGGGTCCCGGCCAGGGCGCCGGTCTTGTCGAGCCCTGCAGCGATCGAGCTGATCTCCACCGACGTGGGCTCGACGGTCGTGATGGCCACGAGCCAGCCGTCGGAGCGCAGCGTGAACCAGGGGTCGGGGAGGATGTCGTACACCTTGGGGTCGGCCCCGGCAGCGTCGAACACGAAGACCCAGACCTTCACGTCAGGGTCGCTCGGGGCGCCCGGCAGGCCGAAGGTTCCAGAGCCGAAGGTCCCGGTGCCGAAGGTGCCAGCGGTCAGCCCGATGGTCACGTCCATGTCGCCCTCGGCGTCGCCGGACAGCTCGTAGAGCTTGCTGTAGGTGACACCGTTCAGCAGGCCGTTGACATCGACCTCGAAGCTGGGGTTGGCCACCATGTTGGTGCGCTGGGGCAGCATCCACGAGTGAGCGCAGCGAGAGGGCTCCCACTCGGTCTGCGGCACGCTCATGTTGATGGTGCCGGGAACGAGCTGCGGTCCGGCCGGGGGGGCGCTTCCGATGGAGGACCATGACACGATGTAGAAGTCAGGCAAGCCGCCGACAGCCAGCCAGATTGAAGCGTTGGCCACGGGCTCCCAGCTGACGGTGAGGGTGAACTCGTAGACCCCCGCAGCCAACGGCCCCTCAGGCTGGTTGACGCCGATCACCGGAAGGATGAACTCCCCATGGGAGATACTCAGGTGGGCCGAAAGTGTCGGTCCAGCAGGCTGCGAGTGCACCTCGATGGTGGCCGACGTGGCCTCGGTGATCGTCTCTCCAACGAACGGGAACATGCCCACGGCCGAGACCGGGAAGCCGAACACGTTGATCCCGCCAGGCAGCTCCACGTCCCCTGCCTCGACACTCTCGGGGTTGGTGACCCGCAGCCTCACGGAGAATGAGGTAGTCACTGCCCCCTCGTCTCCTCCGGAGAGAGCGAAGAGGACAGCGCCGCCGTCTCCAGTGACGTGGAGTAGAGCACCCACGCTCTGAGGCAGGGCAGGGGTAACGGTGGGCCCGGACGCAGCGCCCGCAACGAAGATAGGCATCAGTACTCACTCCAGGCGAAGAACAGCAGGGACGAGAGCGTCGCCGGGTGGTCGACATCGGCCATGAGCAGTACGGGAGAGTCGAGCCGCACCATCGAGATCACCGGCCGGTACTTGCCGTCCAAGGTGCCGTTGTACCAGAACGCCAGAGCGATGATGGGCGTCGCCGTGGGAGCCCCGGTGCCCGTGATGAGGAAGTCCTCGGCCAGCTGCACGAAGTTCTGCGAGTCCGACGTGCTCACGTAGTAGGGCGCCAGGCCCGCCGTAGCGGTCTGCACGAGGTCGCCGCCTACGAAGGTGCTCGGGGTCTGCCAGTGCGGGCTCGTGAGCAGCTCGGACAGCTCGGTGATGGTCGCCCAGCCGCTCACCGTGGAATCGTCCTCCAGGTGTGGTGCTCGGACGAAGAAGGTGACACCCACCTGGGGCAGGGGCAGGTCGTCCACGGCGGGGGCCGGAAGGAGGTCGGTGTGTCCCCTGAACCAGTTGCTGAAGATCGTCGTTGCCATGGCCTACGCCCCCGAGGGGTCTCCCAGCACCTTGTCGCCGCCCAGGAGGTGGTCTCCGGGCTCCTGGGGATCGTGGCCCAGGCGGAAGAAGATATCAGGCCCGTAGCTCACGATGCGGCCCGCCTCGTTCTCGGGGCTCACCATGACGGCGGCGATGAAGCGGGACGAGATGTTGGCGGCGTCGAACTCGATGACGGGGCAGGCGAACTCGGCGGTCGAGGGAGCCTGGAACGTGCCGATGACGTACTCCCACGTGTTCGCCGTGGTGATGGTGGGGGCGTAGGTCTCGACGGTCAGCGCCAGCGGGTCGATGGTGCGGTACCCCTTGAACCGGCGGCTGAAGGCGTCGCTGAACGCCTCGTTGCCCTTCACCGAGCCACGGGAGTACCAGGCGAAGCCGAAACGTACGTTCGATTCGTCGGCGGTGACGGCCACGGGCTCGCCGGAGAACTGGTCCGGGCGCACGCCGGAGCGGGCGAAGTAGAACGAGAGGTAGTACCTCTTGCCACCGACGATCGGCACGCCGTAGAGCGTTGGGTTCTGCTCGATCTTCTTGTAGGAGTCCACGTCCTTCTGCACCAGCTTGGTGCCGATGCCGCAGGTCGCTGCCAGGCGGCTCGTGATCTGGCCGAGGCCATTGGTCTTCCAGGCTGCGCCGTCCCAGACCGGCGCCAGGCGCATCACGCCCCGACCGAGCTTGAGCTTGGGCGTGCGGGTCTCGACGGCGGGCGGGTTGATCTCGGACGTGAGGCTGATATCGGTATCGAGCGTTCGCACGAAGTCGATGGCCGGGCCGTGTAGCTGGCCGAGCTGCTCGGCGACGTTGGCCGCCGGAGTGGCCCAATGTCCCGTGGCGTTCAGGAACTCGGAGTCGTCGCTGACCAGCATCTCGTTGCGGCCCGGCGTCACGACAGTGACATACTGGCTGGCCGTTTCGATGAACGCCTCCAGGCCCGGGACGGTGCCCCGCAGGCGGGCCAGCTCGTTGGCTCGGGCCGTCACCCGCCGGAAGCGCACGTCACCGAGCGCCGAGCTGGGCTGGATGCCGAAGTTCTGCTCGCCCAGGGCTCGGTAGAGCTGCATCGGCGCCCGGTCGGCCGAGTAGATGTCCTCGACGCCCTCGGCCTCGGTGCGGATGAAGTCGAGGTTGTAGCCCATCACCGACAGCAGGCGCCGGAGCGGGCTCTTGCCCACGCCAGCGTAGGAGTCGTCGTCCACCCAGCGGTAGTACGGCGGGAGCATGTCCCAGAGGATCTGCTCGTGGCCGTAGTTGACCGGGACCAGGCAGTGCGCTCGCTTCACGAGCTGCCAGTCGTAGGGGTTGGTCTTCACGAAGAAGGAGTAGTAGTACCACCGGCCGGGCTGGAGGTTGGCGTCGATGGTGCCCCAGAGCTTGAGGTTGGTCTCGGTGTCGAAGACCGGATCCACCTCGTTCCGGCGGCGCAGCACGATGGGAGTGCCGTCGTTCGGCGTGGCCGGGAATCCGTAGCCCGAGCGGGTGACACACATCCAGCTGAACTTGGACAGGTCGGCCGTGTCCACGCCCCAGCGCAGCGCCAGAGCGCCGAGCTTGTCGGGCTGGTGCGCCAGGGCGTTGACCTCCAGCAGGGCCTCGCTGGCGTCCACCACGGCCGCCGGGACGGGCGGGAAGCGCAGGTACGCCGGGTAGGTCTGGTACACCACGTTCGATGGCGGGATCCATGGTCCGTAGGGGTCCAGGTCTGGGCGCAGGACCACTTTGTCGGCCGCCGATGCCTCTACCCACTCCTGGCGCTCCGGCGAGTACTCACCACGAACCTGATCACCTCCCCAGGGCTCCTCGGAATAGCCCCACTGGTAACTGTCGGGGCTGCTCATGTCGTGGACGTTCCGGAGGGGCGCCGTACCGTGAAGGCGGGGCGCCGGGGGTCAAGTGGGGTGTGCTGGAGCCGGAGCGGGATCTCGCTGGGCTCGGCGGGCAGCGCCAGGGACTCTCGGTAGACACGCAGGAGCTTCGAGGCCGTGGCCTGGAGCCCGTGCGAGTCGGTGACCGTGACGCTGATGGTGTACACCCCGGCGACGGTGTACTGGTGCTGCCGGAAGCTGACCGAGACGGTATCGACGGGGGAGCCGTCGCCCCAGCTGAAGACGTAGTTGACCAGGGTGGCGCCATCGCTGAAGACGGGCACCGCCGTGGCGACCACAAGGGCGGGCTCGGCGGGGTACGCCGTCACCGAGTCGTGGTCGAGGGTGAGGGTGATACTCGGGGAGGCCATCAGGTCACCAGACCGCCGTAGCCGGTCACGGAGAGGCCCTGCTCCTGCGTCACGAGGTTGCCGTCGAGGATCTCGGGGCGGATGCGGGGGATCTTCTTCCGGGGGGTGTGAACGTCGGACACGAGCCCGGCGGCGTTGGCCTCCACGGTGTTGCCGTGCATCTCGGTGAGCACCACGTAGTCCACGCCCTCCACGCCCGTGGCGGCCCGGTACACCTGTCCGATGGAGATGCGCTGGCCGAAGTCCACGGCGTTGAAGTTCACGAGGGCGAGCACGGCGGTGCGCACCCGGTCCACGGTCTGGGCACGGTTGAACCCGGGGACCACGTGAACGTCGAGGGAGATCACGATATCCTCCCACCCCTGGTTGTCCTTCTGCCACACGTCCTCCACGAACACGTGCGAGCCCAGGAGCTTCTTGTCCTCCAGCGAGGCGCTGACGAGCGCACGCAGGCGGCCCATCTCGGTGAGCCCGTCGGTGAGGTCGCTGTCGCCGTCGGGCAGGATGCCGGAGTTGTTGGCGATGCGGACGTTCACCGAGCTGTAGACCTCGCCGTAGGCGATGGCCTTGCCGATGCCGGGGACCTGCATGGTGAGTGACACATAGTCGTTCAGCGTCACGGCACGGTGCTGGGTGTTGCTCGTGCGGGGGATGGAGAACCGCATGGTCTCCACGGACTCGGGGTCGGCGCCGCCGAGCGGGTGGTCGTAGTTCGACACGCTGAGGGTGGCCGGGATCGAGCCGGTGAGGGCCGATGGCTCCAGGGTGTTGATCTCGCCGGGCGGGATCTCGTTGGCCTTGGCCCCGATGCCGAAGCGGTACGAGGCCCGGATCTCCACGTTGGTCGGCGGGATCCGGCCCGCAGCGTTGTCGCCGAAGATCACGTGCGTGAATCCCTCGTCGTCCACGTAGGTGGAGAAGGCGCTCTGAGTGGGCCGGGCGAGCACGACGTTCTCGACGTAGCTCCAGTCCACCAGCTGCCCCGCCTCCAGCGTCTGGATGCCGACCGTGCGGTAGATGACACCCTTGTCGGGGAGGATGAACTCGGCGTTGGGGATGCCCTTGCTGAGCCCGAGCGAGGCGCCGGAGACGGTGAGCCCCTCGGTGGCCAGGAGGGGTATGTCGAGCTGGCCCGGGAAGATGGTCAGGTCCATGTCGGTCTCGAACGTGGCCTGGATCTCGCCGGAGCTGCTCACTCGGGTCCCTGCGGGGATCGTGAAGATGGCCTCGTCGGCGCCGAGAGAGACCCGCAGGATGGCCGTGGCGGCCTGCTGGCCGATGGGCGTGTAGCCGAACTGGTCGGCGATGTAGAGCACGCTCCGGCGCAGCTGGGCGGTGCCGAGGAACGCCTCGGAGCCCACCCGGTCGATGTAGAAGTGCATCACGTCGCTGGCGTGGGCGAACAGCTCCAGGAGCAGCGTGCCGAAGTCGCCGGGCTCGCCGAGGGTGATCCACTCGGGGAAGATGCCCTGCCCGATGCCGACCAGCATCGCACGGGTGGCATCGAAGTCCCGTGACGTGTAGTCGAGGACGATCTGGTTGGTGCTGGTGTCGTCAGCCACTGCTTGCTCCGTTCTGAACCACGACCGCCAGGGAATGCTCGATCAGCCTCGTAGCGTAGAGCACGTCGATGAGCACGACGTTCCTGCCGTCGGAGTCGATGCCTCGGATGCTCAGCTCGGTGGGCTCGGTGATGAGTGTCACACTCTTGATCGTGGCCCGTGGCACCAGGATGCCCAGGCGCTCCTTGACCGTGGACGCCACGTCGGCACGCACGAGGGAGTCGGCGCCGTCGAAGAGGAGGCTCTGGATGTCGGCGCCGTAGTCCGGCCGCATGACCCGCTCCTTGGCGTTGGTCACGAGGGCGTCCACGATCTGCTGGCGCACGATCTGGCCGTAGTCCTGGGTCACAGGAACACGCCCGCCGAGGATCCGGAAGACGCCTGTGACGTTGCCCTGTCGGGTCGAGATCGTGGAGAACTTAGCCATCACGCAACATTCTGCCAGCTGGACACCCAGGTGTCACCGGACAGCCGGAGGGTCGGGCGTGCCTGGCGGCCCCAGAAGGGCTCGGCACGCAGCTGGGTGGCCGGTCGGGGCTTGTCCCGGACGAGCATGAGGATCTGCTGATAGGAGCTATCGGACAGGATCGTCTTCGCCCCGACCACGAGCCACATGCCGTCGTTGGTGTCCACCGTCGTGTTCGAGAGGCCGGTTACCACCTCCACCACCGAGCCCACGTTGATGCGGGCATTGCCCCGGACCCGGGCGGTGGCCCGGTAGTTCCAGGCATCGACGTTGCGGGTCAGACTCTCGGCCTGCATGCGGGCTCGGGCAGCGTCGGGGATATAGACATCGCTGTGGAAGTGGATGCCGTCCTCGTTCACCTTGCGGGTGGTCCCGGCGCTGGTCAGGTAGGCCCACTTCGGGGTGTGCGAGATGCGGTCGCTCTTGGACGTGGCGAGCGGGGTGAAGTCGATCAGGAGCGCCTTCTCATCGAAGGTGTTCGTGCTCTTCATGAGCCGCACCACGGCCTCGCCCTTGTTCAGCGTGCGGAGCGGGTCGATGAGGCGGATGACGCCATTGTAGACGGCCACGATGAAGGAGATACCGTGGGCCGCCTTGACGATGGTGCCCCAATCCGACTCGGTGGTCTGGCTGAAGGCGGGCCACAGGTAGTCGTTGGGGTCGGCGACGACGGCGAGCCGGTGAGGTGCCGCCACGCTCTTGGCGATGGCCTCGGTGGTCTGCGAGGCCCAGAAGCGAGGGTCGCCGCCGGTCATCTTCCACGAGGCCGACATCAGCGTGAGGGTCACCAGCGGGTTCTTCTGGAAGTCCTGGGCCTTCTCCACGGCGCTCACGTAGCCGTTGAAGTTGCCGACGCCGGAGCTGCGGGTGCCCCAGCTGAAGGCGATCGGGCTGTCCCTCCAGCGTGCCGGGTCCTTCTCGGCCACGAGCACCTTCATGGTGAGCACGTCGTGCTTGCCCTCCACGGTGTCGATCTCCAGCTCCCGAGGCGTCCACCCGGACACGGCTGCGCCCCCGACCAGGATGCCTGAGACGGGGAGCTGCTGCTGGGAAGCGGAGACGGTGCTCACTCAGGCACCACCAGGATGTCACCCATCTTCAGGTCGAAGGGGTAGCGGACCTGCGGGTTGGCGTCGGCCAGCTCCCACCAGCGCCCGGGGTCGCCGAGGAGCGTCGTGGCGAGGAGCTGGAGGGAGTCACCCTCCCGGGCCAAGATCTCGTCGGGCACGTCGGTGTCGGCCGTCGAGGAGACCAGCGTGCGGTAGAGGGTGTCACGCACCGTGAGCAGGGGCTCGCCTGCGTCGTTGAGGTCGATCTGGCGGCGCTCGGAGTAGGTGTGTGTCGTGGTGAAGACCCGATCGGCCTCCTGGTAGCGGGACTCAGCGGAGAGGGCCATGGCGCCTACTTGTACGGGAGGTCGTTGTGGTTGACGGGCACTTCAGTATCAGGGTCGATGTCGTTGGCCGTGAAGGCCCGATGGTGGCCGTTGCGCAGGAACTCACCATTGCGGAAGGTAGCACCTTCGTGCTCCGGCCAGCCGCTGAGGTGATACACACCCACAGGCTCCTTGACCCCTTCGTGAGCGATGCCCTTGTATAGCCCGGTCGAGCCCGCCACAGCTACCTTCTGTTCAGCCAGTGCGCCGATGTCGCCCTTGGTCTGGTAGGCATCGCCGATCTGAATCTTGGCAGGATCCACAAGATCCCGGGCGGGCCGGAACATGTCGAGCTGCTGGAACTGCTGGGGGTTGAGGCTCATCGTTCCTCCCACTCGACCGGCAGCTGCATCTGCGGGTCGATCTCGAAGGCGGCGGCGATGTTGTGGTGGCCGTCCTGGATGGCGTGCTCGCCGAGGCGGCCCTCACGTCGGAGCTTCACCGGGTGCGTAGCCCCCTTGGTGGCGATGGACTTCACCATGTCCACGGGGGTCTGGCCGAGCTTGACCCGCCACATGTGTGGGGCTCCGGCGTACTTGGACTCGTCCTGCTCCAGCGACGCCGTGTGGCGCAGCTGAGCGGCCGTCATCGTCGCCGGGAGGGCGTCGGGGAACTGGCGCTGGCTGAGGTTGTTGATGTTCACTTCCCACCCCCGATGCCCTGCGCACCGGCCAGGGCGGGCCGGAGGAGGTAGTTGAAGCTGGACGCCACCGAGGTGGCCGACTTGTCGAACTCCCCAGCCTGGGGCGAGACCGACTTGCCCCGAGCCTCGATGGTGCGGATCCGGCCGGGGCTGACCGACACCACCATAGCGATATGTCCATCACCGCCGGAGCGGCGGAACAGCAGGTCGCCGGGCTTGGCCAGCAGGGTGAGGCGGTCGGCGACACCCGAGGTGCTCTGCCAGGTCAGCACCTTCTGGACCGTCGTCCACCCCGAGCTGTTCCAGAAGTCGAGCATGGTGGCCGTGGTCGGGTAGGTGGACTTCCCGAAGATGCCCTGGGCGCCGATCGTCTGGAACGCCTTCCAGATGAAGCTGGAGCAGTCCCAATACCACGGCGTGGGCTTCCCCGCCCCGTGCTGGGTCCGGCGCCCCTGGTCGTAGCGAGGGCCGCCCGACTGAGCGAACAGCTGCTGGGCCGCCATCAGGGCGTTGGAGGCGATGGTGTTGTTCACCGGGGTCGTCATCTGGAGCGTGTTGGCCACGCCGCCGGACGAGGTGCTGGACGATGAGCCGTTCCACCAGGGGGTCGCCTGGCTCACGCTCGTGTTCACGGCCGACGCCAGGAGGTTCGCCGCCGAGCCGCTGCTCCGGAAGACCCGGACGGCCTCCTCCACGGAGCGGGTGTTGGCCAGGCCGTCACCGAGCGTCGTGTCGTAGGGGATGAGTGCCTGGTAGGCGGCGATCTGCTGGCGAGCGTCGAGCCCGAACGGCTCCCGGAGCGGGCCGAAGTAGTTGATCAGGAGGGTGATATCCATCTCGCAACGGACCGGCACCATGTTGTGGAGGAACTTCGTGAAGCGCACCTGGCTGTTGGTGGGCTTGCCCTGGACCGTGAGGTCCTTGCTGAACACGACAGTGACATCCTCAGGATTCACCATCATGACGCCGTTGTCGGGCACGGTGTTCGGGGTGCCGCCCGGGGGGACGTTGCGGAGCACGGCGTCGAAGAAGGCCATGTCGTGGAGCACGCCGACGTTGGCCCAATCGGCCTTGTTCGTCCAGGGGCCTCGGGCCGTCGCCTCCACCTGGCGGTCGAACACCAGGCTGAAGCTGAACTCGATGATCGAGGGCGGCGCCACGAGGTTGCCGCTCTGGAACACGGTGTTGAAGGGGTCGATCGCCGCCTGCTCCAGGTAGCTGGCGTACTGGCGAGTGATCTTCTCCGGGTTGTACATGAACCGGAGGGACATATCACTCAGCGGGTTGGCGGGGTTGCGAGCCGCCCGGCGCACGAACCCACGCTGGATGGGCTGGCGGTCGCCGGGGAGCAGGCTGCCGCCCGTGCTCGTCTCGAACGGCAGGTTGGCCCGGCCGAACTCCTCGATGAAGGTGGCGACCTCCTGCTGCTGCCGGTGCCGAGAAGAGGTACTCACTGTCGGCGAGCTGGAGCCGATCATCCCGCCGACGGTGCCGAACGAGGACAGCCCGACAGGACTGCTCGACACCCCCGAGGGGACGTAGCGGTTCATGACCCTCATGCGTGCCTCGCAATGACATCGGCCAGATCCTGCTCAACCTGGGTGGCCAACACCCTACTCACTTCACGGAGGTCGCCCGAGCTGGCGTTGCCGGTGACCTGCACCTTCAGCTCGATAGGCATATGGACTTCGATCTTGGTCTGGGCCACTCCAGCGGCTGCACCCGTCTCCAGGCCGCCGGGGTAGTTCGGGCGGATGTAGGCGTCGGTCAACGACTTGAGGCGGTCGGGGCGGTTCAGCGGGATAGTGACCTCGGGGCCTTCGCCGACACCGATGATCTGCGGCCCGTTGAAGTGTGTCCCTCCCATCTCGTACCAATGCGGGCTCTGGCGTTGCCAGAAATCCCACGCCTTCTGAGGGTTGCCGTACCGCTGTTCGATGTACTTGAGGCCGTAGTCGATCTGCAACGAGGGGTCTGAGGTCTTCGATCCGCCGACGCTCGCCCAGGTGTCGTTCTTGCCACCACGGGACTTGTCCATGAACTGGAACAGCCCATAGGCCGACGAGGAGGGGTTCTGGGCCGTGGGGTTCCACCCCGACTCGTGCATGACGAGCTGGTCGAGGGCGTCCCAGTACTGGCCCCATCCCTTGGCCTGGAGCTTGGCGAGGGCGATCTGCTTGGCCGACCCCGTGGCTCCTCCGGCGAAGTTCTGACCAACAGTGACACCACCATTCCCAGCCGCCGCTGCCGCCGCTGCCGCCCTGGAGACGGCCCCACTCATGAAGCCTCCACCGGAGCTGCTGGGGTCCTTCCAGAAGCTACCAGCGCTGCCCTCCACCTCGACGCCCTGGCCGCCGGAGGCGCCGTAGACGCCGGTGAACGGGTTGAACTGCTCCATGCCCGGGAACTTGGACGAGAGGAGCGAGAACAGGCCCTTGCCCAGTGTCCCGATGGGGTTGCTTTCCTGGATCTTGGCCATGAGAGGGCTGAAGTTTCCACCCACCAGCGCAGCGATGGCCGACATCCACTCGACACCTTTCGCCGCTGCATCCACAGCGGCACCTGCCACGTCGGACGCAGCCCCACCGACCTGAGCACCCACCTGGGTCCCAGACGCCCCGAACAGAATCCCGCCGATGCCTGCGCCCAGGATGCTGCCGATCGAAGCACCACCCCCACCGGACACCATGGCGTCGGCCTGCTCGAAGAGTCGCTTCTTCTCGTCAGCGGTCAGGGCAGAGCCCTTGGCGGCCGCAGCCTCAGAGACCAACCTCCGCTTCGTGGCGTCGTCGAGGCTGTCCCCGGGGTCGCCGATACCCCCGATACGGGCGCCCTTGTTGCCGAACACCGGCACCGTGCCGGGCATGCCGACATGCCACTTCTCTCCATGGTGAGAAGCCGAGTCGAGCCCGTACTTGTGGGCGTTCTTGGCGATCCAGTCGTGCTGGCTGGAGGGGCCGAGGTCAGCACTGATGCCCTGGCTGTGGCTGCTCTGGCCGGTGGGGGCGAGGTTGCCTACGCCCTTGCGGCGCAGGCGCTCCTGGGTGCCCCCGTCACGATGGCCGCTGACGATCTGGATCTGCGGGTTGTCCCGCATCATGGCGCTGAGGCGCCCCTGCATCGACGGCGTGAGGTGTGACATACCGCTGCCGGTTGGGCCGTAGCTGCCTGCACCACCACGAGCGTCCCCGAAGGACGCCGTGCCGCCTGTACCCACGTAGCCGGGGTCACCGCCACCAAGACTGAACCCAGCGACACTCATGCCCGTCAGCGCCTGCGTCGTAGCACCCACGACCGACGGGCCGGTGTGCGTGAGGAGCTTGTAGAGCATGTCGGCGATGGGCGTGGGGACCTTGTCCATCGCCTGACCGAGCCAGCCAGCAATCTGCCCAAGCATCGAGTCGAGGGACTGGCTCAGGAACGTCTGGAACCCAGCGTCGGTACGCTCCCGGGTGGCGTAGTGCTTGTACATCGAGCCGCCGCCGAGGACGTTCTCCGAGGACGCCAGGGTGAAGTCACGGCGAGCCTTGTTGCTGAAGCCCCGCAGGCGCTCCATGGCGATGTTGTTGTTCCCCGGGCCGCCAGAGCCGCCGGAGGGGGCGCCGAACATCGTGTCGAAGTCCACCTGACCCTGGGAGCTGCCCGAGTAGGCCGCCTTCGTCATGGCGTACTGCCAGAAGGCGTCCTGCATGTACTCCTCGACCTGATTGGTCCGGAACCATGCGTCGATGTTGGAGCCCGGGAAGTGCTGGGTCTCCAGCTCCTCCTTCGTGAACGCCTTCCCCCGCTTGGCGCCGGGGCGCTGGCCCTCGAAGAAGCGCAGGATGCCCTCGGCCCACTGCTGGAGCGTCTTCGTCCCGCCCCCGGAACTCTGCATGGAGAAGGCGCCGCCGGTCAGCATGACCTGACGCTGCACGCCCTTGCTCATCTGGTTGCCGAGCCCCATCACGATGTCCGGGGCGGCCACCGAGGGGTTCATCATCTGGAACTGGCGGGCAGCGCCGAAGAAGCCGCCGGAGCGGCCCGACTTGTCGTCAATGGTGAAGCCCATCCGGGACGCTTGGTCGGTAGCGCCGAGGATGCCCTTCATCGACCCACGGATGGGGATGGACTCGCTCAGGATGCCGATCAGCTCTTCGATGCGGTCCTGGCCCTTGCGCCCCATGCGGTTGGCGGTCGGGCCGAGGTACTCACTCATCGTGAGCGCTGCGTCCCGGTTATCCTCCACCCGGTTGTAGGCCAGCTGGATGGGCTTCATCAACAAGGCGGTGATGCCCTCGGCGATGGCGCCGAAGCCGGTGGCCGTGGAGCTGTTGAGGCCCGACATGAGCCCGGAGATACCACTGTCTCCCAGGGACTCCATCATCTTACTGACGATGCCGCCACCGCCGCCACCGCC